>NZ_AVPG01000015.1 GCF_000775615.1 Pontibacillus litoralis JSM 072002
GGTTATTTACACAAAATATTTTATACTCTCCTTCTTTTTTCGTTAGTAATTGTGATATTTTAATTGATGCAAATTATTCAGATATACTTAATTACCATAAGATAAATGAAAATAAAATTACAATGATTACATCACTCAAAAGTTTTAAAGTTCCATATGGTATTGTTGATCTTGATGACTCTGGTTTAATCAAGAAAACTAGAGAAAAGCCTGAATACAATCATTTAATTAATACCGGTATGTATGTAGTTGAACCAGAATTGTTAGAATTTATACCAGATGGTGAATTTTTTCATATAACCGAATTAATTGAAATCTGTATTGATAAAGGGTTTAAGGTAGGGACGTATCCTGTCAGTGAAGACTCTTGGTTAGATATGGGACAATTCGATGAAATGGATAATATGCTACAGAAATTAGGTGTTCAATAATGAAGAAGATTCTTTTAATTGGTGGAGGAGGTCATTGCATAAGTGTAATAGATTCTATTGAAAAAATAGGTACTTATGAAATTGCCGGAATTATTGACACGGCAGATAAAGTAGGGAACAAAGTTGGCGGTCACCCTATTATTGGTACGGATGATGATTTAGAAACATTTTATTCAAGAGGTATTACCAATGCTTTTATGACATTGGGGAGTATTGGTGATACAGAGCTTAGGAGAAAATTATTTAGGCAATGTGAAGCACATGGCTTTTCTTTCCCTGTTATTATGGATCCGTCGGCGGTTGTAGCTTCATTTACGACAATAGGAAATGGTACTTATATTGGAAAGGGAGCTATTGTTAATAGAGAAGTTAGTATTGGTAAAAATGCTATTTTAAATACCGGGTGCATAATAGAGCATAATTGCCATATTGGTGATTTCGTTCATATAGCTCCAAGGGGAACAATAGCAGGTAATGTATGTATTGGTCACAACACGCATATTGGTATAGGTGCTACTGTAATAGAGGGAAAAACGATTGGTAACGATGTTTTCGTTGGGGCATCGAGTAACGTAATACATAATATTAAACATAATGCGAAGGCGTATGGAAACCCGTGTAAGGTGGTTGAACCTCGATGAAAGTTGCTTTTGGGTCCGTTATATATGAAGAGGCTTTTACCTACGCTTCAGATTTTATTCATTCATTAAACTGTCAAACACACGACTCTTTTGACATATTACTATTAAATGATAATGTATCAACTAATAATTTGGCCTATATTACAAATGAGTTGAGAAATGATCCTGTTATTTGGCAATGTGAAGAGGGCTTACAACCATATCAGCTTCGGGTAGAGTTAATAAAAGAAGCAAAACGTCGCAACTACGATTTACTAATATTAGGTGATTTTGATGATACTTTTTCGGAAGATCGCATTTCATCTATCGTAGCGGCATATGACCAAAATTATGCTTTTTTCTATAATAACCTTTACTACATTAATTCTTCTCGTAAGTTCTTTAGTCATCTGCCTGAACAAACACTATGTATTAACGCTATCATTGAGTCGAATTATATTGGACTCTCAAACTCTGCAATAAACTTAAATAGTATTGAAGAGGCTGAAATAAGTAAGTGGAAACATTGTCAAAATGCAGTGTTTGATTGGTATATGTATTCCGTGTTATTAGCCTTAGGGTTAAAAGGGAAAAGAGTGGATGAGGGAAAGACTTTTTATAGAATCCATGAACATAATATTGCCGGAGAAAATAATGCTTCTTATGAAAATGTAATGAAAGAGATTGATATAAAAATTAAGCATTATGCTTCATTAAAGCACCGCGGAAAATGCTTTAATGAATACCTACAGTTCTATCAATGGCTAAAAAGTGGTGTTCAATTCTCAAACATAAAGATAGAACAATATATGGATACTGGCACGGAGTACTGGTGGGGAAATATTCAAATGATCAACTTCAAGAAAGAGATAGGAGAGGACAGTTTACATGATAACGATTAACGGTAAAAAAATTGAGAATTATGGTAAACCATACATTATTGCTGAAATCGGATCTAATCATAATGGTGATATGGATTTAGCAAAAAAAATGATAGACGAAGCAGCCGAATGTGGTGTGGATGCAGTGAAGTTTCAATCTTGGACGAATACGTCATTAATAGCTAGAGAAGAATATGAGAATAATCAAGTGTATAATGATTCCCCTAAGAAACATTTTGGCTCATTAGAAGAAATGGTTGAGAAATATTACTTAAGAGCAGAGCAACATTATCTCTTAAAGGAATATTGTGATGAAAAAGGCGTTCAATTTTGCTCATCACCTTTCTCAGAAGAAGAAGTTGATTTGTTAGAAGAACTAGAGGTACCTTTTTATAAAGTTGCTTCAATGGACATAAATAATTTAAGGTTATTAAAGTATATTGCTCAAAAAGGGAAGCCAGTCATTTTATCTACAGGAATGTCTACTTTATCAGAAATTGAAACAGCAGCTAAAACCATCGAAGCGGCAGGTAATAACCAAATTGTCCTACTACATTGTGTTTCCATTTATCCACCAGAATCACAAGATATCCATTTAAACAATATTACACTATTGCAAAATACATTCCCACAGTATCCAGTTGGATTCTCAGATCATACAATTGGAACTTCTGTACCGATAGCATCCGTCGCGTTAGGTGCTACTATCATTGAAAAGCATTTTACTACAGATAAAGATTTACCTGGTTGGGATCATGAAGTATCAGCCAATCCAGAAGAAATGAAATATATTGTCACTCAGAGTGAGATAGTGAGCCAATCCTTAGGGAACTATAATAGAACCGTTTCGAAAGCGGAAGAAGCGAAAAAATTAAAATTTAGAAGAAGTATTGTACTTACTAGAGATATGAAAGCAGGGGAACGAATTACAGAAGAGGCTATTACTTTTAAGCGACCAGGAACCCATATTAGTCCTGATGAGGAAATTTACGTTGTTGGAAGGAAATTAAATAAAGACTTACTTGCAGATACAATTTTGGATTGGAACTATTTAGAATAACTACGTAAAGGAGGCTTAAGTATGTTAGCGATTATTCCAGCAAGAGGTGGATCAAAAGGGGTTCCGAGGAAAAATATTAAAGATTTAGCAGGGAAACCGTTAATCTACTATGCGATTAAAGCTGCTCAAAAATCCAATCATATTAGCAAGGTTATCGTCTCTACGGATGATCAAGAAATTGCTGAGATAGCCCAGTCATTTGGAGCGGAAGTCCCTTTTATGAGACCAGCCCATCTAGCTTCAGATAACGCTAAAGCTATAGATTCATATATATATACGATTGAAACGATCAATCAACAACTGAACGACAGAAACAACTTAATAGAAGAATTTGTTGTACTACAGCCAACCTCCCCCTTTAGAAGTAGTTTAGATATAGATAAAGCAATTGAAATATTTTATAAAAACAAAGCAGATTCTGTTATTTCGGTCGTAAAATCAGAGCATCCACCTCAATGGTATAAAAGGATAGCCGATAATGGGATAATTGAAGATTATTTTACTAGTGATAACGGGCTTAATAGGCAGGAATATAACGTGACATATATTCCAAATGGGGCAATTTATATTTTTAATTATAGTTTATTGAAAGAAAAATATAGTTATTATACTAATCAAACGTATCCATATATTATGAGTGAAGAGTCTTCATTAGATATTGATACGTTAATAGATTTTAAATTAGCGGAAGTTTTAATGAAAGAAAATATTTCTGGGGCGACCGATTAAAATATTCTAAGAATGGTTGACTAAAATCAGTTTCATCTTTTAACAGGTGTAAAAACATGTGATCATATCGTTTAAAGCATTTAGAAAAAATAATTTCACAAAAATGTAAAGCATAAGATGCTATATGAGTCATATATTAGGTGTACAATAGAAGTAAGAAAAAGTACTTTAAATTTTATGTAAACATTATGTTTCGTTTATGTAAATGCGGGGTACATTTTCTATATAATACATCCTTATTCATTCTACCTACAATAGCGGCATTTATAAGAGTGAAAAATCAGATAATTTGTAGAATGGTGTCAAAGGTTGTGGTAGAATAAGAATACATAAGGATGAAAGGAGGACACTTTTATGAAATACAACATACGTGGTGAAAATATTGAGGTAACGGCTGCTTTAAGGGAATATGTAGAGAAGAAGATAGGTAAGCTAAACCGTTACTTTGAGGAGGAGCCTTCATCAGACGTACATGTTAATTTAAGTGTCTATAATGATGAGCAGAAAATTGAGGTTACGATTCCAATGAAGAATTTGTTGCTACGTGCCGAGGAGCAACATCTTGACTTATATGCAGCAATTGATCTTGTTATTGACAAGCTTGAGCGACAAATTCGTAAACATAAAACGAAAGTGAATCGTAAATTCCGCCAAGATCATGCAGCTAAGTACGTATTCGCACAAATGGAAGGCGATGGTACAGAAGGATCTGATCATCCAGATGAAGTAGAGATTGTTCGTAACAAACGATTTGATTTAAAGCCGATGGATTCTGAAGAGGCGATTCTACAAATGGATATGCTAGGCCATAGCTTCTTCGTCTTTAGAAATATGGAAACAGATACGACAAACGTAGTGTATCGTCGTCGAGATGGGCGCTACGGTTTAATTGAACCTAACTAATGAAACAAGAGAGAAGAGATCCTTTAAGGGTCTCTTTTTTTTCTTTGGTGAAACATCAATTTTGCATAATTGGCCTAATTTGCTGTATTATTTTACGTTTTTTCTAAAGAAAAATATAATTCCGTGCTGAAGTTTAATTGGAAATGTAATCATTCGACGATTCGCTCTGCATGGATTTAGGTGATATAACTAAAGTAGTTGGAAAGGAGGCGTTGACTATGTGCGATTGTTGTCATGAAGTGATGAAAAAGCTAGAAAAGCAAGAGGAAGTATTGTCTCAATTGATTCAATTTGTCGCGAACAATCATGAGCGCATCATTACGTTAGAACAAGAAAGGAAGCGTCAAATCTCTAACTCCTTTATTTGTTAGTTCTCTCCGAAGTGATTCCTCGTTTTCCTTCTATTTACCTCGTAACATTCCGCATGTGAAAAGAGTGGCTCATCCCCGGGCTACTCTTTTCGTCATAGGCTTTTAGGTGCGGTTGTTAGTTGTCATCTTCCTTCTACTAGTGTTATGATAAACAATGGACAAATCAATAAAAACGGTGCATTTTTAATCCATAGAGGAGCGTTATACATGCGTGCTTTGTTTAAAAAAATATTCGGGGATGAGAACTCTCGTGAATTGAAGAAAATAGATAAAATTGTAGATGAAATTGAAGGTTTCGAAAGTCAATTTGAATCGTTATCAGATGAGCAACTGACAGCGAAGACAGAAGAATTTAAACAACGTTATCAACAAGGAGAACAGCTGGATGATATGATGGCCGAAGCGTATGCGGTCGTTCGTGAAGGTTCTAAGCGTGTATTAGGCTTACGTCCATACCCTGTTCAATTGAGCGGGGCGATTGCACTTCATGGCGGGAATATTGCAGAGATGAAGACAGGGGAAGGTAAAACGTTAGCCTCCACCATGCCTGCTTATTTGAATGCTATAACTGGTAAAGGGGTTCACATTATCACGGTGAACGATTATCTTGCTAGTCGTGATGCGGAGGAAATGGGCAAGCTATATGATTTTCTCGGCTTAACAGTTGGTTTGAATCAAAATGGTCTTTCTAAAGAAGAGAAGCGTGCTGCCTATCAAGCAGATATTACGTATGGAACGAACAATGAATTCGGTTTTGATTATTTACGTGACAATATGGTGCTATACAAAGAGCAAAAGGTACAGCGTCCGTTGCATTTTGCCATCATTGATGAGGTGGACTCCGTTTTAATTGACGAGGCGCGTACACCACTTATTATTTCTGGATCTGCCCGTAAATCTGCTAACATGTACCACAACGCAGATAAATTCGTTCGATCACTTCAAGAGGAAAAGGATTACTCTTATGATGAGAAAACGAAGGGTGTTCAGCTTACAGAAGAAGGAATCAACAAAGCAGAATCATTCTTTGCTATTGAGAACCTTTTTGACTTATCCAATGTTGCGTTAACACACCATATTAATCAAGCGTTGAAAGCACATACGTCGATGATTCGTGACAAGGATTACGTTGTCGAAGAAGGAGAAGTAGTTATAGTAGACCAATTTACTGGTCGTCTCATGAAGGGGCGTAGCTATAGTGATGGCTTGCACCAGGCGATTGAAGCGAAGGAAGGTTTGCAAATTCGTAATGAAAGTCAGACGCTGGCTACGATTACGTTTCAGAACTATTTCCGTATGTATGAGAAGCTCTCTGGTATGACAGGTACAGCGAAAACAGAAGAAGAAGAGTTCCGTAATATTTATGCTATGGACGTTATCGTGATTCCAACAAACAAGCCAATTGAACGTGATGATAAAGCTGACTATATTTATAAAACGATGGATGCGAAATTTAAAGCTGTTGTGGAAGATATAAAGGAACGTCACGAAAAAGGACAGCCGGTGCTCGTTGGTACGGTAGCAGTAGAAACTTCTGAACTTATTTCCCAATACTTAAAGAAAGCTCGTGTGCCGCACAACGTGTTAAACGCAAAAAATCACTTCCGTGAGGCTGAAATTATACTAGAAGCTGGTCAAAAAGGTGCGATAACGATTGCGACGAACATGGCCGGACGTGGTACTGATATTAAATTAGGCGAAGGGGTAAAAGAGCTAGGCGGTTTGGCTGTTATCGGTACTGAGCGCCACGAATCTCGCCGTATTGATAATCAGCTACGTGGTCGTGCCGGACGTCAAGGTGATCCTGGTGTATCTCAGTTCTATCTTTCTATGCAGGATGAATTGATGCGCCGCTTTGGATCAGAAAATATGAGTAATATGATGGATCGTCTCGGAATGGATGATAGCCAGCCGATTGAAAGTAAGATGGTCTCGAAAGCTGTTGAATCCGCCCAGCGCCGCGTGGAAGGAAACAACTTCGATGCCCGTAAAACGCTTCTTGCTTATGATGATGTATTGCGCCAGCAGCGTGAAGTCATCTATAAACAACGAAACGAAGTGCTAGAATCAGATAACCTCCGTGGAATCATAGAGGGTATGATGAAATCGACGATTAACCGTCAAGTAGACGTTTATTCGAGTGATGAAGAGGAAGATAATTGGGATTTACAAGCGCTTGTAGAGTATTTGAAAGGTTCCATGCTAGAAGAAGGCGATGTTGATGTTTCTGACTTAAAAGGAAAAGAGCCAGAAGAGATGAAGGAGCTTATCCTTGTCAAAGTCAAAGAACGTTATGATGCTAAAGAGCTAGAGCTTACTTCCGAGCAAATGCGTGAATTTGAGAAAGTAATTGTACTACGCATCGTTGATACAAAATGGATGGATCATATTGATCAAATGGACCAGCTTCGCCAAGGTATTCACCTGCGTGCTTACGGTCAAAACGATCCATTACGTGAATATCAATTCGAAGGTTTTGCCATGTTTGAGAATATGATTGCGACGATTGAAGACGAAGTGTCTAAATATGTCATGAAAGCACAAATTCGCGAAAATCTTCAGAGACAAGAAGTTGCTAAAGGTGCAACAGCTGTATCAGGTGAGGACAGTACGAAGAAAGAGAAGAAGCGCAAACCAATTAAGAAGACAGAAACAACAGGACGTAATGAACCATGTCCGTGTGGAAGTGGCAAGAAATATAAACAGTGCTGCTTACTGAAACAATAAATAGCAAACACTCTCCTTAAGCGAGGAGAGTGTTCTATCTATGAGGTGAATAAACGATGGAATTAGTAGATATTAAGCAAGAAATGGATAAAATGGCTAAGCAATTAGCGGACTTTAGGGGGTCTCTTTGACTTAGATACGAAAAAAGCACGTATCCAAGAATTAGAGGAGCACATGACAGACCCTGCTTTTTGGGATGATCAAAATGCTGCGCAAACCGTAATTAATGAAGTAAACGGATTAAAGGAGCTTGTTCACACGCTTGAACGCTTAGAGGAAACGCTCGAAAACTTAGAAGTGTCCTACGAGTTAGTGAAAGAAGAAGAAGATGAAGAACTCCATGCAGAATTAAGCGAGGAAATACAGCAGTTAAGTCAAGATATCCAAACGTTTGAATTACAAATGCTCTTAAGCGAACCGTATGATAAGAACAATGCCATATTAGAGTTGCACCCTGGCGCTGGTGGCACAGAATCACAAGACTGGGCGAGCATGCTACTTCGCATGTACACCCGCTGGGGGGAAAGTCGCGGCTTTAAAGTAGAGACGATGGATTACTTACCAGGCGATGAAGCCGGTGTGAAATCCGTTACGCTAAACATTAAAGGTCACAACGCCTATGGCTATTTAAAAGCGGAAAAAGGTGTACATCGTCTTGTGAGAATTTCTCCATTTGATTCCTCTGGTCGCCGTCACACTTCTTTTGCATCATGTGACGTTATGCCCGAATTCAATGAAGAAATCGAAATCGAGATCCGTACAGAAGATTTGAAAATTGATACGTATCGAGCTAGTGGGGCAGGAGGTCAGCATGTTAATACAACTGATTCTGCAGTCCGTATTACTCATGAACCAACTGGAGTTGTCGTGACATGCCAATCTGAACGCTCACAAATCAAAAACCGTGAACAAGCAATGAAAATGATGAAAGCCAAACTATATCAAAAAGAAATTGAACGCCAACAACAAGAATTAGATGAAATCCGTGGCGAACAAAAAGAAATCGGCTGGGGAAGTCAAATCCGTTCCTACGTCTTCCACCCATATTCCATGGTAAAAGACCACCGCACGAATAAAGAAAACGGAAACGTACAAGCAGTGATGGACGGTGACATTCAACCATTCATCGAAACATACTTACGCTCCCAAGTCGACTAAAAAGAAGCTGCTCATCCTATAAGATGAGCGGTTTCTTTTTTCATGCACATCGACAAAGGACTCAGAGCCACGTACCGGACCGCCAAACCTTGCATCTACATTTTTAATTCCATTAATGAACTGCTTTTGGATTATTTACATTTTGTGTTTACTGCGCTATCTTTCATGGTACTGGTGGTTATACGAATCAAAATCGGCAAATGATGATGGTTGTTGCGCGACAAAAGTGAGTTCAATAAATTGACACAATTAGTGAAAAAGGTTGATACAACAGCATTTATATTAGTTATGGATGCTGTGGAATTTATTGGAGAGGGTTTTAAAACCGTTTAAATGGGATATAATGAATTTGATGGATTTTCCATCGTCAACTATTGTTAGGGGGGGGACAATAATGAAGAAATCCTTATTAGCATTCCTTTTCGGTACTGCGCTAGTATTAAGTGCTTGTGGCGGTGGCGGTGACGAAGGTGAAAGTACTTCTACGGACTCTGGTGAAGAAAGTGGCACGACAGAAACTGCAGCAGGTGAAGAGTTGTACAAGCAAAATTGTGCAAGTTGTCACGGTGCAGACCTTGCAGGCGTATCCGCACCTAGCCTAGAAACTATTGGTGCAACTTATGACCAAGCAGAAATTAAAGACATTATCGAAAATGGTAAAGGAACGATGCCACCAGGGTTGCTATCTGGTGATGATGCAGCTACAGTAGCTTCATGGTTAGCTGAGAAGAAATAATCCGCAAAAAGCCTAGAAACGGTTAAAATTCCGTCTAGGCTTTTTTCTGTTGCCCTTTTTTATAAACAATGGTTGCATTATATCAATCATGTAAAATTTGAAATGTAAATGTAATAATTTTATCTCATAAATCGTGTCATTTAGATGTTATAATAAACAAAGGAAAAAGAAGTCGTAAATTGTCTTTTACCATACAATCTAGACGTTAACACCATAGATGAACAACATTTGAGTACAGGTGGTTAGTAAAATGATAGAAATGAAAGATGTCCACAAGACATATCCTAATGGGGTTATGGCTTTGGATGGAGTCAATTTGTCGATTAAGCCAGGTGAATTTGTGTACATAGTAGGTCCAAGCGGTGCTGGTAAATCCACTTTAACAGGTTTGATGTACCGGGAAGAAAAACATACAGAGGGCCAGATTACGATTAATGGAACGGATTTAAATACATTAAAAGAACGGCACGTCCCATATTTACGTAGAAATATAGGAGTGGTCTATCAAGATTTTAAATTGTTACCGAAATTAACAGTCTATGAAAACGTTGCATTTGCATTAGAAGTAATAGAAGAGGATCCAAATAACGTTAAACAACGTGTAATGGAAGTACTTGATTTAGTAAAATTGAAAAATAAAGCACGTCAAATTCCTGATGAGTTATCCGGCGGAGAGCAACAACGCGTCTCCATTGCTCGAGCGATTGTAAATAATCCGACTTTAATGATTGCCGATGAGCCGACAGGAAACTTAGATCCCGAAACATCGTGGGATATTATGAGTATTTTTGAAGAGATAAATGCTAATGGTACAACGGTTATTATGGCTACACACAGTAAAGAAATTGTAAACACGATAAAAAAACGTGTTATTGCTGTGGAAAATGGTCGAATCGTCCGTGATGAAAGCAGGGGTGAATACGGCTATGAAATTTAGTACAATGCGTAGGCACTTGCGTGAAGGAAGCAAGAATATATACCGTAACGGGTGGATGACAGTCGCATCGGTTGGAGCGGTAACGACGACGTTATTGCTTGTTGGTGTTTTTCTCGCATTAATGTTGAATGTTAATGAAATGGCGAACAATGTAGAAGAAGATGTAGAAATTAAAGTTTACGCAGATCGTACAGCTGAAAAGAAAGATTTAGATAAATTAGAGTCTAAATTAAATGATATTTCCGCAGTAGAAACAGTTACTTTTTCCTCTAAAGAACAAGAATTAGAGGAATTGAAAAGCAGCATGGGAGAAGAAGGACAAGTATGGGAAATGTACAACGAAGATAATAACCCTTTAAGCGATGCGTTTATTTTAAAAACTTCAGACCCACTTGATACTTTTACTGTGGCAGATGAAGTAGCAGAGTATGATTATGTAGAGAAAGTTCACTATGGGGAAGGTGTAGTAGAACGATTATTTGGGTTAACGAAGTATGTTCGATACATAGGGATAGCTTTAATAGCAGCTTTAGTATTTACAGCAATTTTCTTAATTTCGAATACGATTAAACTTACCATTATGGCACGAAGCAAAGAGATTGGAATTATGAAGTTAGTAGGCGCGACAAATGGTTTTATTCGTTGGCCGTTCTTCATAGAAGGCATATTACTTGGAGTATTAGGGTCTTTACTTCCAATCGCAGTGGTCGCCACAGGGTATCACTACTTATATAATAACTTACGAGACAAGATTCAAGTCTCCTTTATAGAATTAATTCCTTTTAATCCGTTAGTATGGCAAGTGTCTTTAATTATGCTTGCAATTGGTGCTTTTATCGGAGTGTGGGGAAGTCTGATGAGTGTCCGTAAATTCCTGAAAGTATAAACGATGTATCTAGGAGGAGAACCATTCTATGAAAAAAATAAAAGGTATAGTGCTAACAACGTCCATAGCATGCGTATTAACGTTTACTGCACCAATTAGCACGATTTCAGCAGAGAGTATTAACGATTTGAATAAAGAAATTAACGAATTAGAGCAAAAAAAATCATCAATCAGCGGAAAAGAAAGTAACGTTGAGCAAGATAAACAAAAAACTCAGACGAAACTGAAGAAGAACAGACAAGAACAAAATAAAATTGATAGTGAAATTCAAGA
This sequence comes from Pontibacillus litoralis JSM 072002, assembly GCF_000775615.1. GTDB lineage: Bacteria > Bacillota > Bacilli > Bacillales > BH030062 > Pontibacillus > Pontibacillus litoralis. The sequence goes on from NZ_AVPG01000015.1 coordinate 11,713, forward strand.
GATAGACACTAAACTGTCCGATACAAAAGCTAAAATTGAAACAAAAACAGAAGAAATCAATACAACGAAACAAAAAATAGAAAAAAATGAAAAAGAAATTAAGCAACTGAAAAAAGAAATTAAAGATTTAAAAGAACGTATCAAAAAACGTGATAAATTGTTACAAGAGCGACTTCGCACCATTCAACAAACTGGTGGTAACGTGCAATACATGGAAGTTCTAATGGGAGCGCAGAGCTTTGGGGATTTTGTTGACCGCGCTTCAGCTGTAAACACCATCATGGACCAAGATAAAGCTATTATGGAAAAACAAGAAGAAGAAAAGAAAGAATTAGAAGAAAAGAAAAAAGAAGTAGAAGCTAAGAAGAAAGAGTTAGAGAAAGAGAAGAAAAACTTAGAAAGCCAAAAAGCAGAATTTGAATCGTTAAAACAAACATTAGACAGTCAACGAGAAAAGAAAGACAAATTAATGAATGAACTTGAAAAGAAAGAAGATAAATTAGAAAAACATAAAATGAGCTTAGAAGAAGAGCAGGAAATATTACGACAACAACAAGAAGCAATGCAAAAAGAAATTCAAAGAGCTAAAGAAGCGAAACAAGCAGAAGAAGACAAACAGAAACAATTAGCAGCTCAACGTGAAAAAGAACGACAACAAGCAAATAAGTCTAGTGACTCAAATGATAGCTCTAGTAATAGTTCTAGTAATAGTTCTAGTAATAGTTCAAATAGTAGCTCTAGCAATACAATTACAGCACCACCAGCGGCAAATTCAAAAGGATTTATACGTCCAGCAGACGGTCCTGTGACATCAGGATTTGGACCAAGATGGGGAACGACGCACCCTGGAATTGATATTGGCCGTGGAGGATCTTCTACCATTCGTGCAGCAGCAGATGGTACAGTTATTCGCTCTGAATACTCCTCAAGTTACGGGAATGTTGTATATATGACACACTATATGGGTGGCACATCATACACAACAGTATACGCTCATATGTCTAGCCGCTCCGTTTCGACTGGACAAACTGTAAAAGCAGGACAACCTTTAGGTGTAATGGGTAGCACAGGTTATTCCACAGGAGTACACTTGCATTTTGAATTGCACGTCGGCCCTTGGAATGGAGCTAAAAGTAACGCTGTAAACCCTGCTAAATATGTCAACTTTTAATAGCAGACTTCAACCACCAACTGTTTAAGCAATTGCTTAAACGGTTGGTGGTTCTTTAATGAGAGCCACATAACAGATAACAATTAAAATACCAGATAAACAAGTAACGACGATTATTCGTTCCAATGGTTGTGGTAAATCACCATTACTAAAGGCAAGAAGAAAGTTCTGGATTACTATTAATTAACTTACATTTTTTTATATCCTGCTAAAATGACAACAAGATTTTTCTTATGTTTCGTTATCTTATCCACAAGCGCATCTACAGCTTCTTTGCCCAAATCGTTATTAGAGGGTTGGAGCTTCATCAATAAATATTTCCCCCATCAAAGAACCGCATATTGAAGACATAATATCGCCTTAAATCTGCCCTCTCTTTACGATAAGATAAAAAAACAGACTCACTATATTAAAGTGAGTCTGTCCTCTATACAATTATTGAATACCTTGTTGCAGTTCTTCTACCATCATGCTAACAGATTGTAAACCGCCACCAGATAAGTACCATACGGCTGGATCTAGGTAAACGATGTTGTCGTTTTTGGCAGCTTTTGTTCCGTTTACTAGATCATTGTTTAATACTTCACTTGCTACCGTTTCGCCGTCGATAGCAGCGTCACGGTCGATAACGAATAAGTAATCTGGATCTGTTTCAGAGATGAATTCAAAGGAAATACTCATACCGTGTCCAGCTTTTTCAATGTCATCACGTGCCGCTTTTACGCCGAATTCATCATGAATCATACCGAAACGGGAGCCAGGACCATAAGCTGTTACTTTCCCACCTGTGGATAAAATAACTAAACCTTTTTCATCGCTTTCAGATGTCGTTTTATTTAATTCATCAATGGATGTTTGGATTGTCTCAAGTTCTTGTTTTGCTTCTTTTTCTTTACCGAAGATTTCACCAAGTACCGTTACGTTCTTTTTGAAAGATTCTATATAGTTTTCGGAGTCCACACCTACGTAAATAGTTGGTGCAATTTCACTTAATTTCTCATAATGACTTCCTTGGCGGCCAGAAATTAGAATTATTTCAGGTTCCATGGAGTGGATTTTCTCGAAATCTGGTTCTTTTAGTCCGCCTGCGTTTTCGTATTTTTCTTCATCCTTGTATTCAGAAAGGTAATCTGGGATGTTCGAGCTTTGAGCAACACCTGCAACGTCCACACCTAGTTGATCTAACGTGTCTAATGCACCATAATCGAATACAACAACATTTTCAGGATTTTTCTTAACTGTAGTTTCACCAAGTTCATGCTTAACCGTAATTTCTTCTGTAGCTTCTTCTTGTGTTTTTTCGCTATCTGATGCGTTTGATTTATCTTCTGATGAACCTTCTTCATTTGAGGATCCACAAGCTGCAAGAGCAAGGGTTAGTAATGAAATGATAAACATTAGCATTAATTTATTTTTCATAATGTATACTCTCCTTTATCAAATTATGAGAAATAGATGCAAATTTTTTTGCCATCTATTGTTTGGATGGGGATATCCATTCCGTATATATCCTTTAGTACGTCGGGACGAATAATTTCTTCTGTAGCTCCTTCTTTTAACACTTTGCCGTCTTTTAATGCGACAATGTAATCAGAATAACAGGAAGCGAAATTAATGTCGTGAATGACGATGACGATTGTTTTTCCTAATTCATCAACCATTCTTCTTAATGATTTCATTATTTGTACGGAGTGTTTCATATCTAAATTGTTTAATGGTTCGTCTAATAAAATGTACTCTGTATTTTGAGCAATGACCATCGCAATATATGCCCGTTGTAATTGACCACCACTTAGCTCATCAATGAATTTATCTTGTAAGTCTTCTAATTCCATATAGTGAATCGCTTCATCTACGAACTCCCAATCCTCTTTCGAAAGTCTTCCTTTGGAATAAGGAAAGCGACCGAAGCTTACTAAATCACGAATTGTAATCCGGATATTTACGTTGTTGGATTGTTTTAAAATAGATAGTTCTTTGGCAAGTTTATTCTGGTCATACGACATGATGTCTGTACCTTTAAGAATTACTTGACCATCGTCGCGAGAAATTAAGCGGCTAACCATAGAGAGTAATGTACTTTTTCCGGCTCCGTTCGCTCCAATAAAGGATGTGATTTTTCCTTTTCCAATGGTAAGCGACACATCATCTACGACTATTTTGTTTCCGTATGATTTTGTAACATTCTTCACTTCTACCATGATCGATTCTCCTTAAGTAGTAGATATAAAAAGTAGATGCCGCCAACAAAGTTAATAATCACACTAATCGTAGTGGAGAAAGTAAATATACGCTCTACTAGTAATTGACCACCGACTAAGGCGATAATGCTAATTAATATCGCTCCTGTGATTAAATAGGAATGGCGATACGTCTTTAAAAATTCATGTGCGACATTGGCTACTAGTAATCCTAAAAATGTAATAGGCCCAACTAAAGCGGTAGCTACTGAAACTAATATGGCTACAACGATTAACAATTGTTTTACGACTTGATCGTATGGAACTCCTAAATTCAGTGCATGATCTCTTCCTAACGAAATAACATCTAAATATTTGACAAACCGTAAGAAATAAAGGGTAACCATAATAATAAGAATGACAGATATGAAAAATAAATCTTCATTAACATTATTAAAACTGGCAAACATGGTGTCCTGTACGACAGCAAACTCATTTGGATCGATAAGCATTTGCATAAAGGAGGCAATGCTATTAAAGAACGTTCCAAATATGATTCCAATCAGTAATAAGAAATAAATGTTTCTTCCTTCTTTTTTGAAGATAAATATAAATAAGAAGTAAGCGAACAATACCATGAGTCCAACAGATAGAATAAACTGTGTTTCACTTTCCATTAAGGCTAATGTTTTGGCCCCAAAAAGGAAGACGATTACGGTTTGGATGAGTAAATATAGCGAATCCAATCCAATCAAACTCGGTGTTAAAATGCGGTTATTCGTAATCGTTTGGAACACAACGGTTGAAAAGGCTATACAACCACCTGTTAGTATAATGGCGAATACTTTCGTCGCTCTGTTCGGTAATACATAATCCCAATTCTCGTTTAACCCCATAAAGAGGTACATTCCAATAAATGCAAAGGCGATAACGGCTAATATGATAATCTTCTTCTTATGACTCATGTGCTCTTCTCCTTAAAAGTAAGTAAAGGAAAATTCCGCTTCCAATAACTCCGACCATTAATCCAATTGATATTTCATACGGATAAATAATGATCCGCCCTAACATATCACAAATAAGGACAAATAAGGAACCTAATAAAGCGGTATGGAGTAAGCTACTTTTTAGATTATCACCTTGGTACATCGTTACAATATTCGGGATTATTAAACCAAGAAAGGGTAATGAACCGACAGTAAGCACGACGACGGCGGACACAAATGCAACAATCGTTAATCCGATATTAACAACAGATTTATAATGCAGCCCTAAGTTCGTTGCGAAGTCTTCTCCCATTCCTGCTATGGTGAAGCGGTGTGCGAATATGTAGGCAATGATCAAAGCTGGAATACTTAGATATAACAACTCGTATCTCCCCTTTACAATCATGGAGAAATCACCGTGCAACCAAGCACCAATACTTTGAATCAAGTCATATTTGTACGAGAAGAACGTCGTTAAAGAGCTTACAATATTGCCGAACATTAAACCGACTAACGGAATGAATATTGCATCCCTGAATTTAATTCTGTTCAACAATTGCATGAAAATAAACGTACCCAACAAAGCGAACAAGAATGCTACCGTCATTTTTGATAACATACCGGCTGCTGGAAACACAATCATGGCAATTAATATCCCGAACTGCGCCGAGCTCATTGTTCCTGCAGTAGTAGGGGATACAAATTTGTTTCGGCTTAACTGCTGCATAATTAGTCCGATAATACTCATGCTCATTCCGGCAATTAATATACTTATTAATCTCGGAAATCTACTAACCATAATAATTTGTACTTGCTCTTCACTTAAATGGAAAATATCGAGCGGTGATACATCTGATACCCCAATAAATAAAGAGACAATTGATAAAATGATAAGGGAGCTTCCCAATGCAAATAGTCTCATATAATACTACTCTTCCTAACTGTTGGTTTTCACATTAACTGTATATTTATCATAACGTAAATGAGCATAAATGCAATGTCGTAAGTCCTCCTTTTGTTTACCGTTATTATTTACCCAAGACAAATGATAACAATTATCAATATCACTGTCAATGAAAACTGTTATCATTTGTTGCGTTTTCAAAAAAGATTTTTAAATAATAAGAAAGGCTTACTAGGATAAAATAAATGAAAGGTATATTATATGAATATACTAAGAGATCCTTTTCCTAATTCTTATCGGAAAGTATGCTCCACTAACTCTGACTTTTCTAATGGAGTGCAAATAGTGTAAAATAACGAATAGAAGTATTATCCGTTTTACAGCATGATGATTAGGTGAACAACATAAAGTATTACAGAGGCATCGCCATACGGTGTGATGTTCTTTCTTGCAACGATGGGGAGAATAAAGTTGATTTGAGGTGAAGTGTATGAACATGAAGAAGCGGTACTTGGTTGCCTTTTTCATACTCGCAATGGTGCTTGGAGGAGTAGTGTCTTATGTTGGGATGGAAATGGTGCAGTCTGACAACGGACAAGCACTAGATCAAGACAATGTACTTGATGATAGTAGTCAAGCATCTGTTGGGGCGATTCTAGACGGGGTGAATCAAGGGAAAGCCGATGAGCTAATGAAAGTGACGAAAGCTTATAATCTTATTCAAGAAAAGTATGTAACAGAAGTTGAATCAAATCAGTTAGTGGAAGGTGCCATCCAAGGAATGCTTGCTACGTTGGATGATCCATACAGTACATATATGGATCAAGAGACGATGGAGCAATTCAATAATACGATTTCTTCCTCTTTTGAAGGAATTGGTACAGAAGTTAGTATGAGAGATGGAAACGTAACGATTGTTTCACCGTTTAAAGGATCTCCAGCTGAAGAGGCAGGCTTGAAACCGAATGACCAAATTTTAAGCGTAGATGGGGAAAGCATAGACGGCTTAGATTTATATGAAGCTGTTTTGAAAATTAGAGGGGAGAAGGGTACAACGGTAACACTGGAAATTAAAAGGCCAGGTGTAGAAGAAGCGCTTACTGTCGATGTGAAGCGTGATACCATTCCGATAGAAACGGTGTACTCCGATGTCCAAATGGTTGACGGCCAAAAAGCAGGGATTATTGAAATAACTTCTTTCTCTGAAAATACGGCTGCCGATTTTGAACAGCAGCTAGAAAAGTTAGAAAAACAAAACATAGAAGGGCTCGTCATAGATGTACGTGGAAATCCTGGAGGCTTATTTCCGGCAGCTCAAGATATTCTGTCTTTACTCATCACCAAGGACACTCCTTATGTACAAATTGAGGACAGTAACGGGGAAAAAGAACGGTATTTCTCCAATTTATCTAAACCTAAGAGCTATCCGATTACTGTATTAATAGATGAGGGAAGTGCTTCTGCTTCAGAAATTCTAGCAGGAGCGATGCACGAAGCTGGTGGTTATGAGCTTATTGGTACAAAAACGTTCGGAAAAGGGACAGTTCAACAAGCGATTCCAATGGGAGATGGGAGCAACTTGAAACTAACTATCTTCAAATGGTTAACACCGGAAGGAAACTGGATTCACGAAAAAGGAATTGAGCCAACTAAAGAAGTCAAATTACCAGATTATTATTATACGAACCCTATCCAAATCGATAAACCGTTAACATATGATCAAACCGATGACAAAATCGCTAACCTTCAAACGATGTTAGAAGGATTAGGTTACGATCCAGGTCGAACAGACGGATACTATTCGAAACAAACAGAAGCTGCAGTAAAACAACTTCAGCAAGATAACGATTTACCTGTTACAGGCGAAGTCGATAAAGAAACAGGGAAAAACATTCAAGAAGCTATCATCGACAAGGTACGAAATAAAGAAGATGACACGCAAATGAAAAAAGCGTTAGAAGTATTATTTGAATCGGAATAACAACAAGAGGAAGAAACCCGCAGTGTATGCTGCGGGTTTCTTTATACAGTTACCTTGCTGTGATTTTTTTCTTGTTTAGCTATTTTCATTAGGAAAGAGTTGACGTACAATCAACATATATACTTTTTTAAAAACATAGCTAGACAGTGATCGGATAGTGGAGGGACATGCATGATAGAATTATGGTTGCTAGAATTAGCTAAAGGGATTGGCCGGTTGTTTCTTCATCCATTATTATATTGGGTTATTGGTTTAACTCTTTTTGCTTCGATACTGCGAATCAAAAAAGAACGGGCCAATTTCGGGATGAAAATATTCCACGTGTTCTCTGAATGGAGAGGAACGTGGGTGGTAAGTCTCTTATTCGGATGTTTGCTATCGTTGCTTATGGTTGGCGCGGGGGTAGTCATGCCATACGGACTGGTTCTTCTATGGACGATTGTTATTGTGCTTTTGTCCATAACCGCTAGATTGACGTGGCTTTCAGCTGGCTATACGTTAAGTGCAACGTTTTTCATTATGACGTTCATGCCGATAGAACGTTGGTCGTTTCTTCCAGCAGATTGGTACAACGGATTGGCGCAAACGAGCATGGGCTTTTTGCCAATTATGATAGGATTGCTTTTGTTTGTGGAGGCTATTTTATTAAAGCGTCATTATGCGAATGAGTCGTTTCCACAATATACCTCTAGTGGTCGGGGAAAAGTAGTAGGACAGCATATGGCAAGGAAGCTTGCGATTATGCCAGCGTTTGTCTTGATTCCTGGAGGAGCAATTGAATCGTTCGCTCCATGGTGGCCGCTATTTTCTATTCATGATCAATCGTTTGGGCTTATGCTTGTACCATTCGTCTTCGGCTATGAGTTAGTCGTTAAAGGAATGCCACCGCAACAGGCGACTAATCAGTTAGGGAACTACGTTTTGTTATTAGCGATAAGTGTAATTGGGTTAAGTATTGGTGGTTTATATATGCCAATTCTGTCTGTTTCCGCAGTAGTGCTCGCGCTAATTGGTCGAATGGGAAGTAGCTTTGCTGTGAAATGGCAAGATAGTGGACGAAACCCTTATTTTACACTTAAACCCGATGGAATTCCTGTCCTTGGTGTGATACCGTATTCGACCGCTGATAAAATGGGATTACTTGTCGGTGAGCAAATCGAACAAGTCAACAATATTCCTGTAACGAATGAGGAAGAATTTCATCAAGCAATGCAAACAAATCGTGCCTTTTGCAAAATAACCGTCCGTGATCAAAATGGGGAAATTCGTTTTACCCAAAGTGCGATGTATGAAGATGACTATTACGAACTTGGTTTAGTATTTGTGAAAGATCGTCATAACCATCAGCAAGGGATGAATATTGTGCAATAACAAACTAGAAACTGGATGGCTGTTGCGTCCAGTTTTTTGTTTGAATTAATCATGATAAAACCATTCTTCGTAACGCTCTAGTTCTGTCGATTCATCGGATAAGTTCGTTGCCCAATATATGCCAAGCCATTCAATTGTACATAATAGAAAGATTACGATAAAGCCAGTGAACATCGTATCACTTCCTTCCTTTTTATTTGTACCTTTACTATATTTTATGAAACGCGTTTCAGAGCAAGGGTGAATGATAAAACTTTTACTGAAGAGGGTGGTAGAGTGACGAATATAAAAGATGTAGCCCGATATGCGAATGTTTCGGTAACGACTGTATCACGTGTATTGAATGGACATCCTTACGTGAAAGCGGAGAAGCGAAATGCGGTAATGGAAGCTGTTCAGGCGTTGAATTACCATCAAAATAGTAATGCGATTAATTTGTCTAAAGGAAGGACAATGCTTCTTGGTGTCGTTGTACCGTTTATTAATCACCCGTATTTTTCGCAATTACTTCACGGTATTTCAATAAAAGCGTTAGAAGAAGGATACACCCTTGTGTTGTTTCAAACATCGTATGATCGAGATAAAGAATTAGAAGCATTAGAGATGTTAAAGCATAAGCAAATTGATGGTGTCATCATTACTTCTCGTGCCTTACCTTATGAACAAGTTCGATCTTATACAGCGTATGGTGCGATTGTTTTGTGTGAAGACAGCGAAGGCGGTGAGATGTCAACAGTTTCCATTGATCATTACGAATCGTTTTTAGCAGGAATGAACTATTTAATAGAAAAGGGACACCGGCGAATCGGCTATTGTATTGCACGCCCTTCAAGTCCCAATAGCATGCTTCGCTTGGAGGCTTATGAAACTGCTCTTCAATCGATAAATGAACCAATAAATGCTAACTGGGCATTTGTACAATGTTTAACGATGGAGGATGGAGAGCGTGTTGTTCATCAATATAAGCACTTGAGACAGAAACCGTCCGCTTTCTTAGTAGCGAGTGATCAAGTAGCAGCGGGCATATGGATGGAATGTAAAAAACAAGGGATTCGAGTGCCGCAAGATTTAGCTATTCTTGGGCTAGATAATCATCCTATTGCTAGAGCTTTAGGGTTATCTACGATTGATTTGCCGATTGATCAAGTGGGTAGAGAATTAGTGGTCCGTGCTATTGACACCTCCTCCATTCAAAAAAAGAAATATGGCTTTACTATTGTGGAAAGAGGAAGTGTATAATAAAACAACAGGAGAAAATGAGATAGGAGTTAGCTATATGAATATAAAAGAAGAAATGCAGAAGCGTCGTACTTTCGCTATTATTTCTCACCCCGATGCGGGAAAAACGACGTTAACGGAGAAATTTTTGTTATATGGTAATTTAATTCGTAATGCAGGTACGGTAAAAGGGAAGAAGTCAGGGAAATTTGCGACATCTGATTGGATGGATATTGAGAAGCAGCGTGGCATCTCGGTTACCTCCTCTGTTATGAATTTCGAATACGAAGGTCTTCATGTCAACATTCTTGATACACCAGGTCACGAAGATTTCAGTGAAGATACGTATCGAACGTTAACAGCTGTTGATAGCGTCATTATGATTATAGATGGAACAAAAGGGATTGAAGCGCAGACACTTAAACTGTTTAAAGTGTGCAAAATGCGAGGTATTCCTATTTTTACGTTTATTAATAAGCTCGATCGAGAAGGAAAAGACCCCTTCGATTTATTAAAAGAAATAGAAGATGAATTAGACATTCAAACGTATGCAATGAATTGGCCGGTCGGAATGGGGAAAAGGTTTAAGGGAATTTTTGACCGAGAGCGTGACCAGTTCATTCGGTTTACTGGAAATGAGTTAGAGGAAGCCATTGCCAAAGAGGAGCTTCAGCAACAACAAGACTTAATACAAACGGAAGAATTTCAAGCCGCTGCAGAAGAAATAGAATTGCTAAATGAAGCTGGGGAAGCATTTGATATAGAAGCTGTGCAACAAGGAGAACTAACACCAGTCTATTTCGGTAGTGCTCTTGCACCATTTGGGGTAGAAACGTTTTTCCAATCCTTTATTGCTATGGCGCCACAGCCATTTCCTCGAAAAGCTTCTGGCGAGTTAATTGCTCCTGAACAAGAGGCGTTCTCTGGCTTCATTTTCAAGATACAAGCGAATATGAACCCGGCTCACCGTGATCGTGTCGCGTTCGTTCGTGTATGTTCTGGTAAATTTGAGCGGGGAATGAAAGTGACATTAGCGCGAACAGGGAAAAACATCAAAATTGCTCAAACACAACAATTCATCGCCTCTTCGAGAGAAACGTTAGAAGAAGCGTATGCTGGAGATATTATTGGTATTTATGATCCAAACGTGTATCGCATCGGAGATACGCTTGTACAAGGTAGTGACACGTATGAATATGAGGAGCTTCCACAGTTTCCACCTGAATTATTTAAGAAAGTAACAGTGAAAAACGTCATGAAATCTAAACAGTTTAGAAAAGGGATTGAACAACTTGTCCAAGAAGGAGCGATTCAATTATTTCGCAGCTTAAGAAGTGATGAATACATTATTGGTGCAGTTGGGCAATTGCAATATGACGTATTTGAATATCGCATGAATAATGAATACAATGTCGAAATCGTATTTGAATCGATTGGTGAACGTATTCCAAGATGGTTAAAGACCGAGCAAGTTGATAAGAAGCTATTTGATGAAAGAAGCTTGCTCGTTAAAGACCGTGAAGATAACTTCTTGGCTCTATTCAAAAACGATTTCTCCTTACGTTGGTTCCAAGACAAGCATCCATCTATTGAATTAATTGATTTGTTTGAAGTGAATCAATATCGTCAATAATAGGAAAGGCTGATCTATTTTTTTAGGTCAGTCTTTTTGATGTATATTACTCGAATGTTTGTTCGTATATGTGTTAAAATAGATGGTAAATGTGGTACACTACGTGTAGATAAAGCTGGAATGGAGGGCACAGTGTGGAAGGACAATTTGAATTAGTATCGAGCTATCAACCTCAAGGGGACCAGCCTCGTGCCATTGAGCAACTGAGAAAAGGTGTTGAAAACGGTAAGAAGCATCAAACGTTGCTAGGTGCCACGGGGACAGGGAAAACGTTTACGATGTCCAATTTAATTCAACAAGTAAACAAACCAACGCTAGTCATCGCCCATAACAAAACACTTGCAGGTCAGCTGTACAGTGAATTTAAAGAGTTTTTTCCCAATAATGCGGTTGAATATTTCGTTAGTTATTATGATTATTATCAGCCAGAAGCATACGTTCCATCAACAGATACGTTTATAGAAAAGGATGCTAGCATTAATGATGAAATTGATAAGCTAAGGCACTCTGCTACATCTTCCTTGTTTGAGCGGAACGATGTCATTATTGTAGCGAGTGTTTCTTGTATATATGGTTTAGGGAATCCAGAAGAATATCGGGAATTAGTCCTTTCTATTAGAACAGGAATGGAGAAGGATCGAGATGCATTGTTACGAGATTTAGTAGATATTCAGTATGCTCGTAATGATATTGATTTTCAGCGTGGTACATTTCGCGTGCGTGGCGATTCTGTCGAGATTATCCCAGCTTCACGAGAAGAACATTGCGTTCGGGTGGAGTTCTTTGGAGATGAGATTGACCGGATTCGTGAGGTCGACGCGTTAACAGGAGAAATAATTGGGGATCGTGATCACGTAGCTATTTTTCCGGCTTCTCACTTCGTCACGCGAGAAGAGAAGATGAAAATCGCCATTAAAAATATTCAACAAGAGCTACAGGAACAATTAAAGATATTGAAAGAGCAAAATAAACTATTAGAAGCTCAGCGTTTAGAGCAACGAACGAATTATGATTTGGAAATGATGAATGAAATGGGGTTTTGTTCTGGTATTGAGAACTATTCTAGACATTTAACATTACGGGAAGCTGGTGCAACGCCATATACGTTGCTTGATTATTTCCCGGATGACTACTTACTGTTAATTGATGAGTCCCATGTTACGTTACCGCAAGTGCGTGCGATGTATAACGGCGATCGGGCGCGCAAGCAAGTGTTAGTGGATCATGGTTTTCGGTTGCCATCCGCAATGGATAATCGCCCGTTAATGTTTGCTGAATTTGAAGAGCATGTGAATCAAGCAGTCTATGTGTCCGCCACACCAGGACCTTATGAACAAGAACATTCACCGGAAATGGTAGAACAAATTATTCGTCCTACTGGGCTACTTGATCCGAAAATAGAAGTACGTCCTATTCAAGGGCAAATAGACAATTTAATTGGTGAGATAAATCGACGGAAAGAACGGAAGGAACGAGTATTAGTCACTACGTTAACGAAGAAAATGTCTGAGGATTTAACCGATTATTTAAAAGAAGTTGGAATTAAAGTAGCTTACTTACATTCCGAGGTGAAAACGCTAGAGCGGATTGAGGTTATTCGTGACTTGAGGAAAGGTGTATATGATGTTCTCGTTGGTATTAACTTATTAAGAGAAGGATTAGATATACCAGAAGTGTCACTCGTTGCGATACTAGATGCCGATAAGGAAGGATTTTTGCGTTCGCAGCGTTCATTAATTCAAACAATAGGACGTGCCGCTCGTAATGAGAATGGTGAAGTTATTATGTATGCAGATAAATATACCGATTCTATGAAGATAGCGATTGATGAAACAGAACGCCGCCGCGAAAAACAAATCGCTTATAACGAGAAGCATGGTATTACACCGACGACCATTAAGAAAGAAATTCGTGACGTCATTCAAGCAACGATGGCTGCAGAAGACGAAGAAACGTATGACCACAAACAATCCAAAGTAGCCAATATGACGAAGAAAGAAAAAGGTGACTTGGTACAACAGATGGAGCAAGACATGAAGCAGGCTGCTCGGGAATTGAACTTCGAAAAAGCAGCAGAACTTCGTGATTTAATTTTAGAACTGAAAGCGGAAGGGTGACCGTGAAGATGAGCAAACAGAAAATGATTCGTGTTCAAGGGGCTCGTGCTCACAATTTGAAAAACGTTGATATCGATATACCAAAGAATAAGCTTGTTGTTTTGACAGGGTTATCCGGTTCCGGGAAATCATCTCTAGCATTTGACACGATATATGCAGAGGGGCAGCGTCGTTATGTTGAATCGTTATCTGCATATGCTCGCCAATTTTTAGGACAAATGGATAAGCCGGATGTGGATTCCATAGAAGGATTATCTCCTGCCATTTCAATCGATCAAAAGACGACGAGTAAAAACCCACGTTCCACAGTCGGAACAGTGACAGAAATCTATGACTATTTACGACTATTATTTGCGAGAATTGGCCGTCCGACATGTCCGAAGCATGGTGTGGAAATTACATCTCAAACCGTACAGCAAATGGTCGATCAGCTATTAACTTATCCTGAACGAACAAAAATGCAACTTCTATCTCCGGTTGTTTCTGGACGTAAAGGGCAGCACATTAAAGTGTTAGAGGATTTGCAAAAGCAAGGTTACGTTCGTTTACGTGTTGATGGAGAAATGCGCGAAATTACAGAGGATATACAACTGGAGAAAAATAAGAAGCATTCTATTGAAGTGGTCATTGACCGAATTGCGATTAAAGAAGGGATTGCAGGCAGATTATCTGATTCTGTCGAAACGGCTCTTCGGCTAGGGGAAGGTCAATTAATTGTCGATGTTATTGATGGAGAAGAACTACATTTTAACGAAAATCATGCTTGTCCGATTTGTGGTTTTTCAATCGGAGAGTTAGAGCCACGTATGTTTTCTTTTAATAGCCCATTTGGAGCATGTGGCCATTGTGACGGATTAGGACAACAGCTTGAGGTTGATCTCGATTTAGTTATACCGAATTGGAACTTATCACTAAATGAACACGCCTTAGCCCCTTGGGAGCCGAATAGTTCACAATATTATCCACAGTTGCTACAAAGTGTGTGTAATCATTACGGTATTGATATGGATACCCCTGTAAATAAGGTTCCGAAACACTTACTGGATAAAGTGTTATACGGAAGCGGTGATGAAAAAATTTATTTCCGCTATGAAAATGATTTAGGAAACGTCCGTGAAAATGAAATCTTCTTTGAAGGTGTTGTGCATAACGTCGCTCGTCGCTATCGAGAGACCTCTTCCGATTTTATTCGCGAACAAATGGAAAAGTACATGTCCCATAAATCTTGTCCGAAATGTAAAGGCTATCGACTAGATGAGAAGACGTTGTCTGTTCTTATACAAGGCAAACATATTGGTCAAGTAACAGACTTATCTGTTCAGGATGCAAAACAATTTTTTGATACAGTAGAGCTGACAGAAAAAGAAGCACAAATTGCTCGAATGATATTGAAAGAAATCAGTGATCGTTTATCCTTTCTCATTAATGTGGGATTAGATTATTTAACTTTATCTCGCTCAGCAGGTACGTTATCTGGAGGAGAAGCGCAACGAATTCGTTTAGCCACGCAAATCGGATCTGCCTTAACGGGAGTGTTATACGTACTAGACGAACCGTCGATCGGTTTGCATCAACGAGATAACGACCGATTAATTGGAACGCTACAACAAATGCGTGATTTGGATAATACGTTAATCGTTGTTGAGCATGATGAAGATACAATGCTAGCAGCAGATTATTTAATTGATATCGGTCCTAAAGCTGGTGTTCACGGCGGACAGATTGTATCGAGCGGAACGCCTGAAGAAGTAATGGCCGATGATCAATCATTAACAGGACAATATTTATCAGGAAAACAGTTTATTGCAGTGCCATCCCAGCGGCGTCAACCAGATGGTAGATACATCGATATTATCGGTGGAAAAGAGAACAATTTGAAACAAGTTAATGTATCGATTCCGTTAGGTTTAATGAATGTCGTTACCGGTGTTTCAGGTTCTGGAAAAAGTACACTCGTAAATGAAGTTCTATACAAATCATTAGCCCAAAAGTTAACAAGAGGTAAAGTGAAACCTGGAGCGCATAAAGAGATAAAAGGAATCGATCAGCTTGATAAAGTAATTGATATCGACCAATCACCAATAGGCCGAACGCCGAGATCTAACCCAGCCACTTACACAGGGGTTTTCGATGATGTACGTGATGTTTATGCCCAGACAAATGAAGCAAAAATTCGCGGCTATAAGAAAGGCCGATTTAGCTTTAACGTAAAAGGTGGACGTTGTGAAGCTTGTCGTGGCGATGGAATTATTAAAATCGAAATGCACTTTTTACCAGATGTATATGTTCCTTGTGAAGTATGTGATGGAAAACGTTATAATCGAGAAACACTCGAAGTGAAATATAAAGGAAAGAGCATTGCAGACGTGTTAGAGATGACCATTGAAGATGCGTATGAATTTTTCGAAGCAATTCCGAAAATAAAGCGAAAACTAGCAACTATTTGTGATGTAGGTTTAGGATACATTAAACTCGGACAGCCAGCTACTACTCTTTCTGGCGGAGAAGCCCAACGTGTGAAATTAGCAAGTGAATTACACCGCCGCTCAACAGGTCGTTCGATGTACATTTTAGATGAGCCAACAACCGGATTACACGTTGATGATATCGCTCGTTTATTAGTCGTACTCCAACGCCTCGTAGAAAACGGAGACACGGTACTCATTATTGAACATAATCTCGATGTAATCAAAACAGCTGATTACCTCATTGACCTAGGACCAGAGGGCGGTGAGCGAGGTGGCGAAATTGTCGCAACAGGAACACCAGAACAAGTAGCAGAACACCCACAATCCTATACAGGAAAATATTTAGGCCCAGTACTAGAACGTGACGAGCAACGAATGCACCAACGATTAAAGGAAAGAGAAAAAGTATCCAAATAAACTATAAATGAGCGCCCTTTTTCACTGAGAGAAGAGGGCGCTTATTATATTTTGTGTAGGTGACAGTGAGCGAGATTCGAATAAAAGGTAGCGGAGTCACATAATTGCCCCAATCCTCAACTGCATAATGTGGATGCTTTGACGTTTTGGTGTGAAATTAGGTAAAGTATATGAAGATACTAGTAAGAGAGAGGAGTCACCTTGATGGAACTTATTCAGAAAGAGGAAGTCCAAAAGGTTTTAGAGCGTTTTTTGAATAAAGATGTTTATGTTCATTTGGAAACAACGAATGGAGCGTATGCTAGTCATTTTAATTCGCAAGCCTCCAATGTTGGAGCTTTTATTCGTAATGTTCAAATTCGTTATAAGCAAGTAAAAATTATAGGATCAACTAGTTTTCGGGTTGGATTGAAAATGGATGCTGGTTGGATGTATGCAGAAGGTTTGACGCATTGGGAGTTAGATGAACACCATCGATTATTATTGGCTGGGCATGATGCGGAAGGACGATTAATGGTTGCCTGTGAAATTAGTGAGACGCCGTTTAAATAGGGACAGAAGGAGTGAGAGTGATGGAACAACATCAGCACGTTGTCATAATATTACCTCATCCAGATGATGAATCATTCGGATGTTCTGGTACTACATTGAAATTCAGAGAGCAAGGTATTCCTGTCACGTATTTATGCGGGACGCTTGGAGAGATGGGGCGTAATATGGGAAGTCCCCCGTTTGCTACTAGAGAATCGTTGCCGGAAATTAGAAAACAAGAGTTGCTCGCTGCATGTAAAGTGTTAGATATGGATGTCCAAATGTTAGGATATCGGGACAAAACGTTAGAATTTGAAGATACACAACAGGTTGCTACGCATCTAAAATCTATACTAGATGAGCTCCGGCCAAGTCTTGTTATTACATTTTATCCAGGATATGCCGTACATCCGGATCATGATGCAATGGGGGCAGCGGCTATTGAAGCAGTACGCATGTATCCAGCTGAACAACGTCCGGAATTGTGGGCGAAAGCGATTACTCACGACCGCCGTGACGTGTTAGGAGAGCCGGACATTATGTATGATGTGGAGGCGTATTTTGAGAAGAAAATGAAAGCTATAGAAGCCCATCGTTCTCAAGCAGAAGGAATGTTGAGTCAATTCCGTGAGAGTCCCCAGTTAAAACAATTAAATCAAGAAGCACAAAAACATTTGCGTTATGAAGAGTTTTACAAATGGACGTTTTAATGCAAAGAGCTATTCCAATTAAGAGCTTTGGAATAGCTTTTTTACTACACAACAGTTATTAAAAATGAATAGATTATTTATGAATAGGGAATAGGAACACTTGTAGAATCGTTATAAGGAAGGTGGGCATATGACAGAGGAACGAAAGCGAATTTTACAAATGATAGAAGATGGGGTTATTACAGCTAGTGAAGCAGAAGAATTGTTAGAAGCGCTAGAGCATGCTGAAGAAGTGAAACATCAATCTCTTTCGACTAAAGTGGACTGGAATGCGGAACAATATGCGAAGGGGAACAGCGCTCGTTCATCGAAGAATTACTTTAAGCAATTGTTAGGGGATACGATAAAGAAGATAAAGAATGTTGATTTAGATTTCAATTTCGGTCCCCATTATGATGTATCACACATTTTTCAACATCAGGGAGTTACGTTTTCACAAATTGAAATAGAGGTCGCGAATGGCTCTGTTCGTGTTATTCCTTGGGATGAAGAGGACGTGCGAATGGAATGTGAAGTGAAGGTATATCAAGTAAATGATCAAACAGAAGCAAGAGAACATTTTATGCAATGTAAAGAATATGATGTGGGCGATCATACATTGCGCTTTCAATTAGATTCTAAAAAGATGAAAGCTGACTTGACGTTATATATCCCGAAACGTTTATATAAAACCATATCGGTGAAACTGTTTAATGGAGTTATTGATGCAGAACAAATGGACGTAAAGCAGTTTCAAGCAAAAACGACGAATGGTAAAATAAGTTTGCATGACATAAGAGGAAATGAATTAGAAGTTGAATCATCTAATAGTGCGATGGCATTAACCGATATACATGTAAGTGAGGTAAAGGCAGAGACGTTAAACGGCAAAATAAATATAGAAGGTTCCATAGAGAACGTCCAGGCAAAATGTGTGAACGGCAATATTCATTGTACATGGAAACAAGGAACAGAAGCTCATCGTGCCGTACTGAAAACGACAACTGGAAATATAAACGTACATTTGCCAACCGTACAGAGCGTAAGTGGGACTATTCAAACAAATGTAGGCCGTTTGAAATGCTACATTCCTACGTTAGAAGTGCAAGAGGAAGTAAATGAAATACTGAAGAAAGAAATGCGTTTCTGTGCAGGTGAAGGGGATGCTTTACACATAAATGGAGAAACGACAACAGGCGATATTTGCATCTACTCAAATGATAAGAAGTAAAGGAGGATTCGTATGTTAAAGAACTGGCTATTACACATTATCGTGACGACAGTGGTACTCATAGCAGTCGATCAATTATTCGCATCATTTTACCTTGAAAGTGTCGCTACCGCTGTATTAGCAAGCTTTCTGTTATCCATTTTAAATGTATTTGTTAAACCAGTGCTTATTATTTTTACATTGCCGATTACGGTACTTTCGCTAGGTTTATTTTTGTTTATTATAAATGCGATCACATTAATGATTGCGCAAGCTATAATGGGAAGCAGTTTTGAAATTTCTAGCTTTGGAATGGCAATCGTATGTTCCTTTTTCATTTCCTTGCTTTCTCTAGCTCTTAACAAGCTTGTTGATGATATTAAGTAATCCACTGTGCGATGTGGATTATTTTTTTCTTGCAGTATTTCCGCAGACAAATGTAAAAAATGCTACAATAGATGTTGTTTATATAACGTAAGTAAGATAAGTGAAAGCTGGTAAAAAAATCAGGGGGCCTTATACATATGACAAAAGTTCGTACGCAGGATCTTTTAGACCGTTTTACCTTAGAAATAGTAGCGGGACATGATGGTGTTCATCGTGAAATATTTACAAGTGATATAGCACGTCCTGGTATGGAAATGGCGGGCTATTTTAAATATTATCCTTCTGAGCGTCTGCAATTGCTCGGGAAAACAGAATTATCCTTCTTTCTGGAGTTATCGCATGAACAGAAAAAAGATCGGGCCATGCAACTTTGTACAGATGTGACGCCGGGTATCGTTATTACACGAGGGATGGACGTACCAGAAGAATTTGTTGAGGCGGCAAATGAAGCAGGTGTGCCAATTATGCGCTCACCGTATAAAACGACACGTGTTATTAGTCGCTTAACCAATTACTTAGAAACGAAATTCGCACCATTTACTGCTGTTCACGGCGTTTTGGTTGATATATATGGTGTAGGTGTATTAATTACTGGTCAAAGTGGTGTCGGAAAAAGTGAGACCGCTTTAGAACTTGTGAAAAGAGGACATCGCCTCGTTGCTGATGATAGTGTGGAAATTCGCCAAGAGGATTTCGATACGTTAATTGGTAACTCCCCGCCGCTAATTGAACATCTATTAGAAATTAGAGGTCTTGGCATTATTAATGTAATGACGTTATTTGGCGCTGGAGCAGTTCGTAGCCATAAACGGATAACGATGATCATTAACTTAGAGCTTTGGGATCAAAATAAGCAATACGATCGGTTAGGGTTAGAGGAAGAAACGATGAGAATAATGGATGTAGAAGTTCCGAAGTCTACCATACCTGTTCGTCCAGGGCGAAACCTTGCTGTTATTATTGAGGTAGCAGCGATGAATTTCCGTTTGAAGCGGATGGGAATCAATGCGGCGGAGGAATTTTCGGAGCGATTAACGAACATGATTGGAGAAAATCAAGAAGGTGTAAACAAAGGAGGTTTTTATAGTGACATGTAGTACGGAGGCGCTTGATCGTGTGTTCCTACAGCTCGGTCCCATATCGATTTATTGGTATGGTGTCATCATTGCAGTCGGGGCCTATTTAGGATTAATACTTGCAATGCGTGAGTCAGAACGTCTTGGCATGAAAAAAGATATCTTTATTGATTTAGTTGTCTTCGCTATTCCAATTGCTATTTTAAGTGCCAGACTTTACTACGTGGCATTTGAATGGGAGCGTTATGCTGGTGGCTCATTGATTGATATCTTCGCAATTTGGGAAGGTGGAATTGCGATTCACGGTGCCATTATTGGTGCTGTACTAACTGCTCTTGTCTTTGCGCGTGTTCGTAACGTCCCATTTTGGAAATTAGCGGATATTGCCGCACCTAGTTTGCTATTAGGCCAGGCAATCGGGCGCTGGGGAAACTTTATGAACCAAGAGGCGCACGGTGGACCGGTATCGGAGGAATTTTACAATAATTTTATGCAATATTTACCTGACTTCATCACGAATCAAATGTGTATTAGTGGTGTGATGTATCATCCGACCTTTTTATATGAATCGGTTTGGAATGTGCTTGGATTCATCTTCCTCATTCTACTGAGAAAATATTATCCGCGACGTGGGGAAATATTCTTAAGCTATGTAATCTGGTACTCTTTTGGTCGTTACTTTATAGAAGGCTTGCGTACCGACAGTTTATATATTGTTGGAGAGCTGAGAACGGCACAAGTTATTTCCGTCATCTTAATTGTATGGGCGGTTAGCTTAATTATTTATCGTCGTTACTTTAACAAAGCGGATACGTATTACAACGGTAAAAAAGTAGAAAAATAAAAGGAGGGGTTTATTTTGCTTGGTGTATTAAATAGAGGTTTTAAACAAGGCTTACATTTAACGTGGACACTTGGTAAAGTAATCTTTCCTATTACATTTATTGTTACTATTTTGCAAGCTACGCCAGTGCTAGGTTGGGTGACGAATATTGTAGAACCTATGATGAAGTGGCTTGGCTTGTCAGGAGAGGCCGCCATTCCACTCGTTTTAGGGAACTTTCTTAACTTATATGCAGGCATTGCCGCTATTGTTTCCTTTGACTTTACGGTTAAAGAAGTTTTTATAATGGCAATTATGCTTTCGTTTTCTCACAATTTATTAATTGAATCTACCGTTGCTGCTAAAGTTGGTGTAAAGTGGTGGTTTGTTGTTGGCATTCGCATATGTTTAGCGTTTTTCTCCGCTTTATTAATCAACTTTTTTTGGCAAGGTGGTTCGGAGATGGCACAATACGGTATGATTGCACAAACAGATATTCCTGAAGGCTGGCTGATGATTAGTCTTAACGGTCTGCAAACAGCATTGATCGCCATTGTGCAATTAGCCTGTATCGTCATTCCTTTAATGATTGTGATGCAATGGTTAAAGGAGAATAATTGGATTGCCCGTTTTTCTCATTGGTTCGCTCCGTTTACTCGCTTTCTTGGTGTTGACCGGAATGCATCAACGACATTAATCGCAGGACTCACGATTGGCTTAGCATACGGTGCGGGACTCATGATCCAAGCAGTAGAAGAAGATGGGGTATCAAAAAAAGATATGTACCTTTCCCTGCTATTTTTAGTGTCTTGCCACGCAGTAGTAGAGGATACATTAATTTTTATCCCGCTAGGTATCCCAGTCTGGCCATTGCTCGTTATTCGTCTTGCTACGGCAATACTGTTAACAGCAGTGGTAGGATTTATTTGGAATAGAATAAATATGAACAAAAGAAAGGACAACGTATATGACCATTCGCACTCTTCTATTTGATTTAGACGGTACACTTATAAATACAAACGAACTAATTATTGCTTCGTTTCTTCATACAACAGAGAAGTATGCACCTAATCAATACACACGGGAGGATGTGATCGATTTTATCGGGCCTCCTCTAGAAGAAAGTTTAAGCTCTATTAGCGACAAAGTGGATGTAGAAGAAATGATGAATACGTATCGCGCGCATAACCATGAGCATCACGATGATTTAGTCGTCGCTTACGATGGAGTAGTGGAAACGTTATCGAAGTTAAGGGAAGCAGGATTTAAATTAGGTATCGTTACAACAAAACTTCGTCAAACGGTGACTATGGGGGTAAAGCTAACAGAAATTGAGCCATATTTTGATACGATTGTGACGCTGGATGATGTTACAAATGCAAAGCCGCATCCAGAACCAGTAGTCCGTGCGATGAAGGAGCTTGGGGCAACACCAGAAGAAACGATTATGATTGGTGATAACACGCACGATATTGAAGCAGGTCAAAATGCTGGGACGAAAACAGCCGGCGTTGCATGGACGATTAAAGGTCGCCAAGTACTAGAAGATTTACAACCAGATTACATGCTTGAACATATGAGTGATTTAACAAAGCTTGTAATGGAGTGATGGAATGAGAAAGACCGAGCGTTATCATGTCCAAGATAAGAATTCCCTGTGGCATATTTATAAGACAGTGCCTTTTTGGAAAGTCGCTAAAAATTTCATCGTGATTCAAGCCGCTCGTTACACACCGTTTATCCCGATGAAGAATTGGCTCTATCGCACGTTTTTACATATGAAGGTCGGCAACCATACCGCCTTTGCGCTCATGGTCATGCCGGATATCATGTTTCCAGAAAAAATTACTGTCGGCACAAATAGTGTGATTGGCTATAACACAACGATATTAGCACATGAATATTTAATTAAAGAGTATCGTCTCGGCCAAGTTACGATTGGCGATCAAGTTATGATTGGCGCCAATTCAACGATTTTACCAGGCGTAACTATTGGTGATGGCGCCATTATTTCAGCGGGCACCCTTGTTCATAAAGACGTCCCACCAGGCTGTTTCGTCGGTGGTAATCCGATGAAAGTGATTTATACACAAGAAGAGATGCAAAAGCGTCAACAAGAAGACCACTTTTTTCAGAACAGCATATGAGGGATGCTGTTCTTTTTTCTTGAAACAAATCAGCGGTTTTATTCGTAATGATTGATATAAACAAGTTTAGGTGGTGGGATGATGGAGAATATGGAACTCGTTCTGAAAAAAGAGGGGAAAAGACAGCTGAACACAGGTATCGTATTCCTTGCTTTGACATCAATTATTGCTGTTATCTTTCCGCTAATGGATATGTATGGTTTCGTATTGCTTGTAATTCCTTTATTAATATACGGCGTGGCACTAACAAAAAGTGGTCTACGTGACTGGCGATTCGCCCATCTAGCTTCCGTGACAAAGCAAGTAAAACTGGATAGGGAAGGAAATTGGCCAAGAAGGATGTATCTAGGCATGTCTATGTCTGTCCGAGAAAGTGTACGCCTGTATGATATGAATGGTTTCATTTATGCGTTTATGGAAGATGATAGTAAGAAGTGGTGGCGTGTATGCAATGTTATGTTCCTTTCTTTTTCAATACCGTTACTGGCACCGAGTAAAAGTGGCTATTACGATGCAGCAGGAAACCGCTTGTTTGATTTCATTCATAAAGGTGGATTTCAACCAACATTATTTATTCGTAATAGCAATGGGGATTATGTTAGTTATGCGAAACAATGTGGAAAAGAGTCGAAGCAAACGCAATTTTGTTTGTGTGAAGAAGATACAATAAAATGGAAAGCAGAACTAGATGCTACATTGCCTAAATGGATTATATATGATGCACAAGGTCAGCAAGTGTTGACATTGATTGAAGGTGGTATTCCAATGGAAGCGGCAGATCGATTTGGTTCGATGCCTGGATTCATTGTAGAGCGCACGGTAGATGAGAATCAAATGAATGAACAATTGCAACTGTTTTTATTTGCATTCCTCCGATTGCGAAATTCGTATAGATAAATGGGGGTTTGGTTAGGTAGATTATTTTCACTTATTTGATACATAAAAAACAATCAATGCTCGTAAAAATAGATGATTTTCCGGTTCAATTAAACGGAGGAATCATCTATTTTTTGTTGACGATTTTACTTTTGTTTGTTAGCATATTAGCAAGTTAAAGTATTCAGAAAAATGGGTCAATTGGGGGGCGGAATGGTGAATAATCGGTTCATGTTTGAAAAGCCGTTAGGGATGAGAGATACATTACCTTTCTTGTATGAACATAAACAGCGCGTTCGGCATGCTATTGCAAATACAGTAACGAGCTGGGGTTATCAAGGGTTAGAAACGCCGATGGTGGAATATTTGGATACGGTTGGTGGAGCTAGTGCCATAGAAGGTACGCGCCTATTTAAGTTGCTAGATCGGCAAGGTCATAGTCTCGTGTTACGGCCTGATTTAACAGTACCTATTGCTCGAGTGGCAGCTTCACAATTAAAGGAGCAAGGATATCCGCTTCGTCTTCATTATGATGGACCAGTGTTTCGCGCTCAACAAACAGAAGGTGGCAAGCCTGCTCAATTTGAACAAATCGGTGTTGAATACATAGGAGAAACATCGGATTATGCGGATGCAGAAGTGATTGCGTTGCAAATTGAGGCGTTATTGGCTTCCGGATTATCAGATTTTCATATTACGATTGGTCATATTGGCTATGTAAAAGGGTTATTGTTTGAAATTTTTGGGGGACATCGAAGCACAGAAGCAGAGCAATTTTTGCGTTATTTATATGAAAAAGATTATGTCGGTTTTCGTAAAGCAGTGAAAGAAGTAAATATAAAGGATGAAGATAGGCAACGATTAAGACAGCTTTTATCTTTAAGAGGAAAGCATCATGTATTCGCTGCAGCTGAGGAAATGGCGGAAAATGGGGCGTGTCATAAGGCTATTCAAGAATTAAAGCAACTGTATCAATTGCTACAGCTATACGATGTTCATTCCTGCGTGTCCTTTGATTTAACGGTCATCAGTCACATGCACTATTACACAGGGATATTATTTGAAGGATACACTCCGAAGGTTGGTGCCTCGTTATGTAATGGAGGACGCTATGATCAGCTGCTACCTTCTTTTCAATCGGATGCTTCTGCAACAGGATTTGCGATTCATTTAGACAGGTTGATGGAAGCGTTAGGAGAACAGGAACCATTGCATGATCGAGTACTCATATTATATGATGATCAAACATTTTCAGAAGCACTTTGTAAGGCACAAGAATTGCGAAGAAACGGTGAAAAGGTCGTCTTACAATGGATAGATGGTATTTCTGACTCTTCTTATTCGCAACATTTCAAACGTGTCGTTGATGTTTGTAGAGGTGGTGTTGTATATGAATAATTGGTTAACGATTGCCATGCCTAAAGGTCGTATTTTTGATGAAGCTGCAGGGCTACTACGCACAATTGGCTATGATTTCACCCATGTAGAACAATCAAGGAAGCTTGTTCTGGAATTCCCTGAATATAACATTCGTGTCATGCTTGCCAAGCCAATGGATGTCGTTACGTATGTAGAATATGGAGCGGCGGATTGCGGCATTGCAGGTAAGGATGTGTTATTAGAACAAAATCGGGATGTGTATGAAATAGTAGATTTAAACATTAGTGCCTGTTATTTAGCTGTGGCTGGTTTACCGAATCAACCGTTAAGCAAAATAGCACCGAAAATAGCAACGAAGTATCCGCACATTGCATCGGAGTACTTCCGAGAGCAGGGAGAACAAGTCGAAATTATACCGTTAAATGGCTCAATAGAATTAGCACCACTCATCGGTTTAACCGACCGCATTGTGGATATCGTTTCTACCGGTCAAACGCTAAGAGATAACGGATTAATCGAATACGAGAAAATTGCCCGCGTCACGTCAAGGTTCATTGTAAACCCGGTTAGCTATCGATTATCAAGTCCTATATTAGATAACATGATAGAACAATTAAGCGCCCAAATAGCTTTAGAGAAAGGAAGCGACGTATGAAACGATTAACTCCAAGTGATGTACTACGTGGGAAACGGAATGTCGATGCTGGAACAACGCAGCAACTTGCTATTGTGGAAAGGATTATGGCTGATGTACGCTCAAGGCAAGATGAAGCACTACTAGAATACACAGTGAAATTCGATGGTGCTACGCTGTCGCAATTGCGTGTAACAGAAGAAGAATTCGTCCAAGCTCGTCAACAAATGAAGAAGGAAGACATTGCGCTTTTGCAGCAAGCCGCGCAACGAATTAAGACGTTTCATGAAAAGGAGCAACGTCATTCATGGTTCCAATCAGAAAGTAACGGTACGATGCTCGGACAAAAAATAACCCCGCTAGATGCAGTGGGAGTGTACGTACCAGGTGGAACAGCTTCCTATCCTTCCTCTGTATTCATGAACGTTATTCCGGCAAAAGTAGCAGGTGTGGAGCGGATTGTCATGGTATCTCCTCCAGGATTGAACGGTCGCATCCCAGCTGAAGTACTTGTGGCAGCACATATTGCTGGAGTGCAGGAAGTGTATAAAGTAGGGGGAGCACAGGCGGTAGCCGCGTTAGCGTATGGAACGGAATCCATTACATCTGTCGACAAAATCGTCGGTCCTGGCAATATTTATGTAGCGTTGGCGAAGCGAGCTGTTTTTGGTGTTGTAGATATAGATATGATGGCAGGTCCGAGTGAAATTGTCGTTCTTGCCGATGATACGGCTTCACCTAAAGAAGTAGCGGCTGATTTGCTGTCACAAGCAGAGCATGACGAACGTTCTTCTAGCATTCTCGTAACCTTCTCTACCTTATTAGCGGATCAAGTAGCAGACGAGGTGGAGCGACAAGTAGATGACTTGCCTCGTAAGCAAATCGCTATGGATAGTCTAAAACAGCATGGAGCGATTGTTGTATGCACAAGTATGGAGCAATGCTTAGAAGTAGTAAATAAGATAGCCCCAGAGCATTTAGAAATCATGATGAAAGAGCCACTACGTGTACTCGGAAAGGTAAAGCATGCAGGAGCTATTTTTCTTGGTCGTTATAGCTCAGAGCCTGTAGGGGATTATGTTGCCGGACCGAACCATGTGTTACCGACAAATGGAACAGCTCGTTTCTCAAGTCCATTAGGCACTGATGACTTCGTGAAGAAATCGAGTGTCATTTATTACAACGAAGAAGCGTTTCATGCTCAAGCACCGGACATTGCCCGCTTTGCTAGAATGGAAGGTTTAGAAGCTCATGCCAGGGCAATAGAAATACGAATGGAGGAAAGGGAATGAACGAGGCCAGAGCGAGTTGCATCGAGAGGACAACAGCGGAAACGACGATCCGTTTACAATTAAACGTTGATGGTGATGGCAGCGGGGAAATCAACATCCAAGTACCTTTTTTGAGTCATATGTTAGAACTGTTTCAAAAACATGGCTTTTTCCATCTGTCTGTCGAAGGAAAAGGAGATGTGGAGGTAGATGATCATCATTTAACAGAAGATATTGCGATTGTACTAGGGCAGGCATTGCGTCAATCTATAGGAGATAAAAGAGGAATTCGTCGCTACGGTTCGGTAAGTCTTCCAATGGATGAAACGCTCGTCACAGTCGCTGTCGATTTAAGTGATCGACCGCATTTGGAATGGAAAGCGAATCTCCCCGCAGCAAAAGTCGGTACATTTGATACAGAGAATGTATATGAGTTTTTTTGGAAGCTTGCTTTAGAAGCACGTATGAATCTTCATATTATCGTTCATCACGGTTCCAATACGCATCATATCATTGAAGCTATGTTTAAAGCAACGGCTCGTGCATTAGATGAAGCAACACAAATAGATCCACGTATTAAAGGGATTATGTCTACGAAAGGGCGATTGTAGCATGATTGGCATTATAGATTATGGCATGGGTAACTTATTTAGTGTTTCAAAAGCGTTACAACATATGGACATTCCGCATGTTGTATCTGCTTCGCCAAGTGAACTACAAACGTGTAAAGGGCTTCTTTTACCTGGTGTTGGTGCTTTTCCAGATGCAATGAAGTCTTTAGAAGCTTCTGGAATGAAAGACTTTTTGCTGCACCAAGTGAACCAAGGTGTGCCATTGCTCGGTATATGTTTAGGAATGCAATTGTTATTTGAAGAAAGTGCAGAAGGTAAAGGGGCGGCAGGTTTAGCTCTTCTTCCAGGTCGTGTCGTTCGCTTTACTGGACAAGACGTACTTGGCAATAGATATAAAGTTCCGCATATGGGATGGAATGATTTGACTTTCTATCAACGAAACGATGTATTAACACAGTCCATCACGGGTGGTTATGTATATTTCGTTCACTCGTATTACGTGGAAACAATGGATCCGTCTATTGTCATTGCAAGTGCACGATATGAAACGGAAGTACCCGCTATTGTAGGAAAAGGGAACGTATATGGCACGCAATTTCACCCCGAAAAAAGTGCGACGACAGGTATGGCTATACTGGGGAACTTTTGTAACTTCATCATGAAGAAGGAGGAGTGTTTATATGGGACCATTCACAATTTATCCAGCTATTGATATCAAAAATGGGAAATGTGTTCGCCTAAGCCAAGGGGATTTCGAACGGGAAACAATCTATAGTGAAGATCCATTTGCAGTAGCGAAAGATTTTGCAAACCAAGGAGCAGAGTGGATCCATATAGTGGACTTAGACGGAGCTCGCGACGGAACAAAGGTGAATGAAAAGCATATTTTACAGATTTCCAGTGAATTACCTGTTCACGTTCAAGTGGGAGGAGGTATTCGTTCGAAAGCGGATGTTGCTTTTTATATAGAACGTGGCGTGTCGCGAGTGGTGGTTGGTAGCTTAGCCATTTCACAGCCAAATGTTACGAAGGAATTAGTAAAAGACTACAGTAGTAAAATTGCAATCGGCTTAGACGCTCGTGATGGTTACGTAGCGACGGAAGGGTGGTTGAATAATTCTCATCAACGCGTGATAGACGTCGGGAAGTATTTTGCTGAAAGCGGTGTGGAAACGTTCATTTTCACAGATATTGCCCATGACGGAATGATGAATGGTCCTAATATCGAGGCCATTGCTCAATTAGCTGACGTAACAGGGAAAAACGTGATCGCTTCAGGTGGTGTGGCTCAATTAGCGGATTTGCAACGATTAAAGCAAGTTAGCAACGTAACAGGTGTTATTATCGGCAAAGCGCTTTATACGAAACAAATGACGGTAAGAGATGCGATTGATGAGGTGACAGAACGATGTTGACGAAACGAATTATTCCTTGTTTAGATGTCCGAGAGGGTCGCGTTGTAAAGGGGATCCAATTTGGCAACATTCGTGATGCAGGAGATCCTGTTCAATTGGCTAAGCTATATGATGAACAAGGTGCCGATGAACTCGTCTTTCTTGATATTTCAGCTACTAATGAAGGGAGAAAAACGATGCTCGAAGTCGTGCGCCAAGTCGCGGCTACGCTAACCATCCCGTTTACAGTTGGGGGAGGAATCGCATCTATTGCTGACATGCGAGCTATTTTGCGAGCTGGGGCAGATAAAGTATCGCTAAATTCAGCTGCTGTTCGTAACCCTGAGCTTATTCGGGAAGGGGCGCGTTATTTTGGTTCGCAATGTATGGTTGTAGCAATCGATGCGAAATATAAGAGAGCGTCAAACTCTTGGAACGTATACACCCATGGAGGGCGAGAGGAGTCAGAATGGAATGTAATCGATTGGGCGCAGCACGTGCAGCGATTAGGTGCTGGGGAGTTATTGCTTACTAGTATGGATCAGGACGGTGAGAAAAGCGGATTCGATTTACCTTTACTCGAAGCGATTCAGCAAAAGGTGTATCTACCAGTAATCGCATCAGGAGGAGCGGGGCGAGGAGAACATTTTGTACAAGTTTTTCAACGTAACCTTGCTGATGCAGCATTAGCAGCATCAATTTTTCATTACAAAGAAACATCTATTACAAATGTGAAGCAAATGTTAAAACAAAGTGGGGTGCATGTACGGTGAACATAGGGAGGATTCAATTTGATGAAAATGGATTGGTACCAGCAATTATTCAAGATGCCAGAAGTAAAGAAGTGCTGACACTTGCGTACATGAATGAAGCAGCAATGAAGCAAACAATAGAAAGTGGAGAAACTGTATTATATAGTCGATCTCGCCAATCGTTATGGAGAAAAGGGGAAACGTCAGGTCATACACAACAAGTGATTTCTATGAAATATGATTGTGATCGAGATGCTATATTACTTCAAGTTATTCCGAATGGTCCTGCTTGCCATAAAGGGGAGGTAACTTGCTTTTCCTCTACTTTATATGGAGAGGAAAAGTCTACACCGCATTCGTATAATTACATATTAGACGAATTAGAATGGTTGTTAATGGAGCGAAAGAAAGTTCCAATAGAAGGCTCTTATACGTCTAACATGCTTCGTCAAGGGTTGGATCGAATTGCTAAGAAAGTTCCGGAAGAAGCTGGAGAAGTGGTTATTGCTGCTAAAAATAACGATCATGAGGAATTAGCGGAAGAAACAGCAGATTTATTTTTTCACACGTTATTATTACTCGTGGACCGCGGATTATCCTTGAGTGATGTGTTACAAGTGTTGGAAATTCGTCACCGAAAAAAATAAACACATGTTGGTTGAAAACGGAATATAGTGTATAATGCCCTGTGGATATATCATTGTTTGGTTCGAAGAGGAGGACCTATATGGATAACTCCATGACTAGCTCACAGGGGAAAATACATCGAAATGTTATCCCCTTTACACCTGAAGGGGAGTTTTATTTTGGTCAAGGTGTGAGGGCATTTCAACGGAGAGAATTTGAAAAAGCTATAAAATGGTTAACAAGAGCGATTGAGTTATCGCCGAAGCAACCTTTATATCATTGTCAGTTATCGGTCGTTTACACGGAAACTGGTCAATATCATAGTGCGAATCAAGTACTAATGAACGTGTTAGCTGAATTTGGTCATGATTACGTCGATTGCCATTATTTAATCGCTAACAATTACGCCCATCTAGGGTTGTTCCATGATGCGATGAAATTTGCGAAAGATTACTTACAACGAGCACCTGAAGGGGATTTTCATAAAGAAGCGGAAGAACTAGTAGAAATGTTAACAATGGACGATGAGGAAGATGAGGAGGAATTTGCGGAAGAAGATGAATTGATGCGTTATCAGGAATCTGCCTTTTATTACATGGAGCATGAGCAATGGGAACAAGCTTTGCCCATATTAGAAGAAATGATGCGCTTATTCCCGAATCATATACTTGCAAAACACAAATATGCAGAAGCACTATTTTTTAGTGGGGAAAAAGAAGAAGCTATTGAGTTAGAAGAACAATGGTTACAACTTAATGATTCTTCTTTGCATACGATTTGTAACTTGGCAATATTTTATCATTTGACGAGCAACAAAGAAGCAGCAGAAGTACACATTCAACAAATAAAGAATGTTTATCCTATAAGGGAACAACAACAGTTAAATATAGCCGTTACACTTGCTAGGATTGGATGCTATTATGAATCCTATGAACGATTTAACCGACTGCCAAAGCGTAAATTAAAAGGACATCTATCCTACTATAAATGGTATAGCATTACGGCTTATCATTTAGGCGAACCGTCGATTGCTATTCAACTATGGGAAGAAGGATGCATACGTCATTCTGGATTGTCCACTTTAGGCGGTCCTTGGGGCAATAGTGATTGAAGTATGAGCAAATCGATAGACCTTTGCAAACGAATTATATACGATGAGGATAGATGAATTAGATAGAAATGAAGAAGGGGTTGTAAATAGTGACAGAAGAACGTATTTATGACGTAATTATTGCAGGTGCTGGTCCTGCAGGTATGACAGCAGCAGTATATGCATCGCGTGCGAATTTAGACACACTTATGATTGAGCGTGGTATTCCTGGTGGACAAATGGCAAATACAGAAGATGTGGAGAATTATCCAGGATACGATCATATTCTAGGTCCAGATCTATCCAATAAAATGTTTGAGCATGCAAAAAAGTTTGGTGCAGAATATGCCTATGGTGACATTAAAGAAGTAATCGACGGCAAAGAATACAAAACAATTAAAGCGGGAAGCAAAGAATTTAAAGCACGCGCTATTATTATTGGTACAGGCGCGCAATATAAAGCGTTAGGTATTCCAGGAGAACAAGAACTTGGAGGCCGTGGTGTATCTTATTGTGCAGTTTGCGATGGAGCTTTCTTTAAGAATAAAGAACTTGTTGTTATTGGTGGTGGAGATTCTGCTGTTGAGGAAGGTGTTTATTTAACACGCTTTGCAGAAAAAGTGACAATCATTCACCGTCGTGATCAATTGCGAGCACAACAAATCTTACAAGAGCGTGCCTTCGATAATGAGAAAATTGATTTCATTTGGAACACAGAGGCGAAGACCATTAATGAAAAGGACGGCAAAGTAGGAAGCATTACATTAATGAATAATCAAACTGGTGAAGAATACGATAAACCAGTAGACGGTGTATTTATCTACATCGGTATGAATCCTTTAAGTGGACCGTTCCAATCTTTAGGAATTACTAATGAAGAAGGCTACATTGAAACAAATGAGAAAATGGAAACGAAAGTCCCTGGCATTTTCGCAGCAGGCGATATTCGTGAAAAAGAGTTGCGCCAAATTGTAACAGCTACAGGTGATGGTAGTATTGCAGCTCAAACGGCTCAACATTATGTGGAGAACTTATTAGAAGAAATCGGCAAATAAGCACACTTTAGGTGGAAGGCGTAATTGAATTGTAAAGAAGACAATAACAAAACGTAATTACATCTTAATTGTGCTGTAACACGCATGAAATATTTATAGGGTACAATGGAACTAACTAATTGACCCCCTTTTAATATAGTTAGTTTGCACAGGCTATCGCGTTAGCCTGTGTATTTTTTTTGTTTGTAGAAATATGTGGATATTTGTGAACAACACTTCTGTTGATTGTAGGAAATTTAGGTGCATAGTATAATAGGTTAGAGTACCTCTACTTAGGAGATAATCGAGGTGAATAAACAATGCAGCGCGTTACGAATTGTATATTAAATCATCAAGGCAAGATGTTAATGCTAAAGAAACCACGACGTGGCTGGTATGTAGCTCCTGGTGGAAAGATGGAACAGGGTGAACATATTCAACAAGCTGTGGTTCGTGAATTTTATGAAGAAACAGGACTTACATTGCAACATCCACAAGTGCGTGGAGTTTTTACATTTTTAATGAAAGACGAAGCTCAAGGTGAAGTCATGCAAGAGTGGATGATGTTTACTTTCTATTGTGAGGATTACAGTGGACAATTATTGGATCAAAGTTCTGAAGGTGATCTAGAATGGGTGGAACTCGATGAAGTGGTAGGAAAGCCAATGGCAGAAGGAGATCGTTTCTATATAGATCACATTTTGGCATCAAGGGAAACGCTATACGGAACATTTACGTACACCTCTGATTTTAAATTATTAGATGCGACATTAACCCCCAAATCCCGTAAATAAAAGGAGCGATACAACATGGCTGGTCATTCAGAAGAAACTCAACTCGTTATTATTACAGGTATGTCAGGAGCCGGAAAAACAGTTGCAGTACAAAGCTTTGAGGATTTAGGTTTCTTTTGTGTGGATAACCTTCCTCCAGCATTGTTAACCAAATTTTTAGAATTAATGAAAGATCCTAAGCATAATATCCAAAAAGTAGCACTTGTCATGGACTTAAGAGGAAGGGAATTTTTTGACTCTTTATTTGGAGCTTTGGATTTACTTTCAAAAGAAGATTGGTTAACATCCCATATATTATTTTTAGATGCGAAAGATGAGTCGTTAGTATCTCGTTATAAAGAAACTAGGCGCTCTCATCCATTAGCTTCAGAAGGACTTCCTTTAGAAGGAATTAAGCAAGAAAGGTTGTTACTAGATGAATTGAAAGGTAGAGCCCAAAATATTATTAATACATCAGACATTAAACCACGAGAGCTACGCGAACGCATTCTGAAATCTTATTCAGAGAAAACACAGCAAGTATTCTCTGTACAAGTTGTATCTTTTGGTTTCAAATACGGTATTCCTATTGATGCTGATTTAGTATTTGATGTGCGTTTTTTACCGAACCCTCATTACGTTGAGCAAATGCGTCCGTTAACAGGCTTAGATGAGGAAGTTTCCAGCTATGTGTATAAATGGGGAGAGACACAATCCTTCATTGTGAAGCTGAAGGATTTATTAGCGAACATGCTCCCACAATATAAACGTGAAGGGAAAAGCCAACTCGTGATCTCGATAGGATGTACAGGTGGACAGCATCGCTCCGTTGCGATTGCGGAAGATATTGCTAAACATTTTTCTACCGACTATGTCACCCATGTAACGCATCGAGATATTGAAAAAAGAAAGGGTAAATAATATATGACTAAACAAACGTTACCACGCGTGGCTGTTCTCGGTGGAGGAACAGGAATGCCTGTTTTGTTAAGAGGTTTAAAAGACTATCCAATCGATTTAACAGCTATTGTAACGGTAGCTGATGATGGAGGAAGTTCTGGTCGGTTACGAAATGAGTTATCTATTCCAGCACCTGGAGATATACGGAATGTCATTGCTGCTTTATCTGAAGCTGAACCAATGCTGTTAGACTTGTTTCAGCATCGGTTTTCTGATGGGAATGGATTGTCTGGTCACTCCATGGGTAATCTATTATTAGCTGCGATGACGTCTATTACACATGACTTCTTTCATGGTATTAAAGAAATATCTCGAGTACTCAATGTGAAAGGAACGATATTGCCCATTGCCAATCAGAACATGTATTTACAAGCATTAATGCATGACGGTAGTGTTATTTCAGGCGAATCGAAAATCCCCGAGTCAGGTAAAAGAATTAAACGTGTTTTTTTAAGTCCGCAACCTGTAGAGCCGCTTCCAGAAGCCATTGAAGCAGTGAAACAGGCAGATTTGGTTGTCATAGCTCCAGGTAGCCTTTATACGAGTACATTACCGAATTTAATTATTCCTCATATAAGTAATGCGTTACGTGAAACACAAGGAAAAGTTGTTTATGTTTGTAACGTCATGACACAAGATGGAGAGACGAACGGATATTCTGCAGCTGATCATGTAAAGGCGATTCATGAGCACATTGGTGAAGGATGTGTAGACGCCTTACTCGTTCACAATCAGCCAATTTCAACCAACGTCAAAAAAATGTACGCCGCTGAAAATGCAGTTCCCGTCGTTTATGATCATGATTGTATTCGTAAATTAGGTGTGGACATTATTGAAGGAGATATTATTGACCCGAAGCAAACAACGTTACGACATGATACGAATAAAGTAGCTAAGATGCTCGTATCTTTAATTAATAGACAAGATGAACATTAAGTGAAGACAGGAGGTGTGAAGGATGTCGTTTGCATCAGAAACGAAAAAAGAATTAACCTCCATTGAAGTAGATTCATGTTGTGCAGAAGCAGAATTAGCAGCGCTTATACGTATGAACGGATCTGTTTCATTTTCGAATCGTATGTATGTGCTAGATGTACAAACGGAGAATGCTGCTATTGCTAGGCGCATTTACACATTAGTGAAGCGGTTATACAATTTACGAGCAGAATTACTTGTCCGTAAGAAAATGCGTCTCAAGAAAAATAACGTCTATATTGTGCGTATGAAAGAGCAAGTGAGAAAACTACTCATGGATTTGGAAATTTTAGAAGAACCTTTTTCGATTATTAGAACGATATCACCGAAATATTTAGATAAGAAGTGTTGTAGAAGAGCTTACTTACGTGGAGCATTTCTAGCTGGCGGTTCCGTTAACAACCCAGAAACATCTTCCTATCATATGGAAATATTCACAATTTATGAGAAACACAATGATTCTTTGTGTGAGTTAATGAATAAGTTTGATTTACATGCTCGTGCCATTGAGCGACGAAACGGATTTATTTGTTATGTGAAAGAAGCAGAGAAAATAACAGAATTCCTTAATATAATTGGTGCCCATCAAGCTTTATTGAAGTTTGAAGACGTAAGAATTGTTCGAGACATGCGTAATTCAGTAAACCGCCTTGTTAATTGTGAAACAGCGAATTTAAACAAAACAATAGGCGCAGCATTCAGACAAGTCGAGAACATTAAACACATTCAAGAAACCATTGGATTAGAAATGTTACCAGACAAATTACGTGAATTAGCTGTTTTACGCATTGAGAATCAAGACGTTACTTTGAAAGAATTAGGGGAACTTATGTCAACGCCAATCAGTAAATCAGGTGTAAATCATCGCCTGAAAAAAATTGACGAATTTGCAGACAAACTACGAAAAGGAACGCTTGTCGGGAATGGACACTAACGCTTTTCTTTTTCATAGGTTATATGATACAATGTTTTTAATTTAAAACGCTTCTTATATAGAAGCGTTTTTTATAACACGACATGCAAGCGCTTTCTGATATAGATGGAGTGAAATCAAGGTGGAGAAAAGAGAGGAGAATAGAAGTGTTAGAGAAAGCTGTTACCGTAACATTAAAAACTGGGCTACAAGCAAGACCGGCTGCTTTATTTGTACAGGAGGCTAATCGTTTTACCTCAGATGTGTTTTTAGAGAAGGATGGTAAAAAGGTGAATGCCAAAAGTATTATGGGATTAATGAGTTTGGCTGTTGGTCCTGGTGAGGAAATAGCGATTCAAGTAGAAGGGCACGATCAAGAAGAAGCCCTTCATAAATTGGTTCAATTTGTAACAGCTTACTAAAAATGTTTTTATGCCGTACGAATGTGAATAAGTGAACAAATAAAACTAGCGAAATCTTTTTTATATTAGATTTTGCTAGTTTTTTAGTTTACGTTCATTTCAAAATTGCTTTGTGCCGAACGAATGGATTCGAATAATGAAATTGATTTATTTTAAAAGAAGGGAATAGAAGTGAAGTTGTCTAAATTGTACGGTATACTATTAAAAGATAGATTATTCAGAATTTAATAAGGAGGAAAATTATGTATAAACAAAAAACGCGAGAAAACAATTTGAGTGTTATTGAGTTTATTGAATCAGTAGAAAGTATAAAGAAGCGAGAAGATGCGTATACGTTACTAGATATTTTTGCACAAACAACAGGGTATGAAGCAAAAATGTGGGGATCAAGCATTATTGGATTTGGTAGCTATCGTTACAAGTACGCTTCTGGACATGAAGGGGATGCGCCTTTGGTCGGTTTTTCACCTCGTAAAGCGAAATTTAGTTTATACTTTTCTCTTGAAGAAACAAAACGTGAAGCATTGTTACAAGATTTAGGGAAACATACAAGTGGTAAAAGTTGTGTTTACATTAACAAGCTTGCAGATATCCATGTGGAAGTATTAAAAGCATTAATTATGGAGTCTGTTTCATTTTTGGATCAAACAACAGTTCGAAAATAAAACAAGAGCACCTATTTTATACTAGGTGCTCTTGTGTGCCACGAATATTATTTCTCCATTACTTTGTCAATTAAGCCGTATTCTTTCGCCTCATGTGCAGACATGAAATTGTCACGATCTGTATCACGTGCAATTACTTCATAATCTTGACCAGTACGTTCAGAAAGAATCGTGTTTAGCTTTTCGCGCATTTTAATAATACGGTTGGCATGAATTTGAATATCAGATGCTTGACCTTGTGTGCCGCCAAGTGGTTGGTGAATCATAACTTCACTATTTGGCAAAGCAAAACGTTTGCCAGGCTCACCTGCAGCTAATAGGAAAGCTCCCATAGATGCGGCCATACCTGTACAGATAGTAGAAACTTTCGGCTGAATATATTGCATTGTATCATAGATAGCCATACCTGCCGTAATCGATCCACCTGGTGAGTTAATGTATAAGGAAATGTCTTTTTCCGGATCTTCAGCAGACAGGAATAATAATTGTGCTACAATAGAATTTGCAACATTGTCATCAATCGCACTACCAAGCATAATGATGCGGTCTTTTAGCAAACGTGAATAAATATCATACGCACGCTCTCCACGATTTGTTTGCTCAATAACTGTAGGAATTAAATTCATAATATAATCCTCCTTTTAATAATCAATCTGTATAGTAGCTAAGTTTATCATACAGAAAAGGTCAATAAAGGTCAAACAAAAAGACTTTGCTTATTGATTTCCCATTCCTCATATTATGTATATAAACAAACGTTGTATATCCTTCATCTTACCCTGATTGGATAAAGATAAACTTCTCACGAACATAAACGAATAATTGGATAAGGGGATTGTTCTCCTTCTTCCTTGTGAAAATGTACCTTGAAATGTGTTGTACTTTCCCGTTATAATATAAGTTGTCCTTGTTTAAGAAACATAGGAAGAAGTTTTCCATATAATTGATGGAAAGCATATAGACTTTCTTATTATGCGCCCGTAGCTCAGCAGGATAGAGCGGTAGATTCCGGTTCTACGTGTCGGGGGTTCGAATCCTCTCGGGCGCGTCTGTTTTGGTGCATCCATTCCTCATAAGTGGGGGTGGATGCTTTTGTATACACAAAAAAAGCTGTACGTCGTTTTTTACTACAAGGTTTGTAAGCGATTTCTTGGTGGTCACAAGTAAAGAGGTGAATGAAATGAAGCCGACTTTAACACAAGAGCAAAGACTAACTTGGAAGATGTCCCAACGGTTAAGTCAAGCCATTGAGATACTTCAGTACAATGGTGAAGAGTTATTGGAATTTCTAGAGCAACACTTACAAGATAATCCACTCCTCAAATGGGATAAGAGTAATTTGCCGATATCTGGAGGAGAGTTGCCGATTTCAGGAGTACCAACGGCAGAAGAAGACTTGTACACATATTTGAAAGATCAATTGCTTGAACTGTCCTTGCAAGATGGTAGGAAGGCCATTGTGGAGTATGGCATTGATTCTTTGAATGAAAATGGGTACTTAGATAATGACTTAGAACAGTGGCAGCAAGCATTACAAGTGGAACAGGAGCAAGTACAGCATGCGTTAAGCATCATACAATCGTTAGAACCAGCAGGTGTTGGGGCTCGCTCGTTACAAGAGTGTATCGTATTGCAGTTACAAAGAAAAGAATGTCCATCTTTCATCGAACATTTAGTAGAACATCATCTAGAATGGATAGCAGATGATGACCGATTTGAAATTATGCAAGCGTATGAAGTGAACGAGCAGGAAGCTAGGGAAGCTATTGAAGCAGTTAAGCGATGTCATCCTAGGCCCGGTTTACAATTCGCACCGATAAAAAAAGACTATATCGTACCAGATGCGACGATTTATCATAAAGATGGCCGTTGGCACGTTGATTTATCCTATTTAAATACGCCGAGCATATCGATTGATCAAACATATGCCAATACTTCTATTGATGATGTGGAAGCGCAAACGTACATACAAGATAAATACCGTCATGCTAATTGGATTGTCATGGCTATTGAGCAGAGAAAACAAAACGTATTAGCAATTATTGAAGAAACCGTTCACCGTCAAGTACCGTTTTTAGAAAGTGGTCCGACCTTTGTGCAGCCGTTACGTATGCGAGAAATTGCCTTCGAGGTTGACTTGCACGTTTCCACTGTTAGCCGGGCCATTCGAAATAAATATGTGCAAACACCACACGGAATATATCCATTGAAATTTTTCTTTCAACAAGGTGTGAAATCTCGCCATCGAACGGAAACGTCGTCCTACACTGTTAAACAGTGGCTGAAAGAACTGATTGAGAAAGAAGATAAGAATAAACCTTACTCAGATCAAAAGCTTCGTGATATATTAGAACACACATATGGTGCTTACTTATCAAGAAGAACAGTGGCGAAGTATCGAGAAGAAATGCTATTACCTTCATCAACGAAACGTCGCAGCAAGAAAGGGAGAAACACATGAATCAGTACGTTGTCTTATACGGTAAACCAAATTGTCCTTTATGTGAGGAAGCAAAGGAAATAATAAAACGGTTAAAAAAAGAGTATGATTTCAATTTAATAGAGAAAGATATATATGCGGATGAGCAATTGCTTGAAAAGTATATGTTGAAAATTCCCGTTATTGAAATGAACGGGAAAGAGGTTGATTATGGGCGAATTAATGAACAGTTAATAAGAAATCGTTTACAATGAAAAAATAAACTTCGTTAGTTGCAAGGTACGTATGGGACTGTTACAATAGACTTGTAAGTAACGTGGTGAATTTTTTTTGGACCTACCGGGACAATATACGACAAGGTGGGACGTAATATAACCCGATATCTTACGTAAAGTAAAGGAGCTATACCATGAGAGCATTAATTGACCTACAAAGTAAATTATTCCCCGATGTATTAGAAGTATTACAACGCAGATATGAAATTCTTCATAGGATTCACTTAATGGAGCCAATCGGACGAAGAACTCTCGCCGATCATTTGCAAATGCCTGAGCGTCTTGTTCGTTCTGAAATTGATTTCATGCACGAGCATGAACTAATTGAAGTAACAACGAGAGGAATGCATTTAACCCAAGAAGGTAAAAATGTCATTTTCCAACTTCAAGCATTTATGCAAGAACTAAGAGGGGTTTCCTATTTAGAAGAACAAATTAGGAATCAATTTCAATTACAGCACGTTATAGTCGTGCCAGGGGATAGTGACGAACTCTCATGGGGGAAACAGGAGATGGGCAAAGCCTGTGTTCGTTATTTAAATGATATTCTTTCAACAGACGATACCATTGCTGTTACAGGAGGAGGAACGATAGCAGAAGTAGCGAATATGATGTCTCCCCTAGAAAAAGCTGAAAACTGCTTGTTTGTTCCTGCCAGGGGCGGTCTTGGTGAAAATGTTGAAAATCAGGCGAACAATATTTGCGCTAAAATGGCTCAAAAGGCAAATGGTGATTATCGCCTCCTGTATGTTCCTGATCCTTTAAGCGAAGAAGCTTATCAAACTATTATTGAAGAACCTGCTGTTAAAGAAGTATTACAGCTCATCAAGTCAGCAAACGTTATTATTCACGGTATTGGCGATGCAATCACAATGGCGAAACGAAGAAAAACGCCAGCTGATGTAATGAAGAAGATTGAAGAAGGAAAAGCTGTAGGAGAAGCCTATGGTTATTATTTTAACGAAGAAGGGAAAATAGTGCATAAGGTTCGTACAGTAGGCATTCAATTGGAAGACATTCAGCAAGCAAATTGTGTTATAGCTGTTGCTGGTGGGAAGTCTAAAGCGCAAGCAGTTGCTTCCTATTTTAAACAAGCACAATGTCACGTATTAATTACAGACGAAGGTGCTGCAAAAGAGTTAATAAAGGGATCACCCCTTTAATTATAAAAAAATTCATGTATTCTCAAGGAGGAGTTTTGAATGGCAATCAGAATTGGAATTAATGGGTTTGGACGTATTGGACGTAACGTATTCCGTGAAGCTTGGAAAAACGAACAGGTAGAGATTGTTGCTATTAACGATTTAACAGATGCAAATATGCTTGCACACTTACTACAGTACGATACGGTTCATGGAACTTTCGAAGAAAAAGTTTCTGTAAATGGTGAAAACCTGGTAATTGGCGGGAAAGAAATTACTGTCCTTTCTGAACGCGATCCTGCAAACCTTGGTTGGGGTGATTTAGGAGTAGATATCGTTATCGAATCAACTGGTCGTTTTACACAACGAGAAGATGCTAAGAAGCATATGGACGCGGGTGCGAAGAAAGTCATTATCTCTGCTCCAGCTAAAGGAGAAGACTTAACTGTCGTAATGGGTGTTAACGAAGAAGATTATGATAAAGACAATCACCATGTAATTTCTAATGCTTCTTGTACGACAAATTGTCTTGCACCATTTGCGAAAGTACTTCATGATAACTTTGGTCTTAAACGTGGTATGATGACAACTGTTCACTCCTACACAAACGACCAACAAATTCTAGATCTTCCTCACAAAGATTATCGTCGTGCTCGTGCAGCTGCAGAGAACATCATTCCTACAACTACTGGTGCTGCTAAAGCGGTAGCGAAAGTATTACCTGAATTAGAAGGTAAGTTAACTGGTATGGCAATGCGTGTTCCAACGAAAAACGTTTCTCTAGTTGACCTTGTAGTTGAATTAG
Organism: Pontibacillus litoralis JSM 072002; assembly: GCF_000775615.1. Classification (GTDB taxonomy): domain Bacteria; phylum Bacillota; class Bacilli; order Bacillales; family BH030062; genus Pontibacillus; species Pontibacillus litoralis. The sequence continues at coordinate 54,022 of NZ_AVPG01000015.1, forward strand.
ATAAAAACGTAACAGCTGAAGAAGTAAATGCGGCACTGAAGCAAGCAGCTGAAGGTGATCTTAAAGGTATCTTGAACTACTCTGAAGAAGAGCTCGTGTCTAGCGACTACAACGGCTCAACTGCATCTTCTACAATCGATGCTCCTTCAACACTTGTGATGGAAGACAACTTGGTGAAAGTTGTATCTTGGTACGATAACGAAACAGGCTACTCAAGCCGTTGTATCGATCTTGCTATTTATCTTGCAAACAAAGGCCTTTAATTCATAAAGAAGGCAGGAAAGTAGCTCCTTGAAATTGTATAAGTAATAGGGACCATCGCAAAGAGCACGGGGGAGCAATACCTCCTCCTTTGCGATGTTTGTTTGTATGAGATTTGTGTATAATGGTATGTGGGCAATGTAATACATGGTTTCATCCCAATCCCTTTCATATGTTTCGCAGTCTCTTGAAAAGAGGAAACGTACATATAGGGAAAAACACATTTCAAGATTAGTTAAAGGAGGTACTCATCCCATGAACGTGAATGAGAAAAAGTCGATCAAAGACGTAGAAGTAAAAGGAAAGAAAGTATTTTGTCGTGTCGATTTCAACGTACCAATGCAAGACGGTGAAGTGACAGACGATACACGTATCCGTGCTGCTATCCCGACGATTCAGTATTTAATTGATCAAGGTGCTAAAGTAATTCTGGCAAGCCACCTTGGACGTCCTAAAGGAGAAGCGGTAGAAGAATTACGTCTAGACCCAGTAGCAAAACGATTAAGTAACTTACTAGAACGTACAATAACGAAAACAGACGAAGCTTACGGAAGTGAAGTGGATGAGGCTGTATCAAACATGAAAGAAGGAGATGTACTTCTTCTTGAGAATGTGCGTTTTTATCCAGGTGAAGAGAAAAATGATGAACAATTAGCGAAGCAATTTGCAAACATAGCTGATCTATATGTGAATGATGCTTTTGGAGCTGCACACCGCGCTCACGCATCTACAGAAGGAATTGCTCATCACTTACCTGCTGTTGCTGGATTCCTAATGGAAAAGGAATTACGCGTCCTTGGCAATGCGTTACAAGACCCTGACCGCCCATTCACTGCTATTATTGGTGGTGCGAAAGTAAAAGATAAGATTGGCGTCATTGATAATCTGATTGATAAAGTGGATAACTTGATTATTGGTGGAGGGCTTGCTTATACATTTGTCAAAGCTCAAGGTCATGAAATCGGTAACTCCTTATTAGAAGAAGATAAAATCGATGTTGCCAAACAATATATGCAAAAAGCGCAAGACAAAGGTGTAAATTTTGTAATGCCTATTGATGCTATTGTTGCGGATGATTTCTCAAACGATGCGAATATACAAACGGTAGATATTGATAGCATCCCTGCTGATTGGGAAGCATTAGATATTGGTCCTAAAACGGTAGAGAAATATAGTCAAATTATTAAAGATTCTAAGCTCATCATTTGGAACGGTCCTATGGGTGTGTTTGAATTAGAATCATTTGCGAATGGAACGAAAGGTGTTGCCCAAGCACTTAGTGAAACAGATGGCTATAGTGTAATCGGTGGAGGTGACTCTGCGGCAGCAGTTGAGAAATTTGATTTTGCTAGTCAAATGAGCCATATTTCTACTGGTGGCGGGGCATCTTTAGAGTTTATGGAAGGTAAGAATCTTCCAGGTGTAGCGGCTTTAAACGACAAATAAACTAGCTACACATATTTTTGATTCATAATAAGTTAAGATGAGGTGAAACCATGCGTAAAAAAGTCATAGCAGGAAACTGGAAAATGAACAAATTACTTAACGAGGCAGAAGGTTTCATTACGGATGTAAAAACACAAGTACCTTCTTACGATCAAGTGGAGTCAGTAGTGGTAGCACCATTTACACATCTTCACACGCTGGTGCAAAAAGCAGCAGGTAGTGATGTGAAAATCGGCGCACAGAATATGCACTTTGAAGAAAGTGGAGCTTTTACTGGTGAAGTAAGTCCAGAAATGCTAAAGGACATTGGCGTAGACTATGTCGTATTAGGCCACTCTGAGCGTCGTGAGCTTTTTGCTGAAACGGACGAATCTGTTAACAAGAAAACACATGCAGCATTTAAACATAGCTTAGTGCCGATTGTATGTGTAGGGGAAACAGATGAACAACGCGAGAACAATCAAGCGAACGAAATTGTAGAAGAGCAAGTGAAACGAGCTTTAACAGGTTTAACAGAAGAGCAAGTGAAACAAGTCATCCTTGCTTATGAACCTATTTGGGCTATTGGTACAGGAAAGACAGCTACTGCAGAAGATGCGAATGCAATGTGCGCGCATATTCGTAGTGTTGTGAAGGAATTTGCTAGTGAAGCTGCAGCAGAAAGCATTCGTATTCAGTACGGTGGAAGTGTAAAACCTGCTAACGTAGAAGAACTGCTTGCTCAATCTGATATTGACGGTGCATTAGTAGGTGGAGCTAGCCTTGAAGCTAATTCTTTCTTAGCTTTAGTGGAGGCAGGTAAACATGAGTAATTCCAACCTTGCTGCCTTAATTATTTTAGATGGTTATGGTATGCGTGATGAACAGTTTGGAAATGCGGTGGCCCAAGCGAATACACCGAACTTCGACCGATTTTGGAATCAATTTCCTCATGCTCAATTAACAGCTAAAGGGGAAGCGGTTGGTCTTCCGGCAGGTCAAATGGGGAACTCCGAAGTCGGGCATTTAAACATTGGTGCTGGTCGAATTGTGTACCAAAGCTTAACACGTGTGAACATGTCTATTCGCGAAGGTGACTTTTTTGAAAACGATCGTTTTATAGAAGCAATGGAGCATGCGAAGCAAAAAGGAACGGCATTACACTTATTCGGCTTACTGTCTGACGGTGGTATTCATAGCCACATTAATCATTTATTCGCTTTATTAGAAATGGCTTCTAAACGTCAAGTAGAGAAAGTGTATGTGCATGGATTTCTTGATGGTCGTGATGTCGGCCAGAAATCAGCAAAACAGTATATAGAATCTTTACAGGAGAAAATGGATGAGTTAGGCGTGGGAGAACTAGCGACAATTTCAGGCCGCTATTATTCCATGGACCGTGATAAACGTTGGGATCGTGTGGAGAAGGCCTATCGCGCGATGGTATACGGAGAAGGGCCTCATTATGAAGATCCAATTCAGCTTGTGGAGGATTCTTATGCCAATGAAATTTATGATGAATTCGTTATCCCTTCTGTGCTAACAGATCAAGATGGTAATCCTCGCGCAACGGTTCAAGATGAGGATGCGATTATCTTTTATAATTTTCGTCCTGACCGTGCGATTCAGATTTCTAGCACGTTTGCTAACCAAGATTTCCGTGACTTTGATCGTGGTGAAAAGGCACCGAAGAACACTCATTTTGTCATGCTAACTCACTTTAGTGAAACCGTTAATGGCTATGTTGCATACAAGCCTGTCAACTTAGATAATACGCTAGGAGAAGTGTTAGCACAAAACGGATTAAAGCAACTTCGCATTGCAGAAACCGAAAAGTATCCACACGTTACATTCTTTATGAGTGGTGGTCGTGAGGCGGAATTTGCAGGGGAGGAACGCATCTTAATTGATTCACCGAAAGTAGCAACTTATGATTTAAAACCTGAAATGAGTGCTTATGAGGTAACCGATGCTTTACTACAACAATTAGATGCAGATAAGCACAATGCCATCATTCTTAACTTCGCCAACCCAGACATGGTAGGGCATAGTGGTATGTTAGAGCCTACTGTGAAAGCAATTGAAGCAGTTGACGAATGTTTAGGAAAAATTATTGACAAAATCATCGAAAAAGGTGGACATGCGATCATTACAGCAGACCATGGTAATGCGGATGAAGTTACGACACCTGATGGGAAAGCAATGACTGCTCACACAACGAATCCTGTACCTGTCATTGTGACAAAAGAAGGTTTACAGTTGCGTGAGGATGGTATATTAGGAGACCTTGCTCCGACATTACTTGATTTATTACACGTAGAACAACCAGAAGAAATGACTGGTCAAACATTAATTAAAAACTAAACTAAAGATGAAAAGGAGTTTTTTTACATGCCTTATATTACGGACGTTTATGCTCGTGAAGTATTAGATTCTCGTGGTAACCCAACAGTAGAAGTGGAAGTATATACAGAGTCAGGTGCATACGGTTCTGCTATCGTACCGAGTGGAGCTTCTACTGGTGAATATGAAGCAGTTGAATTACGCGACGGTGACAAAACTCGTTACCTAGGTAAAGGTGTTCAAAATGCAGTCGATAACGTAAATGAGAAAATCGCTCCAGAACTACTTGGTTTCGATGTTACTCGTCAAGTTATTATCGACCAAGCGATGATCGAATTAGACGGAACAGATAACAAAGGTAACCTTGGTGCAAACGCAATTCTAGGTGTATCAATGGCTGTTGCTCATGCAGCTGCGGATCTTCTAGACATTCCACTATATCAATACCTTGGTGGATTCAATGCGAAGAAGCTTCCAGTACCAATGATGAACATCCTAAATGGTGGAGAGCACGCAGACAACAACGTAGATATTCAAGAATTTATGGTTATGCCTGTTGGTGCAGCTTCTTTCCACGAAGCATTACGTACAGGTGCAGAAATTTTTCACTCGCTTAAGAAAGTACTTAAGAGTAAAGGATATAACACTGGTGTAGGTGATGAAGGTGGATTTGCGCCAAACTTACAATCAAATGAAGAAGCTCTATCAACCATCATGGAAGCAATTGAAGCTGCAGGTTACAAGCCTGGCGAAGAAATTAAGCTTGCAATGGACGTAGCTGCTTCTGAAATTTACGAAGATGGAAAATACAATCTTAAAGGCGAAGGCGTTGTTCGTACTTCAGAAGAAATGGTGAACTGGTACGAAGAGCTTGCTAACAAATATCCAATCATCTCTATTGAAGATGGACTTGATGAAAACGATTGGGACGGCTTCAAACTTCTAACAGATCGTATCGGCGACCGCGTACAGCTTGTTGGAGACGACCTATTCGTTACAAACACAGAACGCCTTGGACGCGGAATTGAGCAAGGTGTAGGGAACTCTATCCTTATCAAAGTAAACCAAATTGGTACACTTACTGAAACATTTGAAGCAATAGAAATGGCAAAAGAAGCAGGCTACACAGCTGTTATTTCTCATCGCTCTGGTGAAACAGAAGACGCAACTATTGCAGATATCGCTGTTGCAACAAACGCAGGTCAAATTAAAACAGGTGCACCATCCCGTACAGACCGTGTTGCGAAATATAACCAATTACTACGCATCGAGGATGTACTTGCTGGAACAGGCGTATACCCAGGCCAGAAAGCATTTTACAACCTTAGCAAATAATAAATAGGCATACCCCGAATATGCAGCAGCCTCTCTGACATTGATTAGAGAGGCTTTTTTCTTGTTTTATGGGAATAACTTCTCAACTGGATGCTGAGATTCGTGGGGGGGACGCAAAATAATCGGTATGAACATAGGCCATCGTATGAATTTATATGTATTATAATTTTTTGAAACGGTTCATGTGCAGCATACGTATAATAAGTAAGAAGGGTAGGTAGATAGTATTGAGTACTTTTTTAGAACCAAGTAAACGGATATCTCCGAAGGCAGTGAATCTTTGGAGGACAAGTGCCATTATTACATTTGTTAGTAGTATATGTGTAGCGGTAATTTTACTAGTTGTGAATCATTTTCTGCAATTACATAAGTTCATTGATTATGCGTTGTATGGCTTTCTTGTATTAGACGTGTTATATGTTGTATATGCATATGGGATGAAGCCGGTGTACTTGCTGAAGTCATGGCGTTATGAGGTTGATGAGGATTTTGTTCGTTTGAAATATGGGCTATGGATACAAAACAGTGTGATTATTCCTATGACGAAGGTGCAATCCGTTCAGAAAACGCAAGGAGTGTTGATGAGAAAGTATGGTTTAGCGGAAGTATCAGTTGTCACGACGGCGTCTTCTCATGAAATTCCTTGTTTAGAGGAAGAGGTTGCGACAGTTTTACGAGATCAAATTGCTATATTGGCCAAAGTGGAAGATGTAGAGGAGATCAAGGAAGTGAAGGAGGAGTTAGATGGACACGCTATCGACTCCTAAACGTCAGCATCCGTGGTGGATTTTACTAAAGTTTATCCGGTCATTGAGGCAATTCATTGTTCCTTTTGTAATTATATTGCTCCTTGATGGTGACAAAATGATTTTTTGGGAATTTCTTATTATTGGTGTGATTATTTTATTACTCATCATTCCCATTCTTTTTGAGTGGAAGCACTATACGTATACGTTTAAAGGAAATGAAATACATATTCAAGATGGGAAATTTGTGAGAAATTATCGCTACATACCCCTGAGTAAAATTCAAAGCGTACAAACTTCGGAAAACTTATTGCACAAGCTGGTTGGGATGACCTCATTAACGTTAGATACGGCGACAGCGGATGAATCGGAAATAAAGCTTGAAATGATTCGAAAGCAAGAAGCGAAGCGTATTCGCGAGAGAATAGCTCTTCATGAAGAAGAAACAGTAACAGAAGCTGCAACTAAAGAGCACTTTCGGATGGAAACGAAGGACATTTTATTAGATGCTTGTACCTCATTTAGTTTGTTTGCTTTAATTCCTATTTTGTTTGGACTATATTCGGAACTCGATGACGTATTACCAATAGAATCGTATGCGGAGAGTATGTTTTCGTATATTGAGCAATCGTTTTTGTTAATGGTTCTAGTGAGTATTCTACTTATTGGGCTTAGCATTGCGACAGGTATTGTTATGACGTACTTTCGTTTAGGTAATTTCTCGTTACGCTCTAATGACGAGAAGCTCTTTATAAGAAAGGGTATTTTGAATGAAACGGAGTTCTCGATTGCAAAGAACCGTGTTTTCGCCATTCAAATGCAGCAATCGATTATACGTAGATGGCTCGGTTTTGTTACCGTGAAGCTCGTTTGTTTTGGGGATATGGGCGATGTAGAAAAGCAATCTACTGTCATATTACCATTCGTCAAAAAAGATAGAGCTGTGCACATTATTACAGAAGTATTGCCAGGCTTTCAAGTAATAACAGATGTGGAATCATTACCTCGTAAAGCGTTGTGGGTAAGGTTGTTACGCCCAAGTTACGTTTGGATGATGGCTACAGGTGTCATTGTGTATTTTTGGCGAGAGTTTTGGTGGGTATCTTTGCTTTTATTCATAGGTATTATGCTGTTAAGGGTTGCTGATTTCTTCTTTAGCAAATATGCTATCAATGATCATTATGTGCAAATGCAATCTGGCGTTATTCAGTCAGAATTGTTTTTGACAAGGCATGAGAAAGTGGAACAAGTAGAAGTGTCTGTTTCTAAGTTGCAAAAGAAGTTCGGCTTGGCTACACTTCAAATTGCTACACGTGGAGCACCTGTTCAATATTCAGATATAAAAGATGTGCATGATGAGGTTGCCGTACATTATTATCAACAATATGCTCACATAAATAAAAAGAGAAAAAAAGCTGTCAGTTAAAAACGTGCTGACAGCTTTTCCTATAAATATGGGTAGCAAATTGCTTCATTACGAACAGGTGGATAGGGGCTTGTGTCCGTTTATATAAAGGCCAAGGCAAGGCTGGATGAAAATCATGTATGGCGATAATTATACAATTTCGTCCGTTCTGGAGCGTGCGAAATTCGAACCGTCCTTCCTTGCTAGCTTTTGAATTGTTTAACAAACCTCCAATAATTCGATAAGTGATACGTGTTTTCGTGCTTTGACACTGGCTTATTTGTAACGTTAATAACGGGATTGTAAAGGCGCGAAACTGAATCGTCGTTTCATAAGACGGAATCTGTCGAACACGAATAAGAGGTCGAATAGACTGATCGAGCCATGCCATATATTCTCTGGCTATTTCATGAGCTTTCATATGACAATTAGAGAAGGATAGTCGTTGCACAGAGCGTACATCGTTTGTCTTTGATTTTGTTGATGGAGGCGTAGAATAATTTTTGCTTATGATATGTACAGGAGTGCGATATGCTGTCATCGTTTCTCGCAATTCCTTATTGGTTGAAGGTGGCTGTATGAAAATAAGTTTTTTCACTTGCTGGCGCTCTGCAGCTCGAGCAATATTATCTGCAACAATTAATTGTAAATCATCGTCGTTTGCTTGGGTACATGCTGCATCTACTTGCATAGAGCCGTGGATGTAAATTGCGAAATCAACGTTGAACAATGCTTTCTCTATATCTTGATCATTATATACATCACATGCACGCTTCGTAACAGGAATGCGAAATGGAACATTGGCATGAGGCGGTGTGATGGCAATAATAGAATATTGGTGAGCCATTCTCTTTAACATGACCAGGCCGATGTTCATATGGACACCAAATATGGCGACAACTGGTTGTTTTGTGGCGGCTTGCACTCCGTCTGAATATGCATCATTCGTTAACATTCCATACATCTCCCCTTGATTAAGTCCTCGAAATGGTACTAGTTGGAATCGGTTTCATCGTAGTTCAGTCTTTCTATGTATATAAATGTATTATAAACGATAGGAAATGACTAGGGAAATAAATCGAAGTATTGTGAAATCCATTGGCTGATGGTAAAGTGAATAGTGGAGAAGGTGAACATTATGAAGAAAATTGTACGTTTACTATGTTTAACTGTTGTCATCATCGTTCTCTACTCGGGCTATTCCATGTGGACGTTTACTGGTGATGCGAATTTACACCATACAGATGCTGCTATCGTGCTCGGAGCAGCTGCTTACTATAATCAACCCTCTCCTGTGTTTAAGGAACGTATTAAACACGGATTGAAACTATACGAAGAAGGATATGTTGATAAGCTTATTTTTACCGGTGGAAAAGGAGAAGGAGCACCGTATGCAGAAGCAGAAGTTGCCAAGATGTATGCGATGGATCAAGGTGTACCAGAAGAAGACATATTCATTGAAACTTCTTCGAAAATTACCGAAGAAAATTTAAAGAATGCTAAGCGAATAGGACAAGAGAATGGATTGGACACCTTTACGATTGTAAGTGATCCATTTCATACGAAACGTTCTGTCGCAATGGCTAAGCATATGGAAATCAATGCAGTGGCTTCTCCAACGCAAACATCTGCGTATAAAAGCTTAGAAACGAAGTTGCCTTTTTTCTTCAGGGAGTGGGCCGTTTATTTAGGGTATGAAGCAAATGCTCTGTTTATGGAGATGAAGACCTCTGTGACAAGTGTTACAAAATTAGTTTGATGAAGTTGACAAAGTTCTTCAAAACAAGTAGTTTATAATTAAGAATAAAAAATATAGGTGTATCATTCAACGAAAAAAAAGGAGTATGTTTTATGAAGGTTGTTGTTCTTAACTAACTCGTAACTATATACGAATCTCAAAGAAGTGGATTAATGTGCTAAATGGCACGCTTAGTTTGCTATTCACTTTTTTTGAGTAGTTAAGAACAATACATCATAGCAAAGCATTACTTCCGTTTTCGAGAGGCTATGGCATATTTGTCATAGTCTTTATTTTCTTTCGTCGGATGATGCGTCGTTGTAGCTGTAATGACGATTGTTCATTGCGGCTTTTTTTTATTCTTAATATGTAAAACAGGAGGAAACAGAGATGAATTCACATACGTTTCAAGCTTTACAATGTGATGATATACTGCAGCAAGTGGCTCAATATGCTAAGACGGAAGCAGGAAAGACTGCTATCCAAACGTTACAACCTTCTCGAAATAAAAAGCAAGTCGAACGTTGGTTAGAAGAAGTCAGTGAAGCTGTTCACATATTAAATATTCGTGCAAGTGTTCCGATTCATTCCTTATTTGATGTATCCAATATGATGCAACAAGCCAAGAAAGGGATGTATATACGAGTGGATCAGTTGCAAACTTTAGGGGCGTTTTTAGATCACTGTTCGAAGTTAAAGCGATTTATGAAAGATAAACTGCATGTAGCACCAACCATTGCGACATATGCTTTTTCAATAGAGGATGTAAGTGATTTAGAAGAGGAAATACGTCGATGTATACGGCACGGTCAAGTCGATCCAGAAGCAACGAAAGAGTTAGCGAAAGTAACGAAACAAATCCATACGCTCCAATCGAAAAGAAAGGATCGTATATACGAATTAGCAAAATCAAAAAAGTATGCCTACGCACTTCAAGAGGCGGTTGTAGCAGAAAAAAACGGAAGATACGTTTTGCCTATTAAAGCATCTTTTCGAAATAAAGTAAAAGGATCAGTGATGGACGCATCTGCATCAGGAGCTACAGTTTTTATAGAGCCTGAAGAGATTACTGAAATGCAAGAAGACTTAGCGATGCAACGTTTAATGGAGGAAAATGAAAGAGAGAAGATATTATTTTATTTAACAGATTTGGTCATGCAAAAAGAGCAAGTGATTCATGTAGCGATGGAAGTGATGCAACAATATGATGTTATTTTTGCGAAAGCCCATTATAGTAAGCTTCATGATGCCATACCTGCCATCATCAATGAACAATTTGACATCCATGTGATTGGTGGTCGTCATCCATTACTAGGGAATGATGCAGTGCCGTTAACGTTACATCTCTCTTCAGAAGATTTTGCACTTGTCATTACAGGACCGAATACAGGCGGGAAAACTGTCACGTTAAAAACAATCGGCCTGCTAACCTTTATGACACAAGTAGGATTACACATACCTGCTGAAGAAGGCACCAAACTACATTTATATCAGCAAATTTTTGTTGATATTGGCGATGGACAAAGTATTACAGAGAACTTATCCACCTTTAGTTCACGACTGAGGCACATTATTACTATTTTACAAGAAGCAAGTGATCAAAGCCTTGTTTTGTTAGATGAATTAGGGTCTGGTACCGATCCGGCAGAAGGAATGGGGTTAGCGACAGCGATATTAGACCAGCTTTATCAAAAGGGTTGCACCATTTTGGCAACCACCCATTATAGTGAGATGAAAGATTTTGCTGAACGCCGAGAGGGCATTCGAAATGGAGCGATGGAGTTTGACATAGAAACGCTTCGTCCTACGTATCGATTAGTACTTGATTCAACAGGTGAGAGCCAAGCCTTTCAGATAGCGTTAAAGCTTGGCATGCATCCGGAAATAATTGAGAAAGCACACCAATTCTCTTATCAAGAAACGAAATCATATGTAACGAATGAAAATGAACTGCAAAAGCCTACTTTAGCCAAACAAGTAGCAGCTAATGCTTATGCAAGAAATAAGGCAGCAAAGAAGCAACGCAAAGTAGAAGACAATATTCCTTATTATGCGATGGGAGATAACGTTCAAGTGGTAGCGACTAAGGAAACAGGTATTGTGTATAAAGGACCAGATGCAATGGGGAATTTGGTTGTTCAAGTGAAAGGAGAAAAGCGAATATTAAACCATAAACGAATTCAATTGCACATAAAGGCAAGCGAACTTTATCCAGAGGATTATGATTTCGATATTATTTTTAAATCGAAGGAATATCGCAAGTCGAAAAAACAAATTGACCGTAAGCATGTAGAAGGATTAACCGTAGAAGACGAAGATTAATCTGTAAAGCCACGTGTAACGTTCACACGTGGCTTTACAGTAATTCTATGTAATATGAAATCATCAATTATTACAGCGTAACATTTTTCCTTATAACTATAATTCGTTATACTGGAGATACGGTGGATATTAGGATGAGAAGGGGAGATAAAAATGAAATATGCTGTTGTAACAGGTGTATCACAAGGATTTGGTGCCGCTATCGCAGAACAAATGATGCAGGCTGGCATGCATGTGATAGGTGTTTCTCGAACAGATAATGAACGGTTAACGAATGAAGCAAAGAAAAATGATGTTACATATAGTCATCATGCTTGTGATCTTTCATCTGTGTCACAAGTAGAGGAGACGCTTGCTACCGTAACGAATGATTTGCAAAAGCAACAAGCAAGCTCGGTCATTGTGATTCAAAACGCTGGCGTCATTGAACCAATTGATCGCGTAGGGGCACTGGATACGGAGCAGCTGATACGCCATACGCATATTAATTATATTGCACCAATGATTATTACAAACGGTTTTTTTAAAGCGCTTACAACTATTCCTGTTACAGTAGTCTATATTACATCAGGTGCAGCAGAAAAAACGTATGAGGGCTGGAGCGTGTATGGTAGTACGAAAGCTGGCTTGAATCATTTTAATCGAATTACAGGTGTTGAACTGGAGGCTGAAAATAGTATTCACAAATCGATTGCATTTAGCCCTAGCGTGATGGATACGAACATGCAAGATATGATTCGCTCTTCTTCTAAAGATTCTTTTGCAGCGGTAGAAGATTTTAGGGAATTGAAGAGAAATGGTCAATTAAGAGATCCACGTATTGTAGCTCAAGGATTAACGAAGCTTGTGTGTAATCAAGCGTATGAAAACGGACGTGTGTACCATATTACCGAATTTCTAAATGAGCGAGGAGAAGTAGAATGAACTTAAATAAATGGTATGAAAAAGGGATTTCACCTAAAGAATACATTTATCAGATGCAGCAAAACAAAGAAGATCTTAACTATGTATATGAACATTTTGAGTTACCAAAGGATGAGAAGGATGAGAAGTCTTTCTCCATAAAGTCCGGGTTACGTGTCCTTGTGTTAACAGAAGATTGGTGTGGTGATGCAATGGTGAACATACCGATTCTATTAAGGATGGCAGAAGCAACAGATATAAATGTTCGTATGCTTTATCGTGATCAAAATGTAGAACTAATGGACCAATACTTAACGAATGGGACATCAAGGTCCATTCCTATTTTTATCTTTATCGATGAAGATGGGAATGAACTAGGGAAATGGGGACCACGAGCAAATGAAGTCCAACAAATAGTCGAGAATGCTTTTGCTTCACTACCTAGCGAGGATCATGCAGATTATGAAAAGAAGAAAAAGGAAATGATCCAATATGTGACAAAGTTATATAGAGAAGATGCAACCATTTGGTCCAAGGTATATGAAAGTATAAAAACGACTATACAATCGATATAAAGAAATGCTCATAACACTGCTGATGCATGTTATGAGCATTTTCGTTATCGTTATACGTTAAATTTTCGAATGGATGCCATTAATTCTTCTGATAAGTTACTTAAATTTGTAGAAGCAGCTGAGATTTCTTCCATGGTTGCATTTTGTTGTTGGGCTGAAGCGGCTACAGAGCGAGAGTGATCAGATGCTTGGGCAGCATATTGGGCTACTGTCTCCATTTGAGATTTCATGTTATGGCTAGAGCTATCAATTTGCTCCATAACAGCTGATAGATTCTCTACTTGGCTAGACACATTTTCAATTAAGTATTTGATGTCCCCGAATGCTTGGGAAGATTGCTGGACGAGCGTCATGCCATTCTCTATGCTTGTATTCACTTCCTGATTAGATTGGACTGCTGTTTGTACATCTTGTTGAATGGTTGCAATCATCGTGCTTATATCGGAAGTAGCTTCACTAGATTTCTCGGCTAGTTTCTTCACTTCTTCTGCAACTACGGCAAATCCTTTTCCGTGTTCTCCAGCTCTAGCTGCTTCAATGGCAGCGTTTAATGCTAATAAATTCGTTTGATCAGCAATATCAGTAATTTGTGATACGATGGAGTCTATTTCTGCTGAACGTTTTCCTAAAGTTTCAATCATCTGTGTATTTGACGTTGAAGATTGTTGAATACCTTCCATTCTATCCATCGTATTCTTTAAGATGGAAGCACCGTTTTCAGCTTGTTTCGTTGTTTGAAGCGACGCATTTGCTATTTCTTGTAGTGATGATGAAGCATTGGTAATACCTGATGTAACTTCTTGAATAATTTCACGACTTTGTATTGTATTTTCGGACTGGGATTCAGAACCTTCAGCTACTTCTACAATGGATTGTGTAATTTCATCAGTAGCTCTGCTTGTCTCTTCTGAACTAGCAGATAATTCTTCTGAAGTAGAAGCTATCGTTTCTGAATGATTTTGAAGTTCTTTAATCAACGTTTTCCATTCTGATAGCATTGCATTAAAATTATTCGTTAATTGACCAACTTCATCGTTCGAATGAATGTTTAGTTCCTCGATGTCTAGATTCCCTTGTGCCATTTCATTAACATTGTGGGAGAGCATGGATATAGGATTCCTTATCTTTGTAAGCATAAAACGAACAATCGCAATAATAATGAATAAAGAAATTACTATCATACTAATTGTTAGGACAAACAAAAATTTAAATAAGGTTCCACTATCTTTCTCAAGTTGATTTGCCTCTGTACGGTGCATCGAAACAAGTGCATCAACAGAGGTCTGCATTTCATCAAATATATTATTAGATTCGTGAGACAGATCAGTGGCAGCTTTCTTTTTGTCTTGTTGGCTGAGAGAAATGATTTCAGCATTTTCACTAATTAATGTTTTCCAGTTTTGCATTAAATGATCTAATTCCTCTTTCTCCTCGTTGTCTAATAAGGAAGCGTAACTGTCAAAAGCTTGCTCAGTATTCTTGATAATTTCTTCAATGGTGTTCTTATACTTGTTCATGTAATCTTGGTCAGTAGTCAGAATGTGTTTTTGTGTCGATGACAATAAGTTTTCCGACTGATAATTAAAGCTATGAATATAATCTAGTTTTGCTATGGTTTTCGTATTTACTTCTTCTATTTTTTCGTAGATTTCTAAAGTGCTATAAATGGAAAATCCACCCAAAATCAAGAAGAGTGCTAATATGATGGAAAAAATAGTCCATAGCTTTTTGTTTAACGTGTTCATGTATATGAATCCCTCCATTATTTACTGAAATAGTTTCTTAACTACTTCTTTATCCTTTATCGGTCATTAGAAAAGCTTTTTATAGAATAAAATGAGTATTTATGTATTGTAATATTTGTTAATTCATTTTTTGGGATATTAATAGGAAATGAATCTGTTAATAATGCATAAATATTCATTTGTTGTGTTTTAATTCATAAGTTAACATACATTTACATAATTTAAACATTTTCATAACTTGCTGTTAACAATAGGAGGTTATGATAATAATTGCAAAGTGAATAGATTATGTTGATGAGATTAATGAGACCATCTGGAACGAAACATTCATCCTATGTAAACGTGGGTGTAGTGGCGTACTGTTATGGTCTTTTTTGTTGTTCATACATAGGAGGTTAGTGTATTGAAGAAGCCATTTATTATTACGGAACATCTTCAGTCGGATCCATTAATTGCTTCCATTAAGAACCCTAAAGCTATGGATGAGTTCATTAAAACAAATATTAAGATTGCTTTTTTATTAGATGGAAATATTAGTATATTAGGAAGGTACGTAGAGCATTTAAGGAATTATAACAAGCTAGTATATGTCCATTTAGATAAAATTCAAGGGATAAGTCATGATGTAGAAGGTTTAAAGTTTGTTGCTCGTTTCATTAATCCAACCGGCATTATAACGACAAAGAGCAACATGATTGTAAAGGCGAAAAAGTTCAACTTATCGACGATTCAACGATTGTTTTTAGTAGATTCAGATGCTGTCAAATATGGGATGGATTCGATAGAGAAGACGAATCCTGATGCGGTAGAAGTGATGCCCGGAATTATACCTAGTATGGTGTCTAAGTTAAAGCAACAAACAGACATCCCAATTGTGACAGGTGGCTTAATATCTGAACCTAGTGAAATGAGAATAGCTCTTGAACATGGTGCTTCGGCTGTCTCTACAAGTAATCCGAAGCTATGGAAGAAGCAATACATTGAAATGATGGGAAGTGAAAAAAGATGAAAAAAGTAGAATTACGTAACGTTTGTAAATCGTATGATGGTCCACCACAAGTCGTTACAAACGTAAATGTCACCATTAATCCTGGGGAATTTTTTATATTAGTTGGCCCTTCTGGCTGTGGAAAGAGTACGATTTTAAGAATGATTGCAGGATTAGAGTCTATAACGGGCGGTCAATTACTTATTGGGGATCAGGTTGCAAACAGCTTAATGCCAAGTGAACGTAATTTATCCATGGTGTTTCAAAACTATGCGCTATATCCTCATCTTACCGTTAAAGATAATATCGTATTCGGATTACATGTGAAAAAAGTGCCAAAGGAAGAAAGAAAAAGACGTTGTGAAGAAGTAGCAGCTATGCTTGGGTTATCAGACTATTTAAATCGCAAACCTCGCCATTTATCGGGGGGGCAACGTCAACGTGTTGCGTTAGCACGTGCTATCGTGAATGAATCTCCTGTTTGTTTAATGGATGAACCATTATCTAATCTTGACGCTAAATTAAGGGCACATATGCGAGCAGAAATACGTCAAATTCAACGTAAATTAGGTATTACAATGATTTATGTAACTCATGATCAAATGGAAGCAATGACAATGGGAGATCGAATTATGGTGCTGAACAAAGGGGAGGTGCAGCAAGTTGGTCATCCATTAGATATTTATAATCATCCAGCAAATCCTTTTGTGGCTACGTTTATAGGCTCACCGCCCATGAATGTAGTTGATGCTACTGTCGCTCATAATCAAATTCATATAGAAGGTATAAAGCCAATAGACATAATGGATAGTCAATTGGCAAATAAAGAAATAATTCAAGTTGGAATTCGCCCAGAACACATTTCATTTGCATCTAAAGAAATAGAAGATAAAAGACGAAACATTGTAGAAGTTGTAAATGTGGAAGTGTTAGGGAATGAAACAGTCATTGCGTTTAAATTAGGAGCAGGAGAATGGATGGCTAAATGGAGCGGGCAATGGCGAGTGCAAATAGGAGATCGAATTCCATTGGAGATATCTTACGATGCTATTAGTGTCTTTGATAAAGAGAGCAATGAGTTGATTAAATCGCCTAAAGTTAGTGACCTACATGTATTTGAACATGAGGTGATATAGCATGAATGGTCAGCCTGTACCACAAAAAACAACAACACCGATGGCTAATGTTAATCCATCAGGCTTTTGGAAACGTTCTAAAAACTTTAGGGTAGCGATGTTATATTTATTTCCATCATTTTTGCTGTTTTCTGTTTTTGTTTTTTATCCGATGATGAAGACTGTCTATCTTAGCTTTTTCTTAACAGATTATGAAGGGTTTCCGTCCTTATTTGTTGGATTGGAAAACTATGCTTATATTTTCCAATCGGAAAGCTTTCGAAAAAGTATAATTGCGACTTTCATATTTGTGCTCATTACCGTGCCGTTCGGTGTACTTCTAGCATTGTTTTTGGCACTTTTAGCCAACGAAAAGTTAAAAGGTATTGGTTTTTTCCGGACGATTTTTGCTTCTAATATGGGAATGTCAGTAGCTGCATCTTCTGTTATTTGGTTGTTTTTATTTCATCCAAGTATAGGGGCATTCAATCAGTTTTTGGCGACATTCCATTTACCACAAGTAGAATGGTTGTTAGATCCGAGTTGGGCAATTATTTCTGTATCCATTACAACTATATGGATGAACACAGGTTTTGCTTTCCTTATTATTCTTGGCGGATTGCAAAATATAGACGAATATTTATATGAGAATGCCAACATAGAAGGAGCGGGGTATTGGTATCAATTAAAGCGAATTACGTTACCAATGCTCTCACCTACCATGTTCTTTATTATAACGGTATCATTAATCAACGCATTTCAAACGTTTGGTCAAGTGGATATTCTTACGCAAGGTGGTCCAGCAGAATCTACGAATTTAATAGTGTATTCCATTTATCGGGAAGCCTTTATTAATTATCAATTTGGACCAGCTAGTGCTCAGTCTGTTGTACTCTTTCTCTGTATATTAGTCGTCACGATTTTACAATTTAAGTTCGGGGAAAAGAAGGTGCATTACCAATGATGACAAGAGGAAAAAAGTGGACGTTTTATATTTTATTAATGATTTCAGCAGTGGTAATGTTCTTCCCGACATTTTACGCGTTCATGGTAAGCTTTATGTCCAGTGAAGAAGTGATGGCTGGGAAGTTATTTCCGAGTGAATTAACGTTACGTAATTACCAAGACGCATTTGATAAATTACCCCTTCTGCATTATTTAATGAATAGTTTTATCGTCTCCATCTCGGTTACGATTGGTCAATTAATTGTAAGTAGTTTAGCAGCATACGCATTTGTATTTATCCAATTTAAAGGACGAAATGCTCTGTTCTTCTTATTTATATCAACGATGATGATACCATGGGAAGCGACAATGATTCCGAACTTTATGACGATTCAACAGTTTGGTTGGATTAATCGTTACTTCGGTTTAACGATTCCATTCTTTGCAATGGCATTTGGAACCTTTTTATTGCGACAGCATTTCAAGACTATTCCGAAAGAACTTCAAGAAGCTTCGCAAATTGCAGGGCTTAGTCGCTTTCAGTTTTTCTATAAAGTCGTTTTACCAGTATCAAAAACGAGTTTAGTCACATTAGGTGCTTACGGGTTCTTAACAACATGGAATATGTACTTATGGCCATTGCTTGTTACAAATAATGAATCGGTACGCACAGTTCAAATCGGCTTGAAGCAATTACAAGCAGAAGAAATTGCAACGGATTGGGGGGTGGTTATGGCAGGAGTAATTGTTGTTGTTATTCCGACATTAGTATTGTTATTTGCAGGTCAAAAACAATTGCAAAAAGGTTTGACGCAAGGTGCTATTAAATAATATTTTCTAAAAAACAGGGGTGGATTGAAATGAAATTGAGACAAACGCTATCCATGTGGTTATTAGCTATGTTCATTCTCGTATTAGGTGCATGTAGTAATGGAGATGCAAAGCAAGAGGAAGGTGATGCGGCATCGAAGGAAGAAACTACAGAACAAACAGAGGAAACGAAAGAAGACGGTGAAGTAACAGAAGTTGTTTTCTGGCATGCCATGGGTGGGGATACTCAAGTAACGCTTGAAGAAATCGTAGAAGAATTCAATAAAGAAAACCCAGGTATTGAGGTGAATCCACAATATCAAGGAACCTATGATGAATCCATTACGAAGTTTCGGAGTGTTGGAGGTTCAAAGGATGCCCCGACAATCGTGCAAACGTATGAAATTGGAACGAAATATATGATTGATAGTGGTTTCGTTGAGCCTGTACAAACGTTTATTGACGAAGATAACTATGATATTTCTCAATTAGAGGAAAATATTATTAACTACTACACAGTAGATGATACAATGTACTCGATGCCATTTAATTCATCAACACCTGTATTAATTTATAATAAAGACGCATTTGCTGAAGTTGGTTTAGAGGCAGATAAACCACCACGCACGTTTAATGAAATAAAAGAAGCAGCAGAGAAGTTAACGAAAAAAGATGGTGAAAATGTAGAACGCGCAGGTTTTTCGATGCTTAACAATGGATGGTTCTTTGAGCAACTTGTTTACACGCAAGGTGGGTATTATGTAGATC
This sequence comes from Pontibacillus litoralis JSM 072002, assembly GCF_000775615.1. Lineage (GTDB taxonomy): Bacteria > Bacillota > Bacilli > Bacillales > BH030062 > Pontibacillus > Pontibacillus litoralis. Next base: position 73,446 of record NZ_AVPG01000015.1, read on the forward strand.
AAGAAAATGGTCGCTCTGGGGAACCGACGAAAGCAACATTTAATGGTGAAGAAGGGCAACGTGTGTTTAACTGGTTAAATGAAATGAATGAAGCTGGAACTTACGGAAACTTTGGATCTAATTGGGATGATATTCGTGCAGCGTTCCAAGCAGAAAAAACAGCTATGTATTTAGATTCTTCGGCTGGTGTTCGAGGTATTGTAGACAATGCTCCATTTGAAGTTGGTGTTGCATATATTCCACATCCAGATGAAGTGGATCCTCAAGGTGTAGCAATTGGCGGTGCTTCTCTATGGATGTCCAGTGGCATCGAAAAAGCGGAACAAGAAGCAGCCTGGGAATTCATGAAATATTTACAAACTCCAGAAGTACAAGCTAAATGGCACGTTGAAACGGGATATTTCGCAATCAATCCAACGGCGTATGATGAGCAGATTGTGCAAAAAGAATATGAAAAGTATCCACAACTGAAAGTAACTGTAAACCAATTACAAGATACAACATCAACGAAGGCAACACAAGGAGCGCTTATTTCTGTTTTTCCTGAGTCTAGAAAACAAGTTGTAACAGCACTTGAGAAGTTATACGAAGGAGAAGATCCTCAAGCAGCTTTAGATGAAGCAGCAAAACAAACAGACCGTGCTATTGAAGTTGCGGAACGTTCGAACAAATAATAACGATGTCACCATCCTATCGACATGATGGGGTGGTATTTTTTTATGGAAACATCAAGATAAGTATAAGTAGAGGGTGTAAAATTATGAAGCAAACATATGTGTATGCACATCGGGGAAGTAGTGGTACCCATCCAGAAAATACGTTGGCAGCATTCAGAGCAGCCATTCAATGTGGGGCGGATGGTATTGAATTAGATGTACAAATGACTAAAGATGGGGAAGTAGTGGTTATCCATGATGAGCAAGTAGACAGAACGACGAATGGAGAGGGATGGATCTGTGACATGACGTATGCTCAGTTAGCAACTCTTGATGCAGGTAGTTGGTTTGATCCTGCCTTTTCCAATGAACAGATTCCTACATTGAATAATGTGTTAACGATATGTAAGGATACAAATGTAATGATCAATATTGAATTGAAAAATGATCGTATTCGTTATGAGGGGATGGAAAAATTAGTCGTACAAAAGGTGAGAGATTATCATATGGAAAAGCAAGTCGTTTTATCGTCTTTTTTTCATGAAAGTTTAACCGTTGTACATCGACTTGCGCCAGAGTTAGAAACGGCTATTTTATATGAACGACCACTTAGAGAACCGTGGAAGCAGGCTATTGAATGTCATGCAACTGCCATACATGCCCCTAAACAATTTGTAAGTTCTGGTTACATTATTCAAGCTAAAAAATATAGACAAGCTATAAGAGTGTTTACCGTCAATATAGAAAAGGAAATGAAGGAGTTGTGTGAAATGAAAGTGGATGCCATAATTACTGATTTTCCAGAACAAGCCATTCAAATTTTGTAAGGAAAGAAATAAATGATAAAAAGAAGCAGGTTATATACCAACCTTCTTCTTTTTATCTAACTTTCTAGTAGGAACGAATAAAAAAAATACTAATGTTTGTAAGATTAACATGGCGACCAATCCCAATTGGATATACATGTTTTCGATGAAATAAATGGATATGCCGACAGATAGATATAGAAAGATGATAATGTTAATTTTACTCCTCATCGGTACAGATCGAGTTCTTTGGAATTCTTGGACATATTTCTTGTAAATATTCGTTGACACTAACCAAGTATGAAATTTATCGGAACTCTTAGAAAAACAAAAAAGGGACAATAAAACAAACGGTGTGGTTGGCAGTAATGGAACATAGACACCTGCAAAGCCTGCACTTAAGGAACCGAATCCAATTGTTAATAGAATATACTTTTTTAACATGTATTGCACCCTCCATACTTATGGTTGTTCAACGAATTTACCAATAACAACAAACCTCCCTTTATCATAATGAAATTGTGAGTCGCATGTTGAAAGAGTAACGAGTTTATCTTCGGCGGAGATATTGGTATCTGTTTCATATAAAGATTTTTCTTTGATGCCTTGAACAAATTGTAAATATTCTTCATCAGAATGAAAATCGGTTTGAATATAATACTCATCTGTAGTTGTTTCATATGCACTTACAATTTCAATGTTATATTTTCCATAAACCGTATCATATTGTATAGTGTTGTGACTACGAAAAAAATCTTCATTCATGTATTTGTCTAACGATCCGAACATGGATCCATCTTTCATATTGTGTCCGTATATAACGGTATTACGATCATGTGTTAGCACATTGTTACGGTAGTCCATGAAGATACTTCCTGCAATGGTATTATCTCTCTCATAGTTGCGATATAAGTAATAATCATTGTTTTCAGCTTGTAAAATAGGGTAATCGATGCTTGTGTCATCAATAGAAATCCAGCCAATAATATCTTTATTGATTTGATGAAGACTGTTAAATTGCTCTCTAATTTGAACGACCGTTCCTTTGTTGGATTTTGTAATTGTTTCTGTTGGTTGCTCATGATATATTTGTTGCGCTTGTGCTAATGTATTGCGATTTTGCCAGTATTGATAAAGAGTGTCACCAATTTGAAAGGCAGCATATAGAAACACCCCTAGACAAATGAAGTTAATGAAATGTCCAAAGGAGAGTCTTCTCTTGTCTTTATTTGTGTGTTGTTCTTTTTGCATACTTCTAATCTCTCCTAAACAGATTTAACCTCTGTATTCACGCTAACTGGAATGACATAAAGCCCTGTTTCGCTGTTTTCAAATACCTTCACATCAATTCCGTAAATCTTCTTTATTAGTTGTTCTGTTATGATTTCTGATGGACTACCTTCAGCGAATATTTCACCATCTTTCATAATAATTAGGTAGTCACTGAATTGGATGGCCTGATTTATATCATGAAGTACCATTGCAATAGTTAAGCCCTCATCTTCGTTTAATTTTTGAACTAATTGCAATACTTCATATTGATGAAACAGATCTAAATACGTTGTAGGTTCATCTAAGAAAAGAATAGATGTACGTTGGGCAATCGCCATTGCAATCCATACTCTCTGTTGTTCTCCTCCAGAAAGGCTAGATACTTTATCGTTTTTTTTATTTAATAACTTTGTCCACTCTAAAGCTTTATAGACTTCTTCCTCCTCCTCTTTACTTGGTTTAGCGAACATAGTTTTATATGGTAGTCTACCAAAACGTACAAGTTGTTCAACTGATAGTTCATTAGGTACTTCATTCCGTTGATACACTACTGCGACCTTTTTGGCAAACGCTTTTAATTTGTATTGTGAGATGTTTTTTCCATTAAGTAGGACATTTCCATCTGTAGGAGATAATTGCTTGTTCATCATGTTTAATAAAGTTGATTTGCCACAACCATTTGGCCCTATTATGGATGTGACTTTTCCTTTTTCAATAGTACAGTTAATGTTTTTTAGTGTTTTCTTCTTTGCTTGATAGGAAAAGGACACTTTGTTAATTTCCATATATTCGATCACTCTTTCTAAGCATTAGTATGAAGAATGGACCACCAATAATGGACATAATGACGGCAGCGGATATTTCTGTTGGAGCAAACAGAGAACGCCCTATGGTATCGGCAGTCAAAATAAGTAATGCTCCTGCTAGCATCGAGAAAGGAATAAGAGTTTTATGATCAGAACCTACAAAGATTCTAGCAGTGTGCGGTACTAATAATCCGACGAAAGCAATACTTCCGACGACTGCGGTTGATATACTCGCTAAGTAGACGGCGACTATTGAAATAAACACTCGTGCGAAAGATACGTTAAAGCCAATATTTTTAGCTGTTTTGTCTTGCAAAAGCAAAATATTGCAAGATTGAGCTAAGAATAGTGAAATGAATAGCCCAATAATGCTATACGTTAGTAAAGTTTCCACATCATTCCACGTTTTCATAGCGAAACCAATATCCATCTCGGTCATAGCAGCCGGTGTTCCTTTTAATGCTTGCACTAACCCTGTAAACATGGCATTTACCGCAATACCTACCAAAATAATCCGAACAGGACTCACCTCATTCTTCCATGAAAGCGAGAATACGAGAAAACATGCGAACAGTCCACCAATAAAAGCGAAAAGAGTGGAAAAGAAAAATAATTGTGGAAACAAAATAATAGATAGTAGTTTTATAAAGCTTGCTCCAGAAGTAATACCAATAACACCAGCGTCAGCGAGTGGGTTTCGCATTACTGCTTGGAGAAGAACACCCGAAACGGCTAACGATGCTCCTGCACATAAAGCTAAAATAACTCTTGGAAACCGTAAGTCTTTAATGATTTCGACTTTTTCGCTTTCGCCTATAAATAATCCATTTAATAGCTCACCAAAGCTAATCGTGATACTTCCGCTCGTTACTGATAAATAAATGGCTATAATCAACAGAACAATTACTACGATAAAACTCATTATATTCTTCATTATATGTAACGCCCTTTATTCGTTTAAATTAGGATAGAGCATGTTAACTAATTCATCTAATGCTTCATCTGCGCGAATCCCTGCTGTAATACCAAAAATTTTTTCCTCTAAGTCATATACACGATCATTTTGCACCGCTTTAAAGTGTTTCCAAATGTCATTCTCTTTAAATTCTTTATTAAACATTTCTTTTACCTGTTCAGGAAAGCCATGAGGTGCTCGTAGAATAACATCAGGCTTTACTCGGTGTAGATACTCGGTATTAGAAGCTAAATATTCTCGCTCATCGCCTTGTATTACATTTGTACCACCAGCTAATTTAACAAGATCTCCTATATAGGAATGTTCCGTAGCAACTAAATAACTGCCTGGAACCCCCATGAGAATAAGAACTTTAGGTGATTTCTCATCCTTAATTAACGTCTGTATTTCTGCTTTTTTCTTATCATATCTAGCAAATAGTTTCGTAGCTTGTTGTTCACGATTAAACGTTTCTCCTAATTGTAGAATGGAGTCTTGCATGCCTTCAATACTTGAAAAGTCAAGGTAAGTACCTTCAATTTCTGACCCTTCTAATACAGGTTCTACCATGTCTTCGATCGTTGTTACACTTAAAAGGTGTGTTGGATCTAATGAGCGAACTATTTCCATATCAGGTTTTTTGGGATTGCCAATTTCTTCAACATTGTCATAACGCTCTGGTAATGTTTTATAGCTTGTTGGTTTTCCGACAATATTTATTTCCAATGCATCTAATACTTCCGTAATGGCTACTGTAGTAGAGACGATTCTATAATTATCTTCCTGAGTCTGTTCTTGTGTTTGTTTGCTTTCCTTTGTTTGCTTTCCTTCGGTCGTACAACCAACAAGGAGTATAGTAGTAGTCATGCAAGTTAGAAACCATATAAGTAATTGCTTCATCATAACTCTCACCTCTTTCATGAAGCATAGTCTTGGCACTAATGATGTACCAAGACTATGAAGCTATTTCTAGTTATTGTGCAGATGTAGTAAAGTGTTTTCTGCCAATAATGAGTAAGGAACCCATCATTAAAACAATGTACCATCCGATGTTAGAAGTATCGGCCGTTTTCACATTATCTACTGTGTTGTTAGGGGTGGATGAATGGTCTTTCTTATCATCAGAAGCTCCTTTTTGCTGATCTGCATCTCTATTAAAGTTCAGTGCGTTGTCATTTGAGTTGTTTTTATCAGTAGTTATAGGTGTACCATCAGTATTGGTGTCACTGTTATTATTATTTGAAGCCACTTGCTCAAACACAAATCGTGTTTCATACGTATTAAAGTAGTTCATGG
>NZ_AVPG01000016.1 GCF_000775615.1 Pontibacillus litoralis JSM 072002
ATGATAGGTGTGGGCTATTTGACGCTTACATTACATCAAGTGTTTACTCGAATGAAAATTTAAAATATTATTATACAAGTGATTTTGTAGACAACATTATGTATGTGGACGACCTAGATATTGAAGATTATGCTAATGACACATCTGAAAAAAGTTATAATATCGAAAATTATGAAGTAAATATATTAAAAGATTCCCCTATCAATTTTGTGGTACATATTTGGGTTAAGGACATCCAGAATGAAAATATAACTTTTTATTTAAATAAGGCATTTAAAGTGTCTACGATATTTTCCGATAACAATCAATTGTCATTTCAACAAACAGGTAATGAAGTAACAGTTACACTTAATAGTATGCAAGAACAGGAGTTAGTGTTTAATTATGAAGGGGTAGGAACTGCGTTAAACCCTGTAAATGAAAATTATGTTTTTTTACCATACTTTTTTAGATGGTTACCCACTAACAGTTCTACCGAAGATTACGTTTTTAATGAAAACTCTTTAGATTATCAACCATTTGAAAATGAATGTGTAGGTATTAAAAATTTTCAGGTCGATTTAACAAGTATAATAGTACAAGAATCTCATGATTGTTTTTCAATAATTAAAGGTGATTTTATCAGTGACAAGGTATCTGATGTCACATATCATATACCTAAAACTTGGGCTGGAAATGCTAAGAATCCAAATTATTATTATACGGAAATCAGAAGTGAAATAGTAGATTTTTTTAACAAAGAATTTGACACTTCTTATACTCTCAAGCCAAAATCAGTAGTTTTTTTCCCAAGATTTGAAGATAGTCCTATATTAAGTTTAAATGATGTAAGGTTAAATAATGATCAAGATATAGTTTTTATAAATCCATTTATAAATATAAAAGATAAAAATTTATCAGAGCATATTTATAGTAAAACGCTATTTGCAACTCCTTTTGCTTTAATTAGAGAAAATGTAAATAGTGCTAATTTTGAAGATTCTAAAATATTCTCTGGATTGGTTACCATCCATTTTGCAGAAAATGAAGGTTACATATTAAATCAGGAGATACTAAATAAAATCAATACCCTATTACCACAAGAATTACAAAATTTTCAAAAACTAAGTGAGGACAACAGACAAATTATTTTACATGATTTATATAATTCTATTATTAATAATAATTAAATTTAAAGAATAGTAAATCTTGAAGGGAGGTGAGAAAATGTTAACAGAGGTTGTAAATAATAAAAAGAAAATCCTACTTGCTACTCTAGTATTAGTCTTTACTCTATTATTTACTGTAAATACTGTATATGCGGCTACAGCTACGGCACACATTTATCCAGGCAAGACTTCAGATACGAGCAGTAAGATAACAGCCACTAAATCAAATGGTTCTTTATCTGTGGTATCTGGTGGGCCAAATTATTATGTTAAAGGTTATGCAAAGAGATCTATTAATTATTGGCCGGATTCAACGGCAGCTTCTATAATTGCTTACCCAGGAAAAAGTAGGTCTACAAATTTTAGTGCTAATTCTGGCTCGAAATATTATGCACAAGCTAATGCACAAACTGGATCTACAGGGGTTTATGGAGAGGCTAAGATTCGTTTCTAGATTGGATTGTAAGATGAAAGAAAATCCATTTTGTTTAATGTTATTTATAAACCACATGAAGTCGAGTTTATAAAATTTGATTCCATGTGGTTATTCTTAAAACAAAAATTCAATAAATTATGAAATGAGTGTTAACAATGAGGCTGTTCGGAAGAATTTCTTTGTTCTATGCGAAACAAATGATAAAATCTCCAATTTACATTGGAACACATATATTCCTACTACTAATGCTTATAATTAGAGTAATAATAAACATTAATAGTGAATTTAACTATAATGACTTTGGAAACTTTATAGGTGAAATGACTATAATTATACATGTAGTCTTTTTAAGTTTTATGGTTTTCTTTTACATATTTCTCTCTAATGAGTACAGGTATGGTGCCAGCCAATTATTTGTAGGTTCTTTAAAAATTACTTATATTAGATTAGCAGCTATGTTTATGAACCATTTTCTTTTTCTATTCTTCTTTACTTTTTTTCAGATAGTAATTATATTTTTATATTTTTATTATTCCAATATTGCTTTCTCTTCATTTTATATAGAAACATTAAACTATATTTTTATTTATTGGTGTGCCCCATCTATTCTCTCATTTTTGATTGGTGTCCTTTTGGCAATAACTTTTGGAAGAAGAAACATAACTCTTATTTTTATATTAATAATATGGGTATTGGTTGGTCCTATGAACGCCATTTTTTTCTATGACTTTTTTAGTTCTTTAGATGAAGGCGATGCCGGCTATTTGTTATTATTAACACCCTTAAATACTGATGATGTATATCGTGATATTGTTGGATATAATATGAGTAATTCGATATTGATTAGTAATATTTTTTGGTGTTTAATACTATGTTCATTAATTATTTTCTCATTAATGAAAGCCTCCTATGCTAGAAAAGCCAAAATTCTAAATGTGATTATTGTGGCATGTCTTCTATTTCTAAGTTTTACTATCTATCCGTTTGCACTCACGGGAAAAAATCCTGTATTTAATTATAATCAAATAATTAATGAAGCTAAGTATTCTCAACAAGAGTCTCCTTCTATAAGTGACGACTTACTTGCTTACGATATAAAAAATTATGATATAGAAATTTCGATGAAAAAAAAACCCCAGGTCAATGTCAAACTTGAATTGAATATCTATGAAAACCCGCCTGATGAATTAGCATTTTCACTTTATCACTCCATGAACGTAGAAAGAGTTAAAAACCATTATAATCAAGATATTAATTTCACTCAAAATGGTGATTTTGTATTTATTAGTAACCCGACAGAAGAATTAGTATTTGAATATGTGATGGAAGATTCATCTTTATTACCAGCATCTAAATCTTATTTATTTTTACCTTATTATATTAATTGGTTGCCCAGTAAGTCACAACATCCACAGTTAATGTATGATCAGGACACGAATGAAGAAATAATTTTGGTTAGCAATAAACAACCTGCAGACTATAAGTTATTATTTAATGGAGATATTGAATATTATACAAGTTTATCTGACGAAACAGGAGATAAGCACTTTGGTAAACAAGATAAAGGGCTTACATTAATTGCAGGTGAGATACGAGAAAACACCATCAAAGATAACAATATAATAGTTCCCAAATCATGGCCAAATATAGATAATAGTTGGTCGGGCTATTATGATGATTTAGTAAAAACACATTTATTTTTAACTGAAATGTTTAGCTTAGAAAATGTAAAACTACCAAAGGATATTTTAATCCTAAGCCCACATTTAAAATATGATTCTTTTCAAAACAAAAATCATCTGCTTATTCATCATACAACCTTACTTGAATTAAGCGATTCGACTCATGAAATACCAGAAGTATATATCAATGGATTGTTATGGAACAATAGAGAATCCTTTAATTTGGATAGGGGGCTAATGGAAGCTTTTAATGAAATGCTAAATTCATTTTTACTAGATGAAATAACGTTTAGCAGTTCTAACTATGTTAACTCTTCATTTGATTTAACGCCATCAAGACCAGTTGCTAGGTATGATGATATTTACGAATTAGGAATAGATATATTTTACGAAAAATTTGTTCAGATGACTCAAGATCAAAAAAAGGAGTTTCTTATAGAATGGTATGATAACTTTGAAGAAATTAACAATTGGGAAGAGGCTGTAATTTTCATAGAAAGTTTTATAAGGGAGCAGGTTTAATGATTGAAATTTCTGGTTTAACTAAACGTACAAAGAAAAAAGAGATTTTAAGAGATATAAACATAAAAATGGATGGAATTTATGGATTAATTGGTCCTAACGGTGCAGGTAAAACAACCCTAATGAAAATTATATCTGGACTTACGTCTATGAGTAGTGGACGAATTTCGATTAATGGGGAAGATTATACAAAAGGGAAGTATTTAAAACAAAATAAGCATACAGCATACCTCCCTCAAGATTTTATGATTTATCCTAAAGTAACGGTAAATGAGGCTTTAGATCACATAGCACTCCTTAAAGGAATACTAGATAAAAACGTAAGAGAACAAAAGGTATACAATTCTCTAAAAGAAGTAAATTTACTAGAACATAAGGGTAAAAAAATGTCACAATTATCTGGAGGGCTACGTAAACGAGTAGGTATTGCACAATTATTACTTGATGAACCAAGCATTTTACTTTTTGATGAACCGACTGCCGGGTTAGATATAGAAGAAAGAATTCGTTTTAGAAATTTACTGAAACACCTTGGGGATAATCATGTAATTGTTATATCCTCACATATTATTGAAGATATTGAATTCCTTGCGACAAGGATAGGCATTTTAAAGGAAGGAAAGTTATTATTTGAAGGAACACCAGAGAAATTGAAACAAGCTGCTGAGCAAAAAATATGGACTGCGCAAATACCATTAGAGGAATTAAGTAAATTCATATTAGATCAAGACGTTATTTCTCTAACTGAGGAGGGGAAAAATGTAAATGTTAGAGTTTACTCTTCCACCTCAATAAATAGTAGTAGCTATGAAATTGCAACTCCCAGATTATTAGATGGTTATTTAAGTGTAATAAGGGAGCATAAAATATGAAAAACAAATTAGTAAAAATTCTTTTATTATTCAAATTTGATTTAAAAAACACTGGTGTAATTTGGTTTTTTCCGTTAGTTATGTGGGTTATTTCCGTTATATATCTAATATTACAAGTACCTATAGATCAATCGAGTATCTATAATAGTATTATTATGTTTCAAGGCTTCTATGTACCATTCATAGGGTTTGGTATTATGTTTAGATTAAAAGAGTTGTATGAAGATGGCGCTAGTGAGAGTCTTATGCCATATTACACTTTAAACCTCCCTTTGGATATAGTACGTTATCTCTTATTGCACTTTTTTGGAGTAATAATCTGGTGCTTAGTTTTTTCAATAAAGTACGATATTAATCTAATATGGCCGATAAACATCATACACTTTTTTTTACTTAGTATTCTTTTTATTTTCTTTAGTACAACTTTAATTATAACAATCAAACATATAGAGTTTTCGTTAACAGTTTTATTAACATATGTGGTAATTGAAATGGCTACATTAGGGGAATTTATGCCATGGCCGCATGTTTTTATATTTGATCAGGTCTCATTGTATCCTGAATTGAGATTAAAGTTTGTATTCATTTGTTTCTATATCATTTGTTTAGTATGTGCTACTGGGATATTAATAAAGAGAGACTCAACTAAGAAAACAAATTCAATTTGACTACCACTGTAAAACAATGAAAAAACTGTTGTAATGGGGAGGTATTTTTCGGAAAATTAATAGGGAGGTGATAATAATGGGGTTATACTACTTTTTATTGATGTTTATTGGAATAGTATTATTAGTGAGAGGATTGTTTAAAAATGATGGAACGAAGAAAATAAAGATAGTCTATATTGTTGTAGGAGTAATTATTATAATACTGTCCATAATACTACTCATGCCCGGTACTATATTTGAATGGTGATTGATTACCAAATGTATTTCTACACTCTATTGTGAAATGAAAGTAAGCGTCAAATACTACACACATATGCAACTTCGCCTCCAGATGAGATAATCTTCATAGATTAATTCTCGAAGGAGGCTTTTTATGTCAGATAAACAGTTAGAATGGGAGACAAGAATGGATCAATGGTGCGAAAGCGGCCTTAGTATGGCTGCTTGGTGCCGTAAAGAAAAGTAAGCGTCAAATAGCCCAGACCTGAATGATAGGTGTGGGCTATTTGACACTTACCTTTAAAATATTATATTGCCACAGCTGTGATATATATCAGTCTTTAACATGAATCGGGACGAATATATAATAACAGAGAGGGTGAGTATATGTTTTCGTCCAGACAAAAGATGTTACTAGCAAAGCTTTTAGATAGCAATCAGTATGTCACAGTTGCGTTTCTAGCAAAGTGGCAAAATGTAAGCGGAAGAACAATTCGCTATGATCTAGATGCGATGGATGCCATATTAAAGGATATGGATATTACGCTTACTAGAGTGCCTGGTAAAGGTGTACTATTACACGTTAGTGAAGAAAAACGTTCTATTTTGCTCTCCATTGCGGAAGGTAATCAGATTACATTTGACAAGTGTATACAGCTTACGATGATCAGCTTGTTTGTGGTGATGCGGGAAACAGTCACAATTCAGCAATTGGCTGACGAATTTCACTTAAGTCGCTCAAGCATTCAGAAATATCTTCCCGAAGTAGAAGAAATGTTGGATCGTTTCGATTTACAACTAACGAGATTAGCGAGAAGAGGGTTTCGGGTAAATGGAACAGAACGTAGCTTGCGGCGGGCACTCTATCATCTTCTTACGGATGTACAAGTCGATCTTGAAAAAGCGAAAGGGTGGCTTACGCTTGAAGAACACGAAGGCAATGAGCTGCTCTTGCAGTGGCTCGATTCATGCCAGGAGGAGCGTGGAGTTTATTATAGTGAAAATTCCCTCCAAGTTCTCTATATTTTTCTAGGGTGGTGGTATAACCATATTTTAAATGGTCATTACGTTTTTGTGCCGCAGAATCAAAGGGACAAAAAGGCTTATTATCTTGGAAAAGTGAGAGAATTTCTCACGTGTACGATTGACGATAGTCGTGTGCTTGAGCATGAGAGTGCCTTTCTAGATAATCTCTTTGATCAAGCAAAAGTCGTTTCTTATAAGAAGAACGCTATTCAATGGGGGAATTACGACAAGGAGAAAACATTTAGTACGTATCTTGTTAAACGAATCTCTGCTGTTTTGCAAGTCGACTTGACCACAGATGAAAAATTGATGAACGATTTGACGTACCATATCAAATCGGCGATTCTTCGAAGTGAGCAAGGGGTGGAAATTGACAACCCTTATACTGAAGAAATTAAAGTTAGGTATCGGGCTATTTATGAAATGGTCCACCAAATTACTTGTGATATGGGGTATCCGCTGTTAGCAGCTGAAGTTGCCTTTATTACGATGCATATTAGTGCTAGTTTTGACCGAAGCAAAAGCAGACGATTTATACCAACAGTCATTGTTGTATGCTCCACAGGTCTGGCCACCTCCTCCATCTTGACGACGAAGCTTTCGCAGGTGGAACCAGGTTTTCGAATAATAAGCGTTGTCAACACAGAAGACCTTGCTCATGAACTTGAGGAACATGATGTTGATTTTGTCCTAACCACACAGGAACTTAACATGAAGCTATGGAATCAAGTGAAAATCTTTCGAGTGAGTCCACTTTTGAATGATGATGATAAACGAACGATTCAACATGAAGCTCAGAAAATCATTAACCGCAAACAGCTGGAGCTTTTTAACCAAGTGTACGCCAGTGCTGCTCCAGTTGTTGAACCAACGCTTTTTGATGAAACCGTTCACTTTGCGAAGACAAGTGATTGGAGAGAAAGTGTATCCCTTGCAGCTCAGCCACTTTTGCAAAAAGGTTACATTCGCCAGGGGTACATTCAAGAGATGATTATGTCTGTTGAGAGAAATGGAACATATATGGTGTTTCTTCCGAAAATTGCATTTGTCCATGCTGGCCCAGAAAATGTTATCAAGGAAGGCATTAGTATGACTGTCTTTGATAAGGAGATCGATTTTGGTTCATTTAACCCCGAAAAAGTAAAAATCGTTATCGTCCTAGCGATTAAGGAAGCGCACAATCAAGATTTTCTTCAGCTGTTCCGCTATTTAGAGTCTCCTGAGGTGAGAGAGCGGTTATCGGCGAAGAAGAGTGGAGGTAAGGAAGAAACGTGAGAGAAGAAATAATAAAACAAGAACATATTATTACTGGTATTCAGGTGGCGAATTGGGAAGAAGCCATTCAGGCATCAGGTGATTTACTTATAAAAAGTGGCGCTGTCAGCACTGAATATGTAAAGCAAATGATTCAATCGGTGAAGGATAATGGCCCTTACATTGTCATCGGCCCTGGTATTGCTATGGCCCACGCAAGACCGAGTGAAGCAGTACGGGAGAATGCTATTTCCCTTGCCGTATTAAAAGAGGCGGTGAGCTTTGGTCATGAGGAAAATGACCCTGTTGATTTAGTTTTTTCCTTTTCTGCGAAAGAAGCAGATTCCCATTTAAAAATGATGGAGAGCCTGTCACGTGTACTCATCGACGAACAGAAAGTCGAGCAACTAAGGCAAGCAAAAACAGCAAAAGAAATTTATCAATTACTATAGAAGGAGTGTTAATCAATGAGTAAATTAAAAATTATGACGGTATGTGGATTTGGTTTAGGATCTTCCATGGTATTAAAAATGAATTTGGAAGGTGTGATGAAGGACTTAAATATGGAGGCCGATATCTTTACAGGGGATGTTGGTTCTGCCCAAAGTACCCCTGCAGATTATATTTTCACAAGCAAAGAACTTGGGGAAAAGCTAAAGGAATCTGTTAGTGCTCCAGTGGTTATCATCAATAGTTTTGTGAACAAAGCAGAAATTAAAGAAAAAGCGGAAGAAGCAATCGTACGTAAATAGCGGCGGTTTGGTTTTATTCATTCACTAGCACAGGGGGTTATAATTATGCAATCATTTATGAACTTTTTGGTCGAGATTATTCGTGAGCCTGCTATCTTTTTAGGGCTCATTGCCTTGGTTGGTTTGCTGCTCTTGAAAAAAGACTTCTCTTCCGTTGTTTCAGGAACAACAAAAACCATTATAGGTGTCGTCATACTAACGCAAGGTACGAACATTTTAACAGGCTCGATCGCACCATTAACAGAAGGATTTAACTTAATGTATGACATTCCAGAGTCAGAAGTAGCACCTGCTCTTGGATCAGATACAGTCTTAAGTGAGTACGGGACTGAAATTGGTCTTGCGATGTTAATTGCCTTTGCAATCAATTTAATTGTGGCTAGATTTACACCAATCAAACATGTTTTTTTAACTGGCCACATGTTATTCTGGTTCCCGTTCATTTTTGTCGCAGTAGGGGTTGAAAATTCTTTAAGCAATACACAGATTATTTTGTTTGCTGCCATCATGACTGCTATTTATATTATCGTAGCACCTGCCCTTTTGCGGCCGTTCGTTCGCAAGGTTACGGGCTCTGATGATTTCATTATTGGCCATCCGACAACCATTTTGTCGTTAATTTCTGGGTGGGTCGGTATGCTGTTTGGCACAAAAGGTAAATCATCAGAAGATATTAAATTCCCTAAATCATTAGAATTTTTGAGAGAAATTAGCATTACATCGTCGATCACTATGTTTTTTGTTTACTTCATTGTCAGTCTTATTATTGGCTTTGATTCAGCTGCGACTGCCTTTGGAGCAGATCAAAGTATTTTCATTTTCAGCATTATGCAAGGGATTCTTTTCGGTGCGGGGCTTACCATTTTACTACTCGGGGTAAGAATGATGCTTGCAGAAATTATTCCAGCATTTCAAGGTATTTCACAGAAGTGGATCCCCAATGCGGTTCCTGCTCTTGATGCGCCTATTCTATTCCCGTTTGCACCAAATGCGGTTCTCATTGGATTTATTGTATCCATGATTACATCGGTAGCCACTATTTTTATTACAGGAAGCCTAGGAGTGTTCGGCTTTGTTATTGTGCCGCTCACCATTACCTGTTTCTTTGAAATTGGAACAGCGGCGATTATTGGTAACGGAACAGGCGGTTTAAAAGGGGCAATTGCAGGCTCAGCAACAGCTGGAGTAGTGATGGTATTGCTTGTGGGCATATCGGTACCCGTATTAAGTGGCACTGTATCCGACTGGATTGTCATTTTTGGCGGGAACGATTTCTCCCTCTGGTCATTTATCGGTGACACCATTTTGAAAATCCTTCCATAAAGGGGAACACATCTATGTCGTATATCAAACAATATTATGATAAAGTTCAACAACTGCTTGGCCAAGTTCTAGAGGAACAAGAACAGCTTCTAGATGAAGTTGCTCAATTGATGGTAAAAGCAGTAAAAGAGGGTAACTCATTGTATCTCTTTGGAGCCTCCCACGCGGGTATCGTTGCGGAGGACGCATTTTACCGGGCGGGGGGATTTGCCCTATTTAATCCGATCTTTAGTCCAGCATTGATGCTCAATGTGGAGCCGGTTACGCTTACTTCCAAAGTCGAACGCTTGGAAGGCTACGGGCAAATTCTTTTACACTCTAAGCCGGTTAAGGCTGGTGACGTGATTTTTATTCACTCTGTTTCTGGGAGAAATCCCGTAGCGGTTGATCTTGCCATTGAGGCAAGGCAACGAGGCATGAAAGTAGTCTCGTTAACCAATCTGACGTATTCCAAAAGTGTTACGTCGCGCCATTCCTCTGGTAAACGGCTCTTTGAAGTCAGTGATTTTGTCATTGATAACTTTGGAGAGCCGGGAGATGCGGCCGTTTCTATTCAATCGCTTTCTCAAAAAGTCGCTCCCACTTCCACAATCATCGGTAGCTTTGTCATTCATTCGATTGTGTTGCAAATTATTACCCATCTAGAGCAATCTGGAAGTGATGTACCTATCTTCCGTAGTGCCAACCTAGATGGAGGCGACGACTATAATGAAACGATGATGAGCAAGTATAAAGAACAAATCCACTATATGTAAGGAGCGATTGCATTGAAGAGATATTTGCGTATTTCAGCTATATCTGCGGTAATGATTCTTTCTCTTGCTGGGTGCAGCACAGGAGAAGAGGGAAGCACGGAAGAAGAAAAAAATGCCAAGTCGAGCCAAGATGCGACAGAGGATACAGCTACTAGCGAAGAAATCGAGTGGGAAATTGTTTATGAAGAAGACTTTGAACAAGAGCCACAACAGCTGCTTGATAACGAGTGGATCCACGATGATTTAACAAGTGGAGAAGACAATCAATGGCATGTAGACCATATGGATGACAACGGCGAATACTTCGATGTACGTCAAGGGCCAGAATTTCAGGAAAAACTAGATGAAATGAAGCTGTATCGCCAACAAATCCCTTTTGGTGAAGATGATTGGCTCACTCTAGAACTAGCTGCTAGAGATTTTAATACTAGTAACGAGCAACCTGAAGAAGCTGTACAACCATTCGCAGAAATTGTGGATGATGGAACAGGAAACCAAGTTCTTACGTTAAATGAGCCTGAATACAAAGGTGGCATCCTCGTTCGTAACACGGAGGAATTACCGCAAGAATACCGAATTGAATACGATTTGCATAACGTCAATTTTGGGGGACGCAATGCAGAAGGTGCAATTGAGTACGACGGAATGTACAATGGCTATACAGAAACGGAAGAAGAATTGGACGGTTTCCCGTGGACGAGTGGAGAAGACATTAAGCAAGCCAATGGTTTTTATTATTTAGGGATTATGGATTACGCCAATCCGGCTCCCCATAATAATGCTTTCATTCATAACCACCGCAAAGTCGTCTTTGATAGTTATAGCACGGAAGATTTGCCATACGGTCAAGAAAAACAAATATGCAATACTGCAACAGGTGAAAACTATGATTATTACAGTGATGAAAGTGCACATTTACCGGTCTATGCTGGATTTACGAATGCCTATCATCAGAATTTTTTCAATGAGAACTTGCTTTACCCGCCGATGACAGTTCATAGCGAATGCGGTAGTGTGTCGCAATCAGATAATATTTACTCAGCATTTGAACTTGATCCAGCGGAATTAGACGGAGACGGGCACTACCATATGGCTGTTGAACGACATGAAGATCGCTACGTTATCGAAGTTACAGGCAAGATGTTTCATGATGAAAAAGAACAGACGTATCGATATGAACAAAAGTTTAACGACCCAGAGAATGAAACCATCGTATGGCACTATAACCAAACGGAGGAAGAATACGACGGGGAGTATAATTTCACTGCTACAAGCGAAGGGGATTATGGAAGCTATGAAGTAGAACAATGGCCTGCCGATTCTGCTTACCCTGACTTTTTTGTCATTGGTGACCCGCACTTGAACTACTATGAAGGCGATGCCGTCATTGATAATCTCACTTTTTCTATTCCTAAATAATTTGATTTCATGGAATGGATGAATTATTAATTCGATGAGAGAGCACTGGTCAGCATCTTGATAAATATGCGTTACATCTAAATCAACCGTACCCTAAAAAAATCGGGTACGGTTGATTATTCGTTCCCTCTAATACTGCCCCAATCTCCGCCCTTTATATCGTCCTTCTCACCCCTCGTATTGTCCTTTCTACCGTATTCTTAATGTCGAAAGTAAAGAGTGCTCCTATACTTGTGGTAACAAGGGAAGGGAGCAATCGAGATGAGAAAATATGATGCAATTGTTTTATTCGTTCTAGGTGGATTATTTATGATGTTGAGCAATGGGAAGTTTTTGTTGGCGCCAGCGGCTTGGGTATTTCCCGTCTTATTCTTGTTTGCGATTGAGAAGCTGTCGGTGAGGGTGGCTCTTGTTGCGTTGACGGTTGTCACGGCGTTGAGTAATCAGTTGAGTTTTCATAAGATGTTGCCGAGTTTGGATATGCCATTCTTTGAGTATATTCCGGCGCTAGCTGGTTCTCTTTATGCGCTGCCGTTTATTTTTCAGAAGCTGAGTTTTCAAAAGACGAATGCGTTTGTGGCGACGTTGATCTTGCCGTGTACGTATGCGTTGTTGGACTATATGAATGTATATTTCAACCCGTATGGAACGTTTGGTATTCTTGGTTATTCGCAACATAGCTTCTTGCCGATGGTGCAAGTGGCATCTGTGTTAGGTGTTACGGGGATTACGTTCATTATAATGTGGACGGCATCGATTGTGTATTGGCTTCGTTTGGACATTGGCAAAGGAAAAAGGAGAAAGGTCACTTTGTTGACTAGTTCAGCTTTGCTGTTGATAGTAACGTTTGGTGGGTTACGTGTCGTGCTCACTGAAGAGGTAGAAACAGTAGCTGTATCGGGCATTCATACGTTGGATAGAACGGATACGGCATTGTTAGAAATATTTAATTTACATGAGAAGCAAGATAGAGATTTTTTAGAGAAAACGGAAGAAAATATAGATAAGTTGATTGAAATGACGATTGCCGAGGCGGAAGCGGGCGCTAAAATTATTCATCATTCAGAAGGTGTTGCTCTCCTTGATCATACGCAGAAAACGGCTTATTTAAACAGATTAAGTGCAGTGGCGAAAGAATGGGGCGTGTACATTGTAACGGTGCCTTACGTATTTACTGCTGAAGGTGAACCAAATGAAAATGTTCTATACATGATAGACCCTGCTGGTGATATTGCTTTAGAGCATTTCAAGTATGGTGGTAATTTAATTGAGAAAACGGTTGAAGGGGATAAAAGTATTCAATATGTAGATACGGAATATGGACGCTTATCTGGTATTATTTGCTGGGATAAAGATTTTCCTGCGATTGTAAATCAAGTAGGAGAGAAAGAGGTCGATATGTTATTTATTCCATCTGCGGATTGGAAAGAAATTTCTCCTTACCATACGATTGTTGGTAATTTCAGAGGAGTAGAAAATGGGGCCAATGTTGTAACGCAAACAGTAAATGGCATGTCAATGATCACGGATTACAAAGGTCAGACGTTAGCACAAATGGATCATTTCACGACGGATCATTGGATAATGAGAGGGCATGTACCGATGGAAGGTGCAAAGACGTTGTACTCCATGTGGGGGAAATATGTTGTCTGGTGTATTATAATTGCATTAATGATTTCTATACTATATATCCGGTTCGTTCATAGAAAAAAAGGCGAATAATATAAGGAGTTCAAATGAGATTAGGCCTAGTGTGTAACAACAACAATCGTGAGGAATTATTGGGAAAATTCAAATCCTTAGGGGTAGAAGTGTATCGAAATGCCGACTTGTATATAGTGGAGGAAGGATTGCATGATGGGTTCATGCCGTGTATTGTTTTCCATCCAAATCATCTAAACGATTTATTGGAAGTAGTCCGGCTATTCTCTATGAAAACCGCCACGTCAAAAATTGTTGGCTTTCTCAATGAGGAGTACCATGTCATTAACCACGAGGACATTCTTTATTTTGAAGCGGTTGACTCCTCTGTGTGGTGTCATACAGGAACAGAGGTGTATCGACTGAAAGACAAACTGTACCAATTGGAAGAGCGTTTGCCAAGTGATCGTTTTATTAAGGTAAGCAGATCGTTTATTGTGCATATTGATTCGGTTACGAGAATTATTCCGTGGTTCAATCGTAGATTACTTCTCAAATTTGAACAGTCAAAAAAAGAAGTAGAAGTATCCAAAAATTATGTTGGACATTTCAAAGAGTTCTTAGGAATGAGGTAAGGTGCTATGAAAAAATTTTATTTGGAAGCACTTATTGTGTCAGCATTGGTCGGAGTCTGTATCAGGGCTGTCGTGCTATTAATGATGGGACAGTCGCTATTTACAAGCGTTGAAAATTACTTTTATAGTGCGGTAATTGCAATAGTTTCTTGTACGATTTCCTTTCTCGTTCATGTGAATGTACTGACAAACAGCCGTTATTCGTTTGTCACGAAGTATGTCATTTCCTCTATACTTATTGTTTCAATTTATGTCATCGGTAATTTATACGTTGGAGGTATGTATGTATTCTATCAAATACAGTTTTACAGTTACGGCGCCGCTATCGTGCTCATTTCGTTACCGTTAATTTATTACTTTAATAAGCGAATGATTCGGTTTAATGACTTCTTACAGCTCAAGAAATCTCAGCACGTGAAGGAGTAAGAACATCATCCATGGAAAAAGAGGTAAAACCTATGGTATACATGGGTTTTACCTCTTTTTTTAACCATTCTTTTCATGATGATTAGAGGATAAGTGTGGCACGTTTATTAATTCAAAATCGTTGTTGTTTGTAGTGAAACGGTTAAAAAAGCTCTCTTCAATACCGGTTAGTCGGTGGAAAAAAGTGTTGTCTACCTTCCAGTCTTTTTCACCCATTTCGTAAATATCAATGATGCCTCTTTTGACAACTAAATCAATAATTGATTTCATTTTTTGCGGTTTCTGAATAGGTATAATCTCATCGAGTGGCTCTCTTTGTAAATACCCTTTTCGATGAAGTGCTGCATAGAAATTGCGATGATTTCTGGCATCTAATATTCCTAAACTTGCAGCTCGATATCCTAAAACTTGTAATGATGTTTTCCATTTCTTTTTTAGGTCAAGGTATGCGTCTGGATTCGTGCGGTGGGAAATAGCTTTCATATCAGCTAACACCGATTCTTCAGGAAGGAGGAAAGCACTTGCAAATTGATTGGCTTCATTTTCCACCGCTTTATGCTCTTTTCGATCTAAATTGGTAAACTCAACCCTGTAATGAAGCAATAAGTGACCAAGCTCATGCGCAATATCGAAATTTCTCCGAACAGCCGATCGCTTTAAATTGCCTAATAGGATGAAAGGACGGTCCTGTTTAGTCCATAAACTATATGCGTCCATTTCTTCACCAATGGCTTTTTCAAACATGAACACGCCACTTTTTTCTACTAAAAACATAAGGTTGTCATTGGTTTCTTCGTGTAGGCAAAGTTGTTCCCTTGCTAGCTTGGCTACCGTTTTAATTTGTGTTTCTCTGGCTTCGGTAGATGTATTTACGTAATCAACCACTTCATTCCTTAGTTGAATCATTTTTTGCGTAGGATAGGTTACCTTAGCTGTTATATAATTAATAAAGCTATCTAAAAACTCTATATGTTTAGCTTCTGTTTGCGTTTTAGAAATGCTGTTCATTATTTTGGAACGATATGCAATGTTCATGACTGGTATATTGTTATGATTCTTATATTGACTAAGCACATCTTGATAATAAAAGTATTTGCTTTTTACGTGAAAAATGGATTTCAAATCATTTACAATCTTCATTTTAGGCGAAGTGTATTGATTCTCGTATTGCCAAACTGCCTGTTCTGTTACATCTAACATCTCAGAGAGCTGTTTACGTGAATATCCATGCATGATACGAAGGTTAGTCAAATTTTCACCGATAAACATCATGCTCCCCCTAACTTAAATAAAGTTATTCTATTTTCTTTCCTCATCTCCAATAATTCCAATATCGTATGCGCCAGCGTCTGTTTCATATTCTAAATCGGGTGCGAGAATGGAACGTTCTTCATTAGTTATGTCTGCCCCTGAAATATAGGCTGAGAGATCTTCTATTTCATATGCTATATTGTTGTTTGGGTTCGGTAAATAATGCATAACATTAGAAATTTGGAAAGCTTCATCAATGCTGTAAGTAAGAATATGGAACTCGGTGTATAACGATTTAAGGTGAGTGAGTTCTGTTCTTATTTGGTTCTCTGGAATAAATAATGAAAGCTGTATACTATGTTCATCCGTTCTTTCTTGTTGTTTAGGAGTGGGTGGAAAATCTAGATGTTCGTTTATTTTTGATAGCTCATGAAGATAGGTTCGTCTACCACGTTGACTTTTATTCTTGTTTGGTAGTAAGGCTTGTGAATAATTATCTTGATTAAAATATGCTGCATTTTTGATTAAAAAAAGTTTTTGGGTATCTAAATGAATAAATTGTAGGTAATCCCATGTTAATCCAGCTTTTGCTTTATGGTAGGAAATATTATGATCAACGCAAGCTTCTGCAATTTTATTTTCAATAAAATTACCTTTTGTCCATGCAAAGGCAGAACTTATTTTCATTTTTTCATTGCGCTCTTTTCGTAGTTCGATATATTCTCGATAACCTTCTACAATTGCTTCAACAATCATTTTACTCTGAATCACATCAAATTTATATTGTTCCACAATCAACACTCCTATACAAGAAATATCTTTTACCTTTAGTGTAATTGAAATGAGCGGGTAAAGATATGATAAAATTTATTTTTATTAAAGTTTTCATGATATACAAAGCTTATTTTTATAGTTTTTCTCGTGTTGTTGTGTTTCTCTTCTAGTACCTTGAACCCTTCTCTTGCTATCTCTATACTTAAAAGTGTAAGACTATACTCATATGTGAAGAGGAGAGACGCTATGTTATCTGATAAGCTTCGTGAGGCGTTAATTGATCAAATGAACTATGAATTTTATTCAGCTCATACGTATATTGCCATGGCTTCGTATTGCTCGGCAGAAAGCTATGATGGATTTGCAAATTTCTTTTTGATGCAGGCGGAGGAAGAGCGGTTTCACGCAATGAAGATGTACAACTATCTTCATGATCGCGGGGAGCATGCCATTGTTGCTGGCTTTGAACATCCGAATAATTCTTTTGAACATGTGCTAGATGCGTTTGAGAAGGCGTTGGAGCATGAGAAAGAGGTTACAAAGCGGATTTATCACTTGTCTGATATTGCTTGGGATGAAAGAGAACATGCGACAATCACATTTTGAAATGGTTCATTGATGAGCAAGTAGAAGAAGAAGCATCATTTGATAGCATCATTCAGAAATTGAAGCGTATTATGAATGACTCCAATGCGTTATTTATGCTAGATGCTGAACTGGCGAAGCGCACCTTTACGCCACCAGCGGAATAAGAAAAGAGCTAAGCCTCGACAGGAGGGCTTAGCTCTCATTTATTCGTACTCTTTTGCAATTCGTTTAGTGCTTCTTACTGTGTCAATTGGTCGCACTATGCTTTCGATTTCTGCTCTTTTTGGTTCGAGAAATGGTGGTAGTGCTAGTTTTTCTCCAAGTGTTTCGTATGGTTCGTCTTCCATAAACCCTGGTCCGTCCGTTGCGAATTCGAATAAAATGTTGCGCGTCATTCTGCTGTATAATGATCCGAAGTAGAAGCGATCGACAAAGCCGGATGTAGGTAAGCGGGATTGTTTTAGGTGGGTGTTCCATTTCTCTAATTCAGCACGGTCTTCTACGCGGAAGGCAACGTGATGTACAGTACCATAGCCTTGTCGTGCCTGCTTAAGCTCGGTGTTGTGTTCCACGATGACTTGCGCTCCGTTACCACCTTCGCCTACTTCAAATAAATACTTTTCCTCTTCTTGATCGATTTGTTTAAAGAGCAAGGTATTCTCTAGCAATTGCTTGAATGCTTTTATATCAGAGACGCGAAGGAAGATTGGTCCTAAGCCAGTAATAGCGAATGGTGTTGGGACTGGTCCGTTTTGCCACGGTGTTCCAGATGGGACGCCTTCGTTGTGTTCGTCTGATATCAATTGGTACTGTTGGTCATCGAAGTCTACGAACGATAATGTTTGTTTACCGAATTGTTGTTGAATCCCAGTATGCGGAACGTCTAGTCGATCGAAGCGTTTGACCCAGTATTGTAATGCAGCATCGTCCGGTACACGGAAGGAGGTTTTGGCAATTTCATCTGTTCCGTGTCTCCCTTTTGGTACACCAGGGAAATGAAAGAAGGTCATGTCTGTTCCAGGGCTTCCTTTATCATCAGCAAAGAATAAATGATACGTGCGAATATCGTCTTGGTTGACCGTTTTCTTCACAAGGCGCATGCCTAGCACATAGGTAAAAAATTCATAGTTCTTCTCGGCGCTACTTGTAACGGCTGATACGTGGTGAATTCCTTTTAATTGCATTTGTAATTCCTCCTCACAAGTATATCTTGAATTCGAGATAAATAATCTTAATGCTATTGTAAATGGAAATGGGGAAAAATGCAAATCTTTTATTTTGAAATGGAGATAACAGCACTGTTCAAAAGGTATTGTTACGCAACTACAATTCGGGAATGATAAGATGGATTTATACAACAGATAAAAAAAGAGGGGATAGAATGACATTGAGTGAAACATATTGGAATCTAGAGCATAGTTATGCGGAGTTGCCGGATAGATTCTTTTCGCACATGGCGTTAAATCCGGTTCCATCTCCGCAAATCGTGTTAGTAAATAAAAGGCTAGCTGATTCGTTACGATTAGATGTGGAGAAGCTTCAAGATGTTAAGCGGGTAAAAGAATTCGCAGGTAATGAAGTTCCTGATGGCGGTTTACCGATAGCACAAGCGTATGCAGGGCATCAATTTGGTTATTTCACCATGTTGGGCGATGGGAGAGCGGTGTTACTAGGAGAGCATGTTACGCCTGATGGAAAACGGGTTGATGTCCAGTTGAAAGGGGCTGGGAGAACGCTGTATTCTCGTGATGGTGATGGGCGCGCGACACTTGGGCCAATGCTTAGGGAGTACGTCATTAGTGAAGCAATGCATGGATTGGGCATTCCAACGACAAGGAGTTTAGCGGTTGTGACGACAGGGGAGCGTGTGTTTCGAGAAAAGTGGTTACCTGGGGCAATTTTAACTCGTATAGCTTCAAGTCATTTACGTGTTGGTACGTTTCAATATGCGGCTAATTGGGGCAGTAAAGAGGAACTTCAAGCGTTAGCAGACTATGCGATTCGTCGTCATGATCCAGACATTGCTGAAGATGAAGCACGCTATTTGACGTTTTTGGAAAATGTAATGAAACGACAAGTTGATTTGATTGTAAAATGGCAACTTGTCGGTTTTATTCATGGCGTGATGAATACGGATAATATGACGATAAGTGGAGAAACGATTGATTACGGCCCGTGTGCGTTTATGGATACGTTTGATCCGGAGACTGTATTTAGTTCCATTGATAGACAGGGAAGGTATGCCTATCGCAATCAGCCACCTATTGCAGGGTGGAATTTAGCGCGCTTTGCGGAAGCGTTACTACCACTAATCCATGAAAATCAGGAGCGTGCAATTGAATTAGCGGAGAAGAAGCTTAATGCCTTTCCGCAGCTGTTTGAGGAGAAATGGTTAAATGGAATGCGTGCCAAGTTAGGTTTGTTTAATGAAGAGAAAGAAGATGAGAAACTAGCCAAAGAGCTACTTGGCATGATGCATCATTACGGGGCAGACTATACGAATACGTTTCGCGCTTTAACGTTAGAAGCACAAGGGAAAGAGGAAATGTTTACATCGGAGGCATTTACGAATTGGTATGAGAGATGGCAAGCGAGACGAAAGAGACAACAAGCGTCGGCAGAAGAGGCCAATGAGCGGATGCGCAAACATAATCCAGCTATTATCCCGCGAAACCTTTATGTAGAAGAAGCGTTAGAAAAAGCGGTAGAGCACGGAGATTATCGTGTGTTGAACCGTTTGCTAGACGTACTTGCTGATCCTTACGCTTATTCAGAGAAGCAGAAAGCATATGCTGTTGTGCCGCAATCTAATGGTTCATATAGAACATTTTGCGGGACGTAACGGATAAAAAAACATTGGGGGGAACGAAGATGAAACAAGGTTTACGAGCTACATGGCAACATCAATTAGAACAATATATGATGCATTATCCAAAGGAAGAGAGTCAGTTAGGACAGTTAATGAAAGAGCGAGCTGCAGAAGGAGATTTATTTGATCGCAAAAGGTTGCCAGGGCACATTACAGGTAGTGGCTTTATATTGGACGAAGAGCATATGTTATTGATTTACCATCCTTTTCTTAAGATGTGGATTCAGCCAGGTGGACATGTTGAGGCGGGGGAATCACCATTAGAAGCGGCAATTCGTGAAGTGAAAGAAGAAACGGGTATAGATGTTCATCTCCATCCATGGCATGATCGATACCCAATTCCTTATGATATTGATATTCATGAAATTCCAGCCAATGAAAAGAAAGGGGAACCAGCTCATTATCATTATGACTTTCGCTTCTTGTTTCAACCACAGAAGAATCAAGCGGGTAACTTATGTCAAACGTGTGATCGAGAGGATATTCAAATGGAATGGTTGCCGTTAAATGAAGTGAAAAAGACAGATCTTCGTTTCGTGGTAGAGAAGGTAAAGCCGATAAAGTAAACGTGCAAATCGGTGTTGATCTTTTTGCACCATTGTAAAAAGGGCTCCAATCATCGTTTTTTCGATAATGGGAACCCTTTTTATTATTTATCTCACAGATACTTTACCTGCTTTCTTTAACAAGTAAAGTAGGTAAGGAGCTCCAACTAATGACACCATGAGTCCAGCTGGTATATCATTTGGTGCTAATAAGTAGCGTCCAAGGAAGTCAGAAATGGTTAAAAGGATGCCTCCTAATAATACGCTTACGGGAAAAATGTATTGGTGCTTAGATCCAACCATGCGTCTGGCTGCATGTGGAGCAAGAAGTCCAATAAAGCCGATTGTACCAACGATGGCTGCACTTATGCCAGCTAGCGTGACGCCCATCATAATCATGGTAAGGCGCATTTTTACTGTTGGTACACCTAATCCGATGGCTACTTCGTCTTTGAATACGAGTACGTTAAACGTCCGAGTGAAGTAATGAATGATCGGGAAGAAAATCACAATGGTAAGAAGTGCAATGATTACTTCTTGCCAATTACTTCCGTATGTACTCCCTGAAATCCATGTTAATGCTTGAGTGACATGTAATTTTGCTTTGACAATTAAAATTTGAATCATTGCGGAGAACATAGCGGAAATACATACACCTATTAAGACGAGCATGACAGGTTGGAATCCGCTTCGATAAGTAAGGGTTAGAATGATTCCCATGGCAAGTAAGGCTCCGAAGATGGCGCCAGCAGGAACGAAATAAAATGGGAGGCTCGGGAAAACGATTAATAGAATCATTGCCATCATCCCAGCTCCAGATGTGACGCCTAGTACAGAAGCATCTGCTAATGGATTACGTAACACCGCTTGAAAAATCATCCCCCCCGCTGCCATAATCATTCCAACGAGAAAACTCACTAGGACGCGTGGCACTCGAAAATCCCATACGTAAAGGTTGTGTGCCATTTCATGAAAGATTTGGGTGATTGGTGTAAACGATGTTCCGCCAAATAATAAACTTACGAACACTGTACCGGCAGCGAGAATGGAAGCAACAACAATCGCTAATCCTTTGCGCTGGAAGAAGTCGTGCCCTCCTAACATAGCTGAAGAGGAGGAGGCCTTTCGATTCGCCCCCATTTGAATTGCTAAATAAACAAGCCAAGGTCCTCCAATTAAAGCGGTCATCGCGCCTACTGGTAATTCACTCGTTTGGGAGACGAGGCGAACAAGAATATCCGCCATTATTAATAGCATCGCCCCGATTATCATGTTGGCTACAATCATGCTGAAGTGTTTATGAAAGCCGATTAAACGGACAATATGAGGGGCAATGATCCCTATAAACCCAATAGGGCCAACGACAGCTACCGTAACAGATACGAGGAAAATGGCTACAAACCAGCCGATTAATTTGTTGCGATCAACCTTTTCACCTAATCCGATGGCGGTTTCTTCATCAAGCAGTAGAATATCTAATTTTCGGCTAATGAGTAAAGCACCTATAATGAAAGCAACAACCCACGGCCAGGCGAATTGTACACCAGACCAATCAAGTTGTAGCAACGTACCTGAACCCCATAAGAATAATCCACTTACTTCATTGGCATAAAATAATTGTAAAGCACCTGTTAAGGAAGCAAATAACATGCTTACAATCATTCCTGTTAAAGCAACACGGACAGGATCAAGTGTTTTACCAACTAGTAGCCAGACGAGTAGTGCTGCGACTAATCCTCCGCTAAACGTAACGAGTAAAGGGAAGGCACCACTAATTTTCGGCATAAAAATGGTTGTTGCAACAACGAAAAAATATGCACCCGAATGAATACCTAGCGTGCTAGCACTAGCTAAAGGGTTTTTTGTAATCGTTTGCATAATCATTCCAGCAATGGCTAAAGCAGCACCAGCGATACAACCAATAACGAAGCGTGGTAATCGCTGGTATAATAAGAAGTTCATTTGTTGCTCATCGTT
The DNA here is from genome assembly GCF_000775615.1 of Pontibacillus litoralis JSM 072002. GTDB lineage: Bacteria > Bacillota > Bacilli > Bacillales > BH030062 > Pontibacillus > Pontibacillus litoralis. The sequence goes on from NZ_AVPG01000016.1 coordinate 22,783, forward strand.
CATCAATTGCTGCCAAAATGCAATATAACCAGGCGATGATTGCCCTTGACTAAGGTGCACAGAAGCTAGTAAACCAAATAGCGCTATGCACCCTAGTAATAAGGTGATTTGCTTCATGTGACGAGAAATCATTGTGCTTCTTCTAGCGCCTCAAGCAAGTTGTCGACTAACGTATGAGCAGATAAAACGCCACCAAATGTCCACGTATCTCCACCGATGTCTACCATGTTGTTTTCTTTCACAAATTGTAATTCATTCCACGCCTTATTCTTTTCTAAGTTCTCAAATAGTGGGTCGTCTTCCTGTACAGCGTGAATAAACATCGCATCTTCATACTTAGCAAGGCCCTCTACATTCGCATCTGTAAAGCCCCATGGTGCATCCTGGTTATCTGTAATCGAATTTTCTAACCCGACGTTTTCTAACACGTTACTCACCATAGAATTTTTCGTGAATAAACGGAAAGAAGGAGTGTTATTGGAACTGAATGCTTGAGTAAAGACAAATTGTTTTGTTGGTAAATCCATTGCTTCAATTTCTTTAGCAGCATCTTCATATTTCGCATCTAAATCATTTATGGCTTGTTCAGCTTCATCTTCTTTTTGCACGAGAGAAGCAGTTTTCTTGAAGGTTGTTAACGTATGCGCATATAGATTTTTAGTTGCTTCTTCAGAAGTAGAATTATAAAAAACAGTTGGAGCAATTTTCTCTAAATCTGCTTGGATTTTCTCATGATTCGTCGCGCTCGTAATAATGGCATCTGGCTCTAACTTCGCAATCTCTTCTAAGTTCGGCTCTGTTCTTGTTCCAACATCGATAACATCGTCATTTAGCTCTGCCTCAATATCAACCCATTTCTCAAAGCCATCGATATCAGCTACTCCAACAGGCTGAATACCTAATGCGAGTAGTTGTTCAACATAATTCCACTCCAATACTACGATGTTTTTTGGTACTTCATCGAAAGTAGCTGTTCCTAGTGCATGTTCAACCGTAATTTGTTCTTTGTTGTTGCTTGTATCTTCTCCAGCTTCTTGATCTGCCCCTTTTTCCGCACAAGCAGTTAAAGCTAGCAATAAGGCAACCATTAAGACAAGTAGTTTCTTCATGTGTGACGCTCCTTTTATTTAAAGTATAATAACATTCACAATGCTTACAGTTTGGAAGATGTTGATAATCATTATCAATTAACATAAATATAATAGCATTTGGCAAGCGGAATGGCAAGAGGATAGAGACTAGAATATTCTTTCTTGACGGATAGAAGATTGCCTGTAATAACTATAGTAATGTCATCTGGTACCTTGAATTCCATTTAGAGAAGCGACCAAGGGGAATTTGGACAGTTATGCGGAAAAGTGGACTTTTTGTCAAGGAAGGAAAGTGTTTCTTCTTTAACTAAGTAAGAGACAGACGAAGAATCAGGTCTTCGTCTGTTCTTATTTAAACCATCCTTTTTCTTTAAAGCGTGATATGGCTTCAATACGATTACTTACTTCAAGTTTATCTAATATAACAGATATATAATTTCGAACGGTGCCTGGTGTAATATACAATTCATTGGATATATCCTTCGTCGTTTTCCCGTCAGCCATTAGTTGAATTACTTGTTTCTCTCTTTCCGTTAACGGATTCTGTGGCTCAAAGGCTAAATCGACAAGTTCTGGAGCAAAGATGCGCTGTCCGTCCATGATTTTCCGAATGGATGTTGCTAAGTCTTCTATTGGACTGTCTTTCAGCAAATATCCGCTTACACGCGCCTTTTGTGCTCGTTCAAAATAGCCAGCTCGAGCAAATGTCGTTAAGATAATAAGTTTACACGGTTCATCTTTCAATTCTTCTGCTGCATCTAGTCCGCTTTTTAATGGCATTTCAATATCCATGATACAAACATCAGGCTGTAGTTGTTTCACGAGCTTGCACGCTTCTTCGCCATTGGTAGCTTGACCGACCACTTCCATTCCTTCTTCTAAGTCGAGCAATGCCCCAAGCGCTCCAAGTAACATCCGTTGATCTTCAGCAATTACAATGCGAATCATATGGATTCCTCCTCTTCCATCTGTTGAACGATATTTGGTACGCGAATATTCAAAGTAGTGCCGTTATGAGATCGTACTTCTAAACTGCCATTTACAAATTCTAATCGTTCCTTCATTCCTTGTAGACCATGACCGTGGAAGGAATCGATTTTTCCTGAAATGCCAATGCCGTCATCTTGGACCTGGATAATTACCTCTGTATCGGTTTGGTGAACGGATACTCGGCATTTACTTGCGTTACTATGTTTCACTATATTAGTCGCTGCTTCTTTCAAGCACATGCTTAATACATTTTCGACTAGTAGTGGTGTGTGTGTTAAATGGATGTTTCCTTCTAATTGAAAGTCCATCTCTGCGGCTTGAATAATTTGTTGTACACGTATAATTTCGTCTTCAAGCTTAGCGCCTTTCATATTCGCTACCATTTCGCGCACTTCTTTTAGCGCTGTACTAGCCGTTTGCCGAATATCATTAATTTCTTGCACCGCTTTCTCTGGTTTAACAAGCATCAATTTACGAGCAAGGTCACTCTTTAATCCAATCATGGAAAGCTTTTGGCCTAACGTATCGTGTAAATCCCGCGCAATTCGTTCCCTCTCTTCAATAATCATTAGTTGAGCAATCCGTTCATTCGCATCTTCCAATTGCCCTTCTAATTGCAAGCGCTTGTTGCGATAGCGCATCGAGAAAGGGAGTAAAATAACGCCAATAATACAGATGATAATAAATGGCATTTGTGGAAATAGTGACTCTGTTTGCGTAAAGAAGCTAAACGTCGTTGCTACGATAGTAGTAGCGAGATGAACCACATAAAGTGAGATAAATCCTCCTTTATGTTCAATATTTCCTATGAAAAAAGCGAGAAATAAAGAAAAGTACACGTAACCAAATAAGATAATCATCATAATGTTAATGGCTATTTCTATACTGACCCATAAGTAAACGAAATGATTATTCGAGATGAAGGAGAGTCGATAAGTAAGGAAGAATAGCGCAATCATAACAATTCCGATAATCATTTCTACTGTTGTAGATGCACGAAAAATGAAAAAGAACGGCAATAAACAAAAGACAATCCAAACGTAAGAACTCAGCCCAATATTATCTGGAATAATTTGATACCATTTCCGCATCGTGTTACCTCATTTCTCCATGTATGTGTTCACAATATATCATATATATTAGGACGACTTCCAAACTATCCAAAGATGAAGAAAGCCCCATTCCTTTTGGATAGAATGGGGGGAAGGCTTTATTTGTCTTGGAAGCTCGGTTTCTTCCCTTGTAGAATAGCTTTTGCATGAGATACAGCTTCTTTATTGTTGAGTAATGGCTTAATCTCTTTAAAGGTAACAAATGCTTTATTTTTGGGGTCGTATAGTCGAAAACGAATGGCTTCTAAGCTAGATTTGATCGTAATCGTTGTGACGTGTTGTAATGGTGGTGTAGTGTCATGAGCTTCCTCTAGATGATAGTTCGGCACTCTCGGACTTAAATGGTGAACGTGGTGAAAGCCGATGTTACCTGTTATCCACTGCAAGAGCTTTGGCAACTTGTAATAGGAGCTACCTTCCACTGCCGCTTTAACAAAGTCCCATTCTTCTTCGTATTCAAAGTAAGAATCTTCAAATTGATGTTGGACGTAAAATAACCAAATGCCAAGTATTCCAGAGAAATACATAATGGGTGCTTGGACAATAAAGAATGCTTTCCAGCCGATAACCCAGATTATTAACGCAGCTATGACTACAATCGCTGCATTGGTGAAATACGTATTAAGTCGTTCCTTTTGCTTGGCATCATTGCGATTCATTCTATTCGATACAAAGAGCAATAAGAAAGGACCTAAGCCAAACATAACTAATGGATTACGGTATAGACGATATTTCAACCTTCCTATGAAAGAAGCGGCTAAATATTCATCCACTGTCATGATCCATATATCCCCAGTTCCGCGCTTGTCTAGATTGCCGCTTGTTGCATGGTGAATTGTATGTTCTCGCTTCCATTTCTCAAAAGGAAACATCGTAATAATCCCTGTAATATTTCCGATAATTTTATTTGCTGTTTTATTAGGAAGAAACGACCCGTGTGTACAATCGTGGAAAATAATAAAAATACGCACGAGAAACCCACCAGCAATCATCGCAAGTGGAATGGCTAACCAGATAGAGATAGATATGCTTTGGTACGCTAGAAACCATAGTAGAAAAAATGGTACTAAGGTATTAATTAACTGTCGAACACCTGCTGTTGTATTCGCTTTTGCGAAAGATGCGACGCTTTTTCTTAAGGCTTGTTGTTTTTGTTTAAACGTATTCATTTTGTAACCCCTCTATTTAGGATTTGTATCCATAGCATAGAGCAAGGCAAGCCATTATGTAAGGCATATATGTCAGGTTGTTTATATGACAAGTGTCATGTATTTGCCTTTCATAAAAAAACAGCCCCTGACGAATGCAGGAGCTGTGAACATTATAATGCCTGTTTGATCACTCTTCTATAATAAAGCACAGATTGAATAGCAAATAGGGAATACAAAGCCGTATAGATGACCATGACAATAATCATCGGTGTCCATAGCGATGTGCCGAATAAAAACCAGCCAGAACGAACGGCGAAATAGCTATGAAGTAAACCAATCACTAACGGAATACCGAAATTAAACAGTTGCTTACGGCGAATCCCTTGCAGTAAATCACTTTGCGTGAAGCCGAGTTTGCGTAAAATCGTGTAATTTGCTTTTTCACTTTCACTTTCATCCATCTGCTTGAAGTATAGAATACACCCTGACGTTATAAGGAATGTTAAACCTAGGAAGCCAACAATAAACATGGTAAGGCCATTCTGTTGTTTGAGAGAACTACTCAATAGTTCCAATGATACGTTACCGACTCCTTGATAATCTTGTGCGATGTAGATGTCATTGGCCGCTTCTAGTTGACTACGTTCGACAATATCGATTCCGTAGTAGGTAGGTGACTCTGGTTGAATGTCGTCTTCTGCATCTTGCTTTACGTCATGGAATACAGTTTGATCAACGATGATGACAGGCATTTGCAGAGTATAGTTGAGAGAAAGGATGTGCTCCTTTTTTAAACCTAAATATTGTAGTTCGGTCGATGTAGAACTTCCTAGCAATGTAATCGAGCCACTATCTTTCCAGGTCATAAAATTATCCATTACGTCGCTAAAACCAGCAAAATATGCTTCATTAGGGGATACATCTGTATGCTGGATAGCTTCATCACTAATAATGGGGTAGGACGATTCCTTGAAATTATCTGGAAATTCCCCAGATGTCTTACTTTCAATAATATTTGAGATGTTAACGTTCGCAACAACGACATCGATTACAGTTTCTTCGAAAGAAATATGCGCTGATTCCAATGCTTCTTTGAAGGTGGTAACATTCTCTTCATTCGCTAAGGCAAAATCATTGGGCACGTAACTTGCTGCCGTTTTTTCTGCGGAATAATAAGAGATATAGCTTAAAGACAACAAACTGATGGATAGCGCGGAAATTGTTGTAATAACGGTTAATAATAATGCGTTCGATTTCATTCGGAACATAATCGATGTTAAAGATAATACGTCTCGCACGTTGACATACCCTTTTTTTCTGTTACGGATAATAGAGAAGATGAAACGAATCGAACCTTTATAGAAAAGGTATGTTCCGACAATCACGGAGCCTAAAATGAAAAGCATGGCAAGCATTAAACTCTCTGTTGAGGGAAATTTTCCATTGAATAAGATGGAGGATACGTAATAACCAGCAATGATTAGAACAATCCCCATCATACCAAGAATCACTTCGAGAATAGAGATAGTGCGTCGGTGTTCATCTGGTGTAGCATTCATCTGAAACAAGGATATGATACGTTGTCTCTTAATAAAGATGTAATTCATGATCATAATGAGTGCGTAAATGATAGCGAATACGATGAGGGTTTGGCTAAGGGCTTCTATCGAGAATCGTAGCTTAGCAACTTCCTCAATGCCAGTTATGGTGAACATCATCATCGTCATAAGTTTAGAGAAAGAAAATCCAATGAAAATCCCCACTATGAGTGATCCGAAATAAAGCATGAAATTTTCGGCTGTGAGAATACGAAATATCTTGTTTTTGGTCATGCCAATTAATTGAAACAAGCCTATTTCTTTGCTTCGGCGTTTTATAAATAAATTATTTGCATAGAGCAAGAATGTCGCAACAATGGCTACTAGTAGAATCGAGGCTACTTTTATGGCGGCAGCACCTTTGATGGAATTCTCTGCTCCGTTTAAGGCAGGATCATATTGTAACGTGACAAAGGAAAAATATAAAGCAACACTAAACGTTAAAGCAAAAACATATAAGTAATAGTTTTTAAGGTTTTTACGAAAGTTGCGGAAGATAAGCTGACTAATTCGCATTGGAAACCCCACCTAGCACGCCTTGTGTTTGAATAATGTTTTGGAAGAAGTCTTCTCCAAGTTGTTTCCCGCGGTGTAACTGGGAATAGATCTCGCCGTCTTTAATGAAGATGACTCGATCACTATAGCTAGCAGCGACCGGATCGTGGGTCACCATAATGATCGTCGCTTCTCTACTTTCATTTAATTGCTTTAGTTTGCGAAGTAAGTCAGTAGCAGATTTGGAATCCAATGCTCCTGTTGGTTCGTCCGCGAAAATAATACTCGGTTCATGAATAAATGCTCTCGCCGCTGAAGTTCGCTGCTTCTGACCTCCAGATATTTCATTAGGGTATTTATGTTGAAGTTCTTCAATGCCTAGTTCAGTTGCCAAGGCGTGAAATTTGGCATCTGCGTCCTTTTTAGGTGTCTTCGTAATGGTAAGTGGCAGCATAATGTTCTCTTTTACCGTTAATGTGTCGAGTAAGTTATATTCTTGAAAGATAAACCCTAAATGATGTTTGCGAAATTCAGCTAGTTGCTTTTCTTTCATTTTTGTCAATTCCTTATTTTCAATCGAGATGTTTCCATAGCTAACATTGTCAATGGAAGATAGTACGTTCAATAATGTCGTTTTTCCTGAACCAGAAGCCCCCATAATACTGACAAATTCCCCTTTAAGCATAGTCAAATCAATATTGTGTAACACTTCCTGTTTATTGAATTTATTTCCATAGCTTTTATAAACGTTCGTCGCTGTTAATATGTTCATCACTGCAACTCCTCTCTTTGTTGCTTTTATTATAAAACGGGTAACAACTCTTTATCCTGCGATTCTCCGAACAAATAACAATAGCATATGACAATATTGTCACATGCTAATGGTGTGATCGAAATCGTTCTTCCTTGGAAACGTCAAGATAAATGTTGATCCTTCTTGGGGCGTAGATTCTGCGTGAATATGGATGCCTAACGCTTCCGAAACGTTGTGCGCTAAATATAATCCCATTCCTGTTGCACTATTATCTGAATGTGAGGTGGTAGAGGTGAATCCTTTTTCAAAAATGCGTGGCATGTCTTGAGGATCAATCCCCCGGCCAAAGTCTTGAACAGCAAGATGGACATGATGATTGCTTTCATAGCTTCGTATCATTATATCGTTGTGTTCACTATATTTTACGGCATTCGTTAATAGTTGCCTCACAATAAATGCCAGCCATTTCGCATCTGCTAGTACCTCTGTGACGGCTAGCTGTACCTCAAAGCCAATTCCTTTTTCGATACACCAGGATTGTAAAGGCTTAATTTCTTGCGTAACAATTGGTTGAAAGGATACATGCTCGATGTATAAGTCATTTTCCATAAATACCATTCGTTTTTGGTGTAACTGTTGGTCCAGCAGGTGATGCATCCTTAACCATTCATACAATAAAGCAGTCCTTAATTTCCTATCTTCCACGCGGTCTAACATTAATCTCATTGCAGTAAGAGGTCGCTTTACTTCGTGAATCCAAGCTAAGAGGTCGTCTTTTTCTCGTTGTAAAAGGATTCGATTTGTTGCGGCTATTTGCTTCAAATGCTCTGTTTGCTTCGTAATGCTCTCTTCCACGATTCTTTCAAAGGGGCTCTCAGCTTGACTTAACCCTGTTATATCTAAATCATGCTCTCGTTCTTGTAAGTTCCGGTAAAATTTCGTTTCAAAATGGTAACGGATATAAATAAATAGGAGAAACATAATCATTTCTAGAAAAACAATATACACAATAGAATGAAACGGAATAGACGTATCAATGAAAGCAACAAACAACATGACGAACTGTAAGAAAAAGAAGAAAGCAATCCAACTACGTCTTTCATTAATATAGCGTTTAAGCATTAGGATTTCTCTCCTCCGTTGCGATATAGCCTTGTCCGGTTTTCGTTTCAATAAAGGCATCTAATCCTATTTCCGCTAGTCGCTTTCGTAACCGATTGACGTTCACGGTTAACGTATTATCACTAATGAAGCGCTCATCGTCCCATAGGCGGTTAATAATGTGTTCTCTCTTTACGATGTTATTCTTCTGTTCTATTAAAATCCGTAATATAAATAACTCATTTTTCGTTAGCTCGATGCTCCCAGCTTCATTAGAAACGGTACTCTTCTCATAATCTACTGTTGCCCCGCACCACGTTCGTAAACTAACTTGTTCGGTGTTGTAATCATATACACGTCGTAAAATGGCTTGAATCTTAGCAATCAGTACATCAAAATGAAATGGCTTTTGAATGAAGTCGTCAGCTCCTAACTGCATAGCCATCACCATATCCATTGGATGATCTCGAGAAGATAAGAAGATAATGGGGACATTTGAATGAGATCGTATCATTCGACACCAATGAAAGCCGTCGAATTTCGGCAACTGGATGTCGATAATAACTAAATCAGGTTTTACCTGCGAAAATGGCTCCATAATGTTACTGAAATCTGTAATTCCATGTACGTCATACGACCATTGCTCTAAACGCTCTTGCATTGCTTGAAGAATCGTCACATCATCTTCAATGATAAGTAAGGTAAACAATAGTATCACCACGCTACTCTATATTTAGACTACTTAAAGTGTATAGGAAAAGGGTGTGATCATCTATATGAATTTCTTTATTAAAGCGAAAAAGAACCCCTATGATTGCGACAGGGGTTAAAAAGGTCAAAATAAACTATCTTTATTGCGCCGTCCGATGAGAAAATGTTCCGATGCTATGGGCAATAAATAACTGCGCACTGTAATACGTACACATCACCCAATCTGAACCATGAGGAATGGTAGATACGAACATGTTCCAAGCTAGAATCGAATCCGAGATGACGAATAAAAAGCTACCAATAGCCGCCCATTTGTTTCCTGTCATGATAGAGGTTAAGAGCATGAAAGAAATGACGATAACATAGGCGATAACAGGAAGAATAAGTGCATCATGATTGTTTAGTTGTAACGCTTCTACTAGCGTTGTGCTATACCAGCTTGCGTATAAAGCGAGAGGAATAACAGTGCCTAAGCGTAACCACGAAAATGTCCAACGTTCAAGAAACCCTCCTGCATAACATAAATGGCCGATAAGAAAGGTAGCAAGTCCAAGTACAAAGGTCAGTTCAATCAAAGCATCAGCGAACATACTTATGATTAATCCTGTTAATAGTAAGAGGTGCATACGAGATTTATAACTTGGCATCCGTTGATAACCGTGATAAATAATGAGGACCATAGGGATAATTTTAAAGAAAATATTTAGGAACAATGGTTTTACTGGGATGAGTAAAATATAGATGGCACTCATGGTAATAATAAGAAATAATCTCTTTTTAGTTGACATTAACAATCACTTCCTCATGAATGATATCTCCCTTGGTGGAGGAGTGCGGTAGACATTTCATGTGATAAGCAATGAATGGAAGCTAGGGAGACTTAGATTTTTGGCATGCCGAATTACATATAGAAACAACGCTACATTTTTCTATATTATAAACAACAACCAATAAAATTCCAACAATTTGCATTCATGGATAGAAGCGTAGATAGTTTGCAATCATGCGGGGATTTAGATGGGTGCTAGGATGATTTTCTATATTTGTGTCGCATCTAGTAAATAGGTCACTAGTTTTGTAATATATATTGATTATTCAGAAAATTATTATTATATTAAAGTTAGCTCGATAGTATGCTTATAATTCGAAAAATATGGGAGGACGACTTTTGTGAAGATGAGCAACAAGATTATGTGGATGATAGTATGTATTCTGTTCATTGCACCTATGAGCATAGCGGCAGAACCTGTGGAGAAGAACGTGCATAATGGACATCAAGGTTCTCCATTTGATGCAGGAATTGCGAATGATGAGCGCTTAATTGAAATGTTGAAAGAGGAAGGGGAAATTGCGAAAGATGCAACACCAGCAGAAGCAGAAAAGGCATTAAATCGTTTTTTGCAAAACAAGGCTGACGCAGTTCAACTAGAAAAGGGAGAGCTCGCTAAAGAAGAGCAAGGGGCACAAGAGCAACTTGACAAAGCGAGACAGAATAACAGTATCACGAATGGGAAAGGGAATAAATTAGGACAAGCGAAGAAGAATAAAGTAGACTCCGTTAAGGAAGAAGCTTGGGATGGCGGAACACGTACAGATAAAGTGTTGGTATTATTAATTGATTATCCTGATCGTCCACACAATGCGATGAGTGCTGATGAGACAGATATGTATTATGAAGGGGAGGATGCTTATTCCCGTGAGCATTATCAAGACATGCTATTTGGTAATGGTGGATGGGAAGGTCCAGATGGAGAAACGTATGTGTCGATGAAGCAGTATTATGAGCAACAATCTGGTGGTAGCTATTCCGTGGAAGGGGAAGTAGCTGGGTGGTACACAGCAAGTCAACCGGCTGCTGCATATGGAGCAAATGATCCGCAGCCAGACGGAAATGATGTGGATGCAAGAGGCTTAGTAAAGGAAGCTTTAAATGCAGCTGTGGCAGATCCTGCTGTCGATATTAGCGATTATGATCAATGGGACCGATATGATTTAGACGGTGATGGCAACTATATGGAGCCAGATGGATTGGTTGATCATTTGATGGTCATTCATGCTGGGGTTGGAGAAGAGGCAGGCGGGGGATCGCTTGGTTCTGATGCAATTTGGTCACACCGGTGGAATTTAGGCGATATTTATACAATGGGAGGGACGGAAGCAAGTGTTGATTATTGGGGAGGAGAAATGGCTGCTTATGACTATACGGTAGAACCAGAGGATGGTGCTGTTGGTGTAATGGCCCATGAATTCGCCCATGACTTAGGGCTGCCTGACGAATATGACACACAATATACAGGAGCAGGAGAACCGGTTAGTTATTGGTCACTGATGGCTAGCGGAAGTTGGGCTGGTGAGTTACCAGGTACAACACCAACAGGATTTAGCCCATTGATGAAAGAAATGCTTCAAGCAACTGCGGGTGGTAATTGGTTAAGTGGGAGTGAAGTAGATGTAGAGGATATAGATGGTGAGGGGGTAGAAGCTTTATTAGATGAGGCGAACACGAAAGGAACGAACAATGATACAGTAAAGGTAAATCTGCCGCAAAAAGAAACGGTTGTGAACGAACCAGCAAGCGGCAAGTATGAGTATTTCAGTGGTAGTGATAACAATTTGCAAAATCAAATGACGATGACGGTCGACTTAACGGAAGCATCTTCTGCAATGTTGTCCTTTAAAGCTTGGTATGATATTGAAAAAGATTGGGATTATGCGTATATAACAGTAGACGGTGAACCGGTGGAAAGTGATATTACGACGAATGAGAACCCTTATGGTAGCAATCTCGGAAATGGTATCACAGGTTCATCAGACGGTTGGATAGACGCACAATTCGATCTATCGGATTACGTTGGTCAAAAGGTAGAGGTTGGCTTTAAGTATGTAACAGATGCTGCTGTGTCTAATCCGGGTTTGTACGTAGATGACATTCAAGTATTGAAGGATAATGACCAAGTATTTAGTGACAATGTAGAAGGAGAGTCATTGCTTCAATTAGACGGCTTTACAATTTCAGATGGAGTAAAGCGTACTGACCACTACTATTTATTAGAGTGGCGCAGTCATAACGGCGTAGATGAAGGGCTTGCGAATATTCGTCGAGGCGATAGTTTAATGACGTTCGATCCGGGACTGGTTGTATGGTATGTTGATCATTTTTATTCAGAGAACTGGACTGGTGTGCATCCAGGTGACGGCTTTGTTGGTGTAGTAGACGCGGATCAACACCCAAACTATTGGAGCGATAAAACGGTAGCTTCTACGCGCTATCAAGTCCACGATGCGGCGTTTAGTTTAGATAAAACAGAGAAGATGCTATTAGATTATAGTGCTATTGCGGGTATTACGTTAAAAGATAACTATACGAAACGAAATGTGCTGTTTGATGATAGTATGGATTATTTGAATAGCGGGTTAGTAGATGCTGGACGGGATGTTCCGAACTATGGTCTGAAATTCCGTGTAACAGGACAAAGTGATGATAAGACGGTTGGTAAGGTTCACATTTTTCGATAAAAGAAGTAAGCGTACTAAATAGAAAAACAGGTAAAAATCTATCCAATTGATAAGGTTTTTACCTGTTTTTTTCTATTTGTTTATGCAGAAGTCTTGCGTTTGAAAGGGTTATGCTTTTGTGACTTCTTTAACGTGTTACGAATGCTTTTCTTCTTTTTCATCTATCGTCACCACCTATATATATCTATCATTTCCGATAGAAATAATAATTATACGAACATAGCGGCATATTTCTATGATGAGTGACATATACTCTAGCAAAATGAACGAAGTAGGTGGCGGGGATGAGAGTATATAGTAGACATGATTTGTTAGGAGAATGGTTACGCATTCCAAGGGATAAATCTCATCATTTCATAACGTTTGCTAAGCGGATCATTCGCTCTTTTCAAGCAACGATTGATGTAGAGATGACAGTTCCTTCTATGGTGTATATACGGGCGGAGAGCGTCTGTGACTTTATTCGGAAAGAGTATCATTTAACGTTTGATATTCATGACCTTGTATGGATTTTGTATAAAGACTTTATGGAAGTAGCGTTGTATGAACCGGATTTAAGGAAGGTATATGAAACTATAACCAATGACTACTCTCATCAATGGTTGGAAGTATATCATTACGGTGAACTGGTGGACAAATATGAACATAAGCAAGCTCATCCGAGAAGGACGATAGTGTTGACAGTTGATAAAAAAGAAATACGTAATGGCGAGGCGCTTTTAGCTGAAATGGATCAACGTTTTCCAAATAGATTGATGGTAGAAGATATGCTAGAGGAAATAGTAACGAGTTTTCTCGAGAGCAATCATGATGAATCTGTTCAACAAATAGTACATCGACTTGTACGTAAAGCAGAGAAGTATTGGTAGGAGGGAGATAAATGAGTAGCTTCATCAATAATGCGAATCGAACAATTAGTAGGACGTGGTCAAGCTTAATGGCACTTGCAGAGAAGATGTTTGCATTCCTTTCATTGCATAAGAAATTAGTGCTGACTGTATGTGTTGTAGGTTGTATAGTAATGATTCTCTCTCCTGTTCTGCAAGTAATCATTGCCTATCTTCATCTTGCTAAATTGCTAATTTACATAATGTTTGCGGCGACTTTACTGTTAGCGGTCATGTGTACACAATGTGATTGGTTGCGCAACGCGTTATCGCTCCTCTTTCCTTTCGTTATTACTGCTTTTTATGCAGATGTTTATAGTAGTTATTATGGATCTCCCTATATGGAGTGGATAATGAAAGAGTCAACCACGACGAGTATGCTAACACTTTCGACTTTTATTTATGCGTGTGCAGTGAGCCTCCTCTCTTTCTTGATGCATCAGTTTATGCTTGTGACAGTTATGACAAATGCCAATCAGCGATTTCCTAGGGAATATTTAGATAAATAGTGATAACATGCTTCATTCTATCTCTACGGTAAAAAGTTGGTATAATAAACGTAAATCTTTGTTTAGGAGGTTATGATAATGAAACAGTATATTATGGAGCATCAACAACGTTTCATAGATGAGTTACAGCAATTTTTGCGTATTCCAAGTATATCCGCATTAAGTGAACATACACAAGATGTGAAGAAAGGGGCTATATGGGTAAGCGATGCACTTCGACAAATTGGGATGGAGAACGTTGACATAATCAAAACAAACGGTCATCCCATTGTGTATGCTGACTGGTTGCATGCAGAGGGAAAGCCAACGGTATTAATTTACGGTCATTACGATGTCCAACCAGCTGATCCCATTGAACGATGGGAAACGCCCCCATTTGAACCGCAAATTCGTGACGGTAAATTGTACGCAAGAGGAGCAACAGATGATAAGGGCCAGCTTTTTCTTCATATAAAAGCGTTAGAAGCGCTAATGCAACAGGACGGAAAACTACCGATAAATGTTAAGTTTTGTATTGAAGGAGAAGAAGAGATTGCAAGTCCGAACTTAGCTCCTTTTATTAAGCAGCATGAAGAGAAACTTAGAGCCGACGCTGTCGTTATATCGGATACATCGTTCATTAACAAAGAGCAGCCAGCGATCTGTACGTCTTTAAGAGGTGCATTAGCTCTCGAAATGAAGGTGAAAACTGCTAAATCTGATTTGCATTCAGGTGTTTACGGTGGCGGTGTCCCGAATGCTGTACATAGTTTAGTGCGCATATTAGATTCTTTTCATGGGGAAGACGGGGAGATAACGGTAGAAGGGTTTTATGAAGGTGTCCCTATTCCTACCCCTGAATTAAAAGGCGAAGTTGCTCAAATCCCATTTGATGAGATGGAAACGAAGCGGTCATTAGAATTAGATGCGTTATATGGGGAGTCGGGTTTTACCTTTTTAGAGCAAACAGGGATTCGACCGACACTTGAAATAAACGGAATCACGGGTGGTTTTCAAGGTGAAGGAGTGAAAACGATTGTTCCGTGTGAGGCGAGTGCGAAAATTAGCTGTCGGTTAGTCGGTAGTCAGCATCCTGACCGGGTGTTTGAACAAATTCAACATCATGTCGAGCGCTTCCAGCCGGTAGGAACGAAGGTAGAGTTACAACCCTCCATTAAGGCTCAACCAGTGTCGTTGGATTCCCAGCATGAAATGATTCAACTTGCCGCAGATGCTTATGAGAAAGTGTACGGAGTGCGCCCGCTTTTCCCTAAAGAAGGTGGATCTATTCCTGTGGTGGAGGTGTTTGCCAAAGTGTTACAAGCTCCTGTTGTTTTAATGGGCTTTGGGCTACCAACAGAAAATTTACATGCCCCAAATGAACACTTCCATTTAGAAAATATAACAAAAGGAATGGAAACGATTTGTACGTATTACGATTCCATTAAATAAGTAGATGAAGGTGAGCTTCTGAATAAGGCTCACCTTTTTAATTTTTTGTAAAGATTTTTGCCGTCAGATGCGATAATTGCCTATATAAATTTAGAAAATGTTAACAATTGAAAGGCGTAATGTGTGCGATAATATAGGCAGACAATCCCAATTTATTTACTTAATTCTAACTTTAATTTTTATCTTCAACAAATCTTTGAGTAACAACCATCTATTCGACACGCTATGACACCTGTTATCGGAATTTTGCGAAGGAATTAAATTGTAAGGTTATTCAGATGATTTTATAATGGAATTATCTAGTACTTTAAAACGATGGACATTAAGGAGTGTTGTTGTGGTATTGGACATGGCGTTGGAACATGACATTTATTTATTTCATCAAGGGAATCTTCGTTACAGTTATAAGTTAATGGGAGCACATCTATCAGAAGAAAATGGTTTGCAAGGAGTACGGTTTACTGTGTGGGCTCCTAATGCAGTTCAAATAAGTGTTGTTGGCTTATTTAACGAGTGGGATGGACGATGTCACCCAATGAGGAAAGTGAACGATAACGGAATATGGTCTACGTTTATCCCGGGTCTAGACCGAGGGTGCCTCTACAAGTATGAAGTGTTAACGAAACACGGACATATTATGTTGAAATCCGATCCTTATGCTTTTTCCAGTGAGTTACGTCCTAATACTGCTTCCGTTGTTGATCCACTTCAGTATTACGACTGGAAAGATGATGATTGGATGCTTCGAAGAGAGAATAGGAATATGTATGAGTCTCCGATGTCTATTTACGAGCTTCATTTAGGATCATGGAAATATATTGAGACAGAAGTGTTTTATACATATCGTGAGTATGCGGATATGGTGATACCTTATGTGAAAGAAATGGGCTACACGCACATCGAACTGTTGCCGTTAACAGAGCACCCATTTGATCGCTCTTGGGGTTATCAGGCTACCGGGTATTATAGCGTGACTTCTCGTTATGGTTCGCCTGATGATTTACGCTATTTTGTAGATCAATGCCACCAAAACGGAATTGGTGTTATTTTAGATTGGGTACCTGGTCACTTTTGTAAAGACCAGCATGGCTTACGTAGATTTGATGGAGAGCCATTATATGAATACGCGAATCCGGCTAAAGCAGAAAAGACGCAGTGGGGAACGTTGACATTTGATTTTGGGAGAAACGAAGTGCAAAGCTTTCTTATTTCAAATGCCATTTATTGGTTGAAAGAATACCATATCGACGGGTTGCGAGTAGATGCTGTTGCAAGTATGCTATATCTCGATTTCGGTAAAGAAGATAGCAATGATTGGGAACCAAATGAGTATGGAGGCCGAGAAAACCTAGAAGCTGTTGCCTTCATTAAGAAGATGAACGAAGCAATATTTGAAGAAGTGCCAGATGTGTTAATGATGGCAGAAGAGTCAACTGCGTGGCCGTTAGTAAGTGCGCCTACTTATCTTGGAGGCCTCGGGTTTAATTATAAATGGAATATGGGTTGGATGAATGACATGTTGAAATACATGGAAATGGACCCTGTTCACAGGAAGTATCATCACAATTTAATTACCTTCTCTTTGTTTTATGCATTTTCCGAGAATTTCGTACTACCGATTTCTCATGATGAAGTTGTGCATGGTAAGAAATCGCTATTAAATAAAATGCCAGGGGACTATTGGCAGAAATTCGCGAACCTACGTGCTTTTCTTGCTTATATGTATGCACATCCTGGCAAGAAACTATTATTTATGGGGAGTGAGTTTGGGCAGTTTGATGAATGGAAGGATCTCGAAGATTTAGATTGGGAGCTGTTAGAGTATGATTCCCATGCTTCTACGCAACAGTATATGAAACAACTGCACCATTTGTATCATGATCACCCAGCATTGTGGGAGCTAGACCATGATGAGAAAGGATTTGAATGGATTGATGCTAATAATTATGAGCAAAGTATCATCTCCTTCATTCGAAGTAGTCGCTATGCTCATGATCAATTAGTCGTAGTGTGTAATTTCACCCCTAACGTTTACCACGATTATAAAATTGGGGTGCCGCAAGCAGGTGTTTATGAGGAAGTATTCTCAAGTGATGCAACTGATTTCGGTGGGTCTGGTCAAACGAATGGTTTAGATTTAACAACGTGTGATGCACCTTGGCAAAGTCAACAGCAACATATCACAATGACGATTCCACCGTTAGCCGTTAGTTTTTTGAAACGAGTATCTGCAACTACTGTTAGGGAGGGCAACGTATGAGACGTAAAGAGTGTGTAGCTATGCTTTTAGCTGGTGGACAAGGGACAAGATTGAAATCGTTAACGAAGAAAATTGCTAAACCAGCCGTGTTTTTTGGTGGTAAATACCGGATTATCGACTTCCCTCTGAGTAACTGTACAAACTCAGGTATTAATACAGTCGGAGTGTTAACGCAATATGAACCGTTAATTCTTCATGATTATATTGGCATCGGTTCTTCTTGGGATTTAGATCGTAAGTATGGTGGGGTATCTGTGCTGCCTCCATTCATGCAGTCTGATGGTGGAGACTGGTATAACGGTACAGCAGATGCTATATACCGTAATATTCAATTCCTTGATCAGTACAATCCAGAGCACGTCCTTATTCTGTCTGGAGATCACATTTACAAGATGGATTATGATGCGATGTTGCAATATCACAAGTCCGAGGAAGCAGATGTCACCATTTCTGTCATTGAAGTGCCGTGGAATGAAGCAAGTCGTTTCGGCATTATGAATACGAATGAGGAAGGGCGTATAACCGAATTTGAGGAGAAGCCGCCATACCCATCTAGTAATCTAGCTTCTATGGGCGTTTATATATTTAAGTGGGATTATTTGAAACAGTATTTAATCGCAGATGCCGCAGATGAACAATCTTGCCATGATTTTGGGAAAGACGTTATTCCGAAGTTTCTTGCCGATGGAAACAAGATGATGGCTTATACATTCCAAGGCTATTGGAAAGATGTTGGTACGATTGAGAGCTTATGGGAAGCGAATATGGATTTATTAGAAGATCAACCGGAACTGAATTTAAATGATTATTCTTGGCAAATCTATTCGAAAAATCCGAATCAACCTGCACAATATATTGCTCCACATGCTAACGTGCACAACGCGTTAATAAACGAAGGCTGTCGTGTATACGGCTCTGTAGATACATCGGTAGTCTTTTACGGAGTACACATGGATGAAGGGTCTAGTATGAAAGATTCCGTCATTATGCCAAATGTTCGCATTGGCAAAAACGTGAAAATATATCGTTCTATTATAGCGGAAGGTAGTGTAATTGAAGATAATGCGGTTATTGGAGACCCATCCCCAAATAGCCAAATTACACTTATTGCAGAAGAGGGAAGTTTTTTAGCAAAGAGCTATGCTATGACTAAGTAAATGAGGGGAGATTTCATGGATCGTATCGCAGGTATTATAAACTTGGATCATGAACAGGATTTATTAGAAGAGTTAACGTACTTCCGGTGTGGCGCGGCTGTTCCGTTTGCAGGTCGCTATCGAATGATTGATTTTACATTATCGAATATGACCAACTCTCGGATAGAATCAATCGCTGTGTTTACGAGAAGTAAATATCGTTCTTTAATGGATCATTTAGAACAAGGGAAAGCTTGGGATTTAGATCGAAAACGTGGGGGTCTATTTATATTGCCGCCAGATTGGAACGACCCTACAGATATTTCGCGTGGTGATTTGCAGCATTTTCATAACAACATTGATTATGTGCACAGGTCCTACGGTGATTATATGTTAATAACGGGTTCTCAACACATTTGTAACATTGATTATCAAGATGTGTTAGCCGCTCATAAACAGTCAGATGCAGACGTAACGTTGATATATAAACGCGTGGAAATGGTGCAGCCTGAACATCAATTAGCGTCTAAATTATCCATAGATGAGCATAATCGAGTGACAGATATTCACAACAATCAGAAGAGCAACTATGTGTATATGGATATGTATTTAGTGAAAAAAAGCTATTTGTTGGAATTGATAGAAGAAGGAATTGCACATGGGTATGCTCATTTATTCAATGAAGCTATTAAAGCGAAAGTGAATACTACTCACGTTCATGCCTATGAGTATACAGGTGTGCACGCGTTAGTGAATTCTGTAGAAAGCTATTTTCGCAATAGTCGCTCGTTATTAAATCCACAAGAACATGATTTGTTATTTAAGCAGGAGTCACCAGTCTATACGAAAGTGATGAACGAAGCTCCTTCGAAATACTTACAAAGCTCGAATGTGCACAATACACTCGTTGCAAACGGTTGTGTAATAGCTGGGGATGTAGAAGATAGCATTTTATTTCGAGGAGTTCATGTAGGCAAAGGTGCCGTCATTAAGAATTCTGTTATTTTACAAAACTGTGTGATTGAACCCAATGCAGTGCTAGAGAATGTCATCATGGATAAAGACTGTACGATTTCGGAAGGACGTATGTTAATAGGAGCAACGGAAAAGCCGTTTGTACTTGCGAAGCGTAAAGTGATGTAGCATGAAATAGGGCTGTCTAAATAAAGGGATGGACAGCTCTATTTCTTAGGCTAATGATTTTCAAATGGGCATGTATTTTCATTGAAGGAGTGAAACAAAATTGAATGTACTAATGGTTGGTTCAGAGTGTACCCCTTTTGTGAAAACAGGTGGCTTGGCAGATGTATTAGGATCTTTACCCGGAGAACTAAGAGATCAAGGAATAGATGTACGCCTCGTGTTGCCGAAATATGAAAATATGGAAACGGAATGGAAAGAGAAGTTAACGCTAACGAACGTATTAAACGTACAACTAGGCTGGCGCAACCAGTATGCTGGCATTGAATATATCGAGTATAATGGCACGCCTGTTTATTTTATTGATAATGAATATTATTTCAAACGCTCCAACTTGTATGGTTATGGTGATGAAGCGGAACGGTTTGTTTTTTTTAATCGTGCGGTAATGGAGCTTGTCCGTGAGATGGACTGGACGCCAGATGTATTGCATTGTCATGACTGGCAGACAGGTCTAATTCCGCTATTTCTTCATACTCATTACAAAGAAGATCCTATTTTCCAACACATGAAAACCGTTTTCACCATTCATAATTTAAAATATCAAGGTATTTTCCCACAATCGGTGCTGCATGACTTAATGGATTTAGATGAAGGATTGATGGTGGAAAGTGGATTAGAGTTTTTTGGTGAGATTAACTTTATGAAAGGTGCGCTTAACTTCGCGGATTACATTACGACCGTTAGTGAGACGTATGCTGAAGAAATACAAACCGCTTATTATGGAGAGAATCTGGATGGAGTATTGCGGAAGCGTTCGGATCAATTAACGGGTATAGTGAACGGCATTGACGTGAAGAATTATAACCCGTTAAAGGACGAGGCAATTCCATTTCCATACCGCAGTTCATCTGCGAAGAAAGCCCAAAATAAAATGTGGCTTCAAGAAAAATTAGGGTTGCCTGTACGTAGTGATGTACCGATGATTGGTATTGTTTCCCGCTTAGTAGAACAAAAGGGGTTTGACTTAATTGGAAGAGTAATCGATGAACTGCTCTATCATAACGATATTCAAGTCGTTGTTCTTGGTACAGGGGAATACCATTATGAGCAAATGCTGCAATGGGCTCAAGATCGTAATCCGTCGAAAATGTCGACAAATATTATGTTCTCTGAACCTTTTTCCCGCCAAATCTACGCAGCTAGCGATATGTTTTGGATGCCTTCCCGCTTTGAACCTTGTGGAATAGGCCAATTAATTGCATTGCGCTATTTAACAGCTCCTATCGTGAGGGAAACAGGTGGTCTAGTGGATACGGTTCAGTCGTACGATTTTGAAACGCAAGAAGGAAATGGATTCACCTTTACGAATTATAACGCACATGACATGTTATTTACGATGAAAAGGGCCATACAATGTTATGAAGATGCGGATCATTGGAAACAATTAATGAAGAATATGGTGAAGAGTCAATTTTCATGGAAGAATTCTGCACAGCAATATAAGGCGTTGTATCAAACTATAGCTCAAGAGTTTGTAATGCAATAAGAGTATGGCGAATGGAGGGGCAACTTTGTTTAACAATAAAGAGCAATGTAAAGAGGCAATTACGGGCCGGTTAAAAACGCAACTAGGTAAAGGTGTTGAAAAAGCAACAGAACGAGACGTGTACAAAGCTTTATCTTCCTTACTACAATCGGAGATTATGAAGCAGTGGAAAAAGACAAATGATACGTATAGAACGAACAAAGATAAGCAAGTGTATTACTTTTCCATGGAGTTTCTAATGGGGCGTTTATTAGGCAATAATATGTTAAACATGAAAGTAATTGACGTAGTGGATGAAGCTTTAAAAGACTTAGGGTTCTCTCTAACCAATACGGAAGATCAGGAAAAAGATGCAGGGCTAGGAAATGGTGGTCTTGGTCGCTTAGCTGCTTGCTTCCTAGATTCATTAGCCTCTCTCGGAATTGCAGGACATGGTTATGGGATTCGTTATAAGTATGGTATGTTTGATCAACGCATTGTGGACGGTTATCAGGTTGAATTACCGGATCATTGGTTAAATGAAGCCTTTGCGTGGGAAGTGCGAAGGCCAGAAGAAGCGGTGGAAGTCCGTTTTGAAGGTAGAGTGACTTCGAGGGAAAGGGAAGATGGACAGCTCGATTTTCATCACGAAGGTTATGAGACGCTACAAGCTGTACCATACGACGTTCCTGTTGTTGGTTATAATGGGGATACAATTAATACGTTACGTTTATGGTCGGCGGAACCGTCTGATAAGGATATTATGCACTTGGCTCATAAATATCATGATTATAGTCATATGTTAGGCCATCAACGTACGCATGAGTCTATTTCTGATATTTTATATCCAGACGACTCTACATTAGAAGGACAAAAGTTACGCTTGAAGCAAGAATATTTTTTCGTTTCTGCTGGTTTACAAAGTGCCATTAAAAAGTTCGAACAGTTAGATTTATCATGGGATCAATTACCACATAAAGCCGCTTTTCACATTAATGATACACATCCAGCGCTTATTGTGCCTGAATTAATGCGCATATTAATGGATGAGAAACAGCTAAGCTGGAACAAAGCTTGGGATATAACGTTGCGCTCTGTTTCCTATACGAACCATACCATTTTAAGTGAAGCGTTAGAGATGTGGCCAATTGATATGTTCCGTGCCATTTTGCCGAGAATCTTTATGATTATTGAGGAAATTAACAATCGTTTCTGTCATGAATTATGGACGAAGCATCCAGGCGATTATGATCGAATTGGACGTTTAGCCATTATTGCAGATGGCCAAGTGAAAATGGCTCATTTAGCGATTGTCGGTAGTCATAGCATTAATGGCGTAGCTAAATTGCATACGGAGATTTTGAAGAAACGAGAGATGAAATATTTCTTTGGTACGTTCCCAGAACGATTTAATAATAAGACAAATGGTATTACACATAGACGTTGGTTAATGCATGCGAATAAACCATTATCCAATGTGATAACGGATGTGATTGGCGACGAGTGGAAGAGGCAACCGACACGTTTATTAAATTTATTAAAGTATCAAGAGGACGCCTCGTTGTTAGATAACATTTATAATGTGAAGCAACACAACAAGGAAAGCTTTTCTGATTGGCTTTATAAGCAATCTGGCATAATGGTTGATCCAACGTCGGTATTTGATGTACATATCAAACGTTTGCACGGGTACAAGCGTCAACTGTTAAATGCGCTGCATATTATGTATTTATACAATGAAATGAAAGCGAACCGTACTCCTCAAGTTGCTCCAAGGACATTCTTCTTTGGTGCGAAGGCGGCCCCTAGTTATCATTTCGCTAAAAAAGTCATAAAATTAATTAATACGATTGCTACTGTTGTCAACAATGACCCTGATGTAAACGACCAATTAAAGGTTGTGTTTTTGGAGAATTATAGCGTTTCGATTGCAGAAAAAATTATACCTGCAACGAATGTAAGTGAACAAATTTCGACTGCTAGTAAAGAAGCTTCAGGAACAGGAAATATGAAATTGATGATGAATGGGGCACTTACGCTAGGTACGATGGATGGTGCCAATGTAGAAATTTACGAGCAAGTTGGAGAAGATAATATTTACACGTTTGGTCTTCGTTCGGATGAAGTGTTGAAATATGAGCGAGAAGGTGGCTACGTTGCGAAAAATAGGTACCATCAGGATGAAAGAATTCGCCATACGGTAGACCAATTAATTCATACTAGTCCTTTCTCAGATGATGGAACAGAATTCAAGTTTATTTATGATGCGTTACTTACGTACAACGATGAATATTTTGTCTTGAAAGATTTTAGTGAATATATTGAAAAGCAAAAGATGATGAATCGTGATTATAAAGATGTAAGGCAATGGAGCAAGAAAAGCTTGGTTAACATTGCTCACTCTGGGGCGTTTTCTAGCGATTCTACCATTGAGGCTTATGCAAATGACATTTGGAATGTAAAGCATCAGCAAGTGGTTTTGAAGTAGAAGGAGGATGTTTGGTGAAGCAGCAAGAGATGTATCATAATAGCTTTGAATCTTCATTTAGAGAGCCTTTCGGTGCCGCGCCGAAAGGCTCCATCGTGTCTATCAAAATAGATATTCCCGATCATTATGATGCGCAAGAGGTATTTCTTCATTATATTTATGACCGAACAGAGGAACATCATAAAGTAGAAATGACGCCTTCTAAGCGTGCGCATGATTATCCCACATATGAAGTGACCATATCCATGCCCAATCAACCGCAACTTGTTTGGTATTATTTTGAAGTTGGGGCTAATCAAGGAACTTTGTATTACGGTCGTGTAGATGGGCAAGTAAGTGGTGAAGGAAGGGTGTATACTCATATCCCGCCATCTTGGCAAATTACAGTGTATGACCCATCGTTTACGACACCAAATTGGTGGAAAAACGCTACGATGTATCAAATTTTCCCTGATCGTTTTCACATTGGGAAAGAACCTCTCGTGAACAAAGCGCCGAAATCGAGCCTGCTCCATGCACATTGGGATAATGAGCCTATTTATATTCGAAACGAAGCGGGAGATGTTGTAAGATGGGATTTCTTTGGGGGCAATCTTCAAGGGATTATCGAAAAGCTAGATTATATCGCTTCTTTAGGAGTTCACGTCATTTATTTAAATCCTATTTTCGAAGCAGAGAGTAATCATCGATACGATACAGGTGATTATCATCAAATTGATGGTTTATTAGGTACGAAAGAGGATTTTCAACAGTTGTTGATGGAGGCAAGAAAAAGAGGAATAGAGATGATGCTAGACGGTGTCTTTAGTCATACGGGGAGTAATAGCATTTACTTTAATAGAGAAGGTGCCTATCATAGTACCGGTGCTTATCAATCAAAGCAATCCCCATATTATGAATGGTATACCTTTTATAATTATCCTGATGAATATGAAGCGTGGTGGGGAATTGATACGTTACCGACCGTGAACAAAAATAATCGCTCCTATCAACATTTTATGGTGCATGATGAAGACAGCGTCATCAAAACGTGGCAACGCAACGGGATGAAGCATTGGCGATTAGATGTGGCGGATGAACTAACGGACGATTTTATCCGGCAAATTTATCGCCAACTGAAGAAAGAGAATGAAGATAGCGTTTTATTAGGGGAAGTATGGGAAGATGCCTCGAACAAAACCGCCTATGGACAACGAAGAGACTATTTATTAGGTGGTGTTTTGGACTCGGTAATGAATTATCCTTTACGTAAGTGTATGTTAGATTTTGTGAGTAATCGTATTGATGCGTATGCGCTACACCGTCAGTTGATGACGTTAAAGGAGCATTATCCGAAATCCCATTTTTATTCCACGATGAATTTACTATCTAGTCATGATGTTGCACGCATTCAAACGGTACTCGATAGCTATTTACCTGAGACAATGACGGAAGAAGATCGGCAAATGCGGTTGCAAAAACAAGTAAAAGCGTTAAGTCTTTGGTTGTATGCTTTTCCAGGTGTTCCTTCTTTGTATTACGGTGATGAAGCAGGTGTAACAGGCGGAGAAGATCCGGAAAACCGTAAGACGTATCCATGGGGAGCAGAAAATCAAGAGCTAGTAGCTTGGTATCGACAGTTAGGTGCTTTACGTAATGATTATCACGTGTTACGTACTGGGAGTTGGATTTCAAGGGCAATTGATTCAGATATATATGGGTTTGAACGCCGTATTGATTATGAGCAAGATGAATTTGGTCAAGAAGCTAACAATGATCATCTTGTTTATGTGTTCAATCGTCATGTGCAAACGAAAAAAATCACTTTCCCACTTCGAGATGGAAAGTGGGAGCATGTATTAACGAAACAAGTTTTTTCAACCATTGATGGAGCAATCACGTTGTCATTAAGCCCTGGTGAAGGTGCTTTACTCCGATATATATTGCTCTAAAGCTTGAAGATAAACACCTTCAAGCTTTTTTAAATGATTATTTTTACAAGGCGTTGTAATCGTTAGTACGGAAGAGGTGAAGTTTCTTTCATGAATTTTGAAATGGATTTAATTATATTTACTTAGTGCTGATGAAATGGTATTTTTAGTTTGTGGTGGTTATCGGTAAATATACCTATAACCATCGACTATTGCACATAGATAGATTAGCGGGGAGATACATATGAAAATAAAATCTATAAGCTTTGTAGTGGTGTTATTGCTATTTCTTACTAGTTGTGGCACATCAGAGAGTGAGGAGCCATTGCATGTAAGCAATCAATCTTATTCTGCTACGGATAAAGAGGAGATGAGTTACACGTATGCTTCTTCAGCAACGTTATCAGCAATTGGTGATATACTCATTCATGATTCTTTGTATAAGGATGCTCGAACGGCTAATGGGTATGATTTTAAGCCAATGTTTGCGCCTGTGAAACCGTATTTAAATAAGGCGGACATAACATTTGCAAATTCGGAAAGTATGATTGGAGGTAGTGAGATAGGATTATCTTCTTATCCTTCCTTTAACAGTCCGTATGAAGTGGGAGATGCGCTTGCTGATGCTGGTGTGGACGTAGTATCT
This sequence comes from Pontibacillus litoralis JSM 072002, assembly GCF_000775615.1. GTDB lineage: Bacteria > Bacillota > Bacilli > Bacillales > BH030062 > Pontibacillus > Pontibacillus litoralis. The sequence continues at coordinate 49,237 of NZ_AVPG01000016.1, forward strand.
ATGGCGAACAACCATACATTAGACCGAGGCGAACAAGCGATAGAGAATGCGCTTACTTATTGGGACAAGCTTGGAATAGAACATGCTGGGTCTTATTTATCAGAAGAGGAACAGAAGGAAATAACAACGATTACAAAGAATAACATCACCTTTTCGTTTTTAGCTTATACGTATGGAACGAATGGTATACCAGTGCCGGATGGTAAAGAATACTTGGTTAACCTTATGGATCGATCATTAATGGAAGAAGATATCGAGAAAGCAAGAAAAGTGTCAGATGTTGTTGTGGTTAGCTTACATTTTGGGGATGAGTACGTACGTTTTCCAGATGAAAAACAACAGGATGTAGCTCGTTTTGCAGCTAACAATGGAGCGGATATCATTTTAGGTCATCATACCCATGTATTGCAGCCACCAGAATGGATTGAAACAGAAGATGATCGCAAGGCTTTTGTCGTTTATTCCCTTGGTAATTTCATTTCAGGGCAAGATAAGCATCACCGAAGAATAGGTGGAGTCATGAATATAGAAGTAGTAAAACAAACGGATGCAAAAGGCTCTTCGATAGAGCTGCAAAATTCATCTTTTGTTCCTACATATACAAAGTATACGAATTTCCGTAACTATGAAGTCGTCCCTTTAAAGCAATACAATGAGACATACTACAAGGAAACGAAAGAGCATATGTCGACATACATGACGGATATTCAGTTTCCTTAATATTTCAAAACGCTGTTTGTAACGGACAGCGTTTTTTTTTGTGGTATAGCAGGGATTAGCAATTCGTTATCTAATTATACAAATAAGGAAAGTTAACGACGGTGTCTGATTAATGAATAATCTTTGGCGAGGTGAATAGATGGATAGTGCATTAGTTACGGTGACGTTAGACAGAATGGGACGCATTATTGTACCAAAGAAAACGCGGGATGCTCTACGGTTAGCAAATCAACACTTGCTCGTTGAATATTCTAAGGATAATAAAGGCATTATTCTTTTAAAAGCGGAAAAAGGTATTAATCAAAAGACGAAAACAATAGATGGGGATGGGAGGTTTCTTATTCCAGCATCATTCCGTCACTCCTTGCAATGGGGAAGTGGTATGAATTTAGAGTTGTATAGTTGGGAAGATAAACTAATTGTTTCTGAAGGTGCGGATCGTTGTAACATTTGTAAGTCACGGAATCATTTGTTACTAATAAAGCAACACTTCCTCTGTGAGAACTGTCTATTTGTTGGTACAGAAGCCTTTGTATCGAAATGGAATGCTGATTTAAACAAGTTAGCTCATCAGTATGTGACATATTGTTATAATGCGATTTCGTTTCGGGACACAGAAGATGTACATCAAGCGCGTGTAGTGGGTAGGCGTATCGAAATGATGTTAACTTTTATAGGTGTTGAGGAAGATCATGCGTTACTAGTCGCTATAAAAGAAGCACATAAGCAGTTAGGTAGTGTGCGAGAAAGTGATGTTTTTATCGACTATTTTTATAAACGGTTACAACAAGAAAAGAATCAAGAGTTAGCGCTCGTTTATCGTGCATATATGGAATTGCGTGAAGATAAAAGAAGGAAGCAACAAAAGAAGCTGAAGAAATCGTTACCGACCATTATTACGGATCAATTTCTAGAACAATGGAATGAGTTCACTAAGGAACAACTCCCTACCTACTTACTGTTATTAAATGTGGATAGTCGCTTGTGTGAGTATGAACAGTCCTTTGCTGTAAAAGTAAAAAAATATGAGCAAGAAGTAACCGAAAATGAACATCATTCCAGTATTGCCCTAAATGCATTGCACCATGTGCGCTTAGTGTCAAAGTCATTACGATATATTTATGATTATATTAGTTCTCTGTATGGAGAGCCTTATAAAACGAAAGCAGAAAACTATAAAGAGATTCAAAGCACATTAGGAGTTATTCATGATAGGTATGACTTTTTAAAAGAAATCAAGAATAACAAGAAGAAAGTCGAAGTAAAGAAGAAGCAAATAAAGCTTGTGGAACAACAAATCGTAGAAGAATTACAATCCTTAATCATACAAGTGGATCTTAATCAGCTTAAGCAAATATAAATCGACATGTTTCACGTGAAACATGTCGATTGAATGAAGGAACATCACGAATTATTTTGTTTGTCCATCTAAAATGTGGCGAATCGCCTTCGCAACGCCGTGTTCTTCATTTGTTGCAGTAATCCAATTTGCTTCCTCTTTAACCGTTTGTTGCGCGTTGCCCATAGCTATGCCAAATCCTGATTCACGAATCATGGCGATATCGTTTAAGCTATCCCCAATAGCGGCAACTTGCTTCATGGATATATCCAGCCAACTTGTTACTTTTTTTAATGCGGTTGCTTTATTAATGCCAATCGGATTAATTTCAATATTGGTAGGACTAGAATTGGTTATTTCAAAGGATTTGACAGCTTGGAGGTCGCTCATAACAGCTTCTCTAACATTATCATCCTGAATTTCAAATCCATATTTAATCCAATCGTAATCCTCTAGATTCTTTTCAAAAGGGTTCTCGCTATTAAATCTTCCTTGTACAGTAGAAGACCAAAAGAAGACGTCATGTTTATTCGTAATGTTCCATAATTGGCGAACCTCGTCATGATGTAACGGATTTCTTTCTACAAGCTCCAAGCGTTTATCAAATATTTCTCCCCCATTAATTGTAATGAGAAATTCTGAATCCCCAAGCACTTGAATAATATCCTTGCAGGTAGATAATGAGCGTCCTGTACTAATGACGACATGTATACCTCGCTCTTTCGCTTCGTGAATGGCTTGTTTATTCTGTTCTGATATTTCATGTTGTTGGTTGAGCAGTGTTCCATCCATGTCAATGGCAATTAATTGAATATCTTGATTCATATCATTTACTCCTTTTGTCAAGTTAACAGCACGTGTAACTACTTCTATTGTATTATATCTCTTAGTTTTGTAAAACAATCCGTGCATAAGTTGCTAATAATATATTCAAGAGGGTGTTTCGTCCTATAAATATATTATTTAACAATAACATAATGGGTACTATTGTTTATTTTGTTAAATATGTCCTGTATTTACACTTGTTTAATACTATCTTTACATTTGTGCGTTATTCTGTTGGTGGAATAGTTATTAAGGGGGAGAAATATGTTGAATAAAAATTTTTCTAAGAAAGCTTTGTCGATTGTTGCAGCGACGACGATTGCTTTAACAGGTTTTGGGCAAGTGGCCCCAACTGAGGTAAGTGCAGAGGAGAAGGAAAAGGAAATTAAAAATGTTATTTTCCTAATTGGTGATGGTATGGGCCCTTCTTATACGACAGCTTATCGCTATGTAAAGGATGATCCAGAAACTGTTATGATGGAACCGACTGCTTTTGATCCTCATTTGGTAGGAATGCAAAAAGTTAACCCTGAAGACCCGGAGGAAAACATTACCGACTCTGCAGCTGCTGCGACAGCAATGGCTACTGGAGAGAAAACGTATAACGGTGCGGTAGCGGTTGATAACGACAAATCTGAAATAAAAACAGTGCTGGAACAATCGAAAGAAAATGGAATGGCAACAGGTTTAGTTGCAACATCTCAAATAAACCACGCGACACCAGCTTCATTTGGTGCTCATGATGAGGACCGTGGAAATTATAACGAAATTGCAGATGATTATTACGATCTCTTGATTAATGATGAGCATCAAGTAGATGTGATGCTTGGTGGTGGAACAGATTACTTTGTTCGTGAAGATCGTGATTTGACAGAAGAATTTCAGGCAGATGGCTACAGTTATGTAACGACGAAAGAAGAGTTAATGGCAGATGATAATGAACAAGTACTTGGATTGTTTGCACCGGTTGGATTACCTAAGATGATTGACCGTACAGAGGAAGTACCATCTTTAGAAGAGATGACGACAAGTGCGCTAGATCGTCTAAGTAAAGATGAAGATGGATTCTTTCTTATGGTAGAAGGTAGCCAAATAGATTGGGCTGGACACAGCAATGATATTGTAGGCGCAATGAGCGAAATGGAAGACTTTGAGAAGGCATTTGCAGCTGCAATTGAGTTTGCAGAAGAGGATGGGGAAACATTAGTTGTTACCACTGCTGATCACTCTACTGGGGGGTTAAGTATTGGTGTTGACGGTCCTTATGAATTTGATCCAGAAGCGATTAAAGCTGCGCAGCGTACACCAGAATTTATGGCTGCTGAAATCGAAGAAGGTGGAGATGTAGAGGAAGTATTGAATGAATACACAGAGTTTGATTTGACGAAAGAGGAAATCAAGTCAGTTAAAAAAGCACAGAAGAAATTGAAGAAGGATGAATATGCTGTAACGACAGCTATTTCTACTATATTTAATGAACGTGCTCGTGCTGGTTGGACAACTGGAGGCCACACAGGTGTAGATGTTCCTGTATATGCGTATGGACCTGGTAAAGAACGATTTGCTGGTACGACCGATAACACAGATCAAGCGAATACTATCTTTAGTATCTTAGAAGAGAATGGAGAGAAAGAGCCAGAAGAGAAGAAGAATGGTTTCTTCAATTTCTTTGGTTTATTCAACTAAGTGAAAGCCTCGAGCGAAATGCTTGGGGCTTTTGGGCGAATGGAGCGAGAAATTTGATGCCATGACCGCAGAAAGCGCTCTTCTGAAATGAAAATCAGCTACTCTTCCTATATATTTTGTCGATTTCAATAAAGGTCATTTGAATTGTGAGTTGGATTCAATAAAAATAGTTCCCTTGTCAACTAGGCAAGGGAACTATTTTTATGTGATGGTTTGTTTGAGGACAGTTTTATAAAAGTGAACTATGCTCGCTTAACCATATCTGTATAGAGTTGTTGGTATGCCTTTGCTTCGTGTTCTTTTCCTAATTCCTTGTAGAGCTTGGCTAGTTTTTGAACCGGTTTAGGGTTATGTTCATCCAGTTCCATTTCAAAGCTGAAGCATTCAATCGCTTCGTCTAGCTGCTGAAATTCATAGTAAAGTTCACCTAATTGGCCTTGTTTATTAGGATCTTCTTGCAGCAATTGCATCTGATCTATTTTGTTCACGATTGATTGAGCCTTATCCAAATCTCGCATTGGTGTTAACCATTTTTGAATATAGGAAAGGGGGTGTTCTTTTATTAATAAGGTTATTGCTTTGCTTAATAGCGATTCAGCTTGGATTGGTACGATGCTGAATAGCGATGCAATCACGTCGTTTAATTGTTCTATAGACAAGCTACTTTTATTGAAGTCGATATGCTCGATAATAGCATGGAACGCATGTCTTTGCTTTTCAGATAAAGTAAGCTTATGTGTTGCAATAAGGGCAAGTGCTTTTTCAGGTTCATCAAGCTTTACAAAGGTATCAAACAAGTCGTGCTTAAGTTGAGGTAATGCAATGCGAGTGTGGATGTCCTCTAGTATATACATAATTGCTTGACCACTATAATGGTGGTGGATTTGTTCCGAAACATGGGTATACAACTCTGGTGCTTGGTTTGCTTCTAGTTGGTCTATGGAAAGAACGAGTTCGTCTAACCAACGTTCTTGTTTTAAGAATAGCTTGGACAGTTGCTCATATGAACTAGGGGAGTGCCTTTGGTCATAAAGGGCACTTTCTATATAAATGGGGTCTCGTTGAAATAGATCGGCATTCATCTTCTCGTAAAGGGGATCGAATTTCTTAAATTCTAAGTCACCTGCTAATGATCGAACCCAAGTATGTTGAGGGGCAAACGTTTCTAAAAGGCGATAAATACGGTTGCAAGCAAACATTTTGCCGGCACGTCGATCTTCGTAGAACAGGGTTTTGATATATTTAACGAGTTGTTCTTTCTTGATAAAGGATTCAAAAAAAGTAGCAATTAACGCAGTTTCTTGATTCGTGTGCTGATGTTGTAGCTTAGGAAACAGGTCATTGAAGCGGTGGATGGTGTAGTGAGTTGTTTCAGATAAAAGTGTGTCAATAAAAGGGTGTGGGCACTTAAAGCAAATCCCATCTTCATAGGCATTCGCAATAAAGGATTCTGGTTTCATACGTTTTGCCTTCACCATATTCAAGTATTTATTTTTGTAGAAAAACATATAGTACTGCTGTTGCTCGGCGTCGGATAGTTCGATAATTTTACCCTGCTTATATACGAGCATCTGATGAATGTTGAAGGTTTTCTTTTGTTTTTGCTCTTTAACGGTTAACTGTGTTTGAAACATGGAATCCCTCCTATTGATACTTTGAGCGTATCATATTTTCCAACGTTTCGCACGTCTAAAAAGGGAAGCTGTTATACATTGCCAATTGCAGTAGCTTCTGATCATGAGTATGCAACCAATATAGGTGGCAATCATGGAGAAAGGAGGAAGTGCCGTTAATGCTGCAGTTGGGGTGGAGGATGCACTAGGGGTAACTGATTCTTGCGGGTCAGGTATAGGTGATGGAGGAACGATGATGGTATATCCACCGTCTAGAGATCCTATTGTGTACGATTATCGCGTGAAAAACGGGCGAAAAAAGAATGGCTTTTTTGTTCTATATAAAAAACGAGAAAAAAAGAGTAAATAGAAGGAAAACGCCGTATAACAAAGTAGGAATGTTCTTTATAGAGAATTATGCGTTATTTTCGCATTTTTCTTTTTCGGTTTATATAGGTATACTCTTTCTTGGGTGTTCTTTATAAAGAACAACACACTTCATCCTTCTAAAGGGGGGGTCTATCTGGAAAAGCGAAATAATTGGTTAAGAAGAAAGAAAATAAAAGGTAAAGAGAAAATAGTAAAGAGACTAACATTAATTATTGCACTAGGTTCTATAACAATTGGAACAGCAGCTCATTTGGTCACGGAAACGCATAGCTCTTACACGGATAGTTCTAAGACAAGCCCTTCTTTACAAGCATGTGAAGTGTTTCCGAGCTATATTAATGATCAGTGGAAAGAAACTTACAATGCTTTCATCACACTTAAATCCCTGCAGCAAGAACTTCGTCATTTCGTAGCCGAGCCTGAGCAGGAACAGATTCGTACAATTCAAGGCTTAAACACGATGTCCTCGGAAGAACTTACTACATTATCAACGTATTATAACCAGTATATAAACGAAGGAAATGAGCAACTCACTTATTTAAAAGAACTTGATCAATCAATCGAACAAATGAAATTAGCCATGCAAACAGAATCTTTTATAATCGTGAAGCATTTAATCGAACTGTCTTCTTATCCTAGTGACATAGATAAGCAATGTCTTAAGGGAGAGTATGGGGATTATCCGAGTAAAGTTCAATCAGAAATCAAGATGTACGAGTCTTTTGAACAATTACAAATTTCAACTATTGTGCAATATTATGAGAATGTATCTAACGGACAAAGTATTGCAGCACCTAGCATTTACAGTAAAAAAGAGTTACAGGACAAGTTTGATGCCTTGATTGATAGCGAGATCAGCAAGACGAACAGGCAAATGAACAACTTTAGAGTTGCCCTAGAGAAATGGATTAAGCAGGCGGAGAAAAATAAATTAAAAGTCGATGCAGCCATGGAAGAGTATAAGGAACAAGATGACAAAGAAGCACCTTCATCGAATGAGCAACATACCAGGCCGAAAAATGATAACAAAGCACAACAAAAACAGCAAGATGAAAACAATTTAGAAGAAAGCCACGAGCAAGATCATTCTTCAACAGAACAACCAAGTAAACAGGAAGATGATTCGTCGGCACAGAAGGATCATCCAAAGCAGAAAGAGCCGAATAATACAGAGGACAAAGATGCCCAAAAGGAAGAACAAACGAAAAAAGGATCTGAGCAAGAGCAGAAAATGAAAGGCGAGGAGCTTGATCATCCTATGCAAGACGAACAAGCAGAAGAAGCAGAGCAACCCTCAAATGAAACAGCAAAATCAGAATAAATGGAATTCTATCTCTAGTAGAAAGGTGGATTTCTACCATGAAAAAGATAATAAGTACGACTGTAACTGTTATGTTATATAGCCTTTTAATTGTGATGATGCTTGTTGTAGTTGTTTCAAAAGCTTCAGGTGGTGAACCTTCTTTTATGGGCTATAAAGTGATGAGTGTGCTATCAGGATCAATGGAACCGACCTTTCAAACAGGCTCCATTATAGCCATTGATCCAAAAGAAGCAGAGCACATATATGATAAAGGCGATATTATCACTTTTAAGAAAGAAGAAGGTATTCTCGTTACGCACCGTATTACAGCGGTAAACGGGAAAGGTGACACGGTTACGTATGAAACAAAGGGCGATAACAACGACGCTGCTGATACTGAACCTGTTCGGACAGAAAATGTTGTTGGGGAATATACCGACTTTACGATTCCTTATGTAGGCTACTTTTTATCATTTGCTAATTCTAATTTAGGTACGTTGCTACTTATGCTCATACCTGGGATTTTATTGCTTATCTATTCAGGTGTGACGATTTGGCAAGCATTCTCTCAAATAGAGGAAAAGAGGGAGTCAGAACCAAACAGCATGTAATGGATTGTTCTCCTTGTACATACAAGGGTCAATATAAATAAATGATTAATAGGAGGAATTATCATGGGTTTAAAAAAGAAGTTAGGGTTAGGGATTGCTTCAGCAGCTTTAGGTTTATCTTTAGTAGGTGGAGGAACGTATGCATTTTTCAGTGATTCGGCAGAGGCGGAAGGATCATTTGCGGCAGGTACACTTGATTTAAATGCAGAACCGACAACAATTATTGACGTTGATAACTTAAAGCCTGGCGATTGGATGAACCGTACTTTTAAGCTAGTGAACGATGGTAGCTTGGATATCTCAGAAATTCTTCTTCATACAGATTATAGCGTAAATGACGCGAAAGGTGATAATAGTGGTGAGGATTTCGGCGAACATATCCGTGTGAACTTCTTATGGAACAATGATAAAGGAGACGGTGTTATTTGGTTTACAACATTGAAAGAATTGAAAAATATGTCTCCAGATGCAATTGAGAATAAGCTATGGTTCCCTTGGTTTGAGGAAAGAGGTGGCGACTTAGCTCCAGGAACTAGTGATGAATTATATGTACAATTTGAGTTTGTTGACAATGATGAGGATCAAAACCATTTCCAAGGTGACTCTTTAGATCTTACTTGGACGTTCGAAGCGAAGCAAGGTGAAGGGGAAGAAAGATAAGGAAAACAGGTGAAAAGGTGGGTATTCCCCGCCTTTTCTCTATTATATATTGAATAAATCTTACATGCGAGGTTAGCGTATGTTCTATCAAATAAATGTATTAAAAGTGCTGTCCATCTATTGTGTTATCGTGTTGGTTGTCGTTTTATATTTTCCATTTGGAGAAACGCGAGCAATAGAAAGTGACCCTATTATTGATATTTCAACCACACCAGCAGAGCGTTTTATTCGAGTTACAAATTTGAAGCCAGGAGACACTATAACTCGTTCACTTACGGTTCATAACGAAGGGAATGTTAATGTTCCCTACAGTTTTACAGCTCGTATGAAAAGCGGTTCACAAAAGCTTTACGAACAGTTAGAACTTGATATAGTAGCCGGTGGCGATGTTTACTATAGCGGCTCTTTAAGTGAATTTCAAGGGCTCTCTAATTTGTCATTAGCTAGGTCGAGTAGTGACACCTATGAAGTAAGGATTGAATTTCCCTATGAATCAGGTAATGAATTTCAAGGGCTTACAACGTCTACTTTGCTCACCTTTGTAGCAGAAGGAAACGAAACCATACCATCTTCTGGTGAAGGTTTATTCGCTGCATCAGGTCAACTCCCACAAACAGGTCAAGCTGCACCAATAGCAATATATGTGATTGGCAGTTTTCTTGTCGTTGGGGGAATATGTGTCTGGTTAATTACGAATAGACGTAATAATACGGAGCAAGAGTGAAAGTAAATGAGAAGGATTATGAATAGTTTCGCTACGTTCATAGTAATCATTGGAATTCTAATATTAAGCATTCCTATTTTGGAGAATAGGGCGGTTAAAATGGAGCAAAAAGGCTTGCTAAATAGACTGGAGACAGAAGGAGCTGACTCAGTTACGACAGACAGGCAAGTGGAGGAACGTTATGAGCAACTTAATGCTATCCTAGATGAAGGACAGCAGAGAGAAGAATCGACGAAACAAACGAAAGAAGCCGCACGATTATTGGGGAAAATTGAAATACCATCTATTGATATAGAGTTACCAATACTAGATGGAGCTAATATGGAGAATTTAGACATTGCAGTGGGCCGATTAAAAGGAACTGGTGTCATTGGAAAGAATGGAAATATGGCATTAGCGGCACACCGAAGTTATAAGTACGGAAAGTTATTTAATCGATTAGATGAAGTAGAAGTCGGTGATGGGCTTCAAATTGATACAGGGGGAAATACGTATGAATATGAAGTGAAGGACACATTTCGAGTTGTTCCGACAGATCTTTCTGTTCTAAAGGATACAAATCAGGAGTCTATCGTTACGTTAATAACTTGTGATCCAATTCATAACCCCACGCACCGTCTAATTGTTCAAGCGGAAATGAAAGACAAGTCAGATGCGTTGGGGACCGAAGCATCGCCTAGGGGGCCTGAAAGATGAGTAAGGAGCAACTATTAGATCCAGAGTGGGTTAATCTAATCATAAAGGCGAAACAACTAGGACTTAGCATGGATGAAATTCGTAGCTATTTGGAGACCCAAAGTACGACAAAAAAAGTAACATCTTAATCAAGGAAGCGGATTTTTAGCGGAGTATCGGATTGAAAAATGGACTTTATGTCTCTAGTACATGACTTAATGATGGAAAAAGAGCTGGATGTCGAAAGGTATGAAAGTGTGGAACATTAAGAAATCTTTTTGGAGTATCGAGAAAGTGATAATTAAATATCGAATAGAAGAGTATCCCGGTTAAATAGTAATAGTGTTTGACCGGGTTTCTTCATGTTAAGGTTTAGATGAAAAAAGAAAATAAACATTTTTGTATACATGTAAACGACAAAGAAAACATCCGTGTGCATTTTTGTGTTCATGTATACAAAATCGTATACGTAGCTTAATAGAGGCTTGTACACAAAATAGTAAACAAGTATACAATTTAAGTTTAGATGTATACGTTGTTGTAAACAATAGCTCTAGCGTTTTCTATCGGGTTGACTATTGATTGAATTTTCTATATTTTAATGGTAAGGTTTGAAAAAATATCTAGTTTAATAGAAAGGGAGATTCGTATGAGTCAATCGAGAGTAGCTGCTGTAGATGTAGGAAATGATGCATTGAAAGGTATTTTTGGTGATTTCGATTCAGAAGTGTATATTCCTAATGTTATTGCTAGGGATATAGAGGATCGTCCAATTATAGGTATTGAGGATTTAGATACGAAAGACCCTCTTGATGGGCTACACATTCGAGTTCACTCTCCGGCCTTACAGGAAAATAACGTCATCTATCGAGTGGGAGACCTAGCTACAAAAAGTGATAATGCATCTGAATTAGATCCTGGCAGTAGTAAGTCCCAAGAGGATCAGACGTTAATTATGCTGTTTGCTTCCATAGCGCTAGATGCTGTTCAAGAAGAGAACCGTCAATTGTTTAAACGAAATAATGGAGTAGTAGAAGCGAGCTATACACTTGGAACAGGCTTGCCTTTACGTGAAGTAAAAGAAGGAAAAGATGTCGCATATCGCTCTAAATTGTTAGGTGCTGTTCACCAAGTAGAATTCCTTGTTACTCCAAAGCACCAAGGAAAGAAAGTGAATATTAAATTTGATGAAGTAAAAGTATATCCTGAAGGCTTTGCCTCTTTCATAAACTTAGTTATGGATAATAACTTAAATGTCATTAATAAAGACTTAATTGATAAGCGTATAATCATTCAAGATATCGGTGGCTTGTCCACGGATATAGCAGTTATAAAAAATAGAAATGTGGATGATGATAAAGCTCAAGGGTTTAACTTGGGAGTGTCGGAATCGCTAGAGAAGATTAGAGAAGAGATACGTACGAAACACGGTGTAGAACTTGATAGTCGCCGGGATATTGTGGATATTATTACGAAAAAGAACGACCGAAATCATATTATGGTCAAGGGAAGCAGAACGAGCGTACATGATATTACGGATCGCATTTTGCTAGAACTCGCTAAGAAACAATACCGTCATTTAAGAAATGTGTGGCAGAAAAACTCTCAAACGGAAATTGCCTACTTCGTTGGTGGAGGATCTGTTGTATTAAAAGAGTATATTAAATCAATTAATAATAAATTAGATGGGTACAATATTGATTTCTTTGAAGATTATAAAGAAAGTATTTGGATGATGGCAAATGCCTACTATAAACTAATTAAAGACTTCCGTCGTAAAAACGGTCTAGAAGCTTCAAAGAAAGGTGCATCTAAACAACAAGCTACAACGTCAAAGTAAGGTGAGGAACAATGAAACAGAACAAGATAGAACGCGGACAAGCTATTACGTTTCGTATCCCTTCTGACACCCCTGATCATGTGATGCGTCAACTACAGCAATTAAAGGAAACGGAACGTCGTAATTTTTCAAGTACGATAGCTCGTTACGTCGTTCAAGGCGTTAGTGAATCGACAAAGAATGACCGTGAAACGATTTCGATCCCTTTACCGAAAACGTTAACGAAAGCGCAACGAGATTGGTTAAAGCATGAGTATTCAGAAGCGTTACTAGGGAGTATTCTTTATCAACTTATTTCCGATCCAGTTCGCTCTAGTGCTTTGCTAGCATCTCTAAATAGCAATGCTTTAAATATAGACGATGCGCTGTATTTACAAGAAACGGAACGTAAAGAGCGTGTTACTAAGGAAAACGAGGTTTATTCCCAACAAGATGAACTATCATCAGCTCAAGAGTCGGATCCTTTAATAGATGATTTAGATGTATTATCTTGGGAATCAATGAATGAAGAACTGGAAACAACGCAAACAATCTCTAATTCAACAGCAGAGGATGAGACACTTGCTGTTGATGATTTTCTAGGGAGCTTTTTAGACAAAATGAATAAGTAGCAACAAGGCAAAGCTGATATTGTACTAGCTTTGCCTTGTTGTAGGTGGGGGGATTTTGTTCAATATTTTCCGGGAAATATTTACGCATACCACTGATAGAGTTTTTTTGGTCTTCCTACCTTTTGGTGACTTAACACTTGTTTGACTTTTCCTTGCTCTAGTAAATACAGTAAGTAACGATATACCGTTGGGTAAGCTAAATTAACATGCTTGGAAAGTTCATCCACTGCAATAGGGTGTGGATGGGCTTTTAAATGTGTTGATATGTGTTGCAACGTTTGGCTACTAATTCCTTTAGATGGATAGAATGCTTCCTGGTTTTTCACTTTTTGCATGTTGGCTAACTGAGCATGGAGCTGAATACGTGATATGATATCTGGAGCTTTAACTGGTTTCAAGGCGAAATCAGTCGCACCATTTTCAAGGAATTGATCGGCAACCTCTTGACGCTCATCTACAGTTAATACAAGAATAGGGATCATATCATTAAGTTTGCGCATTGCTTTAACTGTTTGGAGCCCGTCTAATTCAGGCATATGATAATCGATTAGAATGACATCATACGTATATTGACGAAATAAATCTAGCCCTACATTTCCGTTTTCCGCAGTAGTAGGTGTCCATTTGGCGTGATGACAAATTTCCGTTAACATGTAACGTAGTGAAGAGTCATCATCTATAATTAGTATGTTCATGGCGTACACACTCCTTCGGTAATTTAATCCAAATAATGGTCCCTATCTGTTTCGAGCTACTAATATGAAGCGTCGCATCATGCTCTTCCACTACATTTTTTACAAAGGTTAATCCGACACCAGGATGCGCTTTCGTACTATATCCAGCTCGCAAAATGTTCTTTTGTTCCTTATGCGTCATGCCTTTTCCATTATCTTCTACACCAAGCTTTACGTGCTGTTTATCCTCTGCCGTATGAATGGTAATATGTGCATCTTGTATTCCCTCTACTGCGTCACATGCGTTATCAATAAGGTTAATGATGGCTCTTGTCATGCGAATTTTGTTTATAAATATTTCTGTTTGTTCTCCTGCACCTAATTCAAAGTGGAAGTGAATGTCAGAATAGGATAGCTTATTGGCGCGTACATAGCCGATAAGAAGCTTCAAAGAACACCAGTTTTTCTTATCTTTATAAAGAATTTCTGACACCATGTTACTAGTGGATTCAATCGAATTAGAAATGCGTTCGGTATATGCCAGAATAGCCTTATCCTTTGTTTTTAATTGGATTAATGAGTTGAGTCCTTCAATTAACGCAAGAGGGGTTTTTAAATCATGAACTAAGTGCAACGCTTCCCGTCCAGACCTAGATTCAATTATTTCCCCGCGAGCTAGGTGTAAATTGTGTTTCATTAGTGTTTTTTGTTCAGAAACGGTTAAATAAATGACGAGTACTAAGGTGTTAATGGTAAATACACAGCACAGTAATAAACTATAAAAAGATAAAGCAGAATCCATACCTATTTGTGAGGCGATGATTTTTAATTCAGAAGAAATCGGGCCACCACCAAATCCAAAAGGCGTCAACCAAACGACGACGTCTAACCATTGCAAGCCGAAAATGAGTTGAATGAGAATAAAACCTTTTAATACAGGGCGGAGATTGCCGTTACTTATAAATTGCAACACGATAATTGAACATACGAGTAAAATGGCAGGTCCGCCAAAGTGATAACGTAATGGATTATACAAATTTATAAAGAAATAAACGAAAGGAATGACGACAATGGGGATGGCTACCTTTAACCAAGGTCGCTCCAATCTTACACTTAGCTCATCTCCTAGTAACAATGCTCCAAGATAATGAGGCAGTGCTCTGAATGTATTTAGCATAACGAGTAATATAGCAGTAAGCATTAGAGTATTCCCATTTGGATTTTCGCTTAATTTTTCCATCAATGAATGTAAGTCCACAGCGTCAGCACTTAACCATAGTGGCATCATAGTCCCCATTAAAATTAAGGTGATAGAGAACATGATGCGTTTGTTGTAAGAAAAAAATGATTTCATGGCATCCCTCTATTATTAGAATAGTCATAATTATGTAATAGCATTACTTTATCATATTCTTAGATGAAAATTAACAGCTTTCTTGGCAAATGATAGATGGAGGCTGAAGTGAGGATATAAAAAGAGCTTCCCGTACATAAACGAGGGAAGCTCTTCGAAGGTGGTTGATCACGTAATCAAAATCGATTGTAAGTAAGTGATCACGCCTGTAATAATTAAAAGCACCATGCTGTACTTTAATGTGAAGCGGAATAGCTCGGATTCACGTCCAACTAATCCAACCGCACCTGATGCAATAGCAACGGATTGTGGTGATAACATTTTGGCCATCACACCACCTGCAGTATTCGCTGCTACTAACACGATAGGTAAGACGTTTATTTGTTCGGCAGTAATTTGTTGCAAGCTACCAAACAGGGCGTTATTGGAAACAACAGAACCTGTTAAGAATACGCCAATCCATCCAACGAAAGGAGATAGGAATGGGAAGAAGTTTGCTGTTTCTGCTAATGCTAGTCCTAAAGTAGAAGATTGACCGGAATAGTTTGCGATATATGCAAATCCAATAACCATCATAATTGTAATAATTGGTTTAGATAATTCTTGTATAGTTTCTTTCAAAGTTGCCATTACCGTTTTAAATGGAATTCTTAAATACAAGATTGAAAAAATGGCAGCAAAAACAATCGCAGTACCAGTTGCTGATAGTAAGTCAATCGTTAATATTGCTGGATAAGGCGTTGCTTCTGGCACGATAGGTTGTCCTTTAATGACTTGATTGTGCAGTCCAGGAATCGTGATTTTGAAGATTGTACCAGATAAAGGTCCACCTTCAGCAAATAATTTTTTAAACACTGGCAGGCTCCATACGGTTACCATAACAGTTAAAGCAATAAATGGAGACCACGCTTTTGCAATTTTCTTTGCGGATAAGTCCTTCATATCTAGCTCTTCATTATTTCCTTTAACTTCTAAAACCATTTCCTCTTTTGGTTGCCAAACTTTTGTAAATAACGTGATGGCAACTAGACAAACGATAGCAGATGTAATATTAGGAAGTTCTGGTCCGACAAATGTTACAGTTAAATACTGCGTGATACCATAAGATGCTCCAGCTACAAAGGCTACTGGCCACACTTGTCGAAGCCCTTTGAATCCGTCTAAAATAGCGACAAGCAAAAATGGGATAGCGAAGGAAATAAACGGCAATGATAAACCGAGCAATTTAGAAATAGTCATAGGATCGATGCCACTTACTTCACCTGCTACAATAACAGGAATCCCCATTGCTCCAAATGCTCCAGAAGCAGTGTTAGCTATTAAACAAAGTCCAGCTGCCACTAACGGATTAAATCCAAGCCCAACTAATAGCGCTGCTGTAATAGCTATAGGAGCACCAAATCCTGCTGCACCTTCTAGGAAAGCATTAAACGCAAAAGCGACAAGTAACATTTGAATGCGCGCATCATTTGAAATCGATGCAATGGAACTACGCACTACATTAAATTGTCCACTTTTTACGGATAGTTTATATAAGAATACAGCCGCAATTACAATGTAGCTAATCGGCCAAAACGAAAATCCAAAACCATAAACAGTAGCTTCAGCAGCCATCGTCGTCGGCATGTCATAAACTGTAATAGCGATAATAAAGGATAGTATAACAGTTAGAAATGATGCGATCGTGGCGCGCATTTTTAAAACAGTTAAAGCTAAAAAGAAAAATAAAATTGGAATAAAAGCTACGAATGCAGATAACCAAATATTATTTAATGGATCGTACACTTGAGTCCAAGTCATGTCACTCACCCTCGTTGTTTTTATTGTGAATCATGTAACACGTATAGTGTAAGACATCAGATGACCATACGAAAGGTAGAATATGGAATGCAAAGGTTTTCTTATCGAAAAAAGCATGCTCTGTCATGAATTTGACAAAAATTGTTGGAACTCGTGCCAATTTTAGAACACTAACTGGCAGTAGTGGACAAATTGTGCACGAAATTCGGGAAATGTGCGCGGAATTCGGGAAATGTGCGCGAAATCCGGGAAATGTGCGCGAAATCCGGGAAATGTGCGCGAAATCCGGGAAATGTGCGCGGAATCCAGGAAATGTGCACGAAATTCAGGAAATGTGCGCGGAATTCGAGAAATGTGCACGAAATTCAGGAAATGTGCGCGGGATCCGGGAAATGTGCGCGAAATTCGGGAAATGTGCGCGGAATTCGGGAAATGTGCGCGAAATCCGGGAAATGTGCGCGGGATTCGGGAAATGTGCGCGAAATTCAGGAAATGTGCGCGAAATTCAGGAAATGTGCGCGGAATTCGGGAAATGTGCGCGAAATTCGGGAAATGTGCGCGAAATCCAGGAAATGTGCGCGGGATTCGAAATGCGGGCGGTGTCATTATGTTCATCAACATGCTGGATGTAGATAGGCATGCCGTTATAGGAAACGTTGGCCATAATTGGCGATTGTGCGATTTCGGTTGCTCGTTGTTTGTTCATTAACTCGTCCTCCTTACGCTCTTATTGTAAATGAAGGCGAGGGCTATTATTCATGTAAATAAAGGAAATGGAAGGCCAATCCACAAAGCTTAAAGGGTGTGGAAATGAGGTGAAGTGCCATACAGTTATGTTTAAAACGGGGCGAAGCAAGAAGGAGAATAGGTGTGAAGAGTTTAATAAAGAAGGCATAACATAGATGTTTTTGTTGATTTTTGCCAACAAGAATATCCTCGGTATCCATTTGAATAATTTCTCTGGGAACCCAGGATTCTTTTGTTTTATAATCTGTCTAGTTCATCTCTTTCTTTGATCGGATGGACTTTATGTTAATGAAAATGCTGATTAAAATAAGAGGATAGTGTCAAAAATGTAGGTTTGTCACGCTCATCTAATGCGTTATCAATAAGTCTAAGGGCATTTTCCCGTTCTAAATAATATATAATTTGATCCATCTTTCTTAAGGATTTCGGATCTAAGTAGCGACTAGCAATGGAATTTACGTGCGTTAGGAAGTCGGGTAAATCCATTAATTCTTGCATGGAGATTTGCATCATATGTTTGCCTTTTTGAAACACTAGTATGTCCTCAATGTTCGTTATTCTCTTTGTTTTTCTGTTAACGACAATCTCTCTACCTTCAATAGGTATAAACTGATATAAATCATCCCCAAAATGAATAGAGAAATATTGATAAGCTAACATAATACGAATACACGTTGTTTCGTGCTTTACATAGAAAGGTTTTAGCATTCGAACCGATAACATATTCTTCCCCTCCTTTTATCAGAATATTTTGTTATTAGAATATGCAATGGAGGAACGAGTGGTTAAGGATTTCTCATTCATAAAAGGTAAATAGAAGTAGTGTGGATAGTAGACTTTCGCTCATAAAGGGTGCATTATACGTCCATATTAAAATAAAAGGAAGATAGGAAAGGGGAATGGGTAATGTTGTTTTATAAAGACTTAGGGTCAGGTGTTCCGATTTTGTTTATTCATCCTCCAGGTATGGGACATAAAGTGTTTCGTTATCAACAAAGCTTATCAACAAAGTATCGAGTGTTATTAATGGATTTAAATGGTCATGGACAATCTGACGTGCGTACTACGACGAGTGTGGAACAATTTGTTCTGGATGTCAAATCTGTACTAGATCATGGCCATATCGAGCAAGCAGTTATTTGTGGATATTCGGCAGGAGGAATGATTGCCCAGGCATTTGCACTTGCTTTTCCCAATAGAACGCTTCGTTTAGTATTAGCTGGAGGGTTTCCGAAAGTTTCCTCTCGTATATTAGATGCAGAATTTCGACTTGGTATGTGGCTAATAAAGCGTAATCCTGAAAAGTTAGCTGAAATAATTGCCAAAGGTCATTCGCAAATGAAGCAGTTTCAATTAGAATTACAGCACTATATGTTAAAAGCAAATCGTCACGTGTGGTATCAATTTTATCAAGCTACGTACCATTATGATTGCTCTCATAGTCTACACAATCTTATGATGCCTATTTTATTAGTTTATGGAAAAAGAGAAGTGTGGGTTAAGAAGCATCTTTCCATGTATGAAGTGTGCCCAAATTGTACCCTATATGAAATTCCACAATCATTTCATCAAACACCAACGAAAACGCCACTTGAATTCAATCAGGCCATTGATTATTTTGTGCGAGTAGAAGAAAGAGGCTAACAACGGATCCGTTAACCTCCTTTACATATTAAAAACGAAATAAATCACCTGATAAATATCTTTCTCCTGTATCTGGTGCGATGACAACAATAACTTCGCCTGGTTGCTTCCGCTTGGCCACTTCAATTGCGGCATAGCATGCAGCTCCAGCAGAAGGGCCTACAAGGATTCCTTCTTTACGAGCAAGTTTCCTCGTTATGTCATAAGCATCCTCATCTGTAATTTGAATTATTTCATCATACACATCTTCATTTAATATTTGTGGTATAAAGCCTGGGCTTGTACCGACGAGCTTATGTTTACCTGGCTTTCCACCAGAAAGTACCGGAGACCCTTTAGGTTCAACGACATGAACCGTTACATTCTTAAAATGCTCTTTCAACGGTTCTCCTGTACCGGTAACAGTTCCGCCTGTACCTGCTGTTGAAACAAATGCAGCAAGAGGCTTACCTAGTTGCTCCATTGCCTTCATAATTTCAGTAGCTGTTGTGTGTCGATGAGCATCAGGATTAGCTTTATTCTCAAACTGCATTGGAATGAAGCTGTTAGGAATTTGTTCAGCTAATTCGTTCGCACGTTTAATCGCGCCGGGCATTTTCTCTGCTCCTGGTGTTAATTCAACTTCTGCTCCATAAGCTTTCAATAAGTTAATACGCTCTTGAGTCATTGTATCAGGCATAACGAGTATAGCGCGGTAACCTTTCGCAGCTGCATTCATTGCCAAACCGATACCTGTATTCCCGCTAGTAGGTTCAATAATGGTTGAACCTTCTTTTAAATGACCAGCTTTCTCCGCTTCTACTATCATATTGTAAGCCGCACGATCTTTTACACTGCCGCTTGGATTAAACATCTCTAGCTTTACATAAACATCTGCTCCCTCTTTAGAGGTGATGTTATTTAATTTCACTAAAGGAGTATCCCCAATTAGATCGGACATATTGTTTACAACGCGCATGTTTTCACTCCTCATTTGTTTTTCGATTATTGTTTATTTTACTACATTGTACGCCCAGACTCATTCTATACGCAAACTTTGCTTAGGTTAAAACATTAAAATAATTAAATGTATGTAAAAATTGAAAAAATTTCTATAACTAAATTTTACAAGAAATTGATAAAATCATCATATTGATTGTATATACTATATAGCAAGGTGAGTGTAGGAGAGGATTATAATTTCAACGTAGGAATGGGGGAGTCTTAGTGAAAATCGCTATTTTTACAGACACGTTTACACCACAAGTGAATGGGGTTGCACGTACATTTCAACGTTTTGTAGATTATTTAAATCAACAAGGGATAGAATATCGTTTGTTCGTTCCAGATGCGAAGGATGAGGATTTATTCTCTAATCAGATTCATCGTTTTACAAGTATTCCGTTTTACCTTTATCCAGAATGTCGCTTTTCCTTTCCGAAAATGCATCACATTCGAAAGCAGCTGGAGAGTTTTCGCCCAGATCTCATTCATATTGCTACACCGTTTAACATTGGTTTGAGTGGGTTGTATTATGGCAAAAAGCTAAATATTCCAATTGTAGGTTCTTATCATACGCACTTTGATCGTTATTTACAATATTACGATTTGCAATTTTTATCTAAGTGGATTTGGAAGTACATGCGCTGGTTCCATCAGTCTTTTCGTTCTACATTCGTTCCTTCTCAAGAAACGAAGCAACAATTATTACAACAAGGCTTTCATAACATCGGGATATGGAGTAGAGGAGTGGATTGTCAGCTGTTTCAACCTTTGTATAATACAGATGAAGTGCGTCGTCAATACAATATTAAAGCGCCCCACATTCTATCTTACGTTGGTCGATTAGCACCTGAGAAAGACTTACACACATTAATGGCTACGGCTAAGCAATTGCCATCTCATATTCAGCAACAAGTGCACTGGATTATTGTTGGTGATGGACCGATGGCTACAGAATTAAAAGAGAAAGCACCGTCTAATATGTCATTTACAGGTTATTTAAAAGGAGAAAGGTTAGCGGAAATATATAGTGCTTCTACTTTGTTTGTATTTCCTTCAACAACGGAAACCTTTGGGAATGTTGTGTTAGAATCGCTTGCTTGTGGTACTCCAGCAATCGGTGCCAAAGCTGGAGGCGTACAAGAAGTAATTACACACCAAACAAATGGGTTGCTTTGTGAACCGAATAATGAAATGCATTTCGCACAAGCAATAACGCGATTAATTAGTAATGACATAGAACGGAAAAGGATGAGTGATGACGCGAGGGAGGCTGCACTTCAACGGTCATGGGCAGCAATATTTGAAGACTTATTATACCAGTATGAAAGAGCTATTCATATGCAGGAACAATCTGTTGCATTATGAGGGTGATGCTATAGAAATAGTTAGGAAGGGTTCGGTGGTTTAATGAAAAACATAGCAGTAGTAGGTGCAGGCTATGTTGGTGTTGTAACAGCGGCTTCCTTAGCAAATATGGGGCATTACGTTGTTTGTATTGATAAAGAAGAATCTGTTATATCAAAATGGAGAGAGGGCACAGCGCCATATGCGGAACCAAGATTACAACAACTATTAGAGCATAATAAGCTTGAAGGTAGGTTAACCTTTACGAGTCATTATGCTTGGGGAGTTCGAAATATGGATGTGGTGTTCTTAACTTCTGATTCCTTTGGAGCAAAAGGGGAAGCGGTAGATCTTGCCCATGTACAAAGGTTGGCGAGTAACATTGCCGAGCATCTCATCCGTGATGTTGTCGTTGTGAATCGCAGTGCGGTTCCTATTGGCACGAATGTTGCTTTACAGCGCTTTTTAACGAATTATAATAAAGGGAATGTGGTGGTAGATGTCGTCTATAACCCCTCCTTTCCGGCTGATTTGAAAGGTGTGGAGCAAATGTATCAAGGAAACCGTATTGTTCTTGGTGGGAATAATCGAGAGGCATTGTTGTTTGTAGAAGAGTTATATCGGCGTATGAAGCTATCTATTTTGAAGACGGATTTTAGCAGTGCAGAATTGATTAAATACGCTTCTGATACATTTACTACGTTGAATAATCAAGTATTACAAGAAATTTTATTACTATGTGAACAAGTTGGAGC
Organism: Pontibacillus litoralis JSM 072002; assembly: GCF_000775615.1. Lineage (GTDB taxonomy): Bacteria > Bacillota > Bacilli > Bacillales > BH030062 > Pontibacillus > Pontibacillus litoralis. The sequence continues at coordinate 71,536 of NZ_AVPG01000016.1, forward strand.
GAACAAAGATGACGTTGTGATTGGTATTCATCGCAGCATGCATTCAATCTCTCTGTAAATAACCATGGAATGTTCCATGGTTATTTACTAAGTTTCCTATTCCATTAGTTATATTGTTTAATCCCACTTGTTTGCTTTTGTAACATGTAGGCTAGGCTAATTCCGCTTGCAAGTAATAAAATGGTTGTTGTAATAAATACCGATGTATATCCATATGCCCCTGCTAAGAAACCACCTAATGCTGGTCCTAGAATGTTGCCGAGAAAGCGTAAACTTGTACTGTAACCGAGCACTTCCCCTTGAATGGCAATAGGTGCAACTTGCCGAATATAGGCGGTTCGAACGGGAATAATCCCGCCGATCGTTATGCCAAGTAGAAAACGCAACGCAATTAGTTGCCAAATAGTAGAGACGAACCCTCCTGGTAAGTAAATAATTCCGGATGCAAGGAGTAAGCCGATTAAGACTTTTTCATAACCAATGTTGTCGGCGATTTCCCCCCATCTACGCGCCATTAATAAATTGCCTAGACCTGCCGCTGAGAAGGTAATGCCGGAGAAAAAAGCTAAATTGGCTAGTCCATGCAACTCGCTGACGTATAAAGCTAAAATGGGTTGAATACTAAAATGAGCAACTTGCACAAACATGGAAACAATCATTATCGTTACTAACATAGGTTGAGCCAGTATGTGAACTAGCACGTCTTTGCGACTGTATTGCTCGATAGATTTTTCCTTGGAATCGATGCGATATTCATGCACCCCAAATAAGACAAATAGAGCAGCGATAAACAAGGCAATAGATGTGAATTGAAACGTACTAGAAAAGCCAACAGTGTCTGCTAGCACGCCACCAAGTAATGGTCCCATTAAGCTACCAGTGACACTACCGGTTTGTAATGTTCCTAAAGCTCTTCCGGATAAGTGCTTTGGCGTTTGTGTAGAAATGAGTGCCTGGGACGTTGAGATAAACCCTGTAAATACCCCCATAAATAATCGTAGTAAAAAGAGTTGCATAACCGAGTGAATAGCGCCCATTAAGAAGACGCATAATGCTAAGCCGCCACCAGAAATAATTAATACTTTCTTTCTGCCATAACGATCACCAAATCGTCCCCAAATGGGAGAGAAGAGAAAAGCGGTAAAAAACGTAACTCCGAATATGAGACCAGACCATACTTGTACATATTGAGTGGAAAAATCCCCTAATGTTTCAATATATAAAGATAGAAATGGCATGATCATAGTCATGCTACCTGCAATGAAGAAATTGGAAATCCACATAATAAGTAAATTTCGCTTTGCAACAAGTTCTTTATCCATAAGGAAACCTTCTTTCATTTCAGTGAAATGACTCATCCCTCTAAATAGTATTACTATATCAAAACTTGCTTCATGAAAAAACTATTTGACATGGTAGCTAATATACGAGACCATTTTTATTGTTTAGCAAATGTAAATAGTGGGTATAAAGAAGTGTCAATAGTTTAACAATAATTGCGAGTGTATGTGAAGTAGAAATGTGATGAGAGGGGAAATGTTGTGGCGAATGGTTTGAGTAAAAAAGTAACAATCGTATTTTGGATTACGATGGCAATTGCTGTGCTATCTGTTCTGTGGGGAGTAATTGCCCCTAACCATTTACAAGAAGTTACCGGAGCGATTCGTGATTTTATAACGGTTAATTTTGGATGGTATTATTTAATTATCGTAACGTTATTTGTATTATTTTGTATTTTTGTTATTTTAAGTCCTTTTGGGGCGATTAAATTGGGAAACCCAGATGATGAGCCGGATTATAGCATGCCTACGTGGTTTGCCATGTTATTTAGTGCAGGTATGGGAATCGGGCTCGTTTTCTGGGGGGTGGCTGAACCGGCTTCGCACTTTGCAACGAATCCACCAACAGCAGAACCAGGATCAACACTTGCTTTAAGAGAATCGATCAAGTATTCGTACTTTCACTGGGGAATTCACGCTTGGGCAATTTATGCATTGGTGGCATTAACGCTTGCATATTTCAAATATAGACATGGAGCACCCGGATTAATTAGTGCAACGCTTTACCCGCTCTTAGGTGATAGAGTATACGGTCCTTTAGGGAAGTTTATTGATGTAATTGCCGTGTTTGCTACTGTTATTGGAGTAGCCACAACACTCGGTTTTGGAGCGGCGCAAATTAATGGGGGACTTACGTATTTATTTAATATTCCTAATGAATTCTGGGTACAGTTCATTATTATTGCCATTGTAACGGTCTTATTTATGTTGTCAGCCTCTACCGGTTTGAGTAAAGGGATTAAATATTTAAGTAATGCGAATATGTACTTAGCGTTAGCGCTTTTTGCCTTTATGCTTGTAGTAGGTCCAACGTTACAAATATTAAACGTATTTACAGATACAATTGGCGCATATTTAAATGATGTATTGGAAATGAGTTTTCGTTTAGAGCCAACAAGTGATCATGATCGAGTATGGATACAAGATTGGACGATATTCTATTGGGCATGGTGGATTGCTTGGTCGCCATTTGTAGGCATATTTATTGCTCGTGTTTCGAGAGGTAGAACGATTCGTGAATTTTTAATGGGTGTATTGCTCGTTCCTACATTAATTGGATTCTTATGGTTTGCTACGTTTGGTATGTCAGCGATTAATTTAGAGATGAACGGAATTGCGGCGATTTCTGAGTTGCCGATGGAACAAGCATTATTTGGTACTTTGGCAGAGTATCCATTAGGTGTTATAACTTCCTTTATTGGATTATGTTTAATTGGAACATTCTTCATTACTTCTGCTGACTCGGCTACCTTTGTATTAGGGATGCAAAGTACAAATGGATCATTGAATCCTTCCAACCCTGTTAAATTCAGTTGGGGGTTAGCGCAATCGGGTATGGCGGCGATTCTGTTGTTCACAGGTGGATTAACAGGATTACAGAACGCGCTCATTATCGCTGCTTTGCCGTTTTCTATCATTATGTTAATGATGATGTTCTCGTTATATAAGTCACTTAGTGAAGAGCTTGCGAAGTTAAGAAAACAGAAGAAGTACAGTAATGATGATATATCTTAAGAAGGTTGCTGTTCGTTCAGGGGACGGCTTCTTATTTGAAGTTTGAAATGGACTTAGATAGAAATAAAACGAGACAAGGAGGTGATAAACTTCCTTGTCCTTTTAAGGTGTGCGCCCTGCATGGGCGAAAACTTGGTGG
>NZ_AVPG01000017.1 GCF_000775615.1 Pontibacillus litoralis JSM 072002
TTATGTTTTTCAAAACAAAAGGTGACCCGATAGCAGATTTGTACGAAGATATTGCTGCTGAAGAAAAAGCTCGTGCAACATATCAATGGATCATTAATTTATCCGACGATCCAGATTTAAATGACGGTTTAAAGTATTTAAGAGAGCGTGAAATTATCCACTCTCAACGTTTCCGTGAGGCAGTTGAAATATTAAAGGAAGAACGAGATAAACAATTATATTTTTAACAAGAAACACTCCTAGTGAATGGCATGTACTAGGAGTGTTTCTTTTCATTGACTTGTAGGGAAGAGGAATTGATTTACCCTTCAGCAGAGAACTTTCCACTGGATTGACCCGTAACCATCCTCGTCCGCGTCGCCATATTACACTCCAATAAGGCGTCGTTAACGTCTTTTTTCCACACAAAAACTAGAATAATATTAATGTGTTCGTTCGGATATGCCGCTGAACGAAGCAATTATAAAATTGCCTCGTCTAAACTGTACACAATCTAAAATGATATGATTTAGAAATTCAATATACAAGTTTGCGCCCCTACAATGATAAATTCGTGTTTCGACTCGTCCTCTATTGTTGGCGGTTTGTCGTTTGGTTGATTCCAATACGTATAAAGGAGTATCGATACAATGAGCAATAGAAATATAGTCACAAGCATACGAATCCAAATTAATGGAGTTTTTTTGAATAGCCTTTTTGAATCTGTATGGGCTTCACTGCGAGGGGGCAAATTTAAATAATCTTGCTCCTCTCTTTCCTTCTCCAGCTCTTTTAACAGTTCTTCCTCTTGCATCACTTGCCTTAATTGATGCGCCTGATCATCATGTAAAGATTTAGACATGATTGTTCACCTCATTATATTTAACCTAATCATAACCCCAAGCATAAAATCAATAATAAAGTGAGCAACAATTGTTACCCATAGTAGCTGCGTCATTTCAAACATCCAGCCTAAATAAAAACTAATCATCAAGACCGATAAAAGTAAAACTGGTTTCGTTAAATATCGAAGGTGAAGGACTGCAAAAGCGAGACTGGCTGTAATATAACCAAATGACGTTTGAATGATGCCTCTAAATAACAGTTCTTCTACGATGGCCACGAGAGCTGCTATCACAGCAATTTCTAGCACAGATATAGAACGAAAGACACGTACATTAATGCCGCCATCATCGTACCACTGCTCTGGGAGAGTTGCCATTAGCACTACATCAATAAGGAAAACGATAAGCCCAGCCATTACTCCATATCGAAGTATCACAGAACTGTCCCACATCCAAATCGTTGCCCATTCATTAAACGAATCAATCATTAGAAATGCAAGCACGATGGCAATACTAAAGAGTAATAACTGCGTCACATACACTTGATTCACTAATTGACGATCCGTTAGTTGTTTAATCAGTTCTTCTTGTTTTCTCCTCTTCATGTTATTCTCCTTGCAGTAATAACTTTCTTAGTTCTTGTTCCCAGTTCCACGCTTGTTTTGTTGGCGCTATAGGTATAACTTGCCATGATTGTAAAGAAAAATCACACGCATCACAACAATAACCAACTGGCTCCTTTATGCTGCTTTGAAAATCTTGATACAATCGTTTTCGTAGACAACCTTCTTCATGCACCCAATTCAACAAACGTACTAACTTCTGTTGTTTCATTGTGTTGCGCTTCTCAATAAATTCCTTTATAGAATAGTGCGTTCTATCCCACAACGCTTGGTTAAACAGCACTACTTTCTTATTTTTTATCATACCATGCTTTTCTAATTGATAAAGTAGAAACCTCCATTGAATCTCATTGCACTGCAAATTATCTTGAATAAGTTCATCACGATTTAGAAGCCACTCCCCTTGAATACTTTTCTTCTTTAACACCTCAAAAAAATGATTCAATAAAGTTTCAGAAGGCAATTCCGATTCAATGAAACTTCTAGGGATTTCACTATCACCTGGAGCGTAAAACGTAATACTCACACTTTGCTCTCCATCTCGACCGGCCCTTCCAACCTCTTGCAAGAAAGATTCGAATTGTGCTGGTAAATGAGCATGAATTACTAACCTGATATTTGCTTTGTTGATTCCCATCCCAAATGCACTTGTACAACATATGACGTCTAATTGGTTATTCATAAATTGCTGTTGAATAAGAATTCGCTCCGTTTGTTCCATTCCACCATGATAAAAGGCAATTCGTAAATGAGGTAACGATTGCGACAATTCAAATGAAGCCTTTTCTGTCCATTGCCTGCTAGAGAAATAAATCATCGTTGGCACGGGATGACTCGTTAAGATTTCTTTCATGCGCTCTAGCTTTGCTTCCATGCTCGATACATGTTCAATCGAAAAAGCAATATTCTCTCGGTCCATTGGGTATATATGTTTACGAATGGAGCGCTTTCCTAGCTGTGTGATGATGTCTTCTTGCACTCGATTCGGAGCAGTAGCACTTAGCGCTAACACTGGAGGGTCACCTAATTGATGAAGCGTTTCACTCAATTTCAAATAATCTGTCCGAAATTCATGTCCCCATTGCGATATACAATGCGCTTCATCTACGACGAATAAAGAAACGTTTACCTTACTATTTATTTCGTCAAAAAATCGACGGTTTTGAAGCATTTCAGGTGAACAAAAAATAAGTTTGTACGAACCTAAATGACGATACACTTCTCGCTTTTGCTGTGGATCTAGGAAGCTATTAATTGCAATAACCCGTTTAAAGCCAACTTGCTTCAATTGTTTTACTTGATCCATCATTAAAGAGATAAGCGGGGAAATAATTAATACGCTTCCATCTAACATCATCGCAGGTAATTGATAACACATCGACTTACCCGTACCTGTTGGCAAAATCCCTAACACATCGTTTCCTTGAAGAATGTCTTCTATAATTTCCTTTTGCCCTTCTCGAAATGACGTAAAACCAAAGTAGTGCTGAAGCGTTTGTTCTAAATTCCATCCCTTCATTTCAAGTTCCCCTTTGTTAAAGACGCTAACACTAATCTAATTTGAAAATAAGAGTAGTCCTCATCAAGCGATTCACGTATTTTTTTTAGTTTATTCGTCTTTAATTGATTAGCCGTTTGGGAAATATGCTTCACTGCTTCCTCTGGTATGAACCGGCTAATGGAAAACGTAGGATCCGCTAGTGCGATTTCAATTAAGTGATCTTCAATAGTGCTACGTTTTAAATGTCTTATGTTGGTGATTTGATCAATCGAATATCCTTTAAGTAACCAATACCTCGTTTGACGTCCCGATTTCGTCAATGGAATATCACGGACACCATCACGACAAAACTGATATAACATCGGATAAGTAGTAGACTGCTTTACAACGTTCGAAAGCAGGTAATGATTTAAAGCAGTTAAGAGCAAAGATATGTCGTGAATCGTTAATCCATATTTCGTAGCAAGCTGTTCTTTACTTAAGCCGTAGCGGTGAAACCCTGTCATTCTTAACACGATGATTTCTGCATACTCCGTTGGAAATGAACACAAAATACGGTATAGTTCATCAGACAACGTATTTAGTACGTTCGTTAAATCGTGTTGATGAGTAGCATAGAAGCTTTTCACCCACTGTAACACATGGCGATTATCCTCAATTGGTATAAATTGACGTTGACCTTTTGCAATATTGGAAGCCGTTTGGATAAACAATAATAAACGAGCTGAAAACACTTCGTCAATCGAATGGTACGGTTTTCCACCAAAATAATCAAAAGGGTAATGATGCCAATGTCGCTGCGTATAACTAGCTCCTTCTTGAGTGATTTGCAAGCGACCTTCATCATTTTCAAAAACGTATCCATTTCGCTTTAGTCGCTCTACTTCCTCTTGTATGGTTGAACGTTTTAGCGTGCGATAACATCCATAGAAAGAAGCTAATTGGTACGCATGCATATCTTGAAATGTTTGGGATGATTTTTTCCCAATAAATATGTGATGGATAGCTGATAATGTCCGCTCTTCTTGCAATTGTTGAATACTATGTAATAGAAGTAATGGAAACATCACTGAATCTCTCCCTAATCATAACTATCATAAGCAGATGTAGTATGTATTAACGTTTTTATATTGAAATGTAGAGGAAGTAGCTTTACAATAAAGACTGTAGATTATGTTTGTAACAAGCAAACTTACATTAATATTCGAGAAGATCACATAGAAGGTCTAAATTTCTTATGGAGGGTATAAGACATGGCAAAATACACAATTGTGGATAAAGAGACATGTATTGCATGTGGTGCATGTGGAGCAGCAGCACCTGACATTTACGACTACGATGATGAAGGTATCGCCTTTGTAATCTTAGACGACAACCAGGGAACAGCAGAAATTCCAGAAGAATTGGAAGAAGATATGGAGGATGCATTCGAAGGTTGTCCAACTGATTCCATTAAAGTGGCTGATGAAGCCTTTGACGGTGATCCACTAAAACACGAATAGATATGATGCTGTTCAACGTCCCTACACAAGGTGTGGGGATCTTTTCGTTACCAATGTTATTGTACTTACCAACGCTTCTCTTCCATCTATTATATATCATAACGATAGTTGGTTTTCTCAATAATCCGGCAATGAATCAATTGTTTTCCACCATAACGCTCCTTGCATTCCATTCGTTTGTAATCTTTCTATTGGTGAGCAATCGTTTCAACCAATTCCACAGGGTCTCCACCTAAACAATGCCGAATAATGTCACTATCACGAAATAACACACATAAGGATACTACTGCCGGCCAGCTTGCTACACAACGCTCTTTTTCAAGCTGCACGAGCGTTTTTTTCGATATGCCAAGCACTTCCGCCATTCGTTCTTGTGTATAGCCGTATTCTATGCGTACAAGCTTTATTTTACGAGTTAGCATTGTTGTAATCGAATATTTGTCCATAGTCACCATTCCTAAGTTTGTTTCTATCAACATTTTAACATGAATCTCACTTTCCTTCCTACTTAAATATTGATATAATATGAAATCGAAACAACTACATAAATTAACGTATTCCAAGGAGGAAATATAATGGCTGAAAACAAAATTATTGACGTATTTATTGAAATACCTACAGGAAGTCAGAACAAATATGAATTCGACAAAGAAAAAGGTGTATTCAAATTAGACCGCGTTTTATATTCTTCTCAATTCTACCCAGCAGAATATGGCTATATCGATGATACATTAGCACTTGATGAAGATCCATTAGATGCACTAGTACTTGCGACAAACCCTACTTTCCCAGGTTGCGTCATCGAGTCCCGTGTGATCGGATTTCTTAACATGATTGACGACGGGGAAGAAGATCAGAAGCTTTTAGCAGTTCCAACAGAAGACCCGCGCTTCAAGGATGTCTATACACTTGAGGATGTTCCACAACATAAATTAGAAGAAATCTCTCACTTCTTCAAAACATACAAAGACCTACAAGGGAAAAAGACAGAAATTGGCGATTGGGAAGGCGTAGAAGCTGCGAACAAATTAATCGACGATTGCCTAAAGCGCTATGAAGAAAACAACAAATAATGAATGTACTAAAGGTGCTTAGCATATCGCTAAGCACCTTTTTATTATCTTTCTCCCATTTCAGGTACCGATATTGGATTAATACTTGTTGGAATCGCTATTAGCTCTTCCATATTGTACGGTCCGATTGTTACAACAGGTGATTTGTAAAACTTAACGTATTCATACTGAAAAGACTTTGCTGTCATCATAATACCCTCAATCATAGCTATATATTCAAATGAATCGGTAATAGAACTCTCAGCTTGAAACGTAAACGCTAACGTGTTCTCATTGACAGACTGAATTGATGAAAACTGAACATCTTCAGGGATAAGAGGCGCCTTCGAATCCCCGTATGATTGATACATTTCATCTATCGCCTCTTCTATAGTTGTATCTTCTTCTAAAGGAAGAGGGACTAAAAAGAAGCGTTCGCCTTGATATAATTCATACGCCCGTTTATGCATCCGGTTCAAATCGAGTGCATACACCATTCCTTTATGTGGAAACAACACCCCAGGCGTATCACCTTGTTGCAATTGTATCGTATCCACATTAGACGTTTGGGACATAACCTGTAATGATTCTAAAAGGTTTTGTTCTTGCTCGACTCCTTTCGGTAGTAAGAACTGCTCAGGAAAACGAGCGACAATACGGTTTGATCCTTCTTCCCTCGTAAATGACACATCACGAAGCAAATATGCACCAAGTCCTAACTTTTCCGTTTCTATGGATTCGGCAATATAATGATACATTTCATCTATCGTGGCCAATTGGTTGGATACAACAAAAGAAATAGGCACAATAGCATCTCCCTCTTTCGTTGGAACTCCTACTGTTGCTTGTTGCTGTCCTTCACGAACTGTCGTCGTTAAAGATGGTTGAGAAGCATGCACCTTATCGAATCTTTCATTGGTTTCCGTTCCTTCCTGTTCGGCAATCGGATATTGTTTTTGCAATGTAGCTAAATCGGTTGACACTTCATTTTGAAAGTGACTATCTACAATAAGGTCCTCTTCTTTTAACAGAGGAGAAGAGTAACGAACCATTTGCACGACATCACTTTTTGACATTTGCTGCCACACGAGAGGGAAACTAATCAACATAAATATTAAAATCGAAGTGACCATGACAACAGGTCGAGAAAATAATTTACTCGATTTCCATGTAACCTTTTTTTCTAATGGTTCCTCTTTCATGCGGTTAATAACGGAATGATACAATGACTCTTTCGATTGTGTATCTTCTATCGTAGGCATTTGCGTTAGGAGATGCTGTAGCATTTGTTTTTCATATTGGTTATGCTTCTTCATGGCTTTCTCCCCCCTGTTGTTGTTCCATCAAACGTTTTAATACTTTTAATCCTCTATGTTGGGTCGTTTTGACTTTACTAACTGTCATATTCAAAATTTCAGCCGTTTCTTTAAGCGACATAGATTGAATGAAACGTAAGATGAGTACACTTCTTTGGTCCACGGTACATTGATCGAGACATCGGTACATTGTTTGAATGGATTCTTTTTGCTCTGCAATTTCATCAGGAAGGGGTGCATCATCTTGAATCGATTCCCACTTATCTCCCCAATCAAAGAACTCCAATAGTTTATCTCTCTTTCGTTTCTGTTTTCGAAAGTGATCAATAGTTACGTGGCGAGCAATAGAGAAAATCCATGTTTTCTCACTACTCTCTCCTTTAAAGTTATGATAGGATTTCATTATTTTAATATAAACTTCTTGAACGAGATCTTCAGTTTGTTCTCGGTTTTTCACCATGAAATAGATAAACTGATAGACATCTTGATGGTACTTTTCGTACAGTTCTTGAAAAACCGCCTTCATCCATTAACCTCCCGTTCATTCCTATTGTCGTCTCATGTATGTAAAAGGTTACAACTTATGCTCAATTACATTCATAAGGTATATAATCGAATAGATATATTTTACTGCAAATGTCGACGAACTTAAAGCGTTGCAAATAAAAGAAGCCTCACATCAGTATTATTCTGTGTGAGACTTCTTTACATATGATTTATTTCGTTCCCTTTCGGAGGAAGCTTCTGTCATAAATGGATGTTGATATTTGAATCTTCGGAATAATTTAGAAAGTACTGGGTAAAGCACAACAATAAACACAACGTTACCAAGTGCATGATTCGTATCAAATGGTAATCCCGCAATATAATAGGCGATAAAATGATTGCCAACAGCTCCGTATGCTAGCGATAACATAAACCCATAAAAGTAACCTGCAAACGCACCGAATAAGGCGATGAACCATAATGGTAGCTTTTCACGATACTTTCCAAGCAAGCCACTTAATAAACCAATCATTGCCCAAGCGACGATTTGACTTATCGTCCAAATCCCCATACCAAGCAACATGTTAGAAAGTATAGTAGAGAGAACAGCAAGTGTAATTCCAGCAACAGGTCCTAACCACAACCCGCAAATGATAATAAGAGCCGTGACGGGTTGTATATTAGGTGCGAAGTTAAATACAAATCTACCTACTGTTCCTAAAGCTGCTAACAGTGCAATTAGCGTTAGTTGATAAACTTTATTCCCATTTTTGTAAGTCAAATGTTACTTTATCTCCTGCTTTTAATTCATAATCTTTTGCACCCACTTCTGCTGACTCATCATTCACAGAATACATCCATGCTTGTTTTTCCTCTTCTTTCGCAACTACACCGTCGATAGAAGTAATAAACCCGTTGTTATCTTCAATATCGAAATGATTGGCCATCACGTCATACACCGTTTGACCTTCTTCTATTTCAATAGTCTTATCAGTTAACGTTTCTTCACCTTTATTTTTAGAGATGACAACTTGTACACTTTCTTCACTTTGTTCAGCACTTTGTTCTGTATTTTCCGCTGATGAACCTGCATCTTCTTCAGTTGTTTGTCCACAAGCAGCAAGCCCTAACATTAATACAAAGGATAGCCCTAGTATTTGTAACCATTTTTTCATTTTCATTACCCCTTTTTCCTTTAAGTATTTATTAAGAAAACATGCCCAGAAAACTGAATCATGTCGTTCTTCAAAGATACACCATACGTCAAAAAGCCCTTTCCTATACTTAAACTAGGAAAGGGCTGTAAGAGCTAAACAGAATAGACAACCATTCGTTATAAAAGAATGGAATCGTAGTTTCTAATCATCTCTTGCGCTCAATCCTCGAAGCATGGAAAAGAACAGATCTGGCAGGTCTACTGACTTGTGCTTCTTCCTACTCTAGGTCCTTCCCATGTTATACACACAGTGGAATCCTTTTCGTACACACTTACAGTTGCGAGGACAGTACTGGATTTTCACCAGTTTCCCTATTATGTTGTTCATCCAACACCAAATCTTTATTCAATTATTATATCGATAGTATATCACAATCTAATATGGATGAATACTACTTTAGTCATGATAAATACGTCAATCTGATGACAATAGTGGTATGATTACGGTAAATGTTGTCCCATCTCCTTCTTTACTATATACCGTAATGCTTCCTCTATGAGCCTCTATAATATTCTTGGCAATGGACAAGCCTATCCCTGTACCTGAATGACGTTGCTTACGTTGGCGAGATTTATCCGCTTTGTAAAAACGTTCAAAAATAAACGGGAGATCCTCTTCAGGAATGCCATACCCTTGATCTTCAATATTAATCATTACATTCGTTTCTGTTTGCGATAGAGATACTTTTATTTTTGTATCTTCTTGTGTATGACGAATAGCGTTGTCGATTAAATTGGTAAGCACTTGTTCCATACGATCAGGGTCTATATGCACACATACTTCTTCTTCCATATTCCCCATATCGATTTCCAGTTCAACATCATAATCCTTAGCTATCCCATGAAACTTCCGCACAACCCGATCAATAAATTCTTTTAACGGAGTCGCTTCTTTATTTAACTGTATTTTTCCAACTTCCATATGGGCTAAATCTAACAATTCATTTACTAACCGTCCCATTCTTAACGATTCATCATATATAATTTGCGCCAATTCATTTTTTTCTTCCGTTGTTTCTGCAATGTCATCTACAATCGCTTCACTATACCCTTGTAACATGGAAATAGGAGTCCGTAATTCATGGGAAACGTTCGTAATAAAATCTTCCCTCAGCTTATCTAGCCTACGCTCTTCTGTCATATCACGTAATACAGCAACGGCACCTCGTACGTACGATTTATCATACAAAGGCGTTACGAGAACAACCCAAGTTCTCCCTTGTACAGTTATTTCCTTCAATACTTCTTTCTCTAATGTCACTACTTCCTGCAATACACCTTGAAGTGGTTCAGGTAAACGCTTCGGTAATTCGTTATCAGATACTTCATTTTCAAAATACCATGCATCGACAAAACCTTTAGCAGGTGGGTTCATAATAAGCATTTCGCCTTTGCGATTTAACGTAATCACTCCATCAGCCATTGAACTCAGTATGCTAAACAACTGTTCTTTTTCTTGGTTTAAAGCATTGATATGGAATTTCAGCTGCCTTCCCATCCGGTTAAACGCCATAGCAAGCTCCCCAATTTCATCATGCGTTAGGATTGGTACCTTTGTATTAAATTCCCCTCTAGCTAATTCGATCGCTACTTCTCTCATTTTAATCAACGGTGAAGTAATTCGCGTCGATAAAAAGAATGCAAAAATGGTAGTTAGCACTATAGCGATTCCGGCTCCTAGCATAATAATGTTTGCGGTTTTTTCAGCTGTTTGTTCTACAAACTTCAACGACTGGTACACATAAACCGCACCTGTCTCGTTTTCAAGCGGATAACCAACAATCATGACCTTTGCTTGTGAGGGAGGCAGGACATCTTCTTTCTTCACTTGCTCTCCTTCTTCTATAACAGCTCGTAATTGTTTATCGCGGTAAATCCAATCTATATCTACAACTGGAATCGAGGAATCTGTACTATCCGAAATCCAATAATCCTTTTGATCAAAAGAAACAATCATTCTACTGGATGGATCTTTCACTTCATTCGCAACGGATAACATAAGATTTCGATCACCTTCGAACTCTTCAACGATGCTCGTTACTTTTTTAGCAGTCTCCATTAACTCATGTTCTGCTTGTTCTAAATGATAGTCCTCAAAAAACTCGAGCAACAACACAGTTAAAATAAGTAAAACAAACGAAACAAGAAGTAGAATGGTAAACCAAAGCTTACCAACTAAACTTCGCCAAAACATTATTCACCCTCGACCTCAAATTTGTAGCCAACTCCCCATACAGTGACAATCATTTTCGAAGCTTCTTTAGAAACTCTGCTTAATTTTTCACGAAGACGCTTGACATGTGTATCCACCGTTCTCAAATCCCCAAAAAATTCATACTGCCAAACTTCTTTCAACAATTGTTCACGATCAAATACTTTATCAGGAGATTGAGCTAAAAATAGCAACAGTTCGTATTCTTTAGGTGTTAAATTTACATCGACACCATCAGCCTTGACACGATGGGCATCATTTTCGATTGTTAAATGATCAAATACTAACACATCTTTTGTCGCTGTTTCTGTTTGTAAAAATTTCGTCGCAGAAGATCTACGTAACAATGCCTTTACACGTAATACAACTTCTCTAGGACTAAAAGGCTTAACGATATAATCATCGGTACCTACTTCGAAGCCTTGTACACGGTTTGCTTCTTCCCCTTTAGCCGTTAACATAATAACAGGTGTTGCTTTCTTTTCTCTTAACTCTTTACAAACTTCTATACCGTCTTTTCCAGGAAGCATTAAATCTAAGAGAATCACGTCATATTCTTGTTCTAAGGCTAATTCCAACGCTTCTTCTCCATCTTCCGCTTCATCTACTTCAAAGCTTTCTCTTTCTAAATACATTTTTACGAGTCGACGAATTCTTTCCTCATCATCGACCACCAATATTTTTCCGTCTAATTGTTCATTCATTGTAATAGCCTCCTTCAGTGTATACATACATTTCTAGTGAATAAAGGCTACAATCTATAAAATTGTAGCCTTTTCCAGCTGTTAACCTTGTTTATGCATAAGAGTGCAATCCAGCAATTACGAGGTTAACGACAATTAAGTTGAACATAATAATTACAAAGCCGATAACTGCTAACCATGCAGAGCGTTCGCCTTCCCATCCTTTTGATAAACGAAGATGGAGAAATGCTGCATAGAATAACCACGTGACTAATGCCCACACTTCTTTCGGGTCCCAACCCCAAAAACGGTTCCATGCTTGTTGCGCCCAAATCATAGCGAAGATAAGCGCTCCAAGTGTAAAGACTGGGAAACCAATTGCAACGGATCGGTAAGAAATTTCATCAACTAAATCCGGATTGACTTTCGTCAACAGAGGCTGAATGGCGGCTGCTACTCTCTTACGTAAGATCAACAGCGTAATACCGTATAAAGCAAGCCCCGTAAGCATTGACCATACTAACGTATTTAATTTACGTGCTGCATCTTCCCCTTCCATCCACGTCGGAACAGTGAAAATCGGTTCCATTACATCATCGGTAAGTAAAGTTCCATCAGCTGGTCCATATATAGCTGGCATATTATATTCCACTTCCGTTAAAACAGTTGGATCATCTTTCATTGGCACTTCAAACATTGCTTCATAACCTGTTGCACGAAATGCCAGTGTAATCATAATAAATCCAATTGTTGCATATATTGCATAAATGACTAATTCTAATGTGAAGTTTTTAATGGAAAAAGATGATTGGTCTATCATTTTTATTAAATAGATTAACCCTGCCGCGAAACTCACAGCCAAAATCGCTTCTCCTGCTGCCGCAGTTGTTACATGAATATATAACCAATGCGTTTGAAGTGCTGGAATTAACGGCGAGACTTCTGTAGGGAACATACTTGCATACGCAATGATAATAATAGCTACAGGTAATGTAAATAGTCCTAATATGTTTAAACGATAAATAAAATAAATGATGATAAACGCAAATACTAACATCATTCCGAAAAAGGTTGTAAATTCAAATAAATTACTAACCGGGGCATGCTTACTCACAATCCACCTCGTGATGAAGTACCCTAGTTGTAAAACAAAACCTATAATCGTAATCGTAATGGCAATCGTAGCTGCACGACTTTGTTTATCACTTTTACCCTTCGTACGAATTGAAGCCCCAAAAAAAATTGTCGCAATAAAATAAAAAACAAAGGCAGCATAAAGTAAGTTACTACTTAATGAAGCTAAATCCATAATTACCCTCCTTCAAGAGATGCCCTCATTTGTGCAGTGCATCTACTTGGTTGTATATAGACAAAATAGGATAAGCGCTACGTAGCATACATGATTGTTTTCTGTTTTGTTCATCTTTACGCAGCACCATCCGGTAAAAAGCTGTTTTACTGTTCTTGCTCTACTTGATCGTTTACCATTGGAACGTCTGTGCCTTCTATCACTTGTTGGATTTCTTTTTTCATTCCGAACCAGTTTTTATTTGTATGAGCTGCTAGCCAAAATCCTTGTTCTTTTGGCTGAATCCATATACGGCGATGTGGCCAATACATCCCTTGAACAACACCAATCATGAAAATAAGTCCTCCAAGAGCTAGAATCCATAATGTTCGATCTTTCGTAATCGTTAACCCTGTTACGTCACGCGTTTCAAAATTCGTGATACTTACCTTATACTGATTATTTTCTTCTGGGTCTAAATTCGCTCCTATAGCAAGGAAGCTCGTTTCAGGGCTATTTGGGTCCTCTGGTGGATACACATTTAAGACGAATGCTGGATTTTTTGGATATTTAGACACCGATACTGGCTCCCCATCCTCCATATCAAACTCAGGGAAGTAACTGACTATTTCTACTCGCATACCATTTTCAAGTATGTATTCTGATTCCGGATTCATTAAATCAATGGTAAATTCCCCACCGATTGCTTTTTCCTCTTTATCATTTGTCTCGTGTATTTTAAACGACATTGATTTGAATTCATTTAATTGATATGTCGTTTGATACAATCCAAAACCGTCTACTTTAATTGGATTATTCACCTGGATAGCACCTTCTTGTATCTTGGTTAATTCAGGTTCTACTCCAGGCAGCCCATCATCCGTACGCTCATATATAATGGCGTCTGTTTGATAATTCGATACAACGGTTCCCTCTTGTTCAAGGGCATCTTTGAATCTCGGATCGCTTTCATCATATGTTTCCACAAAAAAATCAACGTTCTCAATATAATATTGGCCATCAGTACCAGGAATTGGTTCTGTCTCTCCTTCACGTACCCATAACGTCTCATCAATATACATGAATGGGACTGATCGCAACATTACCCCCATTAAGAAAATAATAAGACCGATATGGTTCACGTAAGGACCCCAACGCGAGAAGCGTCCTTTTTCTGCTAACACATGCCCTTCTTGCTCAGTAATCTTATAACGTTTCTTTTTTAAGTTTGCAATCATCTCTTCTTTATCTTGCTCTGTCGCTTGTTCTGCTTTACCAAATAAGCGTTGACGTTGCATAAACGTTGTATGACGCTTCGGTTTTTGTTTCTTTAATGAACGATAAAGCGGAACAACCCGATCCAAACTGGCTATAACTAATGAAATGGCTAACCCCGCTACTAATAGCAAATACCACCATGAGCCATATAAATCATGAAATCCTAATTGGTAATAAATTTTCCCTGTTATACCATACTCTTCAACATAATATTGTGCTGCAGGCAAAGGTGATTGGTTGTTCATCTCTTGCGGGTAAATCGTACCAATGGCAGAAGCGACAAGTACTAGTACTATTAGCCAAACTCCTACTTTGACAGAAGAGAAAAAGTTCCAAACCTTGTCCACAAACGTTTTGTTATACGTTTTAGACCTTCTTGCACTTCCATCATAACGCATATTCAACAATTTATTTGGCTCATTGCCATCAATATGTTGATTTCCTTCCATCGGTTTTCCGCAAGATTCACATAACACGGTTCCCTTAGGATTCACATGCCCACACTCACATGTTCTATTCCCCATCATAACCCCCCACAATCTGTCTATAACTTTACGATTCAGGCGTAATATCTTGCAAGTAACCTTCTAAGTTCTCTAATGTAAGTGCACCAATAATTTTATGCTCAATCTTTCCATCTGGTCCAACGAAATAGGAAGCAGGTAATGCACCGACATCATATAGCTGCATCACTTCACTCGTTGTATCTTGCACTACTGGGAATGTAAGGCCATACTCATCTAAAAATTGTTCTACAACTAACTTACTTTTATCTAGGTTAATTGCGATGATTTCTACTCCTTTTTCTTTATATGCAGGATATAATTGTTGCATATAAGGCATTTCCTCTTTACAAGGCCCACAATATGTTGCCCAAAAATTAAGCATCACGCCTTGTCCCTTATAATCCTCTAACTTCAATGTTTCTTTATTATTTATATTCATCGTTGGTAATTCAAAATTTGGCGCTTCATCTCCAACTTGTAACACTGCTTTCTTGTCACTTGTTAGATTCGTGTACACAGCGTAAACAGTCATAAGCACCATTATGGTAAGCAACACGCTTCGAAATATGAGCCTCTTCTTCTTTTTATCCATATCCATTCACTCCCCCACAATATTATACCATTTACACAAAATAAAACTTGTGAAAATTTAGTTAACATTTATGTTCGCTGCTTGCTTTAACTTTTTTACTTCGTAGGGAGTGAGTTCACGATAACTACCTGGCTGCATGCCTTGTGTCGTTAAAAACGCATATCGTTCACGCTTTAATTTGTTTACTGGATACCCTAAAGCTTCAAACATACGACGAACTTGGCGATTTTTCCCTTCGTGTAATGTTAATTGGATAATAGCGGTGTTTTTTTGGCGGTCGGTTGATAAAATTCGTTGACGCACCGCCTTTAAATAGTCACCTTCTACCTTTATTCCTTTCGTTAAAGAGGACAGTTCTTCTTTAGTAGGTATCCCTTTCACCTTAGCAACATACACTTTATCAATTTCATATTTCGGGTGCATTAACTCTTGAGCAAATGCTCCATCATTCGTCATTAAAATGATTCCTGATGTATCATAATCGAGGCGACCGACAGGATACACCCGTTTCTCTACTTCAGGTAATAAATCGGTGATCACACGTCTACCTTTATCGTCACTTACGCTAGAGATGACACCTCGTGGTTTATAAACGAGATAATAAACAGGCTCTTCCTTCTCAATAGGAACACCATTTACTTCGATATCGGCATTCGGCCCGACCTTCGTCCCTAACTCTGTCACCACTTTCCCATTAACTTTTACGTTTCCTTCCATAATTAATTGTTCTGCTTTTCTTCTTGATGTAATGCCGCTTTGAGCAATCACTTTTTGTAATCTTTCTAGTTTGTCTGACATCTATATCTTCACCTTCTTCTCTATATGAATGGATACTTTCCTTCGCTATGCTCCATTCTTCTTAAAAACACAAACAATGCGTTAACATGAATATGTTAACGCTTTTAACTGCCGAATACAATGGACACGACAACTATCGAGGCAATTATACCAATAAAATCAGCCAATAGTCCAACTTTTAACGCATCTCCCATTCGTTTAATGCCAACTGCCCCAAAATACACTGTAATAATGTATAGTGTTGTATCCGTACTACCTTGCATGGTAGAAGCTAAGCGACCAATAAAGGAATCCGGTCCATGTGAGGCAATTAACTCTGTCGTCATTCCGATCGCTGCCGTTCCAGAAATCGGCCGAACGAGCGCTAACGGGACAATATCTGCTGGAATACCAACAAGGGTAAGGATTGGACTGAAAAACTCAACGAATGCATCCATCGCTCCCGAAGCACGAAAAATCGCAATAGACACCATCATTCCTAATAAAAAAGGGAGAAGAGAAAAGGCCATCTTCCCCCCTTCTTTTCCGCCTTCTACAAATGTTTCATATGTAGGAACTCGTTTCCACGTCCCTACAATGAATACTACTAGAATAATGCACGGAATAATCCATACGCTAACAGTAGCAATGATAGGCATTAACTATTCCTCCTTGAACGCAAATGAAAGAACAAACGATCAATCATAATTGCACCTATAGTAGAAATGAACGTTGCCATAATCGTTGTGCCGACTATTTCGGTTGGCGTAATGGAATCGTATTTCATGCGAATGGCAATAACCGTTGTTGGGATAAGCGTAATACTAGATGTGTTAATTGCTAAAAAAGTAATCATAGAACGACTAGCCTGATCAGACTGACCTAGTTTTTTCATTTCTTCCATTGCTTTAATCCCCATCGGTGTTGCTGCATTACCTAATCCGAACACATTGGCGGATATATTTGATAAAATATACCCCATCGCTGGATGATCCCGTGGAATGTCAGGAAAGAGTTTAGCAATAATTGGCCGAAATAATTTCGTTAAAGCAAGCAATAATCCAGATTCCTCTGCTATTCTCATTAATCCTAACCAGAACACAAGTACACTTACTAAACTAATGGATAACATCACTGCATCATCAGCACTTTGAAAGATTGCTTCATTCACGTCATCCATTGTCCCAAAAAACATCGCATATATAATGCCAATAACGGCCATGAGCACCCAAATGATATTAACCATTAGAACCACCCATTAAACGCTCAAATATCGTTCGAGATGTTTTCCAAAAGGGAGATCGAATTGGTTTAGGGTCTGCCATAATGGACACTTCTGTTAATATTTCTCCATTTACGTTAAATGATAATTTCCCAAGTACACTCGCCTCTACTCCTAAAGGATCCGGCTTATCTATATGCGTCGTTTTTTGAACGGAGTTGGCTTCTTCATTTGTTAGAGGGAAAACGACATCATCCCATATATAACCTAAGGCTTCCCCACTTTCCGAAAAGTCCATTGGAACTCTTCCTTCTTGTTGCAATTTTCGTAAATCGTAGTTGTCATAACCCCATTCAAATAAATATTGATGGTCATTCCAATCATCGGGCGCATTTAACGTTACAACAATCAATTCCATCCCTTCTTTATTTGCTGTACTAATTAACGTTCTTCCTGCAACTTTCGTGTAGCCTGTTTTTCCACCTGTGCTATGCTCGTAATACTTCGTTAGCATTTTATTTTTGTTTCCCCAAGCGTACGTTCGAGAATCTGCTTTATGCAACGTCGTTTTTGAAATCTTTCTAAACGTCTCATTTTCCATCGCATATTGCGTTAACAATGCCATATCGTAAGCTGTAGAATAGTGCTCCTCTTCATCTAGCCCATGAGGATTCGTGAAATGAGTGTTCGTCATGCCGAGCCAACTAGCTTTCTCATTCATTAATACTGCAAACCCTTCCACACTTCCACCAACATGTTCCGCAATAGCCGTTGCAGCGTCGTTTCCTGAGCGAAGCATTAATCCGTACACTAAATCCTTTAATTTCATTTTCTCCCCTTGCTCTAAATAAATTGAAGACCCTTCTTCATACACAGCTCGTCTGGAAATTGTCACTTCTTCCTTCATTTTCCCTGATTCGATTGCTATGATAGCAGTCATTACTTTTGTTATACTAGCTATTTTCTTTTTTTCATGCCCTTGTTTCTCAAACAATACCCTTCCTGTTGATTGTTCCATTAGTACGGCATTTTGTGCAGAAACACTCGGTTTAGCATATACTTTTTCTTTATGAGGATATACATATATCAATAGTGCAAGGATGAGCGTAAACGAAATGATTTGTTTCACAGAAAGATCCTCCATTCCCATCGCTTTGTACTGCTTTGTACTAATGTATGTTTACAGGACAGGCGTATGATAGTTTTCTAATCAAAAAAAAGACAGTCATCATAGACCGTCAAAATTTCGCCCATGTAATCGGACGAATTGTATCAAACTTTTTTTCCACATCACTCCAATTAACGACATTCCACCAATTCTCCACATATTCCCCTCGTTTCGTCTTGTATTGCAAATAATAGGCGTGTTCCCATACATCTAGTACAAGTAAAGGAATCACATCCCATAAACCAAACAATTGATGCTTTTCTGCTGTTTGAATAGCTAACCTACCTGATCTTAACTCCCATACTAATAAAGCCCATCCGTCTCCTTCAACCGATTTCGCTGCTTCAGTAAATTGGTATTTAAATTGCTCATAACTACCGAAGTCCTTAGTTATTTGTTTCATTAGCTCGCCTTTCGGTTTTCCTCCACCATTTGGCTTCATATTAAACCAAAAATTCGTATGCAAAAAATGACCAGAACCATGAAACGATTGTTCTCTCAACCAATGCTTTAACTGCTCCTGATTAGCTGTTGAGCGCAATTGGGCTAACTTTTTTTCCGCTTTATTTAAACCATCAACATATGCTTGATGGTGCACGTCATGATGAAGAAGCATTATTTCTTTACTAATATAAGGTTCCAAACCGTCATACGGATAAGGCAAAGGGGGTAGACGGTGCTTTCCAATTGGAACACGTTTCCCTTGTCTCTCTTGGTCATAATAACCTTTAAGCGTATACAACAGATTTTGCCCTTCCTCCTGAATCTGTTGTATTTCTACTTCTGCCACATTGTCTTGATTCATTGCTATTTCTATCTTTCGCTTCCATTTCTTCATCTGCTCCCGCCATTTTTGTTCATTCTGCTCGGACATATGGGTAGAAGCCACTTTCTCCTCGACTTCTTTCGCCCATATCAACAATGACTGTAAATACTTTTTTTGTTCTTTATCCATACCATCACCTCGCCCTATTTTATGTCTTTAGCCCAAGGGGGGTGCGTTGTTCTACACGCAAAAAAAACTCAGATGCCATTTGATTGGTCTGAGCTTTACGTATATTTATTCTTCATCCAATGTTTGATGATTCGTTAACGTGCCAAAAAATAAATCAGCGTCTTCTTCTATATCACTATCTTCTAAACCTTCGGGCAATGGGGGTAATTCTTCAATCGAGGTTAATCCGAAGTACGTGAGAAAATCCTTCGTTGTTCCGTATAAAATTGGTCTGCCCACTCCATCTTTTCTTCCTCGTTCTTCTATTAAACCACGTTGCATTAAAGTGTGTACTGGTCCATCACTTTTTACTCCTCTAATTTCTTCTATTTCCGTCCTCGTAATCGGTTGTTGATAGGCAATAATCGCCAAAGTTTCTAATCCTGCTTGTGAAAGTCTTGAACTGTGAGGAGAATCAACCAACCTCTGAAAGTATACCGCATGTTCTGGTTTAGTCGTCAAATGATAAAACGATTTTGATTGCATTAAAGCTAATCCTCGAGAAGTATGATCCATATCAAATTTCAGTTCTTCAAGAATGAGCTCCACCGTCTGCACTTCAACTTCCATTACTTCTGCTAGTTGTTTCATTGTCATGCCTTCATCTCCTGAAGCAAACAGTAATCCTTCAGCAATGGCTTTATATTGACTGATCTCCATATTATTCCTCCATCTTATACACCGTAAATGTTTCAAATTGCTCTTTCTGTTCTACCATTATCGAACGATTCTTCATAAGCTCCAGTATCGCTATAAAAGTTACAACGATATGACGCCGGGTGGGAACCGGAAATAACGCAAAGAAATCTACTCCGGATGGATGCTCATTAATGTGTGTCATCACTTCCTCCATCCGAGATTGAATCGGTATTTCTTGTCGCTGCACTTTTGTTTCAAGTGGTTTTTGCCATTTCTTCTTTTGGAGCAATTTTTGCATGGCACTTATCATATCATAAATGGTTACTTCTCCATCGTTCGCTACCGAAGCATTTTCCCCTTGATATTTTTCGAAATTTTGTGGAGGTCTTGTAAAGATTTGATTTGCGCTCATTTCTCTTTCTTGTAATTCATGTGCCGCTTCTTTGTATTTGCGATATTCAATTAAGCGTCTCATTAATTCATCACGAGGATCCTCTTCCATATGTTCTGCATACTCTTCTTCGAGCTCAGGCTCTTGATTTGGCAGTAACATTTGACTTTTTATCGCAATCAACGTTGCTGCCATTACTAAATATTCACTTGCAACATTTAATTCTAATTGCTGCATGGTATGAATATAAGCCATGTATTGTTCTGTTATGGTTGCAACCGGTATATCGTATATATCAATTTCATACCGATTGATTAAATGAAGTAATAAATCTAAGGGACCTTCAAAAGCATCTAGCTTTACTGTATAGCTTAGGTTCATACGTAAATCCTTTCTACTTTCTCATTACTTTCTTCCATTTGAACGTGGATACACCAATCTATAAAGCTGTTCCCGTACAAAAATATCATAAATCTAATGGAATTGCCTATACACATTTTTCATATCTCACATATGGTATACCGTACGATAAATGTTCCCTAATATACATTTATCTGTTAATAGGAAAAAGGAGGAAATTCATCATGAGTGGATATGGTTATGGTGGCGGATTCGCGTTAATTGTCGTATTATTTATTTTGCTAATTATTGTAGGTGCTAGTTGGTTATACTAGAATGATTCATACACGTTAAGCGATTTCTAGCTTAACGTGTATATATGTATAATAGAGCACTTCTTCATGAATGATAAGAGCAGATTGTGTTACACTAGCTGTACGTAATCGTTAAATACCAATAGATAACGATAGGACATAAATTACATGAAGGAGTCGTTTTTTTATGTATGACCAAGCATATATCGACTTTCTCGCTCACTTTCATGGTACACGAGATTACTTTGAATGCCATGAAATATTAGAGGAAAAATGGAAACAATCCATCCCATTAGATCGCCAATCTATCTTGGTTGGTTTCATACAATTGGCTGTTTCGATGTATCATTACCGGCGCTGTAATAAAGAAGGCGCTAAACGAACCGCACACAAAGCACACAACATACTACGGAAACACAAAGCCGAATTACCTTTATACGGTTTTAACAAACAACAAATGCTTTCATTCATTCGCACATTAATTGATCATATCGAGAATGACGCTCCATATGAGAGTGTCAACCTGCCTATTAAAGATCAACGGTTACTTGATATCGTTCACGCAAGGTGCAGCCAACTACACTGCACGTATGGAGATGCAAGTCCAATGAATAATCCAGCTATTATTGACCGGCACATGTGGAGAGATCGGTCTGATGTCATTGCAGAACGCAAACGTCAGCTTCAAATCAGACTAGCACAAAGAGGTTATTAACAGCTTTTTTTCATTCATTAAATATCCTAACGAATAAAGCCAGTTCCAATAGCGGAGCTGGCTTTCATTTAAGCATCACAACGTTCTATAAATGATTCAGTTTTCGCATCAGAACATATATCGAATTTAGGTTGTAACTGTTGCTTAATCTCTTCTACCATTTTCTTGCCGATGCCGCTATTACGGTGCGAAGGATTTACAGAAATGTGTTGAATCACCGCTAATCGTTGATCATCAATACGAATCCCAATCGCACCAATGATGTCCTCTGATTCTTTCCATAAATACAAGTGCCACTCTTTATTTGTTTCATATTCTTTAATGGTCTGAATGAGTTTCTTGACATCTTTTTCTTCCGGCATAAAAGACAAAAGCCCCATTGCAATCTTTTCGAAACTTTTTTTATATCGAATTAACATATTTACCCCTCACTATGAAAATAACTTCCCGATTTCATTTCTATCGAGAAGAATGCTGTCTTCATCTGTAATATATGTTCAGGATTCACTACTAGTGCAACTAAAAACGTCCAAACCATTGAAAAATGTTCCAATTCAATAAGTATTATACGTGATTTCGTTCTATCATTCAATGACAAACAGTATCCAATAAGTAACTCCCCATACCATGCTAATGGCTAAAAGTACACTTAAGAGAATCGCATTTTTCTTTTTCAACCTCATCACTCCTACCTTATTATAACGACATTCATTCATTTTGCAAGTCCTTCCGAGGAGCAAGGTAGTTTGACTCTTTATCCCCTCGGACGTACAAACAAATAATACAACGCTTTCACAACTACATAGCCATCGGATTCCCGTTCCTTCCACTTAAATGGGAGGAGATTTATAATTGCTATCCATAAATTAAATCCACTAAACAGATACAATCCGTCCATTTCCACCCAATAGACTAAACAGATACATAGAAAAGCAAGAATACCATTTGCTAACGGTCCACCCAATGAAATGAATGCTTGTTCCTTTCTCGAAAAAGGACGATTTCGTTCATAAATCGCCATTGCCCCAACGAAGTATAGAAGACGAATCATTATATCGGTGGTGGTACCTTTTTTTTGATAAATAAGTGGTCCGACGCCAAGCTGCAATGAGATGTGGTGCGCACGTAATTGATAGGCAACGATAGCATGGCCTAGTTCATGACTTAACAGACTAATAGGTGCTATCACAAATATAAGTACCAACACAAGTTCCATACTATCCACCTTTTATGTAATCAAATTGAATTAACCCTAATGCTAAGTTACATCATACTATATTAAATAAACGGAATCTATGTATGTCACCATAAAAAAAAGAGTAAGTCCGATAGACCTACTCCTCTACAACTGTAACTTTCTCCATCACATCACCCATGCGTACACGGTCAATAATATCTAATCCTTCTATAACTTGTCCGAAAACAGTATGACGACCATCAAGGTGAGGTTGTGGAGCAAGTACGACAAAGAATTGACTTCCGCCTGTATCTTTACCAGCGTGAGCCATCGATAACGCACCTTTTTGATGTTTATGAGGATTTCCTTCAGTTTCACATTTTATCGTATATCCTGGACCACCAGTACCATTCCCTACTGGACATCCACCTTGTATAACAAAATCAGGAATCACTCGGTGAAACGTTAATCCATTGTAAAAATTAGAATTCGCAAGCTTTTCAAAGTTCTCCACTGTTCCTGGAGCTGCATCTTCAAATAGTTCGAAAACTAGCTTCTCTCCGTTACCAAATTCAATTGTACCTTTTTTCATCTTTCTTCCTCCTCTTTATCTACGGACGTTCATACGGCAAATCTAATCGCGTTAAATCTTGATACATTTCCCGTTTAACAACGAGTTGATGATGCCCGTTTTCCACAAACACAACGGCTGCTTTTGGAAAGCGGTTATAATGATTGCTCATCGAGTAGCCATATGCACCTGTACTGTAGGTTATGATAATATCTCCACTTTGTAATGAAGGAACGTCCACATCCCATATTAACATATCTCCTGACTCACAGCACTTCCCCGCAATCGAAACTGTTTGATTTTTTGTATCATACATTTTGTTTACTACATCTGCTTGATACTTAGCTTGATATAACGCTGGGCGTAAATTGTCTGTCATGCCGCCATCTACCGATACGTAGGTACGCACTCCTGGTATTTCCTTTATCGCACCAACTGTATATAACGTCGCCCCGGCATCTCCGACTATGGCACGACCTGGTTCTATCCATATTTCCGGTAAAGGCAAAGAGTAATAAGCCATTTGCTCCTTCACTTCTTGCACAAGCTGTTCAACATATAAAGCTAACGGTAAAGGCTGGTCATCATCTGTATATTGAATTCCAAATCCACCACCTAAGTTGACAATTTCAGCGGCAAACCCATGTCGTTTTTTCCAATCTGCTAATGCCTCAAACAATTTACGTACCGCCATCACAAAACCTGTCGTTTCAAAAATTTGCGATCCAATGTGGCAATGCAATCCTTTAACGTGAATACGCTCACTATCCATCAGTTTATGCAATGCTTGTTCAGCTTGACCATTCCATAAGTCAAAACCAAATTTGGAATCTTCTTGACCCGTTAATATATAATCATGGGTATGAGCTTCTATACCTGGAGTAACTCGAATTAATACGTCCATCTCTCGATTATGCTTATTTAGCAATTCCTTCAACAGTTCTATTTCCCAAAAGTTATCCACTACAATACAACCAATTTGTTCCATTATAGCCATTTCCAATTCTGCTTTACTTTTATTATTTCCATGTAAATGAATTCTCTCTGCCGGAAACTCTGCTTGAAGAGCAGTATGTAATTCTCCTTGAGAAACGACATCCAAGCTTAAGCCTTCTTCCTTAATAATTTGCAATATAGCAATAGACGAAAATGCTTTTGATGCATAAGCGACTTGAGCTTTCACACCTAACTGTTGAAAGGTTTGCACGAAACTGCGTGCATTACGTCTTATATGCTCGACATCATAAACAAATAACGGTGTTCCGTAATCTTTCGCTAATTGTACCGCATCTACACCACCAATAACTAAATGACCTTGATCGTTTATTTCCACTTAAGCTCCCCCTCATTGTGCACAACAATCAAAAATATTCTAATACTTCACAATAGTAACTATTATAATACATCTTTTCTCCTGTGGTCTAATGTATATTTTCACCATCTATTCTTTTGACGTACAAATAAAAAGCAGGTAGCCTATACTACCTACTCGCATCGTTGACATGATGATTATTGGCGATAATCATTACGAGGATGGACAATACTTGGTCTTTTTTTCGATAATGGAACAGAAACTCGAAACAAAATTTGCATGAGCGCACTCCAATTAAATGGAATTAATGGCCAAAAATAGGGCGTACTTAATGAATTCGTTCGCGTTAATAATAATACGTATAGCGTGCAACCAATCATAAACCCTTTAATTCCAAATATCCCAGTCAGTATAACAAGACTTAAGCGTGTTATTTTGTTTGCTACACTTAATTCATAACTTGGAGTGGAAAAGGATCCAATAGCTGCCACCGCAACGTATAAAATGACTTCAGGAATAAATAGGCCAACATTGATGGCGATTTCTCCAATTAAAACCGCCGCAATTAAGCCCATAGCTGTTGATAAAGGTGTCGGCGTATGTATGGCTGCAATACGCAAAAACTCAATCCCTATATCTGCTAGCACAATTTGAATAAGTACCGGAATGTTGCTCTCATCTTGCGGACCTATGAATTGCAAGTTAGTAGGGAGTAAAGAAGGATCCATAACAAATAACATCCAAAGAGGTAACAAAAAAAGGGAAGCAAAAATGCCTAAATACCTTATCCACCGTATAAATGAACCGACCATTGGCGTTTGACGATACTCCTCGGCATGCTGTACATGATGAAAAAAAGTCGTTGGTGTAATAATCAGACTCGGGCTCGTATCGACCATGATAAGTACATGCCCTTCAAACAAATGAGCAGATGCTACATCTGGTCGTTCCGTATATCGAACTAGTGGAAATGGGTTATGCCCTTGTTTCACTAAGTATTCTTCAATTGTCTTATCGGACATTGAAATGCCATCCACATTAATATTTTTAATTTCCTGCTTAATTAAGTCAATCAAATCAGGGTTAGCAACATCTTTCAAGTAGGAGATGCATATGTCTGTTTTCGACCTCTCGCCTACTTGAAAAATCTCATGGCGTAACCGTTCATCACGAACTCTCCTTCTTGTTAAAGCCGTGTTTTCAATAATATTCTCTGTATAGCCATCACGACTTCCCCGAACAACCTTCTCTGTATCAGGCTCTTGTGGTGTTCTCCCAGGATAGTTACGTACATCGACAATAAACGCCTCATCGTAATGATCAATAAAGATAACCATAAGACCCGAGAGCATTTGTGTAATTGCATCCCCCATTGATTTCACTTTAGTTACTTGTTGGTGAATCAATCTATTCTCTACTATTTCTGGTAATTTTGATTTTTGGTGACGTTCTACATCGTTAATTTGTACAAGCATTTTCATTAGTTCCATAACAAATTGCGTATCACACAATCCTGTTAAATAATAAAGGTCCACTTTACGGTCGAATATTTTAATCGTCCGATAGCCAAGATCAAAGGAAACATCGACACCTACTTTATTTTTCATATAATCGGTATTTTCTTTAATATCCGGTGAAACAAAAGTATCCGACTGGGTCCTCATTCAACCATCCCCTCTTTCTAATATTAATTCAATAGCCTTACGGGTAATAGGAGAACCGTGTTTCACATCATCTTTCCCGCGCATTTTACCAATATCCCCGATTGCAACGATGGTCGGTATGTGTAATTGATCTAAACAGTAAACCGTGTCCCCACTAATTCGGCCAAATTCGAACTCTGGTATTCCTTCCTTATCTACTCCATTAGGGATTAATTCTCCATCGCCATTAATGGCAAAGTCAAAACGTGTCCACTCTTGATATTTCGTATGTGAGGCTACCGCTACCGCCCCAATAATGTCGACTGAAGAATTTTGTGCTAAATGCATTAAAATCGTTTCCCCTGCTCCTATACCAGGAATACCTGCATCATCTAGCAACACATATATCGGTTCTTCCTTCGCACTATTGATTGCCGCAGTAAATTGATGAATCGTAGCTGTTGTCGGGTTGGTAGCAAGTTCCGCTAAACAAGTGCCTCCTATTTCCGACGATACATGTTGAATAACCTTTCTGGCATACTCATCCCCATCTGTAATGATAATCACTTTCTTTTTGCTCATATTTTTCTATCCCTTCGGTTTAAAGAAAACTGCCACAAGAAAACCGAATAAAATAGCAGAGGAAATTCCAACAGAAGTAAGATGAAAAATACCCATAGCAATGCCTAATATTCCATTTTCTTGCGCTTGTTCCATCGCACCATGTAATAACGAATGTCCAAAACTTGTAATTGGCACTGTTGCTCCTGCGCCTGCAAAATCAATTAACTTATCATAAATATTAAACCCATCTAATATAGCTCCAGCTACGACGAACGACGACATAACATGAGCGGGTGTTAATCGAAAAACATCCAACAATACTTGGCCAATGACGCAAATACCTCCCCCAACAACAAAAGCCCAAACAAAATCCATTATGAAACACCCTCCTCACGCATCAGCACAACTCCATGAGCGATAGAAGGTATGCTTTCTTTTTGCTGTATCATAATAGGATTCATTAATGCACCAGTAGCAACAATGAAAACTTTGTTGTATCTCCCTTCTTGCAATGCTTGAACAATGTGCCCGTATGTCACTAGGGCAGAAGAGGCGCACCCACTCCCACCTGCAAATACTTTTTGATCACTGTTATACAACATCAACCCACAATCGTTATGCACTTTTTCCATATTGTACCCATCTTCTTTCAACATGTCTTTCAAAATAGGGCTACCAACACTAGACAAGTCTCCAGTTACAATTAAGTCATAATAAGCTGGGTTTCGCCCTGTATCTTCAAAATGTGTTTTAATCGTATCGTACGCAGCGGGTGCCATTGCAGATCCCATATCAAACGGATCTTTCGTCCCATAATCCATTACTTTGCCGATCGTAGCACATTCTATTCGAATAACTGATTTTTCTTTAGATACAAGACCAGCTCCTCCCCCTGTTGCTGTACAAGTAGCTGTGTCTGGTTTTTGTCCGCCATATTCTGTAGGGTAACGGAATTGCCGCTCTGCTGTTGCATTATGACTACTCGTTGCCGCGATAATGTGATCGGCAAAGCCGGCATCAACAAGTGCACTCCCAATTGCTAACGTTTCCATTGATGTAGAGCATGCGCCGAACATGCAAAGAAAAGGAATAGATAAAGAGCGAGCAACGTAATTAGACGTAACATTTTGGTTCAATAAATCACCAGCCAATAACAAATCAACTTGTTCTTTTGTTTTATTTCCTTTATTTAAACAAATATCTATACTATTCTTCATTAATCTACGTTCCGCTAGTTCCCAATTGTTTTCTTCACAATGCAATTTGTCGTACGTTTTATCAAATGTAGCAGCAAGTGGACCTTGTGCTTCTTTTGGACCTACTACGGTAGCACTTGCATTTAAGTAAATAGAATGTTCATAGTACCACGTTTGTTTACCTCGTTTCCTCATCTTTATTCCTCCTAAAGAAATGATTGGATCGTATAACGTATAAGGCCAACAACATAGGCAGAAACCACTCCGAAGACGATGACAGATCCAGCAAGTTTAAATAAATTTGTCGCAACTCCTAACACTAAGCCTTCGCTTTTATGCTCCAACGCAGCGCTCGTAATGGAGTTGGCGAACCCTGTAATTGGCACGGCTGAACCTGCCCCTGCAAATTGACCAATTCGATCGTATACACCTATCCCCGTTAACAATGCAGACAAAAAAATCAGCGTTGTAATCGTCGGATTAGCAGCTTGGCTTTCTGTCATATCCAATACATTCATATAAAATTCCGTTAAAAACTGTCCGAGCAAACAAATACTTCCCCCAACGATAAATGCCTTTATACAATTCCAGAGCACATTTGGCTTTGGTTGATATTCTTTAACGGTTTGGTCATAGTTCTGTTGATTAAATTTATCCTTCATTTGGTCACCTCATTTAACGCTCAAATAGTATCCATTGAAACAATGATCCTCCGATTTTTCCTAACACTATCGCCATAAAAAACCATATTAAATACTTTTCCATTCCAACTCTTCTCGTAAGGAGTGGGAATACATTGATTACTTCCGTTAAGGCAGCGGCAAGCATACCAATAAATACACCATGAAAGCTTCCCCAAATAAGTGACATCATGTTTGGCATAGAAAAAACTTGATCCATAAACGACAAACACGTCCCGATAATGACACCAATGACAACGCTCCATTCATAAGCCCTTACATACTTAACAGATTTACTTAGTTGCGTTAATCTCGGTATGATTCCTAACACAGTTAGAAATGCTACAAATCCCGCACCAACAGCCAACCCAGAAGCCAATCCGATACACGCTTCAAGGAATAGAAGAATCATGATGCATCGATTCCTTGCTTACTTCATTTTCGTGATACACAACGTATTCATCTAAATCTAGCTGGTACTTGTACATTTCAATTTCTAACGGGCTTGGCTCCTCATTAATTCTCTTTTTAAAAAAATGATTAAAAAATAACATCATCCCAACACCTAAACCTAATGAATAGGGGATTTGAAACCATAAGGGGTGTTCTACTTTCTCCCCTGTCAATAAATAATGTACTCGTTGCTGCACTTCCTCCATACTGACGTCATAATGAAAATTCATAATGGCCATAGCGGCACCAATAAACAACAATATCCATATCACGCCAACAGCAATATAGGAGGGGGATTGTTTCAAGTTAGGTATCGTAACAATTGTTTGCTCTGGGCCGAGTGGTTGTATTTCTAATTGTGCATAATGCTGTCTCAACACATATATAACGCGAAAGATATCCACTATCACAATATTGCGATCTGATTCACGCACAGTGTATAAAGGGACTTGTTCTAGTTCCTGTTTGCATTCCTTAGGTGCCTCTATATAAGCGATATCACGCAGATAAATGGTTTGATTTCGCTGCGATTGTATCTTCTGTTTCAAACGGATATACACCATAACACTCATTATCCTCCTCCTTTTCTATAGAAAGAAGTTTACGATTAGTATGAGTTATGTAATGAAATATCATGCACTCTATATCATTTGTAGGTGAACAAAAAAAAAAGACTTTCCTACTAACTAGTAGAAAAGTCTTCCATGCAAATTATTCAAGCATTTGTTCCTTCATATATTGTAATATTTTCTTTTCTAATCTCGATACTTGTACTTGTGAAATACCGAGTCGATCTGCTACTTCGGATTGCGTTTGGTCTTTGTAATAACGCATGTACACGATTAATCGCTCTCGTTCATCTAACGAGCGTACAATATCTTGCAGCGCCATTTTATCAAACCATCTCGTATCCGTATCTGCCATTTGGTCTAACAATGTAATGGGATCACCATCATTTTCATAGACCGTCTCATGAATGGAATGTGGTGTCTTAGCAGCTTCTTGAGCGTGTACAACCTCTTCTGCACTTAGGTTTAAGTCTTGAGCAATTTCCTGCACGGTAGGAGATCGTCCTAGTTTCTTCGACAGCTCATCCTTCTTCTTACGAATCTTGTTACCTGCCTCTTTCAAACTACGACTTACTTTCACACTACCATCATCACGAATAAATCGTTGAATTTCCCCAATAATCATTGGTACTGCATAGGTAGAAAACTTTACATCAAAAGAAAGATCAAACTTATCAACAGACTTTAACAGACCAATGCATCCTATTTGAAAAAGATCATCTGGTTCATAACCACGGTTCAAAAAACGTTGAACAACAGACCATACAAGACGCATATTTCTTTCTACTAATAAATCTCGTGCTTCTTGGTCACCTTGCTGACTAAGGGCAATATATGCTTTGACCTCTTCATCTGATAATTGTACTTGCTTTGCAGTTTGTTTCAATTCAACATCCATATTCTACATCCCCTTAATTACATAAGGTTTTGCTTTTGGTTAAATGCTTTTTCACTTTCACAGTCGTCCCTTGCCCTGGAACAGACGTGATATCCACTTCATCCATGAAATTCTCCATTATAGTAAAGCCCATACCTGACCGTTCTAATTCAGGCTTCGATGTGTATAAAGGCTGTTTTGCCTCTTCAATATTATCTATACCAATGCCGTCATCCCAAATCAATAATTCAACCGTTCCATCACAAAGGACACATGTCATATGTATGAGCCCTTCATGACAACCTTCATACCCATGAATCACCGCATTCGTAACCGCCTCAGAAACGACGGTTTTTATTTCAGTTAGTTCGTCCATTGTTGGATCTAATTGAGTAACGAAGGCGGCAACCGTTACTCGAGCAAACGATTCATTTTCACTCTTTGCCGAAAATTGTAAGTGCATCTCATTTTTAGACATTAAGAGGCCACCCCCAGTGTTTCTAAAGCATAGGCTTCATTTTCTTCCAATCGTACGATTTTAAATAAACCTGACATCTCAAATAATCGCTTGACGGCAGGTGAAATGGAACATACAACCATTTCGCCACCACTTTGTTTTACTTCCTTATATCTTCCTAAAATGACACCAAGGCCAGAGCTATCCATAAAACTTAAAGCTTCAAGATTTAAGATGACGTGCTGAACATTTTGTTTTATCATGATGGATTGCCATTCATTTCGTAAATGTTCCGCTTCATGATGATCCAATTCACCAGCAAGTCGAACTAATAATACGTGTTGTTTTCTTTCAAATTGCACGGAAAGACTCAATGTTTCCCCCTCCTCATAAATAGATTAAGGAGTGTTTCTCCCTTTGAAAGCGAATCTCCTGCCTCTTGACAAAACTAGTGTCGATTCGATAAATGTTAAGAAGCACCTTTCACTAACTCTTTCATGGAACGTTTCCATAACGTCCATATTCCTGCTTCCTCGACATCTTTTTTTAACGTTAGCGTCGCTTCAGATAGTTCTTCCCCTTTACTTGTCACCTTTAAAACACCTATTTCTTGACCTTTCTTTAAAGGAAGCTTGACATTATCATTATACATGAGCTCCGATTGAACATCTTCTACTTGTTCGCCTTTTCTCTTCAATATAGAAACAGATTCATTCGTTACAACGTCCATATGTTGTTGTTTCGCTCGTATATTATGCCATTGATCAACGACTTCATGGCGCTTATAAAGAGATTCTGTTTCATAGGTGTTATACGCATAATCTAACATGGCCATTATACTCTCATTTCGCTTCTTCGGTGATTCTGCCCCCATTACGACAGCAATAACCCTCATATCATCTTTATTCGCTGTTGCCGTTAAACAATATTGAGCTTCTTTCGTATAGCCAGTCTTTAAGCCATCTACACCAGGATAAAATTTCACTAACTTATTCGTATTTACTAACCAAAATTCATCTTCTGTTCCTTTTCTTAAATAATCTTCATAAATGCTCGTATAGTTCGTAACATGTTCATACTTTAACAGCTCTTTTGCCATAATTGCCATATCTTCTGCTGTACTATAATGATCTTCAGCTGGTAATCCTGTTGTGTTTTGGAATTTTGTATTTGTTAACCCTAATTGTTCGCTCTTTTTATTCATTTCTTCCACGAACGCCTCTTCACTGCCAGCAATTCGCTCGGCTAATGCAACTGAAGCATCGTTCCCCGAAGCAATGGCGACACCTTTAAGTAGTTCTTCCACAGTCATTTCTTCCCCTGCTTCGAGAAAAATTTGTGAACCTCCCATAGAAGCAGCATTTTCACTTGCGCGAACTTTCTCTTCTAACGTAAGCGTTCCTTTGTCTAACGCTTCCATAATAAGAATAAGCGTCATAATCTTCGTCATACTTGCTGGAGGCAGCTTTTCATCCGCGTTTTTTTCATACAATACAGAGCCTGTATCACGTTCAAGTAAAATGGCCGATTTCCCATTCTTTACTAATTCATTCTTTTTTTCCTCTGCTGCAAAAGTTGGTGATACTAACGATGTGAGCATGATGCATACTATTGTTACGAAGACACCAAACGTTTTCATTGTTGTCCCTCCATTCTTTATGATAGTTATTTTTTCCATAATGGTTTTTTTTATAACTAAAGTAGTAAAATTGTTCATAAAAAAAAGACGCCCTTTAGGCGCCTTTCTTCATTATGATTTTTACTTGTCTGTTACCATATCATGAATCAATGTAGGTGCATCTACTTTGTGATTTGATATCGTTATATTTCTGTATAATTTTTCTTTTACTGCTTCCACATCTTCTTGATTAGCATAAATCGTAAGTAGAGATTCCCCCGCTTCTACATAATCGCCGATTTTCTTATTCAAGTACAGTCCTACCGCTAAATCAATTTCGGACTCTTTCGTTGCTCGACCTGCTCCTAATAACATGGCTGCTGTACCTATTTCATCGGCTACTATACCGCTAACATAACCAGATGTTTTG
This sequence comes from Pontibacillus litoralis JSM 072002, assembly GCF_000775615.1. Taxonomy (GTDB): domain Bacteria; phylum Bacillota; class Bacilli; order Bacillales; family BH030062; genus Pontibacillus; species Pontibacillus litoralis. The sequence goes on from NZ_AVPG01000017.1 coordinate 33,186, forward strand.
GCAGGTAGGTCGATTTTGTAAGCTGCTTGAGGCATAATCGTTACATCTTCTACTACACGCGCATCGCCCCCTTGAGACTGAAGGAAGGCTGCAAAATTCTCCAACGCTTTGCCATTTTTCATATTCGCTTCTAACTGCTGGCGCGCTTCATCTAACGTTGCCGCTTTACTAGCTAATACAACCATTTGACTGCCCAGCGTTAAACATAGCTCCGTTAAATCCTCAGGACCGTTCCCTTTTAACGTTTCAATGGCTTCTTCTACTTCAAGAGCGTTACCTATTGCACGTCCGAGCGGCTGGCTCATATCAGAAATAACAGCCATCGTGTTTCTTCCAACATGATTCCCGATTCGAACCATCGCTTCTGCTAATGCTTTGGAATCTTCTAGGCTCTTCATAAAAGCACCCGCACCTGTTTTTACATCAAGTACAATTGCATCTGCTCCTGCAGCAATTTTCTTGCTCATAATAGAGCTCGCAATAAGCGGGATAGAGTTGACAGTTGCTGTAACATCTCGCAAGCCATATAATTTCTTATCAGCTGGTGTTAAGTTGCCTGTTTGACCGATTACAGATAACTTATTCGTATTTACAAGCTTAATAAATTGGTCTTTATCGATTTCAACATGGAAACCAGGAACTGCTTCTAGCTTATCAATCGTTCCACCTGTATGTCCTAAACCACGACCACTCATTTTAGCAACTGGCACACCGAGAGAAGCGACTAGAGAGCCTAAGATTAACGTAGTCGTATCTCCAACTCCTCCTGTTGAATGTTTGTCTACTTTTACACCTTCAATTGGAGACAAGTCAATTGTATCTCCACTATTTACCATAGCCATTGTCATGTTGGCACGTTCTTCATCATTCATATCTTGGAAGAAAATCGCCATTGCAAGTGCGCTTGCTTGATAATCAGGAATATCTCCGTTTGTATAGCCTTCAATAAAGAAATCAATCTCCGCTTTGGTCAACACTTCTCCATCACGTTTTTTTTCGATAATATCATACATTCTCATGTTCTTTCCCCCTCTATTCAATCGTTATTATAATGTATGCAGTGTTTCTTTTACGAACTTGAGAAAATCTTGTTTCACTTGCTGCGTTGTTTCCATTACTTCATCGTGAGTTAACGGCTGATCTAGCATACCTGCTGCCATGTTTGATATGCAAGAAATGCCTAGCACTTTCATACCTGCATGATTTGCAACAATTACTTCAGGAACAGTGGACATACCAACCGCATCCCCTCCTAAAGTGCGCAACATACGAACTTCTGCAGGCGTTTCATATGAAGGGCCTGTATTTCCTACATAAATCCCTTGTTGTACATTTATGCCTAAACGAGCTGCACATTGTTTCGCATGTTCGATTAATGTAGGATGATAAGGTTTCGACATATCCGGAAAGCGCGGTCCTAATTCTTCATCATTCGCTCCAATTAAAGGATTGTCTCCCATGTTGTTAATGTGATCCGTAATAATCATTAAATCTCCCGCTTGAAAAGATTCATTAATGCCACCTGCCGCATTGGTTACGAAAAGTGTATCTACTCCTAATTGCTTCATTACGCGTACAGGAAACGTAACGTGAGTCATCGCATATCCTTCATAATAATGAAAACGGCCTTGCATTGCGATTACTTGCTTTCCTTCTAACGTCCCAACAACGAGTTGTCCTTTATGACCCGCTACCGTTGATTGTGGAAAATATGGTATTTCCCCATACGGAATCGTGACTGCGTCTTTAATTTCATCAGCCAATACCCCGAGGCCTGACCCAAGTATCATACCAGTTTCTGGATTTTTATTAATTTTACTTTGAATAAATTGTGCTGCTTCTTTGATTTGCGCTAAGTTCATACCGTTTTCCCTCTCCTTATTGAATATCTTTTAAGAAACTAGTTCCGTATTGTGGCATTGTCGTATTGAAATTCTCTGCAACAGTAGCACCAATATCAGCAAACGTTTCACGAACCGATAGTGCTTTACCTTCTGTCACGTGCTTATGATGCACAATTAGTGGCACATATTCACGTGTATGATCTGTCCCATGATGCACTGGATCATTACCGTGATCTGCTGTAATGATTAGTAAATCATCGTCTTGCAATTTATTTAACACTTCTGGTAAACGTTGATCAAATGCTTCTAACGCTTCTCCATATCCTTGAGGATTACGTCGATGTCCATATTTCGCATCAAAATCAACTAAATTCAAGAAGTTAAGCCCTGTAAACTCTTTATCCATCGATGCGACCAGTTGATCCATACCATCCATGTTGCTCTTCGTACGTATCGCTTCTGTTACCCCTTCGCCATCGTAAATGTCTGAAATTTTCCCTAGAGCAATAACATCGTAGTTATCATCTTGCAAATGATTCATTACGGTACGTCCAAAAGGTTTTAACGCATAATCATGACGATTTGCGGTACGTTCGAAGTTGCCAGGCTCTCCAATAAACGGTCGAGCAATAACGCGTCCAATCATATATTTTTCATCTTTCGTTAATTCACGAGCCATCTCACATATTTCATACAGCTCATCTAAGGGCACAACGTCTTCGTGTGCCGCAATCTGCAATACAGAATCAGCAGATGTATAGACAATTAAATGACCTGTCTCCATATGTTCTGGACCTAATTCATCAAGAATGGCTGTACCTGACGCCGGCTTATTCCCGATAACCTTTCTTCCGGATCTTCGCTCGATTTCAGCAATTAACTCTTTTGGAAACTCAGCAAATGTACGGAAAGGTGTTTCAATGTAAAGTCCCATAATTTCCCAATGACCAGTCATCGTGTCTTTTCCATTCGACATTTCCTGCATCTTCGTATAGTGCGCTTTAGGTGTTGCAGCTTTGGTAATTCCTTTAATCTCACGAATATTACTCAGACCTAAAGCAGCCATATTCGGCATCTTTAATCCATCCATATGCTCAGCAATATGACCAAGCGTATCTGCTCCCTTGTCATTAAACTGCTCAGCATCTGGCGCTTCACCTATACCTACTGAATCTAATACAATTAAAAATACTCGTTTAAATGGTTGTTCCATTTGCAGTCCCTCCTATATTTGTTACATTCCCTGATTCATTTGCCTTTATGCAACATTTAACGAAAAGTCGTATGATGTCAGACCTCTATAAGCAAAAATTAAGCTCGAGGATGATATGAGCTATATATATCTTTTAATCTAGCTTTGGAAACATGTGTATAGATTTGTGTCGTAGATATGTCTGCATGACCTAACATTTCTTGAACGGCTCGTAAATCCGCACCATTTTCTAACAAATGAGTAGCAAACGAATGTCGAAGCGTGTGTGGCGTTATTTCTTTTTGAATTCCCACCTCTGTCGCAACCGCTTTCAGAATCTTCCAAAAACCTTGACGCGACAACGGGTTTCCATGATGATTCACAAACAGATTTTCCGTTTTCTTCTGTTTCACTAAAGCTGGGCGAGCAGAAGTTAAATAGTTTTCCACTGACTGCTGAGCCATTTTCCCAAGTGGTACAATGCGTTCTTTTGACCCTTTTCCAAGACAACGCACAAAGCCCATTGTCAAATGCAAGTCACTTACTTTCAGCGTCATCAATTCCGTCACACGTAATCCTGTTGCATATAACATTTCTAGCATCGCTTTATTTCGTGTAGATAACGCATCCTTCGCTGGAATCGTCAGTAACGTATCTACTTCTTGTAAAGACAATACTTTAGGTAGTTTTCGTTCTTTTTTCGGCGTTTCAATATGTAAAGAAGCATCGTGCTCTGTTAACCGTTCACGCACTAAAAACTGATGAAAGGAGCGAATAGATGATAATGTTCTAGCAACCGTTGCAGAAGAACGATCTAAATCATTTAGATGGTGCAAATATTGCATGATGTGCATCCGGGCAATTTCTTTCACTTCTTGAAGCTGACTAGCTTCTTGTAAAAAGTGCACGTACTTCTTCAAATCTCTTTCATAAGAGGAAAGGGTGTTCTTAGATACTCCTCTTTCGACTCGTAAATAATGCAAGAAATCATTTAGTTCATGTTGCATGAGCAGTTACTCCCCTAACCGAAAAAAAATTGATAGACGATCAATGAACCGCTCGTCCTCTACCTGAAACACTTTCACCGCATCTCCTTGTGGTTCATCATATCGGTGCATCTCATTATATTCTTCATTCATCATACGTAAACCGAAGTAGAATAGTAATGTACAACCGACAAAAATAATGAATACCTTTACGATATCTTTTAATACATAAGCAAGGCGATTCATCAGCATATCTCCTTTATGTTACAACGTACAAATGCTTGTTAGTACAAGATATGCCAACTTTCCATTGAATTATACGTAAAGGAGAGAAGTTTCTATATTAATTATTATTAAGCCAAAGTGTTTCACAACAATAACGTAACCGATTTCTACCTTTTTGTAAATAGCTGTAGCATTATTTGCGTTATGATATACAACAAATTCATTCAATACAAAAAAACCTTTCCCCACACAATTAGGAAAAAGGCTTTCTCTTCATGCTATGCTTTCGTGTTTGGCACGGTTTCTACTTGACACTTTCTACACACACCATGAAACGTCAGTCGGTGATCTTTCACTTGGAATCCCCATTCTGACTCCACTCTACTTTCTACTTCCGTTAATAAATCTTCTTCAATTTCTTCAACTGACCCACATTCAACACACACTAAATGGTGATGAAAATGCTCTGCCCCTTCTTTTCGAAGGTCGTAACGAGATACTCCGTCACCAAAGTTGATTTTATCCACTACTTTTAATTCTGATAATAATTCCAATGTACGATAAACAGTTGCTAGACCAATCTCCGGAGCTTTTTCTTTTACGAGGAGGTAAACGTCTTCTGCACTTAGATGGTCCTCTTCATTTTCAAGTAACACACGTAACGTCGCTTCACGCTGCGGTGTTAACTTATAGCTCTGGGAATGGAGCTGTTTCTTTATCTTCTCTATCCGTTGTTCCATATATGGTCCCTCCCTCGTATATCCACTCTTTATTATAAGCAGAGCCGGAACCAGTGTCAAATTAAAATTATTACAATCTATCCTTTTATTATTTTATAATAATTATTTAATTGTAAGCCAGTTGAATTACTGCTTTTAATGCAATTGGTGATACATACGATTCTAAAATGGCTGCAACACTTACAACTGCAAGCAAAAAGAGAAATAAAACGCTATATTGAATAAATGGAGGCAGTAAAGGCTGCCTACTTCTCTTTGCAATAAGCTTTTGAATTAAACCAAATGAGAATATCATGCCTAGACTACCCGCTACAATGTAAACTGGAATAATAATGAGATTTTGTGGTGCGATGGAAGCTGCTGCAGCTAACAATCCGTACCATCCCATTTGATTAACAAGAAACCCAACGGAAAAGCCGACCATAACCCCTTTCATAAAAATCAATACCCATATAACAGGCATACCAATAATCGATAGCCCTAATAAGAAAATAAACAATAAATATTTCAAATGGTAAAAGAAACTACTTCTAAGCAAACTTTTGGAACTTGCAGCCGAATCATCGAGCATTTGTTGAAAAAATTGATCTAAATAAAAAAATAAATCTTCTTTTTGGATAAAGTTCATACTATTGACGATGATCGCACCAAACATAATGCCAATGAAAAATAATAAGCTGACGAACACATATATACTAGCATTTTCTTTTACATGCTGTGATAGCGCATACCCTTTTCCATACATATATATCCTCCATTTCTATTCTTCTTTCTAGTAATACAAATCTATGAAGGATATATCGTAAATAGAACTTTGCACAGTGAAAGAAATTTGCTACATATTCAAACGACCATAGCGTCCTCCGCCTCCTGCTTCAATACTTAATTTGCCATTTCTATTAGCTATAATACATTGAGCAATGGTTGTCGAAACTACTTCCTCTAGTGTAGCTTGACTAGCATGATGAAGAACGTCCATTTCCGTACCAACATGCTGGATTAAAGCATTCAACGTTTTTGGTCCTATCTTCGGTATAAATTCTAAAGGCACTTGATAAATGTAAGGCGGGTGATGAGATTGCGATAAGTGGGTATGGTTCGTGAGCTCTTCTATTCGCTGGGCTACTCCCTTCACCGAATCACTAGACATACAATAGGAACACACTTCTGTCGCGTACATAGGTTGTAAACAATGGCGACATGTCGTTTGATAGTATTTGCCGAGCAGCGGGTTCATCCCGTAATTCGCTACCACTTTTCGATTATATTGTTGACGTAATGCCCACTTTACCTCTTGAAAAGTTGGGGCTTGTAACGCCATTTGTTGATATTCCCGCGCTATTTTCGGTAAAGAATGGGCATCAGAATTCGATAAAAATGTATAACTTTGCAACTCTTCCAGTTCATTTGCCATAACGGTGTCTGCACTAAGGCCAAGTTCCACAGCATCTATTCGTGCTGGATCAAGTACTTCTGATAAGGACTGCTTCACCCCTTTTCCGTATAAACTTTTGAACGGCGTGAAGATATGGGCAGGAACAAAGAGGCCACCTAGTGTATGTACTTTGTGTTGCAATAAGGTAGCCTCTCCGTAAAAACGTTGCGTGCTTAACGTTATGTTCGTGACATGACGAGAAAGCCACACCGTAAATTGTTCCATCTTTGCTAAAGTTGGTAAATAGCAAAGCACATGCAGGGGACCTTGACAGCAATCATCATATAGTTCGATTTCAGCACCTAGTAGCAGCGTCGTATTTTTATATCGAATCCCACCTTGCATAAGTTCTACCGCTTCTTCTCTTTCAATTAAATGGTGGATTTCTGCTTGTACTTCTGGTACTTGACAATCAATAATCCCTATTATATCGAGCCCTTTCCGCTCAGAAGCTTCTTCCATAATGTTCGTTAACGTCAATCGATCAGAGGCAGTAATCTTCACTGGTGCCCCGTACATCGTGCGCCCAATATGAATATGTAGGTCGATATAATATGTCTGCATGTTATTTCACAATTCCTTTCCACCTTGCATACATGATGGCATAAGCTGTTTTCGCATCCCAAATTCGGTTATCCTGCTCTAATTGCTCTGCCTCAGCAAGTGTTACCTCTACTAACTCAACAAATTCATCGTCATCACCTGCACGTTTGTTTTCTACTACTGTAATGTTTTTAGCTACATATAAATGGATTACTTCATCAGCAAAACCAGGTGACGTTGCAAACGATGTAATGTATTGTAAGTCATTCGTCGTATATCCTGTTTCTTCTTCCAATTCTCGAAAAGCAGTTGTTCTAGGCTCTTCTCCACTTTCTAATTTACCAGCAGGAATTTCAATAAGACTCCGCTCAAGCGCTTTACGGTACTGCTCTACTAACACCATTTTGCCATCTTCAGTGATTGGAATGATAGCTACTGCGCCAGGATGCTTCACAATTTCCCGCTTTGACGTATTTCCATCTGGTAATTGTACATCATCTACTTGTAAAGAAATCACTTTCCCTTGAAAAATGCGTTCGGTATGTAACGTTTTCTCTGCAAATTTATCCACTTGATTCCAGCTCCTTCTTAATTGTTCTGACGTTCATTGTATCACAAGGACACTAATATTTGAGAGTTTGCTACATGAGCTTTACAATAGTAAGTATCTCAAAAGGAAAGGATGAAGCAGTTGAATAAACGTCGATTAGGTACATCCGACTTATTTATTTCTGAAATAGGACTAGGTTGTATGACATTAGGCACCAATGAACAACAAGCGACAGAAATTATTGATCGCGCTTTAGATGCAGGGATTAATTATATCGATACAGCTGACTTATATCAATTTGGCTTAAATGAGGAGATCGTTGGTAAAGCGTTGAAAGGGAAACGAGATCGAGTTGTGTTAGGCACAAAAGTAGGCAATCATGTTAATCGCGAGAAAGAGGAGTGGTTTTGGGACCCTTCAAAGGCACATATTAAAGCTGGGGTGAAAGAGAGCTTACGTCGCCTCCAAACCGATTACATTGATTTATATCAGTTGCACGGTGGAACGATAGACGATCCGATTGAAGAAACTATTGAAGCGTTTGAAGAACTTGTGCAAGAAGGAGTAATCCGTTACTACGGCATCTCTTCTATTCGTCCAAATGTTATACGAGAATACGTAAATAAATCAAATATCGTTAGCGTCATGATGCAATATAGCTTATTCGACCGCCGTCCTGAAGAAGAAATACTAGACTTATTACATCAACACCACATTAGTGTACTAGCTCGCGGACCGTTAGCGAAAGGCATGCTAAGTGAAAATGGCTTGCAACAAGCAAAAAATAAAGCAGCTAATGGATACCTTTCCTACACTTATGAAGAAATCGTACACATGATAGAGAATTTACAAAAACACGTATCAACACACCATTCCTTACAAGCGATTGCACTGCAATATGTACTCGAGCACCCTGCCGTTGCATCAGCCATTTTTGGCGCAAGCTCTGTAGAACAATTAAAAAGCAATCTAGCTCTATTAGATGCAGCGCAAATTTCTAGTACCATGCATACGCAGCTCCAGCAAGAAACACGTCCGATTGTTTATCAACAGCACCGTTCATAATATGAGGATACGTACTATTTCTTTAAAGCGAAGCAGTCCATTTTCTGGTATACTACATAGTGAGACGTGTTCATAAGTCGTAAAGGGTGGTCGGCTAATCCCCTATGAAAGGGGGTGATGCCTCTGGACGCTTACCAAATGTTTGTGATTTTATTTTCGTTTGGAAGCTTTTTGGTTGGTTTGCTCGGTTTAGTTGTGAAATTAATTTCAGAGTTCACCAACAAAAAATAGACCTCCCTTACACTTGTTAACGCTTAAGGAGAGGTCTATCGCTTGTATGATGGGCCGATCCTCTTTATGAAGAGAACACGGACTCAAAGGGCGACCGCAGCTGCCACTGTGGTCGCTTTTATTTAGTTTAAATGCATTTTCATTGTATCATATTTCCCAAAAAGGAGCGAGTAAAACTATAGCAATTTCTTCCTCATCCTCGCACATTCACTTTTTAAACGACTTCCAATCCAAATCGCTATCATTTAATAGCTCTTCAAAGCTCTTATTCGCTTCTCTTCGCTTTCTTTTTTCAGCCTGGCGTCGCTCTTGTGCTTCTTCGCGTTCTTTTTCTTGCTGCTTTAGAGCAGACTTCTTCGCTTGTAGTTGCTTTACTACGTCATCCTGCAACCAGTCCTTTAGCGTTCCGTTCTCTCGTTCCTTTCCTTTATTCAACCATTTCTCCTCCTTTTTTTATTGCACTCGAGGATATCGATGCATTTAACATTCCTTGATTGCTCTTTAATTGAAATAACTTCCCATTCCAAGCTAATGTCATGCTCGGTTCAAAAAACACCTTCTGTTCACTATCTATGAAAACTTGGTACGTATCATTCTCCACTTCTTCATCTGAAGCTGTATGATGATTCGTAAAGTGGATTGTATTTATCCCGTTTACTCCACAACCACAACCATCTGTATCATAATATAATCTTAGTAATGGAAGATTTTCTGGTTGTATCGCTTGTAATTGTTGCTTCGCTTCATTGGTAATGTGCAATTTCATGTTCGTTACTCCCTTCCAATCGAATTGGGATAATCGCAATATTCTATAATCGTTCCTTCTGTATCGGCCGGGTTTAAATAAATTAATCTTCTGCCGTGTTTATTTGTACGGAGTGTGTGAGGTAACGTGCGAACACCTTGTCGCTCTAACTGCGCCAATGCTTCATCTAAATCGTCCACTTGATACGCAACATGATGTACCCCTTTCCCTTTTTGTTTCAAGAATCTTGCGATGGGTGAAGTTGTATTATTCGTTGGTGCGAGCAATTCTGTCCGTGCTCCTTGTATATCCATAATTGCAATTTCGCTTTCCACCCCTTCTGCCTCACTACGATAGCGATCCACCAGTGTTGCCCCTAATACTCGCTCATAAAAGTCAATACTTCCTTGTAAATCGCGTACTGCCACACCGATATGGTCTAGTATCTTATCCATGTTCTCTCTCCTAGTCATCGTCATAATGAAATCATTTTACCACATTTATTCCGCATAATGTCCACCAACTAGTTTACTGCGATGAAGAGCTGTCCCTGCTTCTGTATAAGAAACGGCTCGTAATAGTGCATCACTTCCATATTTATGCCGAATATGGTCCATAACGTAGCCAAGTTCGCGCTTTTTATCACGATTTGGTTCAAATAAACTGAGCTGCATCCCTTCGTCCTCTGTTATATTTGATAACGCTATCGTCACTTTGCGCACGGTTTGCTGACGATAAAACGTATCCATCAACTGCATACATACATCATATATTTCCGTTGTAATATTCGTCGGCACTTCAACCGATTTCGAACGATAGAAGCCACCGCCCCCTTCTCCTTTACTGTAACTTAAGCCGAAATGAATCGTACGACCTGCCTTTTTGTGCGAGCGTGCTCGTTTGGCCACCTCTTCACACATTTCTAATACGACATAACGCACTTCTTCTGGATTGTGGTAATCTCGCATTAAAATTTGGCTCTTACCAAAGCTAATTTGCCCTTGCATAATCGGCGCACCTAATTCGGATAAATCTACGCCGTTAGCATGGTAATACAGTTGATTACCCATAACACCAAACAATTTCTCTAGTTGCTTTAACGAAAACTGGGCAAGCTGTCCCACATTAGTAATACCTAATCGATTCAAACGCTTCTCAAGTTGTGAACCGATCCCCCACATTTCCCTTAATGGAGCAACAGGCCATAACTTAGTAGGCACATCCGCATACGTCCACGTTGCGATTCCTTTCTTCTTAGCCTCTAAATCAAGACACAGCTTAGCTAAAAGCATATTCGGACCAATTCCAATTGCACAAGGAAGGTGAAACGTCTCTAACATTTCTTGCTGGATATGATGAGCAACCGCTTCAGCACTTCCCCATAGTTTCTCTGTTCCTGTAACATCTAGAAAGCTTTCATCGACACTATACGTATGAATCGCCTCTTTCGGCACGTAGCGATGAAAAAGCCTCGTAAGCTCGACAGAAACTTGCAAGTACATGTTCATTTGCGCCGACACGAGATGAATACGAGGGTCTTCTGGTATTTCAAATAATCTACTTCCTGTGCGCACCCCAAAATCTTTTTTCATGGCCGGTGATGCTGCTAGCACGACGCTTCCAGGCCTATTTAAATCCGCGACAACAGCAATGTGGCTTGTAAGCGGATCTAGCCCCTTCACGATTGCTGCACAACTTGCATAAAAACTTTTCATATCGACACATAATATATTTCGATTAGGAAAGGAGCGATAATCAATTACCGGATTCGCCACTATTTCTTCCACCTCCACAAAAACGAACAAGTGTTCTTTATTTATTATGTTCCTTATTCCCCCATTTATCAAGAGGGGATTGTTTCCATTTATGTATACAAAAAGTACCCTCTCACAGTGGAAAGGGTACTATTCCTTACTTTCGAGCAAATTGTTTCCCTAATACTTTCTCCATTACACCTGGCATGAGTTGATACACTTTCGCACCTAACTCCATCCAACCTGGCATGTTTATTTCGCGCTTAGAAGTGAATAAATGCTTTACGACACGCTCGGCCACCTTATCTGGGTCAAGCATATATCGTTCAACAGATTGCTGATATGTACCTTGAGGATCAGCCGTGTCAAAAAAATTCGTCCGCACTGGGCCGAGGTTTACAGCAGTGACGTGTACATGGTGAGGCTTCAATTCCATCCGTAAGGCATTCGTAAAGCCAAGCACTGCGTGTTTCGTAGATGCGTAGCCCGCGCTTTTCGGAGTTGCCATTTTTCCAGCTTGACTAGCGATGTGAACGATATGTCCTTCTCTTCGCTCCATCATGCTCGGCAGGACTTCCTTTACACATTGGATCAAGCCGAGTACATTTACATCAAACATTGCTCGAAAATGTTTCATGTCCATGTCGTATACCGTTTCAAACATACCAAAGCCAGCATTATTAATAAGAGCGTCAATCGTACCATGCTCCTGTATAATGATGCGAAATGTCTCTTGAATGGCTTGTACATCCGCTATATCACAAGCATATACGTAACTTTCTCCCGTAAGGGCATTTGCGATTTCTGCTAATTTCTCTCGTCTTCGAGCAAGTAAAATAGGGACGCCGCCTGCCTCGGCAACGTGCCAAGCGATACGCGCTCCTATCCCACTGGATGCACCTGTTATAACTACTTTCTTTCCTGCTATCCTTTTTTGCAAACCTTCATCACCTAACTACTTTGTGGAATAATAAAGAACACCTTGACGTATTTCTATTTCAACTTTGTCTATGGATTGTAAATAGTCTAATTGCCCGACAGTTTCTGATATCGTAAGACCAAATTCTTTTTCAATATGTTTCGGAAATAAACGTTGGCACACTTCAAAAGGACTAAGTGGCTTCTCTTCTAGCATCTGATACACTTTTTCTGCGCGCTGCTCTTGCTTTTCTAATCTAGTCTTGATGAGGTTGTGAGCATCTGAAAACACCGGTCCATGCCCAGGTAGTACTTTGTGGATTGGATAGCGCAAGCACTTTTCCATTGTTTTACGATAGGTTACTAACGGTTGAGGACGGGCATCATCTGCATTTCGTGGTGGTTCTAACAAAGGATTAGAAGAAATGTAATAAAGCAAATGATCACCTGACAACATCGTCCCATCCTGTTCTCTAAAGAAAGATAAATGACTCTCCGCATGACCAGGGGTTTCTAAAACCTTCCAATCCATATGCCCCGGTAACGAATCCCCTTCTTGTAGTGCCGCTGTTAACGTTCCCTTTGCTACATACTTAAAGGGATCACGTAAATGTTTAAAAAAAGCACGGAAATCTTCGCTAACACCAAAGGATGCATATAAACCATGAAAAAACGAACGAAGTTGCTCTAAAAAGACTACATCATGTTGTAACCAAGGACGATTATCTTCATGACCATAAACACCTTGAATATTCAAAAAACGATCGACAAGCCCGATGTGATCAGGGTGGTGGTGGGTTAAAACAACTTGCTCAATATCACCTGTTTTGTAACCAATTCCTTTTAATCCACATTCAAGCGCTTGCCATGCCTCTTCCGTCTTAATACCAGCATCTATAAGCGTTAACACGTCACCTTTTAATACATATACATGTACATCTCCTACTCCAAACGGGGTTGGAACGGTTAATTGGTGGATTGTATCTTTTGTATTAATCATATAAGACCTCCAATAATGAATGATCATTCAGTTATGTATATTGTACCTGTTCCACCTGCATTTGTCATATACCAAGCACGATGACATGAATCTATGCTTCCATACAGTGATGTTCACAGAACAATCTTCAAGCACAAAATAAAGATTGGACTATTCATTACCATTTGATCCCCATAGAGTTTTCAACGTTTTTTATTTTTTTACCATTCGATTTCTAAATATAGCAATGTTAATCAACCAATAAACAAAAATCACTATTACAGCTACAACCACTAACAAACTGTACAATGATATAAATACCGAAAAATCACTTAAAAATAAATCCACATCACCACCAACGAAAACAATAAATATAAAACCAAGCAGGTAATAAAAGAATAATGTCATACCCCAATTACCTTAATAATTCTAAATACTATAAATTCAGAAATCAAAGCAATAATAGTTCCAAAAAATAAAATAAAGAAAATACTATATGTAAAATAAACTCTAACTTTAAACATTTTATTATTATACATCCTCTAATTTACGAAAATTTATTATTCTTTTACTCCTCTTTATCCTTTTTATACGATGTGAACTTCAGTACACTTTCTATAAAGTCTTCAAATGAAGAAAAACGTTTATTACGATTGTTGTACCACTTTCGCACCGTTTCCATTATCCAAAATGGCACAGGTCTTCCAGCAATCAAATGGTAATGTTCGTCGTATGCTTTTTTTATATGTTCCCATCGATAATCATTTCCTGACAAACCATATTCAGACACATCAATAATTTTTGCCCTACCATCTTGCAGCAAAATGTTTTTCAAATGAATATCGCGGGGATTTAACCCTTGCTCTCGTACGTGAGCACGTGCATGTTCGACATCTTCCATCACTTGCTTCGGAATAGAAACACCTTGTAATATACAATCAAATAACGTCATTCCGTGTTCATAACTTAAAACAAGAAAAGTCTCATAGTCAGCATAGCATTTCGGAAAGTAGCGTGATGCTCCTAGTTGTGCATAAATAGATGCTTCGATGGATGCTTTCTCTTGTCTATCTGTTGCATATACCTTAAAGGCATAATCAAGCGCATATGGAGATTGAAATACCGCAGCATCTGTCCCAACACCGATACAGCGCAACCCTTCCACAGCACCGTAAATGGTAACTGGTTCATTATTTGGATTTGACTCAACCACTACTTGATTCAAACATTCTATCACCCTTCTCCAGTCATTAACCATCCTATTCCCCCTTTCTAACTATACGACTCCTACTTCCTCTTTTATATTCCTTTTATTATCTTTAAGCATAACGAAAAGGCACAATGTATCGCAATACAATTGTGCCCTTTTTTCTTATAAAGAAGAATGGTACATGCGTTTGTAATACCCTGTTAGGAACGATAACATCACATGTACAGCATGCTTTACTGTAATATCCCCTACGTCTTTACGTGGATCAAGACAAACAATATCCATCGCTTTTACTTTCGGGTGTTCACCAGCAATTTGTACAGCTTCAAACAACTCTTCTGCATACATCCCTCCAGGTGAAGCAGCTGGTGTCCCAGGCCCATGAACGATATCCAATACATCCATATCCACCGTCAAGTAAATCGTATCTACTTGGTCTTGTAATTGGGATAAAGCATGTTCGACAACAGATTGCATTCCTTGTCTTCTCGCTTGCTTCATCGTTGTATAATGTACCCCCACTTCATCGGCATAATCCTTCAACGATTTGCTGTTAAAGTACCCATGTAAACCAATATTATGAACATGATGCCCAGCAACCGTACCACTTTCGATAACATTTCGAATCGGTGTACCATTTGCCGGACCAAATTGTTGTAAATCCCGCAAGTCAAAGTGAGTATCAAACTGTAATATTCCTATCGTTTCTTCCGGATGTGCATCTTTCCATCCTTTAACAAGCATCGCCGTGATGGAATGATCTCCACCTAAAGTAATCGGAATTGCACGGGAATGATGCTGTTGCATGGCTGTCATGGCTTCTTTAATTCTGTCATGTGAATAAGCAATATCTGTAACGTGCTGCTTCACATCGCCTAAGTCTAGTATTTGTAGTCGTGCTAAATCAATTTCTTCATCTAAATTATACGTACCAAACGATTTCCAAGCTAGACGCATCGCATTAGGATTATCGCTCGCTGCAGACGTACTAATTGACGACTTAGAAAGAGGAACACCTAAAATAGTAGCATCATATAAAGACCAATTAGGTGTGCCTTCTCCTATCGTTTCAATCCATTCATGCACTTTCAAATCAGTCGTTTTCTCTGTTTGTTTCGTCCAAATCATACTAGGACGCTCCAGCATCGGATAAGGGTAAGTCGTCATTGCAATTGGCCACCTATCACTACTTGCTGTCCTGCCTTCACAACAGTATCTACGTGATTCATTCCATATTGATATGACAATGTAAGGTAGTTCGGCACATCAAAGATAGTTATATCTCCTTGCTTCCCTGGCTCTAAACTACCTACCTTATCAGCAACTCCAATAGCATAAGCAGCATTGAGCGTTGTAGCAGTTAACACTTCTTCAGGGGTCATCTTCATGTTCAAACACCCTAAATTCATAATAAATGGTAATGAAATCGTTGGTGATGATCCTGGATTAGCATCCGTCGATAACGCAATCGCCACGCCAGCATCAATCATTTTTCTAGCTTGTGCATACTCTGCCATTAAGAAGAAGGCTGTTCCAGGTAGTAATACACCCATTACTCCCGCTTCGGACATTGCCTGTATTCCTTTATCAGAAGCTTTCAACAAATGATCCGCCGATATCGCTCCTACCTCTGCCGCTAACTCTGCTCCTGCATAAGGTTCAATTTCATCGGCATGAATTTTCGGCGTAAGTCCGTATTGTTTACCTGCTTCTAAAATACGCTTCGATTGCTCCGGTGTAAAAACGCCACGTTCACAAAAAACATCATTAAACGTTGCTAGTTTCTTCTCGGCAACTTCAGGAAGCATTTCATGTATAACTCGATCGACGAAAGCTTCAGGATTATCTTTATCCTCAAACGGAACAGCGTGAGCTCCCATAAATGTCGATACGATATCAATCGGATGGTCTTCTTGTAATTGCTTTGCGACCTCTAACTGTTTTAGCTCATGTTCCAGCGTTAATCCATAGCCACTTTTCGCTTCGACAGTCGTAACACCGTGAAGTAAAAACGTATGTAAACGTTGTAGCGATTGGTCATATAATGCTTCGTGCGTCGCTTGCTGAGTAGCGCGTGTGGTCGCGTGAATACCTCCTCCAGCCTCCATAATGTCCATATACGTACGCCCTTGCAAGCGCATCGCATATTCGTTCTCTCTCGTACCAGCATGCACTAAATGGGTATGAGGATCAATAAGTCCAGGTGTAACCGTTTTGCCAGTGGCATCGATAACCGTCGCATGTTCTATTTGATCTTTGTAAGTTTCTC
The DNA here is from genome assembly GCF_000775615.1 of Pontibacillus litoralis JSM 072002. Taxonomy (GTDB): domain Bacteria; phylum Bacillota; class Bacilli; order Bacillales; family BH030062; genus Pontibacillus; species Pontibacillus litoralis. The sequence continues at coordinate 49,872 of NZ_AVPG01000017.1, forward strand.
TAAGCCCTTCGTCTGTACCTACTTCCACAATGATACCATCCTCTATCCAAACAGCACCGTTTTCAATCACGTTCAATATAGACATGGCTTCTTTTGTAGCTGGCGCTGTATGTCCAGCCATCGTAACTAACTGTGCTGCATTGGAAATAAACATACGTTGTACCATATTTCATCTACTCCCTTTCGTTCAAACATCCACGAGTTCATTGAATACCGTGGATGTTTGGTTATTTTTTCGATTATTGGTTTTTGTTTAGTCAATCATCGGAATATGGATATCATGCTTTTTAGCTGCTTCGATAGCTTTGTCATAGCCAGCATCTACGTGACGAGCTACACCCATGCCAGGGTCCGTTATAAGCACTCTGTTGATTTTCTCTGCCGCTTGTTCCGTTCCGTCTGCCACAATAACTTGACCTGCATGCTGAGAATACCCCATACCAACACCACCACCATGGTGAACACTAACCCAACTCGCTCCACCAGCGACATTCACTAAAGCATTTAAAATAGGCCAATCAGAAACCGCATCACTTCCATCTTTCATCCCTTCTGTTTCACGGTTTGGTGACGCAACAGAGCCAGAATCTAAATGATCTCGTCCAAATACAATCGGCGCTTTTATTTCTCCTGATGCGACCATTTTGTTTACTTGTAACGCAAAGCGATGTCGATCCCCATAACCTAGCCAGCAAATGCGAGAAGGAAGTCCTTGCCACTTCACATGTTCCTGCGCCATATCAATCCAGTTCAATAAAGATTCATCCTCTGCAAACATACGCTTCACTAATTCATCTGTCTTATAAATGTCTTCTGGATCACCAGATAATGCAGCCCAACGGAACGGTCCTTTTCCTTCACAGAATAACGGCCGAATATAAGCAGGGACAAAGCCTGGGAAATCAAAAGCATTGCTTACGCCCATTTCCTTCGCATAAGCGCGAATGTTGTTTCCATAGTCAAACACTTCCGCACCTTGCGCCTGGAAATTCAACATCGCTTGCACATGCTCCGCCATAGATGCTTTCGCTTTTTGTTCATACACTTTCGGATCCTGCTTTCTCAGCTGTAGCGCTTGTTCGAAAGGCATACCATGCGGCACGTACCCATTAACAGGATCATGAGCGCTCGTTTGATCCGTTACGAGGTCTGGAATTATTCCCTTGTCATAGATTGCTGGATACACATCTGCACAATTCCCCACAAGACCAATAGAAACAGCTTCTCGTTTATCCACATACTTTTGAACTAACGCAAGTGCTTCCTCTAAGCTTTCGCACATGAAATCGCAATATCCTTCTTTTATCTTCCTCTGAATTCGATTTCGGTCTACTTCCACGACAAGCGTTACTGCTCCAGCCATTTTGCCAGCTAACGGTTGAGCGCCACTCATTCCACCCATACCGCCTGTTAAAATAAATCTTCCCGCTAAATCTGGTGTACCAAACACCTTTTTACCAGCTTCCACAAAACTTAAATACGTCCCTTGTAAAATCCCTTGAGCCCCGATGTAAATCCAGCTGCCCGCCGTCATTTGACCATACATCATCAACCCTTCTCTTTCTAACTCGTAAAAGTGATCCCAGTTCGCCCAAGCAGGAACAATATTGGAATTAGCAATCAATACTCTTGGCGCCTGCTCATGCGTTCTAAAAACTGCTACCGGCTTACCTGATTGGACGATTAACGTTTCGTCATTTTCTAGATTTTTTAACGTTTCAATGATTTTATGATAAGATTCCCAGTTGCGTGCTGCTTTTCCTATACCGCCGTACACAATAAGTTCATCTGGATTCTCCGCTACTTGGGGATCTAAATTGTTCATTAGCATTCTCATCGCTGCTTCTTGTTGCCAACCTTTGCATGTCAATGTTGTACCTGTTGGCGCTTTAATACGTTGATTTGTTTTCATTTTCAAACTCCTCCTTTTATTTTAAGCATCACAAAATTCCGAACATCTAGTTCAATAAATGACTTGCAATAACGATTTTCTGAATTTGGGACGTTCCTTCAAAAATTTCCAAAATACGTTGATCACGATAAAACCTTTCAACAGGAAACTCTTTCATATATCCGAATCCACCATGTATTTGAACAGCTTTATGCACAATACGTTGACTAGCTTCAGATGTCATAAGCTTTGCTATCGCCGCTTCTTGAGAAATTCTTTTACCTTTGTCTTTTAAAAAAGCGGCATAGTACGTATAGATACGTGATACTTCTAATTCAGCCTTCATCTCAGCTAACATCCATTGTAATCCTTGATATTGTGCTATTGGTTTCCCAAATGTAGACCTCTCATTAGCATACTGAACAGCTGCGTCTAAAGCGGCTTGAGATAATCCAACTGCCATTGCAGCGATACCAATCCTTCCTCTATCCACAACTTGCATGGCTAATTTAAAGCCATCTCCTTCTTCACCGATACGATTTTCAACAGGAACGTAGCAGTCTTCAAAAATAACTTCATCCGTTCTTGCTCCTCTAATTCCCATTTTATCGTCACCAGCACCGAAAGAAAGCCCATCTGTTCCATTCTCGACTATGAAAGCACTTATACCTTTATTCCCTTGAGACGTATTTGTTTTGGCATAAACTACAATGGTATCTGCATACCTACCATTTGTAATAAAATGTTTCATCCCATTTAATACATAATAATCTCCATCTCTGACTGCTGTTGTCTTCATTGAACCAACATCTGTCCCGCCTACTGGCTCCGTTAAACCAAATGCAAATAGCTTCTCACCATTACAACCAGGAACTAAATACTTTTGTTTTTGTTCTTCCGATCCACCAAGAAATAATCCATCGATTCCTAAATAATGAGCGGTCAAAATAGAGCCTGTAGCCGCACAACCATAAGTAATTTCTTCAACGGCTATGGCTTCGGTAACGGAATCCGCTCCTACTCCGCCAACACTTTCCGGATAAGCAATTCCTAATAACCCTAATTCCCCCATCGATTGAACATGTTCGGTAGGGAATTCATTGTTTTCATCTAATTGCTTTGCACGTGGAGCTAAGACTTCTTTTGCATAATTCTTTACCATCTTACGAATGCTTTCTTGCTCATCTGTGTAATCAAAGTTCAACTCTCTCTTCCTCCTTCTACCATTTGGTTCATGTATTGATCCATTAGCTCTTCTGTATGCTCACCTAAAGCTGGAGCTCGTGTTACGTTATTATTTTTATCTTTTAAGGATGATAGCTTAATAGGGTTTCCGGGTATCGTAAACTCTCCATATTGTTGCTGGTCAACTTGTACTAGCATATTCCGTTCTTTAATATAATTACTTTCTGAGATTTCTTTGATATTATAAATTTCAGCACACGGAATACCTTCATTGTCTAATATCAAGGCAGCCTGTTCTTTCGAATAATTTTTTAGCCAGTTTTCAATTTCAAGCTTTAATGCCTTTTGATTGAACGCCCTTTCAAAGTCGGTATAAAAACGGCTATCTTCTATTAAATCCTCTCTATTCATAACTTGAGCGAATTTATTAAATAAGGCATCATTAGCAATCGCTATAGCTAAATAACCATTCTTTGCTTTATACGTGTCAAGAGGAGCACTTATTGGGTGCCTATTCCCAATACGATGAGGCGTTTCACCGTCTACTGTATAGCGCATAATATTGCTTTCTAATAAGGAATAAATCGTATCAGCCATCGCAACATCAATTTGTTGACCTTCCCCGGTTCTTGAGCGATGAAATAAAGCTGTTAATATACCAATTGTTAAATACAAACCTGCACTTGTATCACCTAAGGAAGAACCTACTCTAGTTGGAGGTGTATCTTCATACCCATTAATACTCATTATTCCCCCAATAGCTTGAGCAATTAAATCATATGCCGGTTTCTGATGCCAAACGCCAGATTGGCCGAATCCGGAAATAGATGCATAAATTAAATCTTCTTTTTCTTTCTTTAAAGTCATGTAATCTAACCCAAACTTTTTCATTACTCCTGGTCTAAAATTCTCTACTACCACATCCACATCTTTTACCAATTGTTTAATAAGCTGAATGGATTTCTCATCCTTTAAATTTAATTCAACGCTCTTTTTTCCGCTGTTCAAAAATACAAAATAGCCACTTAATCCATTCTGAAATGGACCGAAAGATCTAGTATCATCACCTAAACCACTTTTTTCTATTTTAATAACTTCTGCTCCAAAATCAGCTAATATCTTTGTACTAAATGGTCCAGCTAATACGCGTGTGAAATCTAAAACTCTAACACCTTCCAAAGGTTTCATCCTTGTTCCCCCCTTAAAATAGTAAAATTGAAATTGGAATGATGATGAGTAAGGTAATGAAAACTCTCTCAAACCAAATAATCACCATTTTGAATATTGATATAGGAATGTCAGTTGACAAAATGACAGGTACAACAGCAGAAAAGAATATGATAGAAGAAACCGATAGCACCGCTACAATAAACCGAGTAACTAAATCAGCCTCTGTTACAATTAAAGACGGAAGAAAAATCTCTGAAATAGATATAGCAGCCGCCTTGGCAGTCAGTAATGCTTCTGGCGCTTGTAACAACCATGTCACCGGAAGAAAAAGATAAGCCATCCAATCAAATAAAGGTGTATAATATGCAAGCACTAAACCTAATAATCCCACTGACATAATAGAAGGAAGTGTATTCATAGTCATGATGAGTCCTTCTCGAAAATGAGAAAAAATATTTGTAAAGAAAGGCGCGGATTCATCTGCTGCTTTCATCCCTTCTTTCCATGCATGATGCAACTTATTATTCCTTATTACAACTTCTGGATCGCCTTCTCCTGTGCAATATGTGTTCTCTATATTATTCAAAGGCCAAATCCTCACAGTGATAGCGGTTACAAAAAACGTAACAATAAGTGAGGTCCAAAAATACAAGTTCCAATATTCCATTAAATTTAACGTATTTGCAATAACAATCATAAAAGTAACGGATACAGTAGAAAAACCAGTCGCAATAATAGTTGCTTCCCTATACGTATATTTTCCTTGGTTAAATACTCTATTAGTCACCAATAAACCTATAGAATAACTCCCTACAAACGAAGCAACAGCATCAATTGCCGAACGTCCAGGTGTTCTAAATAAAGGCCTCATAACAGATTGCATAAATACACCTACAAATTCAAGAAAACCATAACTAACTAATAATGCTAAAAACATAGCGCCAATTGGAATTAGTATACCTACTGGGATGATTAATTTCTCCAAAAGGAAAGGACCTAAATCAGGATAGAACAGCCAATCAGGACCAGTTTTAAAAATGAGCATGAATCCAAACAAAAAACCCGCTATTTTAAAAAATGAAAGCGTAATTTGTACAGCACTATCATTCCATGTTTTTTTAATAAACGGATACAGCGCCCCCGTGAAAAGAATCAAAAGGATATACGTATTAATAATGAGTGGATTCATCCCTTTGATGACGGAAACAATGTGATCGAGTAATATAGAGGATTCTCCATTTATGGTTATCGGGACAAAAAATGAAATAATCCCTAAACCACTAAAAATAATAAATTTCAGCATCGCAAAAGAATGACCCGTTTGCTCACTTTCCAATTGCTGCTTAACACTATTCATAATCAACCTCCCTACACCCATTTTTTTGTGTGAAATTTTATATTATTGTAATTATTATATTTTTTCTGATAAATTAAAGGTAGAGAATATTTTACAAAGTACAGTATTTATTTAATCATTTAACTTTTGTTCTATTCTAATGTATAGCATTTATTTACTATCGCCATAAGGTCATAAAATTGTTAAGAAGGGTTGGGACATAGGTGAACATGTTAATTATTGATCGAGATGAGACAGAAAAAGCTGGCATTGAATGGTTTATTAAGGCTAATCAAATGCGATTCAACGAAATCTATTATGCGCCGAGCATTCAACGAGCAAATAGAATGATAAAAGACAAACAACCTGACGTGGTAATCATTGAATTGGATATGTTGACGAAAAGAAATATATCATCCTTTTCTATTCATGTTAAACGCTATTGCAAACGTTTAATAAGTATTACTGCTGAGCCACTATTTGAACGAGCTCAACAAGCCATAGAACTAAATTCAAGCTCGTTATTAGTCAAACCTTTTAACCTTAAATTATTACAAACTGCATTGATGAAAGCTTCTCATCAAGAAAAACAACACCTCCAGCAAATACACCCAGAACATAGAAACCAAGAAGTTTACCATTCTTTATTTATGGATGCAGAATTAGGAGACAATGTTAAACCTTATTTTTTACTGATAGAACCTGAAGATAAAAATAAAATAAAGGTTTTATACCAATGGTTACATCAATTAAAACTACCTTTTTCAACTGAACTATTTCCGCTTAGTCATATGGTTGTTTGTCTTGCTTATCCAATCGATTCAAGCGATGTGGAATCTATAAGAAATGAAGCACATAAAATGTTGCAATGGGGAGAGGAAGCATTTGATTTCTCTATTAATATCGCAATCCATGATTGTTATTTAACCGTTGACAACCTTAAACATGTGTATGACCAAACGAAAAACGCGCTTCAACTTAAATTTTATAAAGGCTTTAAACAAGTATTTCTAACGAGTGATACGCCTACATTTGTTACCTTTGATCCTTTTTTAACTTCTGCCGAACAACGAATGTGGATTACTAGTTTGGAAAAGGGAGATATTAATCGTTTGAAGGATTTTCTGCACCAATCTTTTACAATAACTTCGAACACTTATCCTGAACCAGAAATTGTTCGAATTAAATTGACTAGCATTTTAGCTCAAATAAGACGCTTTATAAAAAATTATAAACTGTCCAAAATAGATGAAATAGAACGAGAATATCATACAATGTTTAGCATCATTTTAAATAGCCCTATTCTCTATACCATTATCCAAGAATTGATATTATTTTGCATCAAAGTGACCCAAAACGCACATTCCCACAAACAAAATGGGGAATTTGACTATATTGAGCGATCCATCTTCTATTTGGAAAATCATTACCAAAATAAAAACCTTAAACTCGATGACATAGCCAGCTATTTAGATATTAGTCCAAACTATTTAAGTAGCTTACTTTCCGCTAAACAAAAACCTTTCAAAAAAATCTTAAGCACTATTCGCATTCAAGCTGCGAAAAAACAATTAAAAGAAACGGACTACTCTATACAACTAATTAGTGATCAAGTCGGGTATAAAGATCCGAATTATTTCTCACGCTCATTTAAAAAAGTCGTTGGGCTATCCCCTAAAGAATATCGCTCTTTCTAATCAAACAATACAATCACACGTTGACTCAAAGGACATCTCACAAGTTCTAATTATGACTCACGCTCCAAATCCGCAGCACATAAATAAACTGAATTATTTGAATTCAAATCGTTGTATAGTATAATATAGCTAGAATAAAAACGCTTACTAAGAAGGCACCATTTACTCATGATTAGGGAGTGGTTGAATGGCAGGAAATCGTGGCGTCGTTTATGTTGGAAAAGGACATGTAGAAGTGCAGGATATTCGTTACCCGGAACTGGTTTTACGAGATGGACCTGGGGTTAATCCTCTAAATGTCGGCAGAAAGTGTAATCATGGTGTCATTGTGAAAGTGGTAACCACTAATATTTGTGGTAGTGATCAACATATGGTAAGGGGCCGGACAACTGCACCGAGTGGTTTAGTACTTGGTCATGAAATTACAGGGGAAGTGATAGAAGTTGGTAGTGATGTCGAATTTATTCAAAAAGGAGATTTAGTGTCTGTTCCGTTTAATATTGCTTGCGGCCGTTGTCGCAGTTGTAAAACACAAGACACGCATATTTGTGAAAATGTCAATCCAGATCGCCCAGGTTCTGCCTATGGTTATGTGGATATGGGGGGGTGGGTTGGAGGTCAATCAGAATATGTGATGGTTCCGTACGCTGACTTCCAATTGTTAAAGTTCCCTGATAAAGACCGAGCAATGGAAAAAATTCTCGATTTAACGATGCTATCTGACATATTCCCTACTGGTTATCACGGTGCAGTTAGCGCTGGTGTGAAACCAGGTTCTACAGTTTATGTTGCTGGTGCTGGCCCTGTAGGACTTGCTGCCGCTCACTCTGCACAATTGTTAGGCGCATCTGTCGTTATTGTCGGCGATCTCATTGAAGAGCGACTAGCCCAAGCAAGAAGTTTCGGATGTGAAACCGTCAACCTCCGAAATCATCCTAATCTCGCTGACCAAATCGATCAAATTCTCGGCGTTCCAGAAGTTGATTGTGCTATCGACGCCGTCGGCTTTGAAGCAAGTGGACATGGTGAAGGTGCTCAAGAAGCTCCTGCTACCGTATTAAATGCGGTTATGGATATCACACGAGCGGGAGGAAGATTGGGCATACCTGGTTTATATGTAACTGGAGACCCAGGTGGAATCGACGACGATGCTAAAGAAGGAACACTTAAAATCCGGCTAGGACTAGGCTGGGCAAAGGCACATACCTTTGTGACAGGTCAAACACCTGTTATGAAATACCACCGTGATTTGATGATGGCCATTTTAAGTGGTCGCGCACAGATTGCTAAAGCGGTAAACGCCACGTTAATTTCCCTTGATGAAGCACCGGCTAGTTATCAACAATTTGACGGCGGTGCTTCAAAGAAATTTGTCATCGATCCGCATGGGCTTGTAAGAAGTTAATACAAAAAGCGCAGCACCAAAGGAAGTGCTGCGCTTTTTTACTTTAATTATCTTCTTTTAACAAATAATGAATCGTTTCTGTTAATACATGCGGTAGTTGGTCAAAGCTATACGTAAGCTCTAACCTTTCTGTCCATTGGTGTGCGTCCTTGCCTCTAGGTCCGACGTTCAGTATAGGAACTTGAAACATCTGTAACATCTTCTCTGTTAAATCGAATCCTTTTCCTTTCAACGGCATGTTGCCCATCAACGTTTCTAATGCTGTTGCAGAAGTAATAGGTCCAATAAAGCTTAAGTCAGATAATCCAGGGAAAAATTCTATTTCTTTCACATCTACTTGGAACTGTTGTTTCGCTAAGTGTTGCACGAATTCTATCGTCCGTTGAATATAGGGGTCTTGCTTGGAAGAAACCGCAGGATAAAATGGCGGACTATAAAATAACACAATCATTGGCGCTAAATCTTTGCATAACGTAGCTAATTCTTGTACAAGCAATGTAGAAAAATCTCGATCCCCTTTATCTCGATGATTAAGAAGCAAATTCTCTCGTCTTTTTACTTCTTCTCGTCCATAGCGAGCAATTGCTTCTTGAACTAACTCGTCATACATGAACACTTGAACATTCATCTCTGGTATGCTGAGCTCTTGTTCCTCGCGATAAAAAGCCTTCGCTTTCGCTTTAAAATGCTTTGTGATTCGTACACTTGCCTTGTGAGCAGCATGGAGCAATTTATTATTCAGTTCATCTACAGATTGGTTCATATATAATACGTTATACATAGAAATGGCTGCTTGAGGCGTTTGTACCGAGTATTCCTCCTTCAAATCTCTTTGCATAAGGCTTACTGGAGGTGGTGTTATTTCATCCCTAACTGTTTCACTGAAATGTTCATTCAATTCCATTTCTTGAGCAATATAACTCATCATTAAATTCGCATTTAAACCAGCAAACGGTTCACCAACATGCGTCTCTTTCCCATAGCAAAAAAAACCAGGCAACACCTTCCCAATTGAACCGGAATAAGCATAATTATGGTCATCACCAGGGTATTGGCTAAACATCGGCTCACCGTTTAAACAAGCACGAAACGTTAACCCTTCCTGTTCCTGGATGGATTGAAGCACAGGTAAAGCATGCAGCATACCTAATGAGTTTGCTTCTTCATCAGGTACTGTCACAAGTAGTATGTTGCCGTCAAATGCTCCAGTAAACGCCTTTTCTAATAAAGATAAATGGAGCACAAGACCCGCTTTCATATCCATAATCCCTCTGCCAAACAACCATTCTCCATGCTGTAGATCTTGTTGCACTAGCTTCGGTAATTCCTCAATATGCTCATTGAAATCCCTTGTCAACTCGCGTGGGTGGAAAGCTATGTTTTTTCTAGATCCGAAATCGTCGATACCGACCACATCAAAGTGACTTAACAAAATGATAGTATCCTTTGCGTTCCCTTGTTTGACAAGCGCTGTTAAAAGCCGTCTCCCATCTTGGAGAGGATGTAAGGCTACATAGCTCGGATTATTTTGGAAATAAGTTCGACTACCTAGCAGTTGATACAAGTGTTCCACTAAGGCAATCTCTGCTTCACTCCCCGTAATACTAGGATAGGAAACAAGGGAGCATAATAAATTAATCATTTCTTCTCTTTGCTGCCATTTCATCTCCATCTTTTCTCCACCGCCTTTTTAGTTAACGCTTTCATCCTAACACAATTCACCTCATTATGCAGATGGTGGCATCCGAATAATTCTTCGCAATAAGTTGACATTTAATCATCCTTAACAGAAAATAAAAGCAAAGTGACGAACAGGAGGTGCCCTATGTGAAAACTGCCATTATTGCCCATCGTGGCGCGAGTAAAATTGCACCAGAAAACACAATGCCTGCATTTAAATTAGCGAGTAAAATTGGGGCTGACGGAATTGAAACAGATGTACAATTAACAAAAGATAACATCCCTATTCTGATCCACGATGAAACGTTAAAAAGAACGACGAACGGACAAGGATATGTTAAAGATTTCACTTGTGACGAGTTAAAGCAATTAGACGCTGGAGCATGGTTTTCAGACAAATATGTAGGTACCCAGATACTTACACTAGAACAATTTTTGAAATGGGCACAAAAAGAAAATTCGTTTACCATTCACTTAGAATTAAAAACGAACATAATTGAATACAAACACATTGAATCGCTCGTTTTAGAACAAATAAAACATTTTAACCTTGAAAACAACACTATCATTTCTAGCTTTAATCCACAAAGTATCAAGCAAATGGGCCACTTAACGACGAAAGTAGAAACGGCATTACTCCTTTCCCAACGAACGAAAAAACCATTAGATTATGTAAAACAAATTGGTGCAGATGGACTTCACATACGATACTCCTTACTAACAAAACGCCTAGTTGAAGAAAGTAACCAACATACCATTCCTATTCGTGTCTATACAGTTAACCGCCCTACCCAACTCATGCGTTGCTATAAGTGGAAATGCAACGGGCTATTCACAGATGTACCACACACAGCAATGGAGTACCAACAAGTGTATAACTTTAAAAATCAATAAACGAACCTTTTCCATGTTATGAATAGTAGAAAAAGGGTATATCATTAGTAATCACGAAATAGGCGAGCACCCGATATTTATTATCCTAACATAAACCATTGATAGTACAGCCGAAAGCGTGATAACATATTACAATATAAAGAGAAGGAATATTACAGAAAAAATGCAAAGGGGTGTAATAGTATGAATAACATACTAGTTGCATATGATGGTTCTAAGTTAAGTAAACAAGCATTACAAGAAGCGATGAATCGAGCAGATGAAAATCCTGAAACAGAAATTCACGTTGTTACAGTAGTCAATCCGACGGGCCCATTTACGAATAAAACCATCTATAAAAGTATTGAAGATGAGCTACGAAAAGACTCTAAAGTGGAATTAGCGAAGTTAGTAGAACAATTTAAGCGTGAAGATCAACATATCGAAACAGAAGTACTTACTGGAAACCCTGGGGCGCAAATTTGCAAATATGCAAAAAACAATGATATTACTTTAATTATGATTGGTAGCCGCGGTCTAAGAAACGTAAAAGAATTGTTTTTAGGTAGCGTCAGTCATAATGTTGTACAGCACGCTCATTGCCCTGTACTTATATTTAAATAGTAGAAAACGTAGGACAAAATAACGTCCTACGTTTTTGTACTACCATATTTAAAATTTTATGGTTCCGAACTATTCACTCCTAACGACACTTTCGTATGTCTTTGTAACTCCCCACACCTTTTTATAATTTGTGTAACCATTTATAGCAATATCCAAATCGTGAAACATACGATGTAATGATTGTACGTGTGAGACCTGTTCTTCCCCATTAACTACCTGATTTGCTATACTATGAATAGATTCTATATCTTGCTTGAGGACTTTCCCGTAATCTTCTGCATTATCTATATACTTTATTATAGCGCTCGCTTGCTCTTTTTGCTCTTCAAGTTGCAATGAATCTAACTTTCCATACCCAGTTGTCCGGTTATAAAACTCGTGTTGCTTTGCTATAAATACACCTATATCACTCATTTCTGTTTGTCCACCATTTTCATCGCTGCTCGCTTCTGTTACTACTTCCTCCTTCACCTCTGCACCATCATTGCTTTCTTTTTCTCGTTGCTTTTCATTCGCATTCGTTTTTTCTTCCTTTTCTTCTTTTACGTCTTCAGATGCAAAGTTAGCTGAGACTACGAAGTAAGCCATGGTAATCGTAAGTGCTAGAATACATATAACCCCAATCCACATTAGTACTTTTAACGTTTTCACCTAATTCCCCCTTAACTTCATATAAACTCACTCTGTATAGAATAGCAAAATAGTCCTTTTATGTAAAATTTAACTTAATTGCTTGAATTAACGTGCCGAATAGATGAATAATATGGTAGAATAACAGGTAGATGTACGAAACTATGGAACTCGGAGGATCTCAATATGCTAGAAACCACTATTAATCGCTTTCGATTAGCTGGATTTATTGAAGGAGGCTCTTTACTCGTATTATTATTTCTTGCCATGCCATTAAAATATATGGCGGATATTCCAGAAGCTGTAACGATTGTTGGCTCACTTCACGGTTTCTTCTTTATTAGTTATATACTTATAATCGCTTATACGACATATAAAATTCGCTGGTCTATCTTATGGGTGTTCTCTGCTTTTATTGTCGCTTTTATCCCATTCGGTAATTTTCTATTAGATATACAAATAAAAAAGAAGTTCGCATAGAAAACAAGTCAACCACATTCGGTTGACTTGTTTTCAGTCTAAATACACATACTTACTATGAGCCGTTATATAATAAATGCTACCTTTACTATTTTTCACTTCATATTGATAGCCATTTCCTACTTTTAATTTTTGTATTACCACCGGAAATCCATACCCTTTTTGAACATAACCGGCTACATCATCATCACTCCAAGAAGGCTTGTTGTAAAATCGTAATCCATCTACTTTTGAACGTATCCATTTATCATCATAATCACTTGAACTTCTAGACTTTATTTCAACATCTTGCTCCTCTACCCAAGAATAAATTTCTTGTAACAAAAAGCGATCTGATTTCACTTGCTGCACCGTATATGTTTTTCCTTTAACATAGTCAGGTATTACTTCACCTGTCGCATAACGAGATGCAGACAACTTTAATACTACTCGATCTCCTTTTTTTATATCTCTACTATTTCCTTTTTTAAGACTGAAGTACGCCGCGATTCCTTCAGCTACGGCATAACCTACTTCCTGTAAGACGGCTTCTTTTCTCATTTGCTTTATATCAATGGAAGAATCCATAAATCCGCCTTCTACTAAAATCGCTGGCATAATTGATTCACGCAGCATATGAAAGTTATCCTTTTTTAGACCTCGATCTGTTAATCCATAGGCTTTGACTACTCGATCATGCACTTCACGAGCTAGTTTCTCTGCATTTGGCCAACTTCCTATATACGTGTAAGTTTCTGTACCAGAATGAGTCCCCCAATTTCCATCATATGCATTGTGATGAACGGTTACAAGAATATCTGCTCCCCAATTATTTGCTTTATTCGTGCGTTCCTCTAACGGCACATCTCGCTTCCCAGTCGGATCATCTAAACGTAAAATGGTAACGCCCTCATAATCATTTAATCGACGAATTGTCGCTTCCACAATTTGATTATTAAACATCCATTCATGTTCACCATCAGGCGTGCGTTTACCACGTGTGTTCAATCCATGCCCAGCACCAATCGCCACTTTTTTCATGATATTATCACCCTTTATTTATAATTTAGAATATCTTATACAACCTTCCTATGTACGGTAACGGCAAATGATTCATGGATGCTACGACATTTTCAATTTGACTTCATGAACTGTTGTTTGGGTGATCATTTCCTTTATCCTATTTAACTCCACTAGTTTCCAATCGATTTCATTTTCTGTCTATTCTTTCATGCAGAAGCTCGAAAATTACATGAGCAAGATTTTGTCGCAATACAATCGGGCATGTACCAGCACTTTCATAAACAACCCATTCATCTAACATACGGCCCGTTAACAAAAAACCCTCAATACCAAAGTATCAAGGGCTTCATAAAGCTTAGTAAATCGACATATATTGTTCACGTTCCCACGGGTGGACTTGTGTTCTAAACATATCCCATTCAATTTCTTTTGATTCTATGAAATGCTCGTATAAGTGTTCTCCTAGTGCTTCAACCATTTTGTCGTCTTTCTTCAGAAGTTGTAATGCTTCTGCTAATGTAGAGGGTAAATCTTGAACACCGTGTGCTTCGCGCTCTTCTTTATCCATTACATAAATGTTACGGTCAACTGGTGTTGGTGCCTCTAGGTTGTTATCAATTCCGTCTAAGCCAGCAGCTAACAGAACCGCCATTGCTAAATAAGGGTTTGCGGCCGGGTCCACTGAACGTACTTCAATACGTGTGCTTAAGCCACGGGAGGACGGAATACGGATCAGTGGACTACGGTTTTGGCCAGACCACGCCACATAACAAGGTGCTTCATAACCAGGTACAAGGCGCTTATATGAGTTTACTGTTGGGTTTGTAACAGCTGTAAAGTTCGTTGCATGCTTCACTACTCCAGCAATAAAGTTGTATGCTAATGAACTTAATTGCTGCTCGCCATTTTCGTCGTAAAAAGCGTTGTTACCATTTTGGAATAATGACATGTTTACGTGCATTCCTGAACCGTTTACTCCAAATAAAGGTTTCGGCATAAAGGTAGCATGTAAACCATGCTTACGCGCAATCGTTTTAACAACTAATTTAAATGTTTGGATATCATCACAATGTTTTACTGCGTCAGAATATTTGAAATCGATCTCATGTTGACCTGGCGCAACTTCATGGTGAGAAGCTTCGATTTCAAAGCCCATTTCTTCTAATTCTAATACAATATCGCGGCGACAGTTTTCCCCTAAGTCCGTTGGAGCAAGGTCAAAATATCCACCTTTATCATTTAGCTCCATACTTGGCTCGCCTTTTTCATCTAGTTTGAAAAGGAAAAATTCTGGCTCCGTTCCTAAGTTAAAAGCAGAGAACCCCATCTCTTCCATCGTCTTAAGGTTACGCTTTAAATTGTAACGCGGGCAACCTTCAAATGGTGTGCCATCAGGTTTGTAAATGTCACAAATAAAGCGTGCTACTTTCCCTTTTTCAGAAGTCCATGGAAATACTACGAACGTATTAAGGTCAGGATGTAGTTTCATGTCTGATTCTTCGATACGTACAAATCCTTCAATGGAAGATCCGTCAAACATCATTTGGTTGTCTAACGCTTTGTTTAACTGACTTACCGGAATTTCTACATTCTTAATTACTCCTAATAAGTCGGTGAATTGTAAGCGAATAAACTTAACATTTTCTTCCTTGATCTTTTCCCAAATTTGTTCTCTTGTGAATTTCGAAGCCATAGTTTACTTATTCCTCCTCCATAATTTATCTTCCATAATTAATGAAAGAATCGAGATAGTTCTCCCTGACGCAATGATGATTTCCCGAAACGATTTCCATGCATCAACTCATTTTTCAACAGCTTCCGTAGTTCTTTGTCAGACAAATCTTGCTGCACTTTCCCTACTTGTTCTGCTGTATAGGTTAATGGTTCTCGTTCTTCTTGTTGCATGGATATTACTTGTTTAATTCCCGCAAGATTAATCCCTTTGTCTATTAATGCCTTAATTTCAAGAAGACGTTCCACATCATTGAACGAAAATAAACGATTTTCCCATCAGTTCTGGCTGGGTGGATCAAGTTATGCTCTTCATAATATCGAATTTGACGTGCCGATAATTGTGTCAATGATTTTACTATACCAATGGAGAATAACGGCATCGTTCTTCGCATCTCATCATTCATAACGTTAACCCCCCTTTCGCCTGTCGTTTAATTATTCTTAATATTATATTATGTTCTTAAAGGTGTCAATGGATGTTAGGAAATTTAACATAAAGAAATTTGGTTTTATTCAGAATTTTACTAATCGAGTAGAGGGAAAAGTTAAGTAAC
>NZ_AVPG01000018.1 GCF_000775615.1 Pontibacillus litoralis JSM 072002
TCTGTCTTGATAAAGATAATCCAAGGCGTTCCAAAGCTTTTTCTTGTCGATAAAGCGGCATACCATCTACGTACTTTTGTGACATTAAATACGCCATTGCTGAAGGTGATGCTAAACTGCCTGGATACACAGGAAATGGTGATTTAGCGATTTGAATAGGTGTGTTCATTTCATGGCGTTCACAATGACGGCACCCATAGATATAACGCACGTGTTTTTTCACTTTGGCTTGCGCGGGGATAATCTCATGGTGTAGATTTAAATAATTTTCATCCAATTAGCATAGAGCAAGTTTTAAGTATAGTGAAATCAAGAGAAACCAAGTTACTCTAGTGATGGTTACCGAAACGGTTACCAAAACAGAAAGCAGAAGCCTAGAACGTCTTTAAATCAACGTCTAGGCTTTCTTTTCTACTATTCCCACTCAATTGTAGCAGGTGGCTTGCTCGTTACGTCATACACGATGCGGTTTACGTGATCGACTTCATTTACAATGCGAGTAGAGATTCGTTCTAGTACGTCGTATGGAATGCGTGCCCAATCAGATGTCATGCCATCGATGGATGTAACGGCACGGATACCAATTGTATAATCATACGTTCTGGCATCTCCCATGACGCCTACACTACGGAAGTCAGGCAACACCGTGAAATACTGCCAAATGTCACGCTCTAAACCAGATTTCTTGACTTCATCTCGTAATACAGCATCTGATTCACGAACAATAGCTAATTTCTCTTCTGTAACTTCCCCTAATACACGGATGGCTAAGCCTGGTCCTGGGAATGGTTGACGCCATACAATATCGTCTGGTAATCCTAGCTCTGTTCCAAGGGCGCGTACTTCATCCTTAAACAGTGTGTCTAGTGGCTCGATTAGCTCGAATTGCATGTCCTCTGGCAGTCCGCCAACATTGTGGTGGGACTTGATTGTTTGAGCTGTTTCTGTACCACTTTCGATAATATCTGTATAAAGCGTTCCTTGTGCTAAGAAGTCCATATCCTTTAGCTTGTCGGCTTCATCGTCAAATACATAGATGAACTCGTTACCGATAATTTTTCGTTTCTTTTCAGGATCTGCTACCCCTTTTAGTTTGGATAGGAAGCGTTCTTGTGCATCTACTTTAATGACATTCATATGGAAGCCTTCACTGAATGTTTCCATTACTTGATCTGCTTCCCCTTTACGTAGTAAGCCATGATCAACGAAAATACATGTCAGCTGATCCCCAATAGCGCGGTGAATTAATGCAGCAACGACGGAAGAATCAACCCCACCACTTAACGCACACAACACTTTACGATCACCAACTTGTTGCTGAATCTTCTCCACTTCTATCTCAATAAAGCTTTCCATTGACCAGTTTGCTTCTGCTCCACACACGTCAAACACGAACTGCTTCAACAATTGATTTCCGTACTCTGTGTGACGCACTTCTGGGTGGAATTGAACACCATATAACTTGTTTTCCTCATTACTCATAGCAGCTATTGGACAAGATGGGTTCACGGCATCGATTTGGAAGCCTTCAGGCGGTGCAATCACTTTATCTCGATGACTCATCCATACCGTTTGTTGTTCTGGCATATTTGCAAATAATTTAGAACGGCCTTGCACAGTAATGTCTGCTTTTCCGTACTCACTTTCATTTGCACTGTCTACCTTGCCACCAAAATGATGAGACATTAGCTGCATGCCATAACAAATGCCAAGAACGGGAATATCTAAATCAAACAATTCCGGGTCACATCGGAAGCTGTTCTCTTCATAAACGCTGTTTGGTCCTCCTGATAAAATAATTCCGATTGGATTCATGCGTTTAATTTCTTCTGCTGTTAAACGGTGAGAGTGGAGTTCACTATACACCCCAAATTCACGGATTCTTCTCGTAATTAACTGATTGTATTGGCTTCCAAAGTCTAATACAAGCACCATTTCATTCACTTGTGCCATCTTATCCCACTCCTTTTATATATCTTTAAAGAGGTCTCTTATTGAGAGGCTCTTCCGTTCTTACGCTTCCCCAACTATTTTACTTCATATCTCGGCGCTTCACTAGACTACGCACCAAAAAAAAGAGACTTCTACCTCCAAATAGATATAGGAAGGCAGAAATCTCATCATTTCAAAATACACAAATGACGTTCTGCCTTCATAGTCAGAACATTTGTGGTGTTCCGGTAGAGACTCTCAGCCCGTATTGCCGAGGATATATGAAGGGGTATTTTTATTAGGTTGAACTCATTCTATCAACCGTTACATAACCGGTCAAGATAGTGTTTTGTTTATTAAATCTTCCCATAATTCTGTGACTTCATCCCACGGCAAGTTTTGCTCATTTCTATTGTACAATAAACGCTCATACTGATGTGTAAGCCGGCTCATTTGATTCGATTGAAAATAGCGGTCAATCTCCATAGCATATTCCCGTAACGTCTGTCCTTTATTGCGCTTTATTTTAAGCTTTGCTGCTGCTACTTTCATCAAAAAGAAATAACTATCGGTGAATGTAGATGCATTGGGGTTACGTAAGAATCGACGTCGATAGTACATACGCATCAACGGAAAACGATATACATACAACGCTATACTTGTTACTACAGCAATAATCAAGATAAAGACCAACACTCGGTTACGTAACAACGTGCCGCTTGTCTCCTCTTCCTTTTCGTCAGATAGTTCTTCTTCTAATTGTTGCAATTCTGGTTTCTCTTGCTCTTCTTCGTTCAACTTCTCTTTCAACTCTTCTGTTACCTCTTCCCGCTCCTCTTCATCTATTTCATCCGTGTAGAATTCCGTATGGTTCCCAAACCCTTTCGTTGGTTCAAACGGCACCCAACCAATTTGAGGAAAATAGACTTCCACCCATGAGTGGGCATTTTCACTCTTCACCTCATAAATGGTGTACGCTTTGCCATCATCCCCTGTAGCCGAATCGATTCGTTCGCCTCCTGTAAAACCTTTCGCCCATCTAGCTGGAATACCAACACTTCTTAGCATAACTACCATAGAAGATGAATAATTATCACAATAGCCTACTTGTGAATCAAATAAAAATTGGTCAACATAATCTTCCTCTTCTTCTGGTACAGGTACGTCCTCTGTATCATAGCGAAACGCCGATGTTGCAAAATGCTCTTCAATTGCCTTCGCTTTGTCATAGCGATTGTCTTCCTCTTCTACTAAATTACGTGCTAAATTCTCCACCCGATTTGGCAATGACTCTGGGAGCTGTGTGTACTGCTCTTCAATATCAAGCGGGTCCTCTTCTGAAGCTTGTTGCAACTGCTGATAGGAATAAGAAGGCTGATTATAGTCAATCTCATAGCTCCCTACCCGCACTGTCCTTCCATTTCGCATCGGCTGAATGACATTAGTTGTAGCATTAACATTATAGGACATCGCGCCACTCTGGTTTACTCGTTCAATGCCATATGGATATACTAATTTCGTAAAGCTTGCTTTATCAATCATCAAAACCGTAGCTGTTCGCTTCTCAGTTTCTACATTTTCTTGATTAAATGTTTGAATTGGTAATACTTCATCAGGATCAAAAGATTGAAATCTACCCTCTTCTGCATTGATCCACCCTTTCCCTGTATAGAAATCCTTCGTTTCAATGCGCCAATAATGCTCTTCTTCTGCCGCCACTTGAAAGACGAGTGTATTGTCCTGTATGAATGAACCACCTAATTGTTCGTCGTTAGTACCATATCCAACCTTTTGTACTTTCTCATTAGAACCATCCAACCCTTCGGTAGCACTCTGGATAAACGGTACAGGATCCGGCCATTGTGACGTTAATTTCGGTGAAGCGTAACCAAGAATAGTAGCTCCGAGGATAAACATCACTAAAGGATACATCCACCCTTTAAAAAGCCGCTTATGCGCTACTGTGATTTCCTCATCTTTTAATTCTTTCATAATCGATGAAACGCCCATTACGATTAAGGAAATCAGAAACACTCGTATAACAGACGCTTTCCCGTCAAAAACAGTAAAGGTATCTAACACGGTTACGTATACAAACGTTAAAATAACAAAGAAATGGATACGCTTCACGACAACAAACCAATAGTACAACAAATAGCTCATCAACCATAACAGCACTAAAAATAAGATACTTCTAAAAAAGGGGGTAATTTGATCGAAGCGAAGTCCCATTATCATATCCCAGTTATACCGAAGCTGATCCTTGATAGCAAAAAGCCATGAACTAGACAAGAAAGGTTCTGTCATAAACAACTGATCCACGACAAAAGCGAGACCTATCATTTTAAGCGGCGATCCAATATACCACGGCACTCGTAGGAAAGAAATAATAAAGCAAAAGGCCGAATAGATAATGAATGCGGAAACATACTCGGTGTCTGTAATTTGCCGTAGCGGATATAGCCATTCCATAAAAAGGAGAAATCCACACAAGTATATAAATGATTCATATATCCACTGTCGCTTCGTATGCCATAAAGGATCCATTACGTGTTCACCTCAAATACATGTTTCGTCATTTCTTTCTCTGTTAGCACGTTGACCACTACACCACTTGCACGTAGTGTCTCAATCAATTGCCGTTCAGTAGCCTCTATCCTCTCTTGTGCATCTATATATACTAAGACAATTTGATTGTTCGATTGGATGAGTTGCAAAATGCTTTCCTGTAATGAAAGCGTTAATGAAGTCGTCACAAGCATGTACTTCCCACCACTTGCAACGTTACACTTCTCTTGTTGCAACCCCTCAGCAAACGTCCCACTCTTAGCTGGTTCCAACCGAGCTAACTGATAAGAGACTTGTTTTTCCTTCTCTTTAGAAACAGGCGATACAAACCGACTTTCACCAAGTATTAGAAATGTCATGTGAATATGATTTCGACCAAATTGTTGCACGAGTGAAGCGCACATTTCCACACTCCCCTCAAACGCTAACGCTTTATCCGAATTAATTTCATAGGCATCTAGAATAAGAAAGAAGGAAGCATCTCTTTGCACGTCAAATTCTTTCGTCATCATCTTATTTTTTCTAGCAGTATTTTTCCAATCTATCCATGAAAAACGATCCCCTGGCACATAGTCGCGTATACCAGATACAATCGTAGTTTGCTTGCTCCTTTGTAAATGGACGGGCGCACTCCCTCCTTCATTGCGATGAAGCGCCTGATGTATGAATACGTCTCGCTTGGATGGATAGACAAGCACTTTTTCTCCGAGGGTTACATAATGGGTTTTCTTTACAAACCCGAGCAAATCTCCTACCTTCAATCGAACTGTGTGAAAGGTATGCTCTCCCCTCGGTAATTGGTCTAACGTATAGGAAAAGGTAAACTGCTTTCGAAACCACGGGAAAAGAATTCGTTTCACTTTGCGTTGTTGGAATAGAGCGCTAGGGTTACTAAGATAGTCATAGTTATTTGGATGTCCATTTAGTTTCATCATGGTGCCTGGAACATAGTCCTCTACGATGCAGTAATAAACAGGAAATGGAAACTCACGGCGAATAGTTACGGACACCGTAAGTGATTCACCTGAATGAAGAGTCGTTTGTGACAGCTTTCTCTCTAATTTCCAATGAGACAATGGGTAGAATACGAGTACGATTAAATAAAGAAGAAAAGGAAGAAAGGCATAGAACAAAAACCAGCTAACGAATCCACCTTGAAACATAGCATACGCAAACAAAACAACTAATAAAACAACGACGAGCAGCATCTTACTAACAATCGAGATAAACTGCTTCATATTTTACCTATTGGAATGGAAATGCGCTCTAATAACGAATGAATAAGGGACGTCGCTGTTGTACGTTCATATTTAGCTTCATTAGTTAGAATAATGCGATGACTTAAAACAAATGGAGCTAAGTATTTCACATCATCGGGAATAACATAACCCCTTCCTTGAATATATGCGTAGGCTTTTGCCGCTTTCATCAAGGCGATGGAACCCCGGGGACTAACGCCTAAATAAACAGAATCAAGCTGTCTCGTCGCAGAAGTGAGCTGCACGATATAGTGCTGAATAGATTGATTTACATGCACACCCTTCACTTCTTCTTGCATTTGAATTAATTCTTCCTTCGTCATCATCGCTTCTACGTCATCAATCGGGTGGTTACTGGACACAAGCTGGAGCATCTCCATTTCCTCTTGCTCTGTTGGATATCCCATTTGTAGCTTCAACAGAAAACGATCAAGCTGCGCCTCGGGCAATGGGTATGTCCCTTCATATTCAATCGGATTTTGTGTCGCCATCACAAAGAATGGGCGTTTCAACTCCATCGTATCTCCATCTACTGTTACGTGATGCTCTTCCATTCCTTCTAATAAAGCAGACTGGGTTTTCGGTGAAGTTCGATTAATCTCATCTGCTAATACGATATTTCCAAGCAATGGTCCAGGCCGAAATTCAAACTGCATGTCCTTCGGGTTATAAATGGAAACCCCCGTTACATCAGATGGCAACAAATCCGGTGTAAATTGAATCCGCTTAAATTCACAGTCTAACGATTTGGCCAGCGTGCGCACGAGCATCGTCTTTCCTACCCCTGGCACATCTTCAAGCAGAACATGTCCTTGTGCTAACAAAGCTACAACGCTTAACGTAGTCACTTCACTCTTGCCGATAATAACCTTTTGTACATTATTTAATAAATCCTGCACTTTTGAATGATAGAGAAACGTTTGCTGGGACATCTATATATTCCTCCTAGTAATCTCATTAAATAAATTCATCTACATTTACTATACTATACACAGGTGGGATCAACGTAATACAATGCACACCATTTTTACCCACAAAAAAATCCCACTCTCGTTACAAGCGGGATTCATTTCTATATTATAACGTAACAATTGGTTTCTTCTCATAAACCATCAAAAAAGTAGTTTCGTATTATTTCAGAATGCGCTAAAACCCACATACTAATCAGGATTTGTTGAAAGCTGTATTAAGTTCCTCCTATTATTTAGGTAAATTTAATTGCCACGAAACTCCATAACGGTCATTTAACCAGCCAAATTTATTACTAAAGCCATAATCACCTATTGGCATAATTACTTGCCCACCTTCGTTCAGTTTCTGATAAAGATTGTCAATCTCTTCCTCAGTATGACAAGTAACAAATATTGAAAATGAAGGAGTGAAAGAAAACTGATGATTTATATTACTGTCTATGCACATAAATTCTTGACCTTTCAAAGTGAAAGTTGCCTGCATCACAGTTCCTTCATCCCCACTTTCATTTGAACCATATCGAACAATATTTGTAATTGTTGAATCCTCAATCAGTGATGTGTAAAAATTCATTGCCTCTTCTGCTTTGCCCTCTTGAAACATTAAAAATGGTGTGACCTTTTCCATTATACATCTACTCCTTTTAGTATCTACTCTCTAAATTATTATTCTACCCTATCCATTCTTCAACAAATCCGCTACGTTAGTTCAATAACAAGTATTTCAAATAATAAAAACTTTTTTCAACACGCTTAGTTTCGGCTATCGTTCCGTATCAGTGTTAATGTTCTCATAAACCATTTCTCCATTTATAAAGGTTGCTTTAACTGTAATATCTTTAATCGTTTCAGGTTGTACTGCTACCGGATCTTCTGCTAACACGACGAAATCCGCTTTCTTTCCAATTTCAATGCTACCGGAATGATCTTCTTCAAAGTTAAGCACCGCGCCATAAATCGTCATAGCCTTAAGAGCTGTTATTACATCAATGCGCTGCTCTGGCCCCAACGTTCTCCCTTCTCTCGTCGTTCGATTCACAGCAGCCCAGACAGAGAACAACGGTGAGATTGGAGTTACAGGACAATCTGAGTGTAACGTAAATAAAAGTTGATTGTTTACGGCTTCCGCCAATGGACTAATACGTTGCGCCCGCTCAGGCCCAAGAAAAATTCGCTCATGACGATCTCCCCAATAATACACATGATTAATGAAAAAGGACCCAGCTACACCAAGTTGTCTCATTTTCTCAATATCTTCTGTTGTTGCTGATTGGACATGTTCAATTCGATGGCGATGATCTGTGCGGGGATACTTATCAATGGCATAATAATAGGCATCCAAAATCGAACCAATCGCTCTGTCCCCATTGCCGTGTATCGTAATTCGGAAACCACGTTTATGAAGATCAAGCACTTCTTCCTGAAAAGGACCTTGCTCATGAATGAAGTCACCAAGCACATCGGGATACTTATGATACGGTTTTCGCAACGCGCCTGTTAACCCTTGAATGGACCCATCTTGAAACATTTTCACACTGTCAAGTTGCACTAACCCATCAGACCGTAACATTAATTCTTCATTTAATTGTTCAGGCGTGTACAGACCGAAATGTGCACCTTCTCCAAGTAGGTAGTGCATCATCATTAAACGACTTCGCATCGGATTCACCCGTCGTTTTGCCGCTTGCACATGCGCTTTTAATTCATCTAATCCAGAAACTGCTGCATCTGAGTTCGTTGTAATACCTTGTGCAACATAGTCATTCGCTGCATCTTGCAAGGCATCTACCATTTCTTCTACCGTTGGAGCTGGAATTTTTTCAACGATAGGATTCATGGCTCCTGGCTCGTATAACACCCCATTTAATCGTCCGCGTTCATCTCTGCCAAAATGACCAGCATCCGGCTCTGTAGCAAAGTCATCTAATCCTGCATACTCGAGGGCAAGCGTATTAACAGAAGCTAAATGTCCAGAAATGTGCCTTACGATGACAGGATTCGAAGGGCAAGCTTGATCTAAATCCTTTCTAGTTAAATGTTTCCCTTCCGCAATCAATGTATCATCGAAACCATATCCTT
Source organism: Pontibacillus litoralis JSM 072002 (assembly GCF_000775615.1). Lineage (GTDB taxonomy): Bacteria > Bacillota > Bacilli > Bacillales > BH030062 > Pontibacillus > Pontibacillus litoralis. The sequence goes on from NZ_AVPG01000018.1 coordinate 8,810, forward strand.
GAATCCATTCTCCATTTTTCGTTTCTGACGCCTTATTTGCAAGTAATTGAAGAACGTCATCTATCGATTCATTCAGTGGTGTACTACAATTCACGTGCTTTTTCAACAATCCATACATCAATATGTGATTGTGTGTGTCAATGAATCCAGGCAATAACGTATCGCCTTTTAAGTCAACTACTGTCATTTCGTCTGTAATCACAACGTCTTCTTCAGGTGGAATAGCGCCCTGCCAAACTCCCGTAATTACCCCATTTTCTACAGCTACACAGCCCGCTTGACTATTTCGTTCATCCATCGTCCATACATTTCCGTTAATAAACAATACCTCTACCATTTTGTCCCCAACCTTTCCTATTCATTATTTCGCTACAGGTTGCACTTTTTCTTGTAATGCTTCTTGCTCTTTAGTATCCTTCATGGAAAAATAATAAGCCTGAACATCCTCATCTGCCGAGTGCTTTGTCCCTAAACTAACGGAGACAATGAGCACGAATGATATAAGTAAGCCCGGAATAACCTCATGAATGCCAAAAGGACGCCCTGCCATTGTCCAGATTATTGCTGTTACTAGAGACCCAACCACACTCGTTACCATCCCGTTTTTGGTAGCTCGTTTCCAAAACATTGCAGCTAGCATCGGCATGACCATCGTAATCGCCGATAAAGACAATGCGTACGTGTAAATGGCAATAATATCTGTGATCATGAGTGCGACAACTAAACCACCTAAAGCCATACCCGCAACAGATAGCCGAGATACGTTCAATACTTGCTTACTCGTTGCTTCTGGGGCAATCCAGCCTTGATAAATATCTTTAGAAATATTCATTGCACCACTTAACAGAAAAGAAGTAGCTCCTGTTAAGACGGCTGCAAACAAGGAAACCATGAATAACCCGCCAATAGCAGGAGGAAAGACAGAAGTTAAAAACGTCGTATAAACAAGATCTGGATTTGTACTTAAAGGAATGGACTGTCTGGCTATTACACCAATCCCAATAGCAAATAATCCAACAAGTTGTGCTAGAACAAAGCCAGTCACGACAGCTCTTTTCGCTACTTTCTCTGTTTTTGCCGCTGCAAGACGTTGCCACGACGTTTGCCAAACTAAATAAAACGGTCCAAACACAATCATGTAATTCAATAAGTATTCCCAGCCAATACCAGTGAAGCTCATTATTTCTTCTGGCGTATTCTCTAATACCACATTTGAACCACCGACATAATTCAACCCGACAATAAACATAAAAATGAGCCCTGCTAGGATTAACACCGATTGAACAGCATCTGTCCAAGCAACACTAGGCAACCCACCCATTAATGTAAACGACACGCAAATAACAAAACCAATTAACATGGCCGTTATGAATGGAATATCAACAATCGTTGTTAGAATCGACCCCATCCCAACAACCTGCATGCCAAAAGTAGGCGTCATATACAGCACACTTATCACTAAAGCAGGAATAAGCCCTGCTGCTTTGCCAAAACGACGAACGAATAAATCAGGTATTGTATAAAGCTTCAATTTCCGTATCGTTGAGCCAAGAACCAGCGCAAGGAATACGGAGAATACCATCGTCGGAAGCCCTACAATAAACCAGGACAACCCAATGTTAAATCCCTTCCCCGCTGCCCCAATGACCGCTGCCGAACCAAGGGAAGTAGCCACAATACTTCCGCAAATCGGGAAAAAGCCCAAACTGAAATTGGCCATCGTGTAATCATCCGCAGTAGAAATCTTACGCGAGTAATACGCACCAACACCCAAAATGCTAACAAGAAAGAAAACAAGCCAGAAAACGTACCAAGCCATTACGTCCACCTCTTTCAACTATTCATTTCAACTAGAATAAGCGTTCCTTTTATTTGAATTTTACAAATAGTAATGAAAGAGTTGCAATATTGTCCTAATATTCGGACCAGTTCTAACAACTAACTGGATAATCTCCACATCTTGACATTAAGTTTTTTTAACAGAAAAAGACACCTCATTGAGATGTCTTTTTCTGTTAAAATGTGGTTATGATCAATTTTTACTCAAACTGATCAATTATTTTACCCATCGGGAAATAATCCAAATCATTGTCATCCGTTTCTTTTTCATTTCGATTCATGGATACTTCCGCAAGTCCAACAAAGTCTATTGTTAATACTTCCCATCCTTCATGCTTCAAAAACTCATCGCCCGCACTGCTATAGGCAACCTGAGCTAACAAAGTTTTATCATTTATCATATCGTTATCACCTATTTCGATAACTGCTTTTATTTCTCCATTGCTAATAGTTAGATCTTTTATTTCATCATTTTCTTTTAATACATGATCCTCTAATATTTCTTTCGCTTTATCGACATTGAAGCCGTTTTGTTCACTTTTTTCCTCAGGCTGTTCTTCCTGCTTCTTCTCCCCACTCTCATTTCCCTTATCGGCATTGGCCTCATTTTCTACTTCTCCAGAACAAGCAACCAATACAATACTAAAAATACTAATAACAAACAACAAGAATACTTTTTTCAAATTCTTCTCCTCCATACAACAGAATAAAAATATTATGCTATATACAGGCTATTTTCGCAATATAAATTTCACCATTTATACCATCTAAAGGACTATATAACGGGAACAAAAATACTTATTATGGTTTTTTTGTAGTTCTAATTGAATTACTTTCATTTTTTAACAGGCATTGCAATTAATTAACTTACGCTGAGGCCTTTGTCTAGATATATAATTAGAGTAATTACATGGAAAAACTGTTGTAGCAAACGTCATAATACGTGCTTCATTCATTCTTTTCATGTCTTATCGCTCTAAACATTTCGACAATTTATTGTAAATGTTAAAATACACTTTGCTACTCCCTACATCCTCTTCTATAATGGAAAATGTTAGTTGCATTTTATCCCCACACATCGGAAGGGTTGTTTACATGAACGGCAAAATGACACTCATACACCGACGAAAGCTAACGTTACAATCCATTATCTTACTATTAGTATTTGCAATCGTTCTTGTTTCTGTCTTGATAACAAACCTTTTTCTAGCAAATCATTTGAAAGAACGAACGAAAGACAACCTAGCTAATGAAATTCTCAATATTGCCCGTATGACTGCCCAATCCTCGATCGTCATAGATGGATTAGAAGATGAGGCAGAGAGAGAAGTGGTGCAAACATTTGCTAATGAAAGAAAAGAGCTAACCAACGTAGGGTTCGTTGTCGTATTAGATAGGAATCTGATCCGCTTATCGCACCCAATAGAAGAAGAAGTAGGAAAATCCTTTTATAATCGGCAAGATGCTGCTGCTGCACTAGAAGGAGAAGAATATCTCTCTGTCGAAGAAGGTCCACTCGGAGTTGGCATGCGCGTATTCACACCTGTGTATAATGACAACAAGGAACAAATTGGGATTGTCGTCGTTGGTGTCTCACTTGATAACGTCCATGAGCAAGTTCGTAACGGAATGATAATCGTTCTAATGGCCGCTATCATTCAGTTACTGTTCGGTTTAGTTGGAGCAATTTGGATTAGCAAATACATTAAGAAAATACTATTCAACTTAGAACCAGAAGAAATCGCCCACCTATTAGAAGAACGCAACACCATGCTCGAATCAGTCAAAGAAGGAATACTTGCTGTCGATCAACACGGGAACATCTCATTAGCGAACAAACAAGCTACTCAATTAATGAAATTACCAGACTCAACAAGCCTTATCGGGCAATCTGTTGAACACTATATGCCAATCATTTTAAACGTTATTCAAGATGGTAAATCTGTTGATAATTGGGAAGTACATTTTTTCGGCAAAACGGTACTTGTGAACTGCACGCCGATTTATGTAGACAGTCATATGGTTGGAGCAATTGCTACCTTTCGAGATAAAACAGAGATCCAACAGCTAATGAAAGAAATTACAGGAGTCAAAAATTACTCCGATGCATTACGAGCACGTTCTCATGAATTCAAGAATAAATTGCACGTTATTCTCGGCATGCTTCACCTCAAGAAATATGAGGAGCTCGAACAGTTTATTCCTACCATTTTATCCGATTACCAAGCAGAAAAAGGATTTATCATTCAGTATATTAAAAATCCCATACTAGCAGGATTTCTATTAGGTAAAAACAGTAAAGCTAAAGAAAAAGGCATTCAATTTCACATTGATGAAACTAGTGATTTTTCTGGTGAAATTGAGATTGACATCATGCACGACTTAATTACTATTATCGGTAGTTTAGTGGAAAACGCCTTTGATGCAGTAGAGAATCGAGAAGAAAAGAAAGTATCCTTATACATTGCACTGGATTACGAAAACCAGACGATAATAGTAACGGTTCATGATAATGGAATAGGCATTTCACCGGACAAATTACAAACCATTTTTCACAAACATTATTCTACTAAGGGAGAAAATAGAGGCTACGGTTTATACTTAACAAATAGAGCTGTCGAAAATCTAAACGGGGAATGGGATATTGATACAGCAATAGGAAAAGGAACAACCATTCAAGTTACGATCACCATTCCAAATAAGGGGGATGAAGAATGATTGAAGTACTCATTGTAGAAGATGATCCGATGGTATTACAAGTAAACGAAATGTATCTGAATGAAGTAGATGGATTTCATTTAAAAGGAAAAGCGTCCTCTGCTCTTGAAGCCATTCAGCTTATCAATACACATGAGTTTGATTTAATTTTATTAGATATATATATGCCTCAACAAAACGGGCTTGAGCTCCTGAAACGCATCCGTCAACAAGACATTAACATCGACGTCATTATTATTTCTGCCGCTTCTGATACTCGATCGATTCAAATTGCTCTTCAGCACGGGGCTTATGATTATATTATTAAACCTTTTCAATTTATCCGCTTTAAAGATGCCTTAATCAAATATCAACAGAAAAATCATATACTCCAACAGCAGAAGCTACGTCAAGAGGAACTTGATAAATATTTATTAGACATGAGCCAATCGCATTCCAATCAAAGACTTCCAAAAGGGTTAACAACGAATACATTAACACAAATTTGGAACCATATCACTTCTCTTGAAGAAAATAGTTTCTCTATTGAGGACCTTGTTGATGCGATTCACATTTCGAGAACATCCATACGGAAATACGTCCAATTCCTTGAACAAATTGATGTGTTAACTTCCTACACGACATATGGTCATGTTGGTAGACCATTAACCCTTTACCAATATGTTGAGTCAAATCAAACGAACATCGATCCCTATTTATAGATTATTGAGATTCTTCGCTATTTTCGAATCATGTAAAAAGAAGCTGTCGAATACGCATTAGACAGCTTCTTATATTCATAGATTATCCTTCTAGTAATAAATCAAATGGGTCTTCTAACATTTGTTTCACACGAACTAGAAATTGAACAGCATCCTTACCATCCACAATACGATGATCATAAGATAAAGCGATGTACATCATTGGACGAACTTGAATGGAGTCATCTGGCATAACCATCGCTCGTTTCTGAATGTTGTGCATACCCAATATACCAACTTGCGGAGCATTCAAAATCGGTGTTGACATCATCGACCCAAATGTCCCACCATTGGTAATCGTAAACGTACCACCTTGTAGCTCATTAAGCGTTAATTGCTTCTCTCTCGCCTTTACACTTAAACGACTAATGTCCCTCTCAATTCCTGCAAAATCAAGTCGATCCGCATCTCGGACAACTGGTACAACAAGCCCTTCCTCCGTGGAGACGGCGACACCAATATCATAGAATTTTTTCGTCACTAACTCATTGCCTTGAATTTCTGCATTTAGTAACGGGAATTCCTTCAATGCTCCTACCACCGCTTTTGTAAAGAACGACATAAAGCCGAGTTTCACATCGTGTTTATGAATAAAAGCTTCTTGACGTTCTTGACGAAGCTGCATCACGTTCGTTAAATCAACTTCATTAAATGTTGTAAGCATAGCTGTTTGTTGCTGTGCCTCTACTAAACGATTCGCTATAGTCATACGACGACGTGACATTTTTTCTCGTTGTACTGGCTTGGCATTTTGTTGCTTACTTTGTTCTTGCTTGATTGGTTCATCTGTATGTCGCTCTACTGGCTTCTGTACTTGCTCATATTTCCTTGCTACATCCTCTTTACGAATGCGACCAAATGGATCACTAGGTGCGACTTCTCGTAAGTCAACTCCCCACTCCCTTGCCCATTTACGAGCAGAAGGGGTTGCCATAATCGGTTCATCGTTACCTTCTGCTTGTTTTGTTGTCATAACTTGTGGTGATGTCGTCGCACCATAATCCTTTTGATTTGAAGCCTCTTTCGTACATGTTGACTTCAGCGCTTCTTGAACGTCTACAGAAGAAGATTGCTCCTCTTGACGCATGTTTGCAACTATATCTCCTACTTCGACGTCTTCTCCTTCTCCTCGAACAATATCCGTTATAACTCCTGTATAATCCGCTGTTACTTCTACATTCACTTTATCCGTCTCAAGCTCGATTAAGGGATGACCTTTCTCCACATAGTCTCCTTCCTTTACAAGCCATTGAGCAATCGTACCTTCTGTTATCGATTCTGCAAGTTCAGGTATAACAATATTCGCCATCTTCATCATCCTCTTTCTCCCTTTTAAGTGGTGTATATGATTTATTATTTATAAGCGGCATATTGCGTAACATCTAATTGCGTTAATGCTTGATGGATAATTCTCTCTTGCTCCCGTTTGTGAACGATCGGATTCCCTTCTGATGGACTTGCCATCGGTGGGCGACCAACATATTGAACTTTTATTTCTTTTGGCGATGCATGGTGTAGTAATGGTGCAATGTACGTCCAAGCCCCCATATTTTGCGGCTCTTCTTGCACCCACATTATTTCTTGTAAATTGGTGTATTTCCCTAATATATCTTTTACTCGTTTTTCCGGGAATGGGTATAACTGCTCGATACGAATAATATCTAACCAATCATTCGTATCATCATGTGCTATTTGATCCCCTAACTCTACTGCTAATCGACCTGATGTAAAGACAACTCGTTTCACTTTATCACGTTGATGACCAAGACCTGGCTGTTCTATAACCGGTTCGAACTTCCCATTTGTAAACTGCTCGATGTACGCACTTGCTGATGGGTTACGTAGCAAGCTTTTTGGCGTCATAATAACGAGGGGACGAATATGCTCTGTTCCTAGTAAAGCGGCTTGTTTCCGCAACAAATGAAAATAGTTAGCAGTTGATGATATATTTGCTACTGTCCAATTATTTTCAGCACATAACTGTAAGTAACGCTCTAGTCTTCCGCTAGAATGTTCCGGTCCTTGCCCTTCGTACCCGTGGGGCAATAGCATAACGATTCCGGATTGCTGTCCCCATTTCTCTTTCCCAGCAGAGATAAATTGATCAAACATCACTTGAGCTCCATTTGCAAAGTCTCCAAATTGTGCTTCCCACATGACTAATGTTTCAGGAGAACACACACTATATCCATACTCAAAGCCAAGTACAGCCATTTCGGTTAGTGTACTATTATGAATGGCAAATGAAGCTTTACCACCTTGAAGGTGATGCATTGGCGAATATTTTTCTCCGGTAATGTAATCAGATAGTACAAGATTTCGATGCGAGAACGTCCCTCGCTCACTATCTTGACCTGTAAGTCGAATTGGCGTTCCATCCTTTAGAATGGATGCATAAGCTAATGCTTCTGCATGCCCCCAATCGATTTTCTTATGATTGTCCATTGCATCTATTCTTCTCGTTAAAATCTTCTTCAGCTTACCGAACACGTTAAAACCTTCTGGCCATTTTACTAAATCCTTATTTAAGGCAAGTAAAGCTTCTTTAGAAATGGCTGTTTCCACATCAGGCATGCTATCTTTCCCTTGATAAACTCGCTCTTCTATAGTCTGGACTTCTTCTTTGTCATCAGATAGAGAATCAAATGCTTGCTGGAACAAATCGTTTACCATCGCTTCCAAATGGTCCATCATTTGCTCAGATAACGCTCCAGTCTCTAGTAATTGTTGTTTGTAAACACGTGTAATCGTCGGATGTTGGTCCACTTTGTTATACATTAATGGACTCGTTGCTCTCGGTTCGTCCATTTCATTGTGTCCCATACGTCGATAACCAATCAAATTAATAAGAATATCTCTTTGAAACTGTGTGCGATATTGGAACGCCAATGTTGCCGCCTGAATACACGCTTCTGGATCATCTGCATTTACGTGTATAATCGGCATTTCATATCCTTTCACAACATCACTTGGATAATGAGTAGAACGGTCATCTTCGCTTTCTGTCGTAAAACCAATGCAATTGTTCGCAATAATATGCACCGTTCCCCCTGTACTATATGCATTCGTGTTAGCGAAGTTTAATATCTCGGTCACGACTCCTTGCCCTGTAAAAGCAGCATCGCCATGGACTAATATCGGTAAAGCCTTATCCTCATGTTGTTCAGGATAACCTACATTCGTTCGATCATCCTGCGCAGCACGTGTACATCCTTCCATCACTGCCCCTGCAAATTCAAGATGACTCGGATTGTTCCCTAGTGACACGCGAATGGTATGCCCGTTCACTTCTTTCGTTTTCGTTGCCCCTAAATGATACTTCACATCACCCGTACTACCTTCCGTAAGTTCAAGTGATGGGTCTTCGTTCACCCATGCTGCATGCTTGAATTGAGCAAACATCGCTTCATACGGCTTATCTAGCACGTGAGTTAAAACGTTCAAACGTCCTCGGTGAGCCATTGAAATCATTACATCATCCACTTGTTCCGCAGCCGCTAACTCGATTAACTCATTCATAACAGGCACTAAGGATTCTAAGCCTTCAACGGAGAAACGCTTTTGACCAGTAAACATTTTCTGAAGGAACTGTTCAAACCCTTCTGCTTTGCATAACAACGTAAATAAACGCTGCTTATCTTCATTCGTTAAACGAGCCAATGACTGTTTGCTTTCTATTTTGTCTAATAACCATTGGCGCATTTCTGGTTGTACATGATCTAACTCAAAACTAATTGAAGCACAATAGGTTTTCTTTAAATGATGAATGGCTTCTAATGCGTTTGCAAATTGGTTAGCATGTTGGGAACAAACGAAAGACGCTGGAATCTCCTTTATATCTTCCTCTGTAAGCCCATACGTTGACATTTGAAGCATGGACAAAGGCGTCTGCTCTTCTAAAGGATAAATATTAGCTTCTAAGTGTCCATACTTCCGTATATTGTTCGCTAACTCCACAGTTGCGGCTAAGTTTTTCATTTTGTGAAGAACAAGGTGAGTAGAATCACCTTGTTCTTCAATAGATACAACTGAATGAGCCGGAATGGTTGGCGCTCCCCATTGATCGAACATTTCTCGATAGCTTGGTTCTACGATTGTGACATCTTCTTTATACAAATCATACTGTTCTAAAACGTATCCGAGGTTAATGCTACTTAATTCGTTCCAAGGGTTCTTTAAACTCATTACGTTACACCTCTTCATTTATTTTTTTATAATAAACCAACCCACTGCCAATAGGTTGCGCTAAATACTAATATCAATATATAACCAACAATGGTAATCGGAACACCCGATTTAAGAAAATCTTTCGTAGTAAATGTACCTGTACCGTATGCAAGCATGTTCTGTGGTGCGTTCACAGGAAGTAAGAAGCCAAAACAGATTACAAATTGCATAATGAGTACTAATCCTGGTCCATTAAAGGATGTAGGTTCCATCCCTATGACCAATGCGATCACAATCGGAATAAGCGTAGAAGCTAGACTTGTTGCACTGGCAAATCCTAGATGAATAAAAATATTAAATGCCGCTAACACCGCAATCATACCTAGTAAAGACAAGGACGTTACCCCTAAGGCCTCAAACGTGTTAGAGGATAACCAAGTTGCGGCTTCAGTATCTAACAACACTTTCCCAAGGGAAATACCGGTAGCAAATACAATTAATGTTCCCCAAGGAATTTTATTTTGCACTTCTCCCCAATTAAATATACCAACTTTCGGCGTAAGCATAATCGCAACTGCTATAACCATTAAAGTCGTTGAATCAAATGGATGAATCACACCTTCTGTGGACCATAAAATAAGTAAGCTCAAAGAAATTATAATTAATCGTATTTCCTCCGCTTTGATGTTCCCTAATTCGTTTAACTGCGCTTGAATGGAATTGCCGCCTGTAAGCTTGGTTTCTTCTGGTTTTATTAATCTTGTCATAATAATGTATAGTAATATCGACATAAGTATGGACCATGGAGCGGCATATAAGAACCATTCTCCCCAAGCTACATCGACACCGAATTCACTTTGCATAAAACCTAGTGCCACCATATTTTGCGCAGCAGCTGTCTTAATACCGACATTCCAAATGGAAATAGATTGAACTGCTGTTATGACGAGCAATGCAGCTAAGCGACTCGTCTTCCCTAGACCGAATGCCGCTACCATCCCTAATAAAATAGGAATAATTGTACCAGCGCGTGCGGTAGCACTTGGAACAAACAATGCTAAAACGAAACTAACTAGTATCGTTCCAATTACTAGACGATTTGCTTTGATACCTACTTTCGACATAATGAATAAGGCTAAACGTTGATGCAATCCGGTATGCTCCATGGCTGCTGCTAAAAACAATGCACCACCAACAAGAACAACCGCTGTAGAGCTAAATCCACTAACCGCCATACCTAGCGCTTCTTTCGTACCATATATAGTAGATGGATCTTCAATGGTAGGAGATAATCCTACGAATACTGCTAGTAAACCGATAATCATAACAGAACTTACGGGATACTTCACAGCTTCTGTCACCCACAATATGACGGCAAAAGCGAGAATCGCCAATACTCTATGTCCAACAATAGGAAGCGACTCTGGAGTTGGCAACAATAATAGTACTACTAAAACGACAAATGCTAATACTAGTGCAACTAAATCTTTCTTCTTCATTGTTATCCCTCCTTAGTTCCTATTATAAATCCAGCGCCCTTATTGTAAGCGGTAACATTAATTGCATAACACTTTCATTAGTTACATAATTCACAATCTGTTCAAAAACATAAAATGAGAAAATCGTACCTACTCTATCAAAAATTAATTCGCTTATACTTAAGGAAAATAAGAGAGAGTCCGATAATCACTAGGAAGAGCAATTCAGAAAAAGGAGTGTGTCATAGGATGAAGAAACGGCTAACACTATTATTTCTAATGGTAGTTTTATTAATGGCAGCTTGTACAAATGATGATACGGCAACAAATGATGAGAAGAATAACACAACAGATGAAGAAACAACAGAACAAGCGCCGAATGAACAAGACCAACAAGAAGAAAACGAACAAGCAGATGACAGTCAAGATAAGGAATCATCAGATGAAACAGAAGAACAAGATTCTCATTCAGATAACGCAAAAGAAGACTTAGGATCTGATGAATCTGAAGAAGGCGCCGAAGAAGAGACAGTTTCCAACGATAACGTGCCTTATCCTAGTGATGCACAAGAAACAGGGAACGCTTCTGTCATCATTTCTACCCCTACTGGCTCATCACATGGTGGTAATATTCCTTCTATTGAAGTGGCTAAAGATAGCATGCTCGTACAAATTACCGTTGATTTACTTGATTTCGATAGCAACAACAAAGTACATCTCTATGTAAACGATCAATTCATTACATCAGAAAAAGTAGACGGCAATAAAACCATTACGATTCCTTTACAAGGGAACAATTTAGCACCAGGTACGTATACAGTGACTGCCGTTCAATATAAAGGGAACAACACACAATCTAACGAAATTATTAATTTATCTAAAGGGAAATATCAACTAACAGAAGCAACTTCTTAATGAAAGGGAGCCTACATAGAACCATTATGAAGGCTCCTTTTTTCCTTCGAAATAAATGCGTGAACATTCCATCAATAACCGTCACAAAATAGCTATATTTCTGTCACAAATAAGACACCCTTTCTTAACAAAAATCCCATTATTATCAGCTACAATAGTATTTGTGAACTTATGAACAAAATAGTCTTTTAAAAAACAGAACCAAAGTCACATTAGGAGGGGAAACTGTGTCAGAACTATTTTTAGCAAGACTCCAATTTGGTGCTACAACCATTTTCCACTTTTTATTCGTCCCATTATCCATTGGGCTTGTATTTATGGTTGCACTAATGGAAACGCTTTACGTTGTGAAAAAACAAGAAATCTACAAGAAAATGGCTAAGTTTTGGGGGCATTTATTTCTGATTAACTTTGCCGTTGGTGTCGTAACAGGTATTATTCAGGAATTCCAATTCGGCATGAACTGGTCAGAGTACTCCCGCTTTGTCGGTGACGTATTCGGAGCACCACTAGCCATTGAGGCATTGTTAGCATTCTTCATGGAATCTACCTTTATCGGTCTATGGATCTTTGGGTGGGACCGTTTATCGAAGAAAGTACACTTATTATGTATCTGGCTCGTATCGATCGGTACGATGTTATCTGCATTCTGGATTCTAGCAGCTAACTCCTTTATGCAAGAGCCAGTAGGAATGGAAATTAACAATGGCCGTGCAGAAATGAATGATTTTGGCGCGCTTATAACCAACCCGCAGCTATGGGTTGAATTTCCACACGTCGTCTTTGGCGCATTAGCAACAGGTGCTTTCTTTATCGGTGGCGTTAGTGCTTATAAATTATTGAAGAAATCTGAAGTTACATTCTTTAGAAAATCATTTAATATCTCCATGGTTATTGCATTAGTCTCTGGATTAGGTATTGCTTTTAGTGGTCACGCGCAAGCACAGCATCTAATGCACTCCCAGCCAATGAAAATGGCAGCAAGTGAAGCTTTATGGGAAGATAGTGCTGATCCTGCACCTTGGACGTTATTCGCGGATATTGATGTAGAAAATCAAGAAAATGCATTAGAAATACAGATTCCATACGCATTGAGCTACTTAACTTATGAGAAATTCTCTGGATCTGTTCCAGGCATGCTATCTCTTCAAGCAGAATACGAAGAAAAATATGGACCTGGTAACTACATTCCACCTGTCAAAACAACTTTTTGGAGCTTCCGTATTATGGTTATCGCAGGCATGGTTATGATTCTTGTCTCCTTACTCGGATTATGGGCAAGTTATCGCAATACAATTATGGAGAAGAAATTCCTATTAAAAACAATGGTAGGGTTAATTTCCTTCCCATTCATCGCTAATACAGCTGGTTGGATTATGACAGAGATTGGCCGTCAGCCTTGGACAGTATTCGGATACATGACGACATCAGCATCTGTATCCCCTAACGTTACGGCTGAATCTTTACTGTTCTCGCTGATTGCATTTACGACCATTTACCTTATTCTTGCGATTGTTCTCGTTTATTTATTCGTTCGTGAGATTAAGAAAGGGGCAGGTTATCACGATGTTCAATCAGATTCGAACATCTCCATTGATCCATTCGATAAGGAGGTTATGCAACCATGATAGAACTTAGTGAACTGTGGTTTATTCTCGTAGCTATCTTATTCGTCGGTTTCTTCTTTCTGGAAGGATTTGACTTTGGTGTTGGTATGGCTGGAAAATTCATTGGAAAAAATGATTTAGAACGCCGGATGCTTATTAATACGATTGGGCCTTTCTGGGACGCCAATGAAGTTTGGTTACTAACTGCCGGAGGTGCGATTTTCGCCGCTTTCCCACACTGGTATGCAACGATGTTCAGTGGTTATTACATTCCATTTGTTATTCTGCTACTCGCCTTAATCGGGCGTGGTGTTTCCTTTGAATTCAGAGGAAAAGTTGATTCACCAACCTGGATAAAAACATGGGACTGGGTTATTTTTATCGGTAGTATCTTACCACCATTCTTATTTGGTGTACTATTTACAAGCTTATTAAGAGGTATGCCAATTGATGAAACGATGACATTACAAGCAGGCTTCACTGATTACGTAAATGTGTATTCTGTAACGGGTGGTGTCACTGTTACTTTACTATGCTTCTTACACGGGCTAGTCTATTTAACGATTCGTACGGTAGGAGATTTACAACAACGCGCACATCGCCTAGCATCCATTATGGTCTACCCTGTTCTTGTATCACTAGTTGCATTTGTTGGCTTGTCTTACTTTGAAACGGACTTATTTACGTATCGTGGAGAAATAACGATCCCACTAATTGGTCTAATCGTTGTAGCGTATCTTCTCGTTATTGTTTTGTTAAAGAAACAACGCGATGGATGGGCATTCGCAATGAGTGGGGCTGGCATTGCCTTAACGATTGCAACTATATTCGTTGCCTTGTTCCCAAGAGTTATGATTAGTTCTATCTCTAGCGCTTACGACTTAACGGTATATAGCGCGGCTTCAGGGGATTATTCATTGAAAGTAATGTCCTATGTAGCATTAACATTACTACCTTTCGTACTCGGATACCAAATTTGGAGTTATTATGTGTTCCGCAAACGTGTTGACGGGAAGGACATGATTTATTAATGAACAAAGCATTACTACAATATGACGGGATGAAGAAAATAATAGCGATTCTTACCTGTTTAACTGTTGTACAAGGGTTATCCATTATTCTGCAAGCTGTATGGCTTGCAGAAGGGGTGACCCATCTTTTTAATGGTGGACCCATTCAAGACAGTTATCCAACCATCTTACTATTCGGAGCAGCTTTTCTTCTACGTTATATCATTCAACATATTAAACAAAAAATCACATATCATTATGCTGAGCATCTAGGAACAAAGCTCCGTAAAGATGTTCTAGAGGCTTTATTCTCTCAAGGCCCTCGTATATCAAGGAAGCTAGGTACTGGAAATGTCGTTACCTTATTACAAGATGGGATTATGCAATTTAAACAATACATTCAGCTCTTCCTACCCAAAATGGCAAACATGGCCGTTGTACCTGTCATGATTGGCATCTATGTATTAACGAAAGACATCACTTCTGCCATCGTATTATTTGTTGCTGTTCCCATATTAGTTGCATTTATGATTTTATTAGGATGGGCGGCTCAGAAAAAAGCCGATAAACAATGGGCATCCTATCGCATACTTTCGAATCATTTTGTTGACTCGTTGCGAGGACTAGAGACGTTGAAGTTTCTCGGAAGAAGTAAAGCACACGCCAAAAGCATCGACCAAGTAAGTGAACAATATCGCACTTCAACGATGAGCACATTACGTATGGCATTCCTGTCATCGTTTGCAATGGACTTCTTTACTATGTTATCCGTTGCAATCGTAGCCGTATTTCTAGGCTTACGATTAATTGAAGGAGAAATGGTACTACAACCCGCTCTAACGATACTCATTCTTGCACCAGAGTATTTCTTACCAATCCGTGAAATCGGCTCTGATTATCATGCGACATTAAACGGACAAGAAGCTGGAAATAAACTACAAGAAATTGTATCTACAAAACGACTAAAAATAGAAGACAATCATGCAATACCATTATGGAATAACGATTCAGAACTATCTTTTCATGATGTGGACGTTTATCATGATGAAGCGACCTCCCCTTCGATACACAAAGCATCTTTAACGATAAAAGGAAAGAAGAAAATTGGTATCGTCGGCGAAAGTGGCGCTGGTAAGTCTACTTTCATTGATTTGATAGGTGGATTTATCCCAACCCAACGAGGCACAATTACGATTGACGGACAAGCATACACGCATCTACAAAGAGAAGACTGGAAGAAACAACTACTCTACATTCCTCAGCATCCATACTTATTCCAAGATACGATTCGGAACAATATTACGTTCTACTCCCCTAACGCATCTCTAGAGGACGTGCACCGAGCCGTTGCTCAAGCAGGGTTAACCGACTTGATTAACGAACTACCAAATGGACTCGATGAGAAAATTGGGGAAGGAGGAAGAACACTAAGTGGTGGACAAGCTCAACGAGTAGCCATTGCCAGAGCTTTATTAGAAAACCGTCCTATTCTGTTACTAGATGAACCAACTGCTCATCTAGACATTGAAACAGAATACGATGTTAAAGAGAAAATGTTTCATCTATTTGAAGATAAACTTGTCTTCCTTGCTACACACCGATTGCATTGGATGATGCAAATGGATTACATTTACTTTATTCATCATGGTGACATCGTAGAAGAAGGAACGCATCAACAGCTCATGGAGCAACGAGGATACTACTACAACATGGTGAAAACACAAATGGGGGACAATCAATGAACGCAACAGGATGGTTTCTTCCTTATTTAAAACAAAATCGTAAAATGCTCTTATTTGTCACGTTTTTCGGATTGCTAACCGCATTCTCAGCGGCCTTTCTTATGTTTACTTCCGGCTACTTGATTTCGAAGTCAGCAACTAGACCAGAGAACATTCTCTTAGTCTATATCCCAATTGTTGGGGTCCGAGCGTTCGGAATAACTCGTGCTGTATCCCGATATGTTGAACGATTAGTCGGACATAACGTTGTACTAAAGATTCTATCTACGATGCGATCACGAATTTATCAGTTAGTAGAACCTCGCGTGTTTTCGAAAGGGGCTACCTTTAAAACAGGAGACTTGCTAGGCATTCTAGCGGACGATATCGAACGATTGCAGGACATTTATATTAAAACGATTTTTCCAAGCATTGTTGCCTTGTCTCTCTATACTTTATCCATTATCGCTCTTGGATTCTTCTCAATTCCATTCGCTTGTTTAATGGCTATTCACGCTGGTGTGTTGTTATTTCTATACCCATTTGTTTCGCTACTCGTTACGAAGGCAAAGGTGCAAAGGATGAAGGCAACACGACATCATTTATATGAGCAATTAACCGATGCTGTAATGGGCATTAACGACTGGCAAATAAGCGGTCGTCAACGGGACTTTATCGAATCCTATGAAAAGCAAGAGCAACAATTATATGAATTAGATCGGTCACGCAACCGGTTTGTAAGATGGAGAGATTCCTCAGCGCAAGTGATCATTGCCATAATGGTGATCGTTATGCTGTTCTGGACAGCATGGGAAACAAGTCAAGGCGACATGGCTTACACACTTATCGCTGCCTTTGTTTTAGTACTATTTCCACTTACAGAAGCCTTTTTACCAATATCAGATGCTGTAAGTGAAGTACCGTCTTATCAAGATTCTATTGACCGGCTCACTCGTTTATCCGATGAACCGAAGGAAGAGCAACAGTTAAATGAAGCCATGTTACAGAAGCTTCAACAAACAGACGACGCAACTTTAACCATCAATCACGTCGCCTTCCAATACGGGACAGATGACCAAACGTTGAAAGACGTAACCTTCACCATGCAACAAGGAGAAAAAATCGCCTTACTCGGTCCAAGTGGCTCTGGAAAATCAACCATTCTAAAATTAATTGAAGGTGCCATCTCTCCTGAGAAAGGATCGGTCCAAATAAATGGTGTAGATACAACTAACTTTGGAAACCATATATCCAACTGGGTTGCCGTCTTAAACCAGCAACCATATTTATTTGACACGACGATTCAGAACAATATTCGCTTAGGAAAGCCAAGTGCAACAGATCAAGAAGTGGAATGGGCAGCTAAACAAGTTAAGCTACACGACTATATTACTTCCCTTCCTGAAGGATACAACACGCACATGCACGAAACAGGCATGCGCCTTTCCGGTGGACAGCGTCACCGCATTGCTCTTGCACGTATCCTACTTCAAGACGCACCAATCGTCATATTAGACGAGCCAACTATAGGACTTGACCCAATAACAGAGAAAGAACTACTGACAACCATTTTCGATGTATTACAAGAAAAATCGGTGCTATGGATTACCCATCACCTGGCATTTGTCAGCCTAACCGATTACGTGTTATTTCTCGATAAAGGTACGATTCATATGGAAGGCAAACACGAGCATTTATTGCAAACAAATGAACGGTATGCACGCTTGTACAAACTCGATCGACCATTTACCTAAAGACACGAGCGTCTAGTTAAATTCGTTTACTAGGCGCTCTTATTAATAATAAGCTAATAGTTATAGAATTTTTCTTCGTAAGTAATGTTAAATAATTTGATCATTTAACGATTCTACAGTGAATTTTTATACTTCTTCAACAAATTGTTCTTTTTACATATCTGTATACTCCAAATCTATTAACCTTTACATACCTTCTTATTAATCAGTATTTTCAATCAATTTTATTTTAATGGGTTTCTTTTAAATACGTCCATACCCCATCTGATTTCTGTAAAAAAAACGATATAACAAAAATAAAGCTAGCATTCCATCGCTTTATGCAATGAAATACTAGCTTGTATGTTAGGTTATTCCGTCTTAAAGTGCGAAATTTGCCCTTTTAAGTGTTCAGCCATCTCTAGTAGTTGATTAGCTGTTCCAAGCATTTCTTCCATTGATGCAGACTGTTCTTCTACAGAAGCTGCTACATTTTGTGTATAGTCAGATGTTTCTGCTAAAGACTCAACTGTCATCTTCGTTGTTGTTAGTACTTGCTCTGATCCAGCTGAAATCTCTTGTACAGTCGCTGCTACAGATTGCATTTTTCCAGTTATGTTATTAATTAACGACGAAATGTTTTGGAACGCATCTCCCGCTTGGCGGATGGATGTTGTTTCCTTATCAATTTCGTCAACCACTTTAGAAATTGCGTGTACAGACTGATTGGAGTCGTTTTGCATCTCTTCAATTATACTAGATATTTCACTAGCAGATTTCGCTGATTGCTCCGCTAAATTTCTAATTTCTTCAGCTACAACTGCGAAACCTTTGCCGTAGTCCCCTGCTCTAGCTGCTTCAATTGCCGCATTTAATGCGAGCAGATTAATTTGATCAGAGATGTTCGTAATCATTTGTGTAATGTTACCAACTTTATTCGAACGTTCATTCATTTGCTTTGTAATTTCCATTGATGATTTAGCCGAAGTGTTAATCTCTTCAATGCCACGTACCGCTTCCTGCACTACATCATTTCCTTGTCCTGCTGCTGTTGATGCTTCTAACGTTTCATCGGAAACACTTGAAGTCGATTTCGAAATATCCAGAATACCTTCAGATATTTCTTGAATGGCTGTCTGATTTTGCGTTGCTCCACTTGTAACCGTTTCGCTATTAGCTGCTACTTCTTGAATCGTAGTAGAAATTTGGTTGATAACATCTGTCACTTGCTCAATGCTTTCAGACAAATCACTTGATGAAGATACAACGTGGTCAGAAGTTGAGTTAACGTGCTTCAGCGTCTGCTTTAATTGCTGCTGCATCTGATTAAAGCTTGTAGCTAATTGTCCTGTTTCATCTTCTGTATCAATCGATATCTCTTGTGTTAAATCCCCATTCGCAACTAGCTCTGTGTATTCTACTAAATCATTTAATGGTTTCGAAATCTTTCTTGAAATGAAACGTGAACCAACATAACTAATAATAATAAACAAAGCTGATAAACCAATACAGATATATACTAAGTACTTCTCTAAATTCTTAATGTAGTCTGCATCCTCATCTAACCCAAGCACAGAATCAGTTCCTTCAATTTGCAAGAACGTTGACTGGTGATACCCGTATTCATCTTCATAAAAATCACTTGTGACAACCTCTTTTGTCGTAAGAGCGTCTGCTTGTTCATCCGTAAAAGTAAGTGGAGTTAAATATTCATCCGCATTTCCTAGCAATAGAATAACTTCTTCTCCATCAACCTTACTCATAATATACACATTCTCTAGATCAAACTTGTTCTGAAAATCATTCGCCTTTGCTAATAATTGCTCATACACTTCTTGATCTGTTTTAGCCTGATTCACTGTTTCTGCATCAAATAGTTCATTAAATGCTTCCATTTTCATCGTTAAGCTCTCATTAAATTCTGGTACGAGGTGCTTCTGGATAACAAAGCTAGTCGTCATAAACAAAACAACACTAAAAAGAACACTTAATAATACGACTGGAATTAGTACAGATGACATAACTTTCGTTTGTATAGATTTTCTAAACTTCATTTTCATTCCTCCCTTCTTTCCTTACACAAGTTGAGCATCTTTCATCGTGAGAAATTGCTGTAAATCAAGCTTAAGAATACGTTCGTTCTCTTGAAAATCTGGAGCTCTGTGAAATACTATGGCGATAGTTGGATATTCATTGAATGCCATTGGGCGATATTCTAATATTTCTTGAAAATGACTCTTAAAAGCATCATGATCAACTGATGCAATCCCTTTACAATCTATTGATGCATCAAAATCAGCACAACAAAAACTATAAATAGCATCGTCCATTTTATGTATAATGGCTTTCCAATCAGGCTTTAATTGATTAAAATAATATTCATACACATTAACGCCATATGCATAAACACCAAGTTCGGTCGTACCAACACCAGCAAAACGAAGTGGATTCGCTTCAATCGGAACGACTTTACCTTCTTTATTCATGCGCACTTCTACATGAATTGGCACGGACTTCAGATCAAATACAGGCGCTATGTCTTGCAAGAACGTATCCACTCGTCCAAATGATTCTTGTAATACTTGTTTACTCGTATAATAAATTCGATCACTCATATCTTTCTCATTATTAAACATACGCTTAAACAAGTTCAGTACAACAGGCTCGCCATCAGCTGTGTAATAAGCATCGATTGCATATTCTTCTCCTTCAATCAGCTCTTCAATAAGAAGTGTCTGACTATCAATAACTTCCTTCGGATATGCGCTACCCGCCATTAACATGTCCTGCTTTAATTTCTTAATCGTAGGTATAAAGTCTTCTTTGTAATCTATGCGGTATACACCAATGCTCGAATAACCTACTACAGGCTTAATAATAATTGGAAAAGGAAGGGAATTTATATCCAAAGCATCCATTTCAGCAAAAGAGATTTCACGGAAGAAGAAATCTGGAAAATGGGATGCCAATATTCTTCTAAATTCGGCTTTATTTTTTAACGTTGTTGCTACCTTTGTAATCGAATGATTTGGCAAATATTCATGCAATACATTCAAACCATTCTCTGAATTAAACAGAATAGGAGATGTACCTTTGCTAAACTGTTGTACAAATAAATCCTTTTCCATTAATGCGAGCTCTCTTTCGTTAGGAATGTTGACGTCATTCATTTTAATGACAGGGGTTTGCAGCTTTTGTAAAGTATTTGATAATAGGTGTGATACGTAAGGTTTGTCTAATATAATCACGCGGTATTGCCCTCCTCAATTATGTTTATCAATGTAAATAGTACACAGAATACCAATCGGCAGCCCGGCCGTCATCGCAATCATCACTTTAGACCCGTAGCTTTGCGTCCCTATCTTTCAATAGGTTTGCCCTTATGAGGGAATATAATTAGTTATATATACCTCCCTATTTTGAGCATGCTTACATTATTATACGTCTTCCGCTTCATATGAGCCACCATTTGAGATAGTCTAAAAGTCATGTTTTTAATAAGTTTATATATTCTAATACTTAGGAATATTGAAATGATTAATCATTCCTTCCACGTGATGCTACAATTGGAAGCCTTCACACACATAAAAAAAGAGATCTCTGATTTATAGAGACCTCTTTCCATCAAACTTGATTCTTTACGTTTATAGCTTTCATGCTCCTTATTCGTTGATTAAAGGTCGCTACTTCATCTATCCCATTCTCTACTAACATAGTTCTAATTGCGTCATTGTAAATTCCAATATCATTTGGATAATGGGAGTCAGAAGATGTGGTGAACTTAACACCTTCCTCTATTAAAACCTTCATAAAAGTAAGGCTTGGACACATTTCTTGTACCGGATAACGATAAAATAGGCCTGGATTGACCTCTGTCGCTACATCATGCTTTACCAAGGTTTGCGCTACGTCTCGATAAATTGGGATTAACTCTTGTTCAGCTGGACGGTAATTAAAGACTTTCATATTATCTAAATGCCCAATAAAGTCGAATAATCCGCTCTTTACTGCTTTTTTTACTGTTTCAAAGTGTCCTGCATATAATCCTTTTAAATCATACTGCTCAAACAAGTGTTGTAATTGTGGGTTATCAAAGCCCCAGCCTTGATAAAAATGAACAGAACCAATCACGTAATCAAAAGGATATTTACTTAAAAAGGCTTCTAACTGCTGCTCCCCACCTTCAAAATAATCAGCTTCTATTCCTAGCTTTAACGTCACACCTTTCTTAGCCCATTCTTCTTTCTCCCTTTGGATAAGGCGAATGAAATCATCAATCGAACGAACCATCACTTTGTCTAACCATTCTTTTTGCTCGTTCCCAATTTCTTGTGAATCTACATCTAAAAAAGTTATGAAGTAATCCCGCATTTCTTGAAAACGGTATAAATGATCAACAATGCCTACTTCTTTAAGCCCTTTACGCAAAGCTTCTTCTAAGTATAAGTCAAGCCACCATTTCGAATAGTCCCCTTTCTCCAATCGTTGTTGCATCTTATCCATAGCTTGCTTTAACCATTCCTCTGTATGTCTTGGTGCTTGAATAACATAATACTTTTCCATTGCCTGTATCGTTTGATCAACAAAACGGAAAGAATAAGGGCCTTCCTCAAGGTGAATATGATAATCTACTTTCATTGCCTTTATCGTTCCTCTCTTAAAGTGTCGT
Organism: Pontibacillus litoralis JSM 072002; assembly: GCF_000775615.1. Taxonomy (GTDB): domain Bacteria; phylum Bacillota; class Bacilli; order Bacillales; family BH030062; genus Pontibacillus; species Pontibacillus litoralis. Next base: position 31,407 of record NZ_AVPG01000018.1, read on the forward strand.
CTGTAGAAACCCATTCATAATTGCTTTGTTTCCAATCTACTGGCCTCTCCACATCTGATATAACTTTAGTTAAAGAAGAACATGGACCAATTTTGAACAACGCGTCTTTATTTATTTTAGATGAATCTATTAATAATATAGCCTCTTGACTATTTTGCATCATCACTTCTGAAATGAGGGATTCATCCATATCAAAATCATACATGCCATCCTCTGTTATACCACCACATGAAATAAACGCTCGATTGAAGTGGAATCTTCTTAACATTTCAACTGTATAAGCTCCTTTAACGGAAGCTTGGTCTGGATGTGTAAAGCCTGGTAACATAATTACTTGCCCAGAAATTCGTTTCTCTTCAATAGCTAGGTTAAAACGTTGCGCTGCGCTTAGTGAGTTTGTAACTACTGTTAAAGAATGAATATCCTCTAACATATCTGCAATATGGACTGTCGTGGTTCCTACATCAACGACAATCGTATCGCCATGCCCAATATACGTTGCGGCCTTTTTGGCAATATTTACTTTCTCTTCATATTGAATCGACATTTTTCGTTCATAAGCTAGCTCTTTATTTGTTGGAATATATCGTATAGCGCCGCCGTGAACTCGAGTAAGCTGATCATTCATTTCTAGCTCGCCGAGGTCTCTTCTGATTGTTTCAGGCGTGACGTTTAACTCTTGCGCTAAATCAGCAACCATAATTTTTTCATGAGTTACTAATTGGTCTACTATATACTGATGTCTCTCTTCTTTATTCAACTTTCATCCACCTTTGTTTCCTATTTTTATTATGTTGAATCCCCTACTACGTTAAGCGATTTCCACTGTCCTTTCCTCCAGCGTAAGAACAGGAAGAAAGCCCGTACCCATTCATCTATAATGAATACAATCCATATGCCTATTAAGCCGTATCCTAACCATACGCCTACAACATAGCTCATCGGAATCACAAATCCCCACATCACAATAATGCTTACAAGTACAGGGTATTTCACATCTCCTGCCACATTTAACGCTGACACTAGAAGGACATTCGATGCACGAGCAGGTTCTAACGCAATACTTAAACAAACAAGTTGAAGCGTAAGTAACTTTATTTGTTCATTAGAAGTAAAAAAGGATAGAACATAACTTGACAGTAAGGCAATAACAGCTGTAAATAAAGTCGTTATAATTATACTTCTCCATAACGTCCGAACGGAAAATTGGTACGCTTCTTCTTTTCTTTGAATGCCAATCAATTTACCTGTAATGATTTGCGCAGCTTGCGAAATAGCCAAAGAGAGGGCGAACACAACCGAAGTAATCGTTTGTGCGTAAATCTTGGCAGTAATAGTGATAGCACCTAAACTTGCGATAAAACCTGTAATAATAACTTGAGACATGTTATAAGAAACATGCTCCCCAGCAGAAGGAATTCCTAATACAAGGATTCGCTTAAAATGATGTTTCGTAACATCCGTCCAATTTAATGGGCCAAACAAATAGTGCTTACGCTTTAAGAAATAGCCCCCAACAATAAGCATACCTACGATTCTACTCATATTCGTTGCGTTGGCCACTCCTTGAACGCCCTCTCCAATTATCGTAACAGGCGTTAACAGAACGATATAGTTCAATACAATATTTAGTATATTCATAAATATTGTAGCAAACATTACGTAACGAACCATCGAATAGCTCTTTAACATACTTCCAATGACATTAAATATGGCATGAAAGAGTAGCCCATATGTGATGATTGTCAAATAAGTAGAGGCTTCTTCCTTTAAACTTACAGGCGTTTGAATAATATGTAACAAAGTGTCCTTAAATAAGATTAATACCGTTGAAATGACAAGTGTAAAACCAATATTTAAATACAACGCATGGGTCACTACTTTTGCACTTTTTTCTTGTTGATCTGTACTAGAGAGTTGCGTTAATTGAATCGTAGTCCCAATATTAATAAATCCATAAATCATCGTTGTTACAATAATAATTTGATTGGCTAATCCAACCGCCGCTACACTGGCATCGGAATATTGACTTAACATTAGAACATCCATATTACCTAACAACAATTGAAAAACTTGCTCTACTAAAAAAGGTATAAATAAATAACTGAACTTAGGGATTTGTTGATAGTTTTTCATACATCACGTTAAGCTTTCTTTTCTACAATATACGTTTGCATTGGTTCTTGAGGATGGAATTCAATCATTCTTGCTCCACGATTTAATTCTCCATAACATTGAAAACCACTAACTTTGCCGAAACACAATTGAATACCGTGATATTCTGCAACAAAGTCATTGTCATGATCATGCCCACAAAATACTCCCGCTATGTTTCCATTTAACAACAAAGAAGTGAACAAGCCTGTGTTGACCATTGGAGAAGAGATGGGCTCCCTTTTTTGTCCAGAAACTTTCCCTTCCGCCCAAGCTTCTTTATACTCTGGCAACGGAATATGCAAAAAGAGCGCATCTTGCTTCCACTCATTCTCTCTACTAGCGTAATACGTAGATACTTCATTGAACCACGTTACTTGATCAGGATGCACAAACTCATACGTTCCGATTTCCAATGGATCACGAGCGCCACTATCTACCATGTATAATATATGTGCTACCTCACCTTGTTGATCGAGCACTTCTAAGCAATAGGAAGCACGATCTTCTACAATATGCTCATGCTTTTTTGGCGCTAATAGATGAAGTCCTGCTTCCATTTCTCTTAAAGCTGAACGAGTAACTCCTTCCTCTGTATCATGGTTACCGTAAGTAATAGCTACTGGCGTATGTAATGCATTTAATTCATCCAACAAGGCTTGAAAGCTTTTCTCTGGATGCTCTACACCTTCTGACCAGATTAAATCTCCTGTAATGACAACCAAATCTGGATTCGTCATTTCCGTCATTTCTTTTATATGCTGAAACGTACGAGAATCATATTGATCAAATGGTACTGAACCAATGTGCAAGTCTGTTAGTTGTAAAATCTTGAATGGATTATTTTCTTTTAATCTAAGCTCCACCTTTTATTCCTCCTACTCTTTTACCGAACCGATATTGACACCTTTAACGAAGTACTTCTGAATAAATGGATACACCATAAGTATGGGTGCTACAACGAGAATAATCGTTGCCATTTTCAAAGAATCACCTGTGACCGTAATTTTATCCAATGCAGCATAAGCTCCTGAGTTTTGTAATAGTGCTTCAGATAGCGCCTGTTGGCTCGTCAGCATTTCTTGAAGCAATGTTGCAAGTGGCTTTAATTCGGAATTTCGCACGTAGAAGGACCCTGAAAACCAATCATTCCAATGAGCTACTGCATTGAATAAGCCAATTGTCGCAATGACCGGTTTACTCATTGGTAGGATAATTCTAATAAAGATTTGAAATTCACTACATCCATCGATTCTTGCTGCTTCTTCTAAACTTTCAGGTATTTGCTGGAAGAATGTTCGCATAATTAAAATGTTCCAAACGCTATATAAACTAGGAATAATATAAACCCAAATCGTATTCGTTAATTGAAGCTCATTTAACACTAAATAGTAAGGTACAACACCGCCACTAAATAACATCGTGAAGAAAATAAAGAACGTAATCACTTTGCGTCCAGGAAGCGTTTTGGTTTTTAACGCGTATGCTGCCATCGCTGTTAGAAATACACTAAAAATTGTCCCTAATACTGTTCGAAACAAAGTGATTCCAAATGCATTGATAATTGTTGATTGTTGAAATACTTCTATGTAATTCTCCAAACTAAATTCCCTTGGTAAGAAGTAAATGCCGCCACGCTGTGCATCTGCCCCATCATTAAACGATAATGCTAATATATTTAAAAATGGCAAAATAATCGTTAAGCAAAGTAAAACAATAATGATCATATTAAAGACTCTAAAGAATCGTAGCGTTTTATCATGTTGATCATACATGAATGATTTCCTCCTAAGTTTGAATACTAATGTGAGAAAAGCGACGTTTGGGAACGTACAACAAACGTCGCTTTCATAAGAAATACTAGTTAAAGCCCTTTTTCTACCATTAATATTTAATAGTTGTGCCTTCTTCTTCTTTTTGTTTAATTAACTTAATATAATCTTCCAGTCCAGAACGCTCTAAATTCTCTTTCGATTGTTGCATAATTTGCTTTGCTTCTTCATCTGTGTCTGCATAGTAAGCGCGCAGTAAATCTTCTTGATACTTCTCTAATGCAATATTCAAGTTATCCCCATTGTCATATTCATACATAAAGGTTTTCGGCGTAGAACCATCAATGACTTCTGCATTTTCAATTTTCTCATCATACTTCCACATTTCAGCGATTTTTTGCGGTGTTTGTGATTCTTCTCCTGCAACTCTTGCCCCGTATTCCATTTCACCGAAGTCTTCCATTTTATCAATATCCGTATAGCCTAAGTGATCAGACCAGTAAGAACCAACACCTGTAAAGCCTAATTTCTTTGCTGCTGCTGGATCATTTTTCTTTAATTCTAATACTTCTTCTTTCACAATTGGGTTGCCGTCTTCATCTAACGTATAGTCTCTTCCTTCAATACCATACGTACTTAGAAGCTTCCCTTCCCGACTTGCAAGAAAATCAGCAAATTGCATAATTTCTTCAGGATTCTCTGTAGTTGCTGGAATCGACCAACCTGAATATCCTGATTTATAGGAAAGTTGCTTTTTATATTCCCCTTGAACCGAATTCATCGGCCCTAAAGGAATATATTTCATATCGTTATTCTCAACAATAAAGTTGTGCATATCGTTGACGATACCAAACGACTGATTGATTAAACCTTCTTTCGCCTTATTCTCTTCCATTGTGAAGTACTCAGGGTGAATTAATTCATCTTCAAATAAGTCGCGAATATAGTTTACACGTTTCATCATATAATCTGTTTGCGCCTCGTGTTTAATGTCACCATTTGCATCTTCTAAGAACTTCTCATCTGTTGGACCTGTCCAATATAAGTCATTAAATAAGTAAGGACGATCATATCCACCCCAAGCAGTTGGACCAATTGGTGAGATAGGTTTGCCATTTGCATCTTTAAATCCAGCTGCTTGAATCGTTTCTGCTAATTCACGTACTTCTTCTGATGTATTGATTTCAGCAGGGTCAATGCCTAACTCATCTACAATATCTTTGCGAATATAAGGACCACTTACATATTTACGATTCACTGTACCTCCATGACGTGGAATCGACATATGCATAAAATAAGAAGCTCCGTCAAACTCCTCTCTAAACATCACGTTATCTCTAGTGTCTGCTGGCAAATAATCTTCTTGTAGGTACTTACTATAAATTTCTGTATCTTGCATTAAAGGAGTTAAATCATGAAACATCCCTTCACGAGCACCTTTTAATAATACTTGCATCTCAGGACGCCCACTATGATTTAAATAATATGCGATAAAGTCCGGTAAATCTCCTGCAGCTAACCCCGCAGTTAGAGCATCAAGAGAACTTCCTGTAACACCTTCTAATTCTAGTGTGATCCCTGTTCTTTCTTTCAGTTCAGCTTGAATTTCTGGGTTTATTTCCGTGGAAGCATCCCCATCACTCATGAAAATTAACCCTTTCACAGTTCGGTCTGCAATCCAAGTATCTGGTGCATCTTCAGGTTTTTCCTGTGAACTACTTTCTTCTTTCTCATTTGTGCATGCTGTAAGTAATAAAACGGCTAGCAATAACATCGTTAATATTTTGTAACTTGCTTTCTTCATTTTGAAATTTACCTCCCGTATTTTACCAAAGTGATGTGTTAAACATTTTATTAGAAAAACGATTGACAATGACGACAACAATTAAACCGACAACACCTTGCATCATTCCTACAGCAGTGGCATAACCAAACTGGCCACTTTCTAGCCCAGTTTTAATCACATATGTATCTATAATCTCAGATACCTCTGTATTCCCTGGCATTTGTAATAAATAGATCTGATCGAATCCAGCAGATAAAATATTTCCTAATGAAAGAATAAATAGAATTAAAATGGTCGGCCTAATACCTGGCAGCGTAATATGCCAAATTTGTCTTAGCTTATTTGCCCCATCAATAGCTGCCGCTTCATATAAAGCAGGACTAATACTCATTATGGCTGCAAAATAAATAATAGAATTCCAACCAATATCCTTCCAAATGTAACTCCAGAACATAACCGAGTGAAAATATTCCTCTTCCATTAAAAAGTATGTGCTTCCATCACCTCCCAAAAAGGATATAAATTGATTAAGTAATCCTGTATTGGGCGCTAGAATACTCTGAATGATCCCAACAACAACAACCCAAGACAGAAAATGAGGCATATACATGATGCTTTGAAAAAAACCTCTTAATTTATTACTTTGCACTTCATTAAACATCAGCGCTAAAATAATCGGAAATGGTAGTGCCAATATTAGCTTCATAGAGCTGATGATCAATGTATTCTTAATAAAGGTCCAGCTCTGCGGATCTTGAAAAAACCGCTCGAAATATTCCAGGCCAACCCAAGCCCCTCCAAATATTCCTGTATCAAAGCGAAACTCTTTAAAAGCCAAAATCATTCCAGCCATCGGTAAATAGGAAAATAGAATAAAAAATAGAATACACGGCAGTAACATCATGTATTGCACGCGATGCTGCCACACATTTTCAACAGTAATCTTCTTTGGCTTTACGTTCTTTTTTTGTTTTGGACTTGGATTGGCTACCTTTTTGCTAGCTGCTAATTCCACCGAAGAAATGCCTCCTTTCTTATTCAAAGTAAATAGGGTTCGTTAGTAAAATACGATTCATTTCTTGATCAAATGCAGACACCCTTAACCATGTTAATTGCTGCTTTTGATCTTGACTTACTATGGATTTGAAATCGATTTCACCAGTTTCAAGAATATCCCCTAAATTGGACTCTATTCTCACCTTGTGCACATGGTTAGCATTTTGTAATTGGACTTGCACCTCGAGGGTTTGTACTTCTTTCTTATTTACTCGATCACCAATTGTCCAACCATCATTCACATGCATATCAATTAATGGAGCAATCGTCATATAACTTCTTCCCAATTGCACACTCGTTAATATATCTTGTTCCGTTGCCGCCTCATTTGCCCTAACATGTAAAAATGCAGGAGCTTTCGTTGTATTCGAGTGGTGCCAATCCCTCCCACATGTAGCCGCCATCTCAATGCCACTATTCAGCAGTTGTGTCCATTTCGCAATTGAATCCTCGCTCGCTAGTGTATGATGCGGGTCTTCTGAATTCCACACCTCAATAAAATCCACATACTGTAATGACTGCAGTACGTATTGCCATCTACACCCCGTACAATAAGGACTTCCAATATCAAACGGATGCGCAATCCCGATAAGTAAACCTTGCTTTTTCATTTGTTGAAAAACTGCGTGAATGTTAGAGCGATCTATTAACGTCCAATCCATCGGCTGTTGGTTTGATTGATAGCCTAATGTCAAAAAGTGACCGAATAACGTCGTCATCTCTACCCCTTTAATCAAATTAACGGTTGCCTTTCCGTCAATATCTTCAAAAGCACTAATCGTGTTATGATCTGTTATGGCAAGCCAGTCTAACTCTTTATCCTTCGCACTTTGAAGCAGTTCTTCTGTTGTATGAACCGCATCACTGTGGATTGTATGTGAATGAAGCTCTACTTTATGAAACTTCATCCATTTCGAATCTATTTGCTCTCTAGTTAATTTTTGTTTTTCAACTTGCTCTATTTGAATTGGTTGCTGTACTTTAACTGCTTCTTTATGGAAAGCATAAATACGACAATGGACTTCTATTTTTTCCGTTACTAAAGCGTGAAAATTAAAGGACACATCCCAAAATCCTGGTTCGATTTCTTTTGAAATAATGCCTGGAGATGACTTCGTTTCATTTACTTTAATAACAGAAGATGATTCAAAGCGATGACAGCTCCCTTTATATTCTTGATGAGAAGACAACGACATGGTAACAAGATTTCGGATGGAGCTAATATTCTCGCGGTCGCTATGTAACATATTGTTCTCTTCTTGATAACGACTAAATAATTGATCTAGTCTTTCATCTGCTATTTCCTCAGTTGGAGCATACGTATATTCAACCCACAATTCTTTTGTTGATTGTGGCACCTCCACTCGAAACACGAGGTGAGATTGATGCCCTTGTTCTGAAACAACAACCTGATAACTTCCTAGACACGTTTTAATTAGCGACGGCGTTGGCATCTTGTATCATTCCTATTTCATTAATTTCTACTCGATTAGTCGTTTCTATATCAAATAGATGAACATGCTCTACATCAAAACCTAACTCGACTGGTTGACCAGATGCGACTTGCTCTTTCGCATCTACTTTCGCAATCATGCTCTCTTCATTCAATTTCACATGCAAAATTGTTTCAGAACCTGTTAATTCTGCTAGTTCAACAACAGTAGTAAAATAGTAAGCATGCTCTATAAACTGATTTTCAGAAGATAACTTCAGATGTTCTGGTCTTACACCTATCATCATTTGCTTGTGTAAATATCCTTGATTTTTAAGCATTTGTAAGGATTCGGATGGTAAAGATAATAGCTTACCTTCGATTTCCATTCCTTCGTCTTTTACAACACCTTTGAAGAAATTCATAGCTGGTGCTCCAATGAAACTACCAACAAAAATATTGCTAGGCTTTGAATAAATTTCTCTCGGTGTGCCTACTTGTTGAATTACTCCATCTTTCAAAACAACGATACGACTAGCCATCGTCATTGCTTCTGTTTGGTCATGGGTTACATAAATCGTCGTCGTCTTTAACTCTTTATGAAGCTTCGTAATTTCCGCACGCATTTGCGTTCTTAATTTCGCATCTAAGTTCGAAAGTGGCTCATCCATTAAGAAAACTTTGGCTTCACGAACAATTGCCCGTCCAAGTGCCACCCTTTGCCTTTGCCCACCAGACAAAGCTTTCGGCTTCCTGTCCAATAAGGATTCAATATCAAGAATTTTAGCCGCTTTATGTACACGTTCTTTTATTTCTTGTTTAGAAGTTTTTCTTAATTTTAAAGAAAAAGCCATATTCCCAAACACTGTCATATGCGGATATAATGCATAATTTTGAAACACCATCGCAATATCTCGGTCTTTTGGGTGTAATTGATTGATCATCTTTCCATCAATGTGAATGTCACCTTCACTAATACTTTCTAACCCTGCAATCATTCGTAACGTAGTCGATTTCCCGCATCCTGAAGGACCTACAAATACGATAAACTCCTCATCTTCGATAGAGAGGTTAAAATCAGTAACTGCTTTCACGCCAGCACTATACTCTTTGGATAAATTATGAATAGATAATTTAGCCATGTTACACCTCCTAAACAAACATAAAATTGCCCGTTTTATTTTTGAATTATTTTTATTTGCATCTAAAATATACAAAACAAATGTTAAACAAATATAACGGAAATATTAATCATTTGTTAATTTGATATTAAAAAGCAAAATGCCTCGAATAAGCGAGCTAAAAGGCTCACTTATTCGAGACATTTTTACATTAAATATAACGTAGATGATGAGTGTGCAAGGTGATTAGGGGGATTCGGATAAGAAGGGATATAGTAATCTTGAAGCCAACATTTAACTGTTGAGTAAAAAGGGATCGTTTATAAGGAAGCATTTCTTCATAGAAGTTACCAAAAGATGAGTTGCCCTCTTGTGGTTGCGTTACACAGCTTTAACACTCATTTACTTCCATCGTGCTATTCTTCATCTCTAAGTCATGAAGTAATTTAGCGTTATGCTCTAAATGAACAACCAAAACATTTCCATCTTTTAATTCTAATACCAATGCATTATTCCGAAAGCTCGGGGAACCAATTTGTTGCGCATCACTTGGCGTTCTTCCCCAACTAGCTTCAGAGATCGACTTAATTTCGTTAATCTGAATATAAATTGCATTCTTGCTAAACCCTTGTGTGATTATTAACTGACCATCTTCGATTACACAACTAACTTTCATACGTTGTATAAGTACAAACGTGAACACTAGCAACGAGAAAAATAGAATGGTAGAACCCAATGCTAAATCCCTCCTTCTTCAAGTGCAAATTAAGAAGACTCCTCATTATCTATTATACTACATTCCATTTTATGCTATGTCACTCGAAATGTTGCTACTAATAAACGGATGAGCTAGAACTGATTCAACGAATAAATCCCCCTTGCTTTTCAAGAACTTTCTCTCAAAAAGCAAGAGGGACATGTTTAATAGAAGTGCTTAGTAACCAAAGATTGTTTTCACTTCTAAATATTCTTCAATGCCATAATCTCCCCATTCACGACCGATTCCAGACTGCTTAAACCCTCCAAATGGAGCAGCGAAATTTGCGGATGCGCCATTTACTTGAATGCGCCCAGCACGAATACTCCTTGCTACTTTACGTAACGTTTCAGCATCATGCCCAATGACATACCCTGCTAATCCATAAACGGTATCATTCGCAATTTCTATCGCTTCATCTATATCATCATACGTAATAATGGACATTACCGGCCCGAAGATTTCTTCTTGTGCAATGACCATGTCGTTGTTTACATCTGTAAAAATAGTCGGTTTTGCATAATATCCACAATCGATTCCTTCTGGTTTACCTGTTCCACCAGCTAATAATGTCGCCCCTTCTTCCATTCCTTTTTCAATATAAGATTGAACACGCTTCCATTGTTGTTCCGATATAAGAGGACCTACGCGATTCCCTTCCCGTGGGTGTCCTACAGAGAATTTAGGGAGTACTTGCTTCACCGCTGCTTCAAAAGACTGTTTCATGGAAGCTGGGATTAACACTCGCGTTGCCGCTGCACACACTTGTCCTGAGTTAACCGCAATGTGACCAACTGCCGCCTTTGCTGCTGCTTCCACATCGGCATCTTCTAACACAACAAGTGGGGATTTTCCACCTAATTCAAGTGCTACATTCTTAATCGTTTCGGCAGCATTTTTCATGATTCTCTCTCCGGTTGCACCTGAACCAGTAAAGGAAACAAAATCAATGTCAGGATGAGAACTAATCGCCTCACCCACGACAGATCCCTTCCCATTTACTAAGTTGAAAACTCCTTTTGGAACGCCAACTTTATCAAAGATTTCTGTTAAGATAATGGCCGCAAACGGCGTCAATTCTGCAGGCTTTAATATAACTGGACTTCCGGCTGCAAAAGCACTTGCTATTTTCGTTGATGTTTGATTCGTCGGGAAATTCCACGGCGTAATAAGACCACTAACGCCTATCGATTCCTTCACACGCGTATGTCCATCCCGTTCTTCGACAAAGGAGATCTCTCTCAATGATTCCGCCGCTTGTTTAAAATGCATGTACCCCATCATGTAGTGAACTTTCTCGGAAATCTTAACAGGAGAACCAAGTTCATCTGTAATCGTCTCGACTATGTCTTCTTTCCGATTCTCATATTCCTCGGAGATTCTTTCCAACAGTTCTATACGCTCTTCTTTCGTTGTTTGAGAAAAAGAAGGAAACGCCGCTCGTGCCGCTCGTACCGCTTTATCAACATCTTCTTTCGTCCCTAAAGCAATTTGACCGATTACTTCTTCCGTTGCTGGATTAATCACATCTTCCGTTTCCGTTCCTATGGACTCGACCCATTCACCATTAATGTAATGCTTCAAACCACTTCTCATGGATACATTCCCCTTTTTTTGCAAAGTTTAGATTACGAACCTAGTGGCAATATACCCGCTTGTAATTATGTCAAAACATAAAAAATTCTCAGACCTTAAAAAAAGAAGGTCTGAGAACATATTCTCTTATTCTACTCCATATGCTACACGATGAATATTCATTAACTGACGAATACTCACGTTATCTGTAATACTACTTCCACCTAAAGAGCCACATCCTAAAGTTAAAGAAGGAGCTAGATTAGTAGATGCACCGATTCCACCTAATGTACCAAGCGTATTAATTAAAATACGAGATGCTTTAATTCGCGTACCGAAATCCTCCACTAATGCTTCATCTGTCGTATGCAGCATAGCTGTATGCCCTTGTCCTTCATTTTCCAAAATGGTATTACACGTTTGCACGCCAGCTTCCCAATCATTAACTGTATACATTGCTAGAATTGGCGTTAACTTCTCGCGTGAATACGGATTGTCTGCACCAACAGTTGTTACTTCTGCAATCAGTACTGTCGTTTCAGCAGGAATAGAAATGCCACATAACTGAGCGATGTCTGTAACTGGTTTCCCAACGATTTGCGGATTCATTGTACCATTTTCTCGCATAATAAACTTCGCCACTTGCTCTGATTCTTCTTTACTCATGAAGTAAGCGTTGCGTGCTTTCAGTGCCTCAACTACTTCGCCTTTTACAGCTTCCTCTACTACAATCGATTGTTCAGAAGCACAAATTGTACCGCAATCAAATGTTTTACTCTGAATAATCTTATCTATTGTCGCTTCAATGTTAGCAGACTTCTCAATAAAGGCTGGGCCATTACCAGGTCCTACGCCGATAGCTGGATTACCTGAAGAATAAGCTGCTTTCACCATAGCCGCTCCGCCAGTAGCTAGAATAAGCGCTGTATCTTCATGCTTCATTAATGCTTGTGTACCTTCTAAACTTGGAGACTCGATCACTTGAATAATCCCTTTAGGTGCACCAGCTTTCACTGCAGCTTCCTCAACTAGACGAGCTGTTTCTAAAATAGCTTGAAGCGCTTTTGGATGCGGTGATAACACAATAGCGTTTCTCGTTTTTAAAGAAATCAACGTTTTGAAAATAACAGTAGATGTTGGGTTGGTAACCGGGATAAGTGCCGCTATAATGCCCATTGGCGTACCAATTTCCATGACTTTCTTCTCTTCATCACGGTGAATAATGCCAACCGTTTTCTCTTCTTTAATGCTTTCATATACTTTCTGACTAGCAAATAAGTTCTTTGTCGTCTTATCTTTCACATTCCCAAAACCAGTTTCCGTATGAGCTTTCATCGCTAAATCTTCTGCCACTTCTGTCATACGATCCGATACTGCTTGTACAATATGGTCTACCTGCTCTTGTGTAAATTGCGCATATATTTCTTGAGCTTGCTTCGCTTCAGTTATTAAAGTTTCTACTACCTCATGGCGTTCTTCTACTACCGTTGTCGTCATATGTCACAACCCCTTTTCTGTTCTATACCTTAATAATAAAACGCTTTCACACAAAACTGTTAGGATTATTTAACCTTATATTTGCACTTTATTTACATACTTCCCCATTTCTATTTTCATGCTATACTTACTTATAGAACGAGTAAAAATTAGAGAAAAGGAAAGTGGTACATAGATGTGTCGCGTATTAATTGCTAGCCCGTATGAATCTGATCGAAACTACTTAAAAGAAATCTATCGTAACTATTTTTTCAATGTTACTTTCATACAAGATGCAACTACAGCCGAAGAGGCTTATGAACGGTCCGAAACACAACAGCCCGATATGCTTCTACTTGATGTAAGCGCTTCAAATGATGAGGTATTTCAATATAAAACGAACATTGTCAAAAATCATCCAAACGTTAAAGTTATCTTAATGGACAATGAAGAAAACTTTAAACGCGCCCAAACCGCCATACGTTGTGGTGTCATCGATTATCTCGTGAAACCTTTAGATGAAGAAGAATGTAAATCCGCTATCCATCGCGCTATTTTAGCATTAAACCAAGTATCCCTTCTTCATTATGAAAGAAAGTCCGTTACAGATACTACGAAAGAAAGCGCAAGCCAAATGATGCAATACGTTCATGAACACTACCATGAAGAAATCAATTTAGAAACACTAGCACGCTTCATGCACTTAAACAAAAACTATGTAAGTCGCTTCTTCAAAGAAACAGTAGGCATGACTTTCGTAACGTACTTACGCCATTATCGCATCGAACAAGCAAAGAAATTATTGCGCACGTCCGAATTAACCGTAACTGAAATTTCCGAGCAGGTTGGCTATCCCGATCTCACATACTTTAGTCGAATCTTCAAAAAGGAAACGACCTATACACCTAATCAATACAAGAACACCTATCAAGGGGAGCACACACCTGCAGACATTGATCATGCAGAGAGAATTGCGGGAGATCATTAGAGAGATAAATTACGTACAACCACTTAAATATACACGAGCATAACTGTAAAAAAGGGCACTATGGACGGGGGAGAATAATAAAAAATTTTACTTATCATCTTTTAAAATTGGAAGTGAAGGACAAAAACTCAAGGAAATCACAAAAAAACGGAAATAAGAAGGTTGCTTTTATTAATAACGCTTTAGATTTTGCGACGGATTTAGAACGGAGAAACAAAAGCGACACAACGGACATTTCTGATCTTGAAAGATTGGGTTTTGCAGTTGATATATTAGATCTGAAACAGTATTTTCATAACCCAGATGAACCGGGAGAAAAACCCAATTATTATGTTGTGATTTGGGTAAGGGGTGGCAATTCCTTTGTCCTTAGACGGGCGATGAGGCTGAGTGGTTTTGATGAGATAGTAAAAGGATATTTTACTAACGACAAAGATATTTTATATGGTGGATATAGTGCAGGTATTTGTAATCAAGTGGAGCACCTCCATACACCCAGTAGGTCATAGAGCTCAAGTCGTAATCTTGTATATTCGGATGTTTGGCAGTCAACAAGTAAGCCACAGGAGCGCCGAAGAAATGAGTCACGTGTTCTCTAGCGACAAGGTCAAGGAGTAAGTCTGGGGTGAAAGTTGGTGCAAGAACGTGGGTAGCACCAACGTAGGTCGCAGATAGCATAAATAAGTGAAGAGGCGCAGAGTGACTTAGCGGCATCATGTGGAGCACGCGACTTTGAAGGTCCATCTTCATTTCGATTGCCATCATTGTGGCGACCGTCTGAATGTTACGATTTGTAAATAAGACACCTTTCTGCTTGCCAGTAGTGCCTGAAGTGTAAAGCAGTGCGACTTCATCGTCTTCCTTTGACGTTGAGACTCGCGGTGTTAAATCCGCATTCTGGATCACGTGCTCCATGGAACGCCACCCAGCTGCTGCTTCCCCTGTTTTCAAGCAAATAAGATCAAATTCAGCTAACGACATCACTTGCGAGAAAAGCAAATCATGCGTTAGAAACGCTTTGGCATCACTATGCTCAACAATATATTGAATTTCATCATATACTAGTTTCGCGTTGATTGGTACGATAATAGCATCAAGGCGCTGAACAGCATAATAAACATTCAGAAATTCTTCTGTATTTGGCATATGAAGAATAACTTTGTCTCCTTTATCAACCCCTAAAGAAGCTAGTCCATTAGCTAACTGATTGACGGTCTTGTCCCATTCTTCGTAAGTGATGCGGTTACTGCCTGATACAATCGCTTCATGCTGAGGATGTCTCCTCACTTGCATTGCTAACACTTCAGATCCATTCATTTTATTCCTCCTTTTGATTCCTTAACTTCTCCCGAAACTGCTGTAACATCTCTTCCATCTCCCTACGCATCTCTATTAATTCCTCAATCTTCTCAGTCACCTCCTTCACTTTCTCTTCCCCATAACGAATGGTTCTCTCTAACTGCTTGGTCCCAGATGGATCTTGATCAAAGAGTTGGACCATCTCTTTAATCTCGTCTAGTTTGAAGCCAAACTTCTTCCCACGGAAAATAAGCACCAGCCGCGTCATCTCTTTCTTCCCATAAATCCGCTGACCTGTCTCTGTTCGATGTGGTGTAATCATTCCTAACTGTTCGTAGTAACGAATGGTTCGCGGGCTAACATCAAACTTTTTCGTCAACACAGAAATGGTGTATGTTTCCACATCCCCACCCTCTTTTGTCTTAATTTTCTAATTATTTATAGTTTACCATTTACGCTAACGTCAAGTTCAATTCCTTTTTAATTGGAAACTTAATATTAACTTGTACTTTCGATGATTATATATATAACTCTAGCAAGCATTCCTTAATAAACTATCTAATATCGCTAATCTCTACATACTAATTAGCCAGCACAAATAAAGAAAGGACCTATATAATGACGAGTCCTTTCCTAAAAAAAATATTCGCAATTTTTATTCTTTAGTTCCTTCCAAAGCCCTGTTTCATTTTATAAATGAGTAATAATACTCCGAACAACGTAGTGATGGCTCCTGTAAATAATATTAAAACCTCCACATTATCGTACATCATAGGAAGTGCCAAGCTTATTAAAATCAAAACAGATGTTAATGAGTAAATATATGTTGCAACTTTACCGATCTCATTGTAATCATAAGAGTTATAAATCATCTTATCATAAACATTACCTGATATCCCTATGACAAAAAATGCCACAGAAAATAATATTAACTTGATGTACATGTTATCTATAAAGACAATTCCTACAATAGACAATCCAGATATTAAGTAATCAACCATAAAAAAATTCAAAGGAGCCGCTTTAAATTTAGGTGAAACCAATACTCCTAAAAACTCTGATCCTTTTTGAAAAGCTAAAACCAATCCCAAATACTCAACACTTACATCAATTACAATTAAATATGCTGGGGCTATTCTCATAATCATTGTGGTAAGACCATTTAATATACCTTCCATATAAATAATGCTAGACGCTACTTTTTCTTTAGAGAATACGTCAAAAGCAAGCTTTAATGATTTTAAATAGCCTGTTTCGTCTCTTTCAGTATCCCTTGATTTATCCATTGTATGCTTTTTAGATTTGATAGGGATAAAAAATAAAACGCCTATTATTAGTAGTAAAATGTCCATTCTCATTAGTAAATATATTGAAACATACACTAACAATATAGACGACATTAAGTTTGAAAGTACATCTACAAAATTCTTACTCAAGTACATGTAGTTCACCGAGCTATTAATATCATCTTTGTTATAATCTAGTATTTCGGGAACAAAGCTAGTTTGTATAGGATATATTAAAGTATTGACAAAGAAAAATAAAAAGTGTAAGGCAAATAACCATTCAACAGGTAATTCATAAGTCAGTACAAGAAGAACGCAAGTAACAGAAATAATCTGTACCATTTGCAAGTATATCAGTGCGTTTTTTTTACTTTTTATTTTATCTATGTATGGGGAAAATAAAAAAACAAAAACTGAAGGTATAAAACTTAACATCCCAAAAAAAGCCAGATATCCTACTCCCAAATTATAAATCGAAACAATCGCCAAAGATAATACAATGTAGTATAAACTATCACCAATATTTATTGTTATTCTACCTATCATGAAGCATAAAAAATTTTTATTTCTTTTCAAGATCATATTTATAAACTTTCCAATCTAAAATATTTATCTGAACAGCCTTGTGTCAAACATTTATATTCCTTTGAGCCTTTTACTTATAATTAGCGATCTCCGTTACGTATAGAAATGTTAATAACCTCCATTAAATCCTTAAAAATACATTAACATGTTATTTCTAATAATTCAAATTATTTTGACGAAATTTGGTTGTGTTTTAATGTGAAAGATTCATTAAGGGAAACATTAATAAACCGTGACAAGACTAGGGATTGGACATAAAAAGGCCCCGAAATCGGAAATGTTTATTTTACGAAATCGGGGTCTTAATCGGAAATATTTATTTTAGTTAGTCAAATTTCTGTGACATTAAAATAAACATCCCTCAAATCACCTCACTCAAACCCCCACTCCACCGTTCGAGTTAAAATAAAGATTTCCGACCGAACCCCCATTTTGAAGGATTTTTGATTCAAAAACACTCCATTTATCCCCTCTTTTTCGCCTGTTTTTTCACCTTTTTTTCTGTTTTAAAATAAAGTTTTCCGAGAATGTTGCGTAATGGAAACACGAGATAACCGAGAAAAGACAAGGGATGAGCATGAAAAAGACCCTGAAATCGGAAATGTTTATTTTCACGAAATCGGGGTCTGAATCGGAAATGTTTATTTTGATTGAGAGATGTTTATTTTAATTAGACATAGTAGATTTACGCCAGTGTTTACTATACCGAATATTTATTTTAATAAAATGTTATCAAACTATGGTAAAATTGCATAAAATATTCAAATTAATGGAGGGATTTAAAATGGATAGTAGAGAACAGATCACAAGATTAGAGAATGAGGTCAGAGAATTAAAAACTACATTAGAGGAGTTAGAGTTCAGACAAGATTTAATATTCCATGATTCACCAGTCAATAGAATCATTTACGAATATAAAGTAACCAAACAACAATATGACAAAGTGATGGATCTTATGGATCAATATAGAGAGAAGATCGAGAATAATGAAAAAGTTTCTCATGGTGTTTTTGAACAAAAAATATATGATCTTATTCCACAACAGTCAGGTAATTATCACTTTGTCGAATTTTTAGCAGCAGCTTTTAAAGAAGAAAATCGTTGGGAAGAAGTGTTCCTAACATTGTACAGTGATATGCCAAAATTCAAAAATTTAAAGGAAAGAGGTTAGGCTTTTGCATTTTGGAGAAGTTTTAGGGATTATTGGTAGTATAGCAAGTATTATTAGTATAATTGGTGCAGTAGTTTCATGGAAGAAAGCTAATAAAGCTAAATTATATAGTGACATTTATTACACCACTGATACCAAAGAGAGCCTTCAAGCAGTTTTTGTTAGGTTACAAGGAATACAAGAACTAACTTATAAATTAAATAGTAATAATAAGCGTGGGTTTAATCAAGAAAAGGAAATTAGAAACTATGAAGAAATTATGCAAAAAATTATATACTTAATAAATATTATGCCTACAGGTTTTACTATTATTCTATCCAGGCTACGTACTTTAAAAGAAACATTTGATTCTAAGATTCAAAAGGAAGAAATAATGGATTCACAGGAGTTGTTTACTTTTAAGAATTCTTTGGGTTTATGTATTGAAGATGTAAAGGGAGAAACTCAAAATTTAAGAAAAGAGTTAGATGATTTACAAAGTAATGCTACATTATAAAAGCCTCTCTAAGAGGCCTTTTATTATACAAATTTGTGTTAAACTGATCTGATTGTTAGCTCTAAGTATTACGTTTCCCAAGGTACTACTTCATAATTCCCTTCCCAACTAGAGAATTTTAATCTATTTGCATGTACGCCTGAATAGCCTATTAAATATAGTAGTAGCATTTCTGTATAGTACATCCCCAAATTCATTATTAGATACTTAGACTTAGAGGAGAAGTGGTCTATCTTTTGATTTCTTTTTGGATGGGCAATATGATTTCTATACTTAATTAACAGGTCAGGACCGTTTACAAAATTATCTTTAAAAATAATGTAATCACCAGTCAATTCAGTTACTACTTTTGTTAATTCTAAGGTTTTCTCTAAATTTATTCGAAAGCTATTTTCTTTATATTGTTTATTGCTAATAATTGGTGGGGATTGTTGTGTAAGCAAAATATATGAGAGCTTCTCTAGTGCTATTTGTGAATTTACAGTTTTATTTTCTATAAACAAAGTATTCAAAGCCTCTATATACCAGTGAATTATTTCTTTTATAGATTGTTTTAAGAATTCATCTTCAAATCTTTTGTTTAATAGTAGTAATAGCTCTTTGATTGAACCCCCTCTTTGTTTGGGGAACCAATTTGGTATTCTTTTATATGGGCTCAGTAAAGGAGTTGAAAAATTTTTAAGAACTAATTCATTTTCCCTTTCACCTATTTGTATTGGGGCACCTATATGCCTACCTGAGGTGAAATTTAAAACCCATAATATTAACTCCTTAATCTCATTTATATCTCCCTCATAAAATAGAGAATCATCTATCCTTTTTATTTCAAGAATGTGAGTGAAATTAAAGCCATTGGTATCCTCTAACTTTTGAAATATACTTTCATCCTTATAATCATGTCTCATATGTAACTTAATTTTCCAGTTTCCTAGGTTAAATCCTAGCCCACCACGAAAGTGGAATTTTTCGTTATATATTGGATCACCTAAGTACTTTACATAATTCATTATATTTAGATAATAGGTATCTATCATCTGATTACCATCGCTTTTCAATTCGCCAATAACTTGACCTCTAATATAATAATCATTTTGCACTAGATCAAGAGATGCTCTAGTAGCATACATACCTTTAACGCACAATAACATCCCCTTACTATCCAATAATGATAAATCGAATCCTTCACATGTTCCTTCAAATTTAATACTAGGCTTTGGAACAAGAGTTAATTCAACTGTCCCATCCAATTCAAATTCACTATTTTTCACCTTTAGTTTAAAGATGCCTTTGTAGATTGGAAATTTTGTTCCTTTGCTCACAAAATATGGTGAACTAATTGCTTTTATAGAATCCATTTAACCACTCCAATAAATCAACTTACACTAAGTAATTAGTATATTAATTGTATTCGTCTTATCCGCTTAAATATCAAACAAATCGTATACAGGTGGTCCTAATCTATCCCAAACAACACCAGACAACTCAGCTATACTCTCCATTCCCCAAATCAATGAACCAAATTCACTTTTCTTAGATTCATCCCATTTATCCCAAGCATCAGGGTTAATAGCAATATTTTCACTAATCATGGGAAGTAGATTATTAATGTAGTTTTTCTTCTGTTGTTCAGTTGTTACGTTCATTTGTTTATAAAAATCAGAAAATAATTCATCGTTTTCTTTTAGCCATGATATAATACAATATGATTTTTCTCTTTCAGAAAAAACTACAACAAATACATGTTTCATTAAGATATCTAATCTTGAAAGGTCTTGAATTTCATTACCTTCTAAGTCATGACTCATAGCTTCAAAACCTGTTGCTGCAAAATTTAGTGGTTGATCAAACTCCCAAATAACACTTGTTATAATGTCATAGTCTTCACTTAATAACGCTTGATCAAATTGCCTCTTAACAGGTTCAAAATCATTTAAAGCCATATTAATTCCACCAAAAGGATTATCTTCACTAGGAACTTTTAGCAATGATGGCCTTTTGGCATATATGAGTTGGCCCATTTTAGAGACTTCCTGTTTTTTATGAAATTCTATAGCAAAACATCGATACGTATAAAGAAATATGTGTTCAGCACTTTTATTAAATCCATTATCTTCTATTGGCTGAAATAGCTTGTTATCATGATAACCACAAAAACCTGTAAAGACTGATGCTTCCTTTCTACCATACTTTGTCATTACTGCAAATGGGTTGTCTGCTTTAGGACAAGGCATATATACAACACCATTACTTGCGATATTCTTCAACATCTTGTTATTTTGTATGGAATGAGCATTAATTATTTTCTCTGAACAAGCATTCTTGTCTGGGTGCAAACACTGTTTAATTCTTGATTCTTTCTTTATTTTTTTATACGTCTCACGATAGTTTATAGGATTTGAGAACTCTTCCTGGACGCTACCATTTGTTCTCTCAATGCAGCATCCTTTGAATTTCTTTCCACTTCCGCATGGACAAGGATCATTTCTGCCAATCCTCTTCACCACTCTCACCCCTTTTTTTGTACATTAATTTTTTTCATCCTCGCAAAAATTATTTTTGAATAAACTATCTTTTTCTCCAAGTATTTCGTCACTTTTATCTACTAAAGGATCAATCCAGTCCGCTTTAGCCTTTGCCCATTTTAACCATTCAATTAAGTTTTCATTTTGATCACCCTTTGCTATATCAAACTCTACAGCATACGCAAACCTTCTTATGCGGTCGGCCTTTTCCCAATCAATAGCATATTGATTCAATAACTCAACCTTCTTTAATTCTTCTTCCTTTTTCATCTGTATCTCTTCTTGAATAATTTTCTCTTCTAACCGCCGCTTTCTTTCTATCTCATGCTCTTCTCTTATACTTTTTTTTACATGAATTGCTTCCATAATCCATATTACAATTTCTCCTATCTGCTCCTCGATCTTTTTTGTTTCAGTATCATTCCAGTTTTTTCGTTTTGCATGGTGAAAATCAATCCCAAGATGAAGTTTCCCAGTTCTTTTATAGTCATAAGTCGGAATAGAATAGATGCTCTTATTTAACTCTTCCTTAGTTGGTTTATGATCAAATCCTCTTTGTTTTTCTCTAATAAATATGGGGACACTATCCGAATTTAGCCGCACATGTAATTCGTTATGCTTATAGTAACCATGATACTCAGGAGGACCTATTTCAATAGTATATCCTAAAAACTCCAATGCTCTGAAGAGGGTATTGTAGATGCGGTATGCACGTTCTTTTTGTTCACTGGAAACATTTATGTCAATAATTTTACCCGTGCGAGGCCTTGTATCTTCATCTTTATACCGGTAATATTGTTTTGATTCTTTTATTAAATCATGGGGCTTGGTTAGTTTATCTGGGACAGTTAATGAGAAACAGTATTTTTTAACTCTTTGACGCTCATTTTCTGATAGAAATAAAAGGTTATCATCCATTTTCCGACTGATCGAATCACTAGAGTCAGCGTGAACCACGATCTTGCTCGGACCATCATATTTAGGTAATGGAGGAATATTAACTTTATGACCTGATTTGACTTTTACCCAATGGCCAGCTTTTGGTAGAGGAATATTCATTTTTAAACATTGTTTGCGTAGTGCAACATCTGACACGCCATAACGTTTGGATAGAGTTGTCATCGGGATTTCCCATACCTCTTTATATAACTTCTCACGCTCATAGATTCTTGGCTCCATTAATAAACCTCCAACCATAAATTCCATTTGTATAACAATTAATGAATTTTCCTACCATAATTCATTGTATTTTCTTTAATCGACTCCTCAATGAACAGCTCCTGAACAATTTCTGATATCTGCATAATCTTTTTTGGTCTCGTATTTAAAAATAAATTTGCAAACCCGTTAACAACTGGATTAACTGAGACAAGAACTACTGTAATAATGATTAGAAGCTCTACAAGAAATATAACACTACCAGGATCTCCTTTGGCCATTAAACCAACATTAGTAACAATAGCTGTTAAAATCATAGCTAGATAAGGAGTTAGATTATATTTAACTGTTTCTTTATCTCCTTTACTCTTTAGTAATAATGAAATTTCCTTATATTGTATTGAGTTATTTAGACCCAGTTTACTCGTTAAATATCTTTTTATATACCCTTTGTGTTCTTTCCTCTTAATCTCTATATTTTTTATAAGTATCTTATCTACTTTTCTATTTGTCTTGATTAACAAAAATATTAGAATAAATGCCAGTAAAAAATTCCACATTATGATGTGAACTGACAAAAAGTATAAAGTAAATCCTAAAGCAAATATAAGTCCAAAAAACTGAAATGTCGTCCATACACCTATTACTTGATATCCCTTTTTGGATTTCTTATCTTCAAACGAAAAAAAGTCTCTAATAAATCTATCTATCATTTCCTATTCTCCCAACTGTAGATATTTAAAAAAAGACTTCCTTAGAATAGGAAGTCCAAACGTTATGGGTTTTATTTATCTAATAACGATAATGAACAGTAAACAATGGATCCTTTTGATAAGCGAAAGATACAATCTGGCGATTCACATTCGGTATAGCAGAAATACTTTCACTTATTTCTCTATTATTCTCATCAATACCCTTTGTTAATTTGGGGTCAACTTTTGCCGCAATCGGTGTCATAACTGTGATTTGTACCCTACCGCCATTTGGTGCTACAGCCAATCCATCAAATGGTACCAGTATTTTCAATTCGTAATCGGAAGAATCACCAACTGGGTAAATCTTATAATCATATGACAGTAGATAAGTGTTTGGTGAATTTGAAATAGGAGTTAAGGTTGTCTTTTCCATTACTGCTCTTAGAAGAAAACGAGCAGAATCTTCGATAACACCCTCCAAATTTGACTCCTCAGATTGTTTCTTAATATCCTCAGTTCCTTGCAAAATTGTAGATGCTTTCTTAGGGTTCATATCTACTCCTGCAATTTTAAAGAAACTCAATACTTCAGGTGGTACAGAACTACCATTAGGAACATACCATGTTTCCTCAGCCGGAAGTGGCTCGTCCATACATAATAGTGTTTCAACGTGAACAGTATCAAAAGCATTTCCGTTATAACGAGAAGTACCATTGATAACAACATTTACATCTTGTAATCTAATATTCAATATAAGCACCTCACTATAAAATTTGTGATTTGCTGGCTTTTTATGTTATATTTATTTCACCAATAGTAAAACCAGCAATACTTTTTGAAAATGCGGCTGCAACCGCATTTTTTTATTACAAACACCCATAACGTTTGTTATAAAAAATATAACATTCGTTATATTTGTTGTCAACTAAAAAGAACATATGTTATTTTATTTATAACGAGTGAATAAAAGGAGAAACAATTATGTCCATAAAGGAGAGAATTATAAAAAAAAGAAAAGAGCTAAACCTTAATCAAACAGAACTAGCTAAGAAAGCCGGACTTCAAGCACCTGCAATTAGTCAATATGAGTCAGGAAGTCGTAATCCATCTTACGATGCTCTAGTAAAACTCTCAAGAGCCCTTAAAGTGTCTATTGACTACCTTGTATCAGGTTCTGATCAAGAAACACAAATTTCAGATCCTAGTGTTCTAGTTCTCTTGAAAATTTTTAAAGGTTTAGAGGCAGATCAGCAAAAGAATATTTTAGACTATGTATTTTTGTCTGCTGGTACCTACAATATTTTAGATTACTACGCCAATGATCCTAAGCAGTACGCCAATTATATATATGAACAAGTTTTGGAAGCTAATTTTCCTGTAGATATATATAAAGTTCTTACAGAACTCAATTTGAAAGTTGTGCAAGGAGAAATTGAAAATCAGGCCGAAGCCATATTATTAAAAAGAAATAATACAGTAATCTTAAATAAAAACACCTCAAATGAAGCTAGAGTAAAAAGAACACTGGCTACGTTAATTGGTCACTATGTAATGCCTTGGCATATTAAAAGTACTTACTATTATAGGAAAAAGGGGAATTCAACTACCAAAGCAGAAGACATAGAGGAAATTGAAGCTGCTTCATTTGCTACTAATTTAATAACTCCATCTGAGATATTAGAAGCTGATTTAGCTAATTTCACAAAAGGAAAAGTCAGTCTAACCAATTTAAAAAAACTTGCCGTTGAAAAATATAAAGTATCATTAACTTCACTTTGTTACCGTCTAGTGGAATACGATAATGACCGGTTTGCGGTTATACAATCAAGCGACCTTATGACTAAACAGGTATTTACAGTGAAGATGATGATTAAAGAAGGAAAACCTCTTCACAAAGATAGTAAAGCATATGAACTTTTAGACCAACCTAGTAATATAGAGGAATTAAAAGAAGGACATGTAAGTGCAAGTACATGGCTAGATAACTTTGAAGGTGGTCAATTATTGTATGAAAGTTCTATATATAATCCTGAATACAACGCTGTTTTAACATTGTTATCAAAGTTCTAAATAGTTTTACAGAGAAGGCATCCAACCTATAGATGATGTAGTTTTAGTTCTATTTTGTGAAGAAGATACAAAATACAACAAATTAACAGGAAGACATTTAGTACCAATAAACAAAATTTCTCAAATAACTTAAACCGCTTCAATAAGTGCTTAAATAAGTATATAATTTTTTTAACTACTATTTTGATACTTAGGAGAATATCTATGGAAAATACAACTAACAATAAGAAGGATTTTTCGTTCGAGGATATATTAGAAGAATTAGAATCTGATTTTAAAAAGATGGTAAAACCCAATATTATGATTGCTGGAAAAACAGGTGTAGGTAAGAGTACACTAATAAACTCAATTTTTAGAGAGAATATGGTTGAAACAGGTACTGGCAAGCCAGTTACACAACATTTAAAAAGGATCTCTAAAGATTCCGTTCCAGTAAACCTTTTCGATACCAAAGGCCTTGAACTTGAGGATATAGCAAGAGAAGAAGTACGAAATGAATTATTGGGAGAAATTGAAAGCAGAGAAAAAAGTAATGATGTTAGCGAACATATCCATTTGATGTGGTACTGCATATCGTACGAATCCGGTCGAATTGAAAAGGAAGAAATTGAATGGATTGAGCTTTTTTCAAAAAAAATGCCTGTCATCCTTGTGTTAACACAATGCATAAGCGATGATGAAACATTTTCAAAGGATATTGATAACTTAAATCTCCCTGTTGTAAACACAGTAAAACTATTAGCTTCACCTAAAAAAATAATGGGTAACTTTGAAGTTCCTCCTTATGGTTTAAGTACCCTAGTCCAGTTGACTTTTCAAGTACTTCCAGAAGCAACAAAAAAGGCCTTTGTAAATGCCCAGAAAACAGATATTAAACTGAAGGTAGAACAGGCAAAGAAATGGTCACTTGGGTTTATAGCAAGTTCATTTGGAGTAGGATTTACTCCAATCCCTTTTTCTGATGCTGTGGCATTAGCTGGAATACAAATTACTTTAATTACAAAGATAACGAATATTTTTGGCTTCCCACATTCAAGGGCATTTATGCAAACTATCATTTCTGCGATTGCTGGATCTGGAACAGCTTCTCTTGTTGGCAGAGCAATCGTTGGAAATATACTTAAATTTATTCCTGGAGTCGGTACATTTACTGGTGGATTAATAAATGGAACTGTTGCTTCAACAATTACTACAAGTCTCGCATTCGCTTATATTAAAGTATGTGAAAAATTGAGTACTGTTGAAGATTTAGAAGATCTTTCCCATGAAGATATTGCCAAGATGGTTAAAGAAGAATTTGAAAAAGAATTAAAAAAGAAAAAATAATTAAATAAGTAGGGGATAATATCATTCTCCCTACCTTAAAAGGTATCTACTATGGGTTAGATACCTTTTTCACTGTTTTAGTTTTTAATAGTAAAATTATATTTTATTTTAATTACCGAGTTCATATAAGGTTTTTATAATTAACTTCCTGAATATTCCTTTTCCGCCACCAAACCCAGCATACAATTGAATCTTGTATGCTGTCAGTGTTTCACCTTTAGCCATCATCTCCTTAATTGCCCACTTAATCTTACGAATACGAAAGGAATCTATATCTTCGCTTACTTCTTGTATATACTGATTAGTTCTTATTAACTTAGGATTTCTAATCCATTTACCAATACCGATTTCTTTTCTGATGCTTTCTGTAGTTATTCGAATTGGTTTCCCTTGTTTTATTAATAACTTTTCTACGGCTCCTGTAGCAAGCCTCAAACACTCTTCATCTCTCTTTTTCCAATCAATCGTGCCAGTTTTTTCTTTTCCCAATTGAGCCTTTGGTGTTACATTGTCATACCACTCCCAATCATATCTACAGATCCATGTATGTAGCCCTTTCCCTTTATCTTTTAACTGACTTCTATTTGCACCAGGATTTTCTGCAATTAATCGCAACCAACTTTCCCTTCTCTGACCAATGTCAAAACTCGGATTATATTTGTCTGAATTAGACTTTTTCCCAATAACCCTTTGTTCTTGAAAAAGTTTATCTGCATTAACACCCAAAAACTGTAAGAACAATAAATGTCTCAAGGGACTCCTATTTTTTTGGTTATTTCGTATAAACAATCGAAGCCAATTAGTCGGACTATCCGGGTCAAGACCGCTCTGCATCATCTCCAAATACTGTGGAGGATAGTAATGCAGGAATCGTTCTTGAACATCTTTCATATACAAATTTCCATTCTTTGAAGCTAGCCCTTTTTCTCTTAGCCTATCAATGTAATAATTAATTATATAGTTTAACTCTTTTCTTGGAAGGTTCTTATTCAATAAGGACTCCGCAGTATGGATATACTGGAGATTTAATTGTTTAATAGTGTCTGAGTAATCATCTGCTACTATATTTTCATTACAAACCTGTTCATCTGCACATATAAATTCAAGACCGCTTCCAGTACTTAAAACAGGACTCTCTTTTAAAAGGATATGGTGTTTTGAACAGTAATAGGCACCTATTATCTGATGATTGATACGCCAATAACTCTCGCCCAATGTATTCATATCTTCCTTAAAACATACCGGACAATACTTTAAATAACTCGGTTTTCGTACTTTACTTCCACCAAATCCTATTAGCTTTTCAATGTTTATTTTAGATCCATTTGATCCTTTTCCCATTGTTTCATAGATAAGGTCTGTTTTCTCTTGTGAAAGAAATGATGTATAAAACGGAAATAGAGTATGTTTCTCGATAATCTCCTTAGATGTTACTTTTGAAGTTTGTGGCAAACATTTAACAAATGAATCAATGTATTGGGGAAAATAAGAAGATGATACTAAAACGTACCTTCCGAATAAATCTTCTATTAAAGCTCTCACACTTATCATTCCGCACTTCCTCTGATATCGTGCAATCACAGAATAAAAAAGTTCGTTTTCATACAATTCTGGTAGAAAATTAATCATACATCTTTCACTTCAATCCATGTTGTGACTTCCTCAATATAATTATTTTCTAGTAGCAATTGATATGGTGATTTATCTTCTTTAGCTCCCTGCGGAAGCAAATTGCGTAAATCATCTTCCGGGTATTCTTTATACTTGGTTTTCTTCTTAGGTTTCTCTACCTTCTCAGGTGGTTCGGCATTATATTCCTTCTTCTTTCTTACTTGTTCTTCCTTTCTCACCGCTCTATTTTGCTTTATACTCGACTCTTCTAATTCAATCTTTCTTATATCTTCATACTTTGCAATTTTATGTGGATTCCCTGAACGAATTGCATTTAACATTGGTTGAAGTAACCTAAACTTTTCATTTGCTACTTTCTTTATTAGGCCGATGGAAAGCTCTTCTTTTCCACTTTCTATAGCACGCTGTTGTGAGTACACAAATAACTTTATCACCAAATCCGAAATACCTTGTGTAAGCTCATATATTGTTTTACCGAATTCTTCACTATAAGGTACGAAATTTTGTGTCCATTGATATTTCCATATTGACTCTAACAAAAGGTTAAATTCATTACCATATTGCATATTGTGATAAACGATTTCAGCGTTGCCTGTTAAACGCCTCGTCATACGCAACTCCTTTCCGAATAAATCGTATGCACCCGGAGTTCCTATTAAGCAAAGATTAATTCCCGTATTTATTAAGTAGACAAAGAAGTTCATAATTTGTTCCGCACCACGTTTTTTTATATTCTGTGATTCATCAATAACAAGCAGACCAAGCCCTATATTGTGTGCTACCTGACTGATTAAAGGTAACATGCTATCTACAGACATATTTCTCGAAACGTATTTCTTATAATTATTTGTTCCTAGCAATTCATCAACTTTCATGAAAAATTGTAAGCACAATGCTTTTAAACTTGAATTACTGGGTGCTTCTAGCTTCAGCCACACAAGTTGTATTTGATTAAAATGGGTCCCTTTGTATTCGTTGTGAATGATTACTTGTGGAATACTACTAAGGACTCTATTAATCGTTGTTGTTTTACCCATGCCTGAAAAGCCAATAAATGTCCCGCATCCAGAAGTAGTCCTGAAATTTTGTCTACTATTTATTTCATAGGAACGATTGATTATTTCCTTACCAGAAGCATTAATATATTGCTTATAATTCTTATCAAAAGGATTTCTTGCTAAATACCCTTGCATAATCAACGAATGTACCATATTCCATACTTCTATATGTACTGGAAGGGGCGTGAATAGCTGAAAAAGACGGTTTACCATATGAATGCGATAGACACTGTCAACATACCTGTCTTCTTCCTTATAGATTGGCTTTACCATGAGTTTCCTTATGATTGCTGCTTTATCCAACAACGGTGGTAATGCTTGAATTAATGGGTTTTGATTAAACTCTTCTAATGGGAATTCCTTATATTCCGCCTGAATAGCTTCCATTCCATTCGGTAGAAATATAGAATTACTCAATATCATCATTCCAATCTAACTTTTGTATTGCTCTAAATAAATCAAGTTCATCCTCTTGCTGCTCCTGTTTTTCAATTGATTTCTTCAATATTTCAGCTTCTTCTTCCTTATTCTTAATCATTTCCCGTTGGAGTTCCCTTTCTTCTCTTTGGTTCTCTCTTATTCCTCTTAAACGTTTAGCCTTACTTAAAGAACTATCCTTTGTTGCTTCCGTCTTCTTCTTTCCTTGTCCAACTATTATTTGGATATCATCGTATAGCTTCATCTTTTCTTGCAATTCTTGTTCTTTACTCATATTTTCCATTGATTGTTCATGCTTTATTATCTGATCTATTTCATCAATTCCTTTATGTTCATACTTAGTTAAGTATTCAAGAAGGTTCAATTTATGGAATTCTTCATCCTCATTAATTGTATATATAGAAGAAAGGTCTCTAGGGTCATACCAAATCTTTATTTTTTTGCTACCATTAACTCTTGCTGACTGAAACCAATTGTTTTTCAAGGAGTAATCCGAAGCGTACAGCATCTTCTTATACCTAACCCCACGTGAAGTAATGGATGCTGTATCCGTTGGAAGCAAGTGCATCTTCACTGTCTGTTCAGGTAAGACACGTAATTGTCCTTTCATATTTTTCACACCATAGTCCCATATTTTAGTGGGGATTTTTTCTACTTCTTCACTAATCATGATTTCATCCAATACATATTCACTTAGAACATGATGATTGTTGTGGAATAGCACACATTTGATTACTATTCTTGTGAATTCGTCTATGGTCAGATTGGCTTTAAGTCTATAATCTTCGTCTCCTCTTTCTATCGAGTTCTTTCCATTCTTTACAACCCCATCAGCAAATGGTTTAACCTTTATGTTTAATTGTGCAAATGCCTGCTCTATAATTCCTTTATAGTCCGCTCTATATGGTGGTGCGTTCTGTATCGATATACCTAATCCTCCAATAGCATCTTCAATCTGTTTTCCATTTAATTCACCCCTGTCGGCAAATATCCTTTGAGGAACACAAGAAACGTCCCATTCATCTTTATTCAGTGTGATACCAAACTGTTTACAAAAATCATTTTTGGGTAACATGCTATTTGCAAGAGCTACCATAGTGCCTGTATAGGAATTAAAGGACTCAAATGTAACATTGACTCCCACAATCATTCTCGAATACACATCTATTACGCATATTAAGGTGGGCCTTCCTACGATAAGGTTGCGATTCACGGAGGAAACAAGGTATATATCAAATTGTGTAGAGTCAATTTGCCACAATGTTCCTGGGCCTAACCCTGCATCTTGTGTTGAATTCCCAATGATAGTACGGTGTTTTTGATAGTAGTTTCTTGCTCCTTGTCTTTTAATCAATTCTTTCTTTAGGCTATTAAACTTTTTATACCAATATAGGAACTGGTGATAAGATGGAATTTTAGAAGACTCCTTAATCACCGGAACTTCATCACCATTATCATTAATGATTTTCTCTGTGAAAAAGTCTTTCAGTATTAACTCATAAGTCATTTTTAATGAGTTTTGCCTACCATTATAGTAATAGCGATTTAAGCCTATTTTGAAAAATTTCTTGATTTTATCATCAACATTTACTCCATGATTACCAGATTTACTTGGTCTTCCACGTTTTTCGTCACTAGCTTCTCTTTCTTTACCTTTTAAACCACATAAATTAAATTTAGGAAGCAATCCATTGCGTATTTTCCCTCCTTTCCAATAACGAATAAGATAATTCTTTACAGTAGTGTAGTTAACACTATAGGCCTCAATAGCCATTTTGATTGCATTTTCTCGGTACTTGCTTTTTAACATCAGAATTTCAGAATCTACCTGTTGAAGCACAAAATTCACTATATCCCATGCTTGACTTCTTCTTTCCTTTTCTGCGTCACTAAGTTCTTCTTCAGCAACAAGACGGACATATGGATCCTTTTCTAAAACAACTATCTTATTCTCTTGGTAATCAGTAGCTAATTCATCTTTCTTAATTGAAAAAGGCCACCTCAATTTGTCCATATCTATTGCATAAACGATAGAAGAAAGTCGATCACAATTTACAATTCTTATCGTTTTTCCATCAAAATATTGTAATAACATATTTTCTTTTATTTCCATTTCAATGAACCACCTTACAGTAGTAAATCTCTGACTATTGATGATAGGTCTACTTTTTTTGTCATATCAATCACTAATTCCTTCTTTGCTATCAAATAGCGAAAAAGAAATAGACCCATACCTTTATGTAACCTCTCCCTTTTATCAAAGTGCTTTAGCACCTCTCCTATTGGAAGTTCTTCATTTTCTAAAAGGAACCTTAGCAGTACTAACGAAAGCTCATCTTTATCTATCCCATTCTCATTTCCCTCAAGCATTGTCTCCCTTACCCATTCAATATTCTTTGACAATTGTCTAGGAAGTTGTTTTTCGGTCATTACTTTCCAATCCACTCCTTTTTGCTGCCAATACCTCCTTTCTATTTCTAGTTTTTCAAATGTTATTTTTCTTTTAAGTTCGGTAGTATTTTTTATAGTTCTTGCTATATCCTTCTCTTCTCCGTTTGCATCTTTTATAGTCAACAGAAAGTTTGTAGTTAAAACATAGGGCTCTTTAGTCTCCTTATCCGAAAACTTATCAAAACGTAAGTCCTCTTTATCATCAATGACCTCATCAACATCTAATAACGGAAAAGATTCTCTTATATCTATGACAGTCGAATTAAATTCAAATAATAGAAAAGCTCTATATTGGTTATCAGAATGGAGGTGATGAATGCGTCCAGTTTTCATTCCATAAACTCTCGAGACACGGCCTTTTGAGCTGTAATTATATGTGAAGTTCCAAGGAGTGTAATTCTTTCCAACTCCTTGTCCTCTTCCTTCTTTCAAATACTTCTTTAGCTTTTCCTTTGACCAATTATTTGCACCCATAAAACCCCTCCTTAATTTTTGAAAACAAAATGACTATTGGCAATCGAGTTCGTTTTTTTTGAACTGATTATCAATAGTCATTTACTTCTTTTCTATTAAATTTAATAATCCCACTTTTATAAATTCACCTCTAAATAAAGATTATCCAGATCTTCTTGTAATATACCAAGATATCTTTTTGTTTCTGCAACCGAACTATGGTTTAAAGCAATACATATATAATCGAGTGATATGCCTTTTTGAAATGCCCAGTAGCCCCAAGTTTTTCTCATTCCGTGTGTAGAAAATCTTTCATGAATACCCACCATGTCACAGGCAATATTTAGCATGGAAGCAGCATATTGTCTTGAAATCGGCTGATTTACTCCCTTTCTACTTGTAAAAAGATAATCATCCTGATTTTTATTTGAGTACTCTTTCATGTAATCATTGATAGCTTTTGTAAGGTTCTTTGTTATAGGGAACCTTTTGTATTTTCCGGTTTTCTTTTCATTTATTTCTATAAATTCATTAGTTTTTTTCCCATTCCAAACATGTTTTACCTTTAGTGTTAAAATGTCACTTATTCTTAAAGCTGATGATATTCCTACCATAAAGAGTAAATAGTCCCTTTTATTTTTACCACGTAAATATCCTTTTACAGCTTCAAGCTGTTTCAAGTCCCTTATTGGCTGAACTACTTTCAATGTTTCACCTCCTAATTTACTTAACCATATTATATCTATGAATTTGGAAACCACAAGAGCCTGGAGGCAATAGAATTACGCTGTCTTCTAACTCATTTTTTAAAAGTTTTAAAGGGAGTATATCTTTATAGTAATAGGTATAGTTATCGAGGAAAATTAAATAAGATAGTAATTAGTTCCTAGGAAGGATGCCATTCGAACTCCTAATCTTCTGTTATATTGCTCTATCTTTTGTTTTAATTTCTAAACTATTATACCAAGTTACCCCCCCTAATAGTAGACCAAAATAATTTATGAACAAGTTAATAAAAAACGTTCAGATAAGATGGTTCCCCCAAAAAGTTAGATTATTAATCTAACTTTTGGGCAGTATCAAATCCGAACGTTTTTGCTTGTTATTTGAATAGATATTGATTTTAGAACATATATCAATTATTATGTTACTTTAACAACATTATCCTCTCCCAAAACTGAAGCCATATCATTATAAAGTACTATTTTGGAGTTATATATATTGTACATCTTCCACTGAAAAAGTGATGATTTCATCATTAAGCATTTTTATAAAAACGCTTACTAGAACTTCACGATCACTATCTTCCGACAAATATTGTTCATCATATCCGTCGTCTCGTTCCCATACGGGATTTTTAGCAGCAATACTGAAATCGACATTATATTCTAAACTACAGTTTATTTCTATGTATCCATCATCCACATCTTTTGTTACTTCCTCTATAGTAGTATCTCGCAAAATACTTTGTGAGTCTTCACCCCAACCTGAAAAATATTCTCCCTCAAATTCTGTATTATTAAGTAAGTTTTCGATTTGATATTCAATTTCAGATGTGTTTGTCACATAACCCTCTATAATCTTTATTGTTTCAGTTTCATCCAATTCAAAGGTGTCAATCAAATAATCATGAAGCTCGTCCTTTTCATTCTTGAAAAACTCCTCAGCATTTCTGTACATTATCAGTTCTGGAGCTTCCTCATATAGATTATCATGAAGTTCATACTCTTTGCCTTCTTGTATAACTTTCCCAAAATCCTTAATGTTGTTAGTTAACAAAAATAACTTGTCAACATCTTCAACGAACTCTTCATTATAAAAGTCGAGTACTGTCTCCCAAATAATTGCGTCTTGAAAAGAAGGCTTATTTATATCAAAAGGTTTTTGGTTATCAAAATATTTATCTATTACTTTACCTGAAAAATCACTTGAATGGGGACTGTCAATATTTTTGTGTAAATGACTT
>NZ_AVPG01000002.1 GCF_000775615.1 Pontibacillus litoralis JSM 072002
ACCAAGTTTTCGCCCATGCAGGGCGCACATCAAAAAAAAAAGAGTAGCCATTTGACTACCCTTTCCGTTTATTCTGTAATTAACTTATTCACCGCCGCTTTAATAGCGATTTTCACGTGTTCATATGTTAAACCACCTTGCACAAATGCCATATATGGCGGACGAATCGGGCCGTCAGCTGTTAATTCTAGACTGGCACCTTGTATAAACGTCCCTGCTGCCATAATGACATCACTTTCATATCCAGGCATTGGGCTTGGGTACGGCTTCACGTGTGAATTAATTGGGGAAGCATATTGTATTTCCTGACAAAAAGCAACCATCTGCTCAGCTGTTTGAAAGGATACAGACTGAATCAAATCGGTTCGCTTCTCATCATAACTCGGTGAAGAAGTAAAACCGAGGTGTTCTAGCATACGCGCAGTAAATACCGCACCTTTCATCGCTTCACCTACTACATGTGGGGCTAAAAATATACCTTGAAACATCTCCTGTAACGTATGTAACGTTGCTCCTGTTTCTTTTCCAAGTCCTGGTGCAGTTAAACGATTTGCACATTGTTCGACTAAAGCTTCATCTCCCACAATATAGCCGCCTGTACGAACAATACCGCCACCTGGGTTTTTAATTAATGAACCCGCTATAATATTCGCACCTACATGAAGTGGTTCTAATTCTTCCGCAAACTCTCCATAACAATTATCGACAAACACATACACATTCGGATTTATTTGTTTTACAAAACGAATCATTTCTTCTATTTGTGCAATAGTAAACGACGGTCTGTCCGCATAGCCTTTGGAACGTTGAATACCAATGACTTTTGTTCTCTCGTTTATCATTTGCTTCACACGTTCAAAATCTACTTTCCCTTCTTCCGTCAATGCGACATGATTGTAATCAATGCCAAACTCTTTTAAAGAGCCATTATTTGTACCGCGAGATCCAACAATTTCTTCTAACGTATCATAAGGACGCCCAGTTATATATAACAATTCATCATGAGGGCGTAATAAACCGAATAACGCCACCGTAATTGCATGAGTGCCTGAAACAATTTGTGGACGAACCAAAGCATCTTCTCCACCAAATATCGAAGCATAAATCGCCTCTAGCTTCTCTCGCCCAAAGTCATCGTATCCATAACCAGTTGTAGAATTAAAATGAGCATCACTTACGCGCTCTTGTTGAAAAGCACGTAACACTCTTTCTTGGTTATATTCAACTAGTTTGCCGATTTTTTCATGTATTGGTTTAATATCTTGTTCTGTTTGTTTGACGATTTCTTCTATGTTGTTATGCATGTTTGTTTCTTACTCCTTTAATTGTCTATTCTCATTTGATAATACATCGGGTGCTCTGTGTGAATGTAGCCTTTGACAATATATAGCTCTTGTTCCTCAAGAAAGGTTTGCTCTGTTACAATGGACTGACGACTAAGCCGATGTAAATAGTCCGCTTCTGATGGCTTTACATATAATTGATAAGCAACAAATTGTTTTAAGATAACTTCTTCTATCCTTTTAAACAGGCGATGAATGTCATCCATTTGATACGCACTAATAGTAATATGCGGAACAGAAACAGGTACAAACGTCTCGGTTACTAAATCCATTTTATTATAGACGGTAAGCATAGGAATGTGATGAGCCTCTAACTGTTCTAAATGCTTCTGTACCGTTTTCTCGTGTTCCGCATGATCAGGGTGTGAGGCATCAACGACATGTAGGATAAAATCCGCTTCTGTCACTTCTTCTAAAGTTGATCGAAAAGCCGCAATAAGCGCGGTTGGTAAATCTTGTATAAAACCTACTGTATCTGACATCAACACGTGGAAGCCGCTCGTTAATTGTACTTGTCTCGTTAACGGATCAAGCGTTGCAAAAAGCTGATTTTCTTCAAAAGATTCGCTATCTGTCATCCGATTAAACAACGTAGATTTTCCAGCATTCGTATAACCGACAATGGCGATTTGAAATGCTTGGTTTTCTTTCCTTCGCTTCCGATATTGCAATCGTTGTTTTGCTACTTGCTCCATTTGCCGTTTAATATCATCCATTCTTCTTAATATGTGCCGCCTGTCTGATTCAAGCTTGGTTTCCCCTGGTCCTCTTGTCCCAATTCCGCCACCAAGCCTTGATAGATTTTTACCTTGACCGTGTAAACGAGGTAACAAGTAAGACATTTGCGCAAGCTCGACTTGTAACTTCCCCTCTCTCGTATTCGCACGACTCGCAAAGATATCTAAAATCAATTGCGTACGGTCAATAATACGGACTTCCAAGAAATCTGCTAAATGATTCATTTGGCTAGGCGTCAGTTCATCATTAAAAATAACCAAATCGATTTGTTCTTGCTCTATGTACACGTTCATTTCTTCTACTTTACCTGTTCCAATATAATAAGCTTGATGTATTCGTTGACGTTTTTGTGTAACGATGCTTACAACTTCTCCGTGAGCTGTTTCCGTTAAAGATACTAATTCATTTAATGATGATTGAAAGCGTTCGTCATCTTGATTCGGCAACTGACACGCAGCAATCAAAACTCTTTCTCGTTGATTCATACCATCCCTCATTTACAATGTACTAACCTTACCTATCATAACAAACCACTTCTTTTATTGCGAATGTATCCTTTACGATCACGAACATTAAAGCGAAAAGGGCCAAATACACAGAAGGCATTTGGCTTAACAATCGCTACCTTACATGACATCTAAAGTGATATCTTTACTCGTTAACGTCTTTAATTCATAAGAACTGTATCGATTTTGTTTCATAAGACGCATGGCATGTTTACGAAT
Source organism: Pontibacillus litoralis JSM 072002 (assembly GCF_000775615.1). Lineage (GTDB taxonomy): Bacteria > Bacillota > Bacilli > Bacillales > BH030062 > Pontibacillus > Pontibacillus litoralis. The sequence goes on from NZ_AVPG01000002.1 coordinate 2,807, forward strand.
AGACTGTTCAATCACGTTGCGCACGTATCTTCCGTTAGAGAAACTTTCCTCTTTTTGGTGTTGTTTCTTCATTAAATGATCCTTCAGTTTCCATTCAGCATCTTTCGCTAATTCATACTCTCGTTCCGCAAGCATTTGCTTTGCAATGGATAATAGTTCATCCACCGAATAATCATCAAATTCTAAGATTAGCGGGAAGCGAGAGTGCAAGCCTGGATTTAATCGAAGAAACCGTTCCATTTCATTCGGGTAACCTGCCAGAACGAGAATAAAGTCATTGTGATGATCCTCCATATGTTTCACCATCGTGTCAATTGCTTCCTTGCCAAAGTCCTTTTCTCCACCTCTAGCTAAAGAATATGCTTCATCAATAAACAGCACACCTCCCATGGCTTTCTTGATTAAATCTCTCGTTTTTTGTGCTGTATGTCCAATATATTCCCCAACAAGGTCTGCCCGTTCAGCCTCGATAAAATGCCCTTTAGACAGTACATTCATTTCGAAAAAAAGTTTCGCTAATTTACGGGCGACGGTTGTTTTTCCTGTGCCGGGATTCCCTTTAAACATCATATGAAGCACTTGTTGAGACGGCTTTAATCCCACAGCTTGCCTTTTTTGATTGACGATGATACTGGCATAGATTTCTTTAATCGTCCCTTTTAATGACTCTAAACCAATAAAATCTGTAAACTCTGCATCAATCGCTTCGAAAGGGTTTGTTAAGTATGATTTCGACGCTTTATCTATTTGTTCTAGTTCACTTTTTCTTTCTTGAAACATCACATTAATTTGACCGTTACGTTTATAAGTGACTTGCGTATCCACCTTTATCACCCCTTATTCAACACCATTATACGCATGGTGCATTAAAGGTGTGACAAACGCCCAATAAAAAAGAAAACAGGTGCCAAAAAAGCACCCATTCACAATTGTTACCTATTCTTATTCAAGCGTAATCGCCTTCACCGGAGCAAATGTAGATATCGCATGTTTAAATAATAATTGCTGTTTTCCATCCGTTTCAAGTAAAACGGTAAAATTATCAAATGCTTTCACGACACCGCGAAGCTGAAATCCGTTCGTTAAAAAGACGGTAACTTGTACATGATCCTTCCGAAGTTGATTTAAGAATTGATCTTGAATATTAACTGATTGTGCCATGATACTCCTCCTCTTTTCTATCTATACTATAATGTAATTCGCTAATTTTTACAGCTTTCCTGCTAAATCTGTTAAAATTTCTTCAAACTTTTTTGTAACGGTTTGCTCGGAAACTTCATACCAATCGACATGTAACTTATTGCGAAAATAAGTTAATTGGCGCTTAGCATAACGCCGTGAGTTTTGCTTTAAAGTTGCAATGGCATCTTCTAAGGCAATCTCCCCTTTTATATACGGAACCATTTCTTTATAGCCAATTGCTTGCATACTTTGAGCGTGTTCAAAGCCTTGATTATACAGGTGGCTAACTTCTTCGACTAACCCTTGCTCGATCATAAGATCAACTCGTTGATTAATCCGATTGTACAAAGCTTCCCGCTCCATATGTAAACCGATTAAAATAGGGTTGTACGGGGAATCTTTCTTTTGCTTTTCTTGGTATTCGCTCATCGTCATCCCTGTTTTTTCATATACTTCAAGTGCTCGTAATACACGACGTTTGTTATTCGGATGCACTTTCGCTGCTTGTTTCGGATCTACTTCCTTCAACTTTTCCATTAAAGGTTCTATCCCTTCGCAAGCCATTTGTGCTTCTAATTCGGCTCGGAACTCTTCATCTCGCTCTTGCTCGGAAAATTGAAAATCATATAAAACAGATTGGATGTACAGTCCTGTCCCACCAACAATGATTGGCAATTTCCCTCTTGAAGATATTTCCTCAATATGTCTTTGTACGCGACGCTGAAATTCCGCAACCGAAAAACTTTCATCAGGTTGTTTAATATCAAGCATATAATGAGGAACGCCTTGTTGTTCTTCTGTTGTAACCTTTGCCGTCCCTATATCCATGTGTTTGTATATTTGCATAGAATCCCCGCTAATAATTTCTCCATTATATCGCCGAGCTATTTCCACACTTAACCTCGTTTTACCTACTGCTGTTGGACCTACAATGGCAATAATCGTTTGCTTCAAATACTTCACTTCCCTTTTCACAGGGAGAAGTTGTGAGTATTCTCCCTGAATTTAATGCTCGTTTTCTAATGTTGCTTCTACAATGTCTATAATTTGTTGTGAAACAGATTCCGGGTCAATCATTCCATCGCTTGCCGTACGAACTTGTTCTAAGTCATATTCAACGCTACGTTGCGCAGCACCTAAGTGGACTTGACCACCTTCCATTACGTATTTAAGAGCATATACTCGTTCATGCAACATTTTTCGATCCATTTTTATCCCCCCATCAGTTCGTTACATTACCCGTTTAAACATTTTTTCCATCTCATATTGAGAAAAATGCACAATGATTGGACGTCCATGCGGGCATGTAAACGGGTCTGAAGATAGGCGTAAATCTTCAAGTAATTGGCGCATATCTTCTTCAGTTAAAAACTGATTTGCTTTAATTGACCCTTTACAAGACATCATAATTGCCGCTTCTTCTCTTAACGTCTTTATATCGACTTTTTGTTTATCCAAAACTTGTTGGAACATATCTTGAATAATTTCTTGCTCTTCCCCTTTTGGGAACCAATGAGGATGGGACCGTACAATAAATGTTTTCTCCCCGAAAGAATCCATCCATAATCCGACTTGCTTTAACTCTTCCAAATGTTGATTCAAGAGAATTGCTTCTGATTGAGATACTTCAAACGTCATTGGTACAAGCAATTCTTGTGCTTCCTTTGCTGGTGTTGCCAACTTATCACGAAAGAATTCATACTTAATACGTTCTTGAGCTGCATGCTGATCCACAATGTATAAGCCATTTTCATTCTGTGCCAGAATATACGTACCATGAAGTTGTCCAATAGGGTACATGATAGGAACTCTTGACGTCTCTGTTTGAGCATGTTGATTCCCATCAGATACGTTCACTTCCTGCTCTTCTATTGTTTCACTCTGTTCAACTTTTGTCGCTTCCGTTTGATTGGTAGACGCTTGTTGCAACCATTCAGGAACGTAATCCGGCTCTCGAACAAGCGGGTGTTCAGGTGCTTTTTTCAGTTCCTTTTTAGATAAAGGCGGTCGTTCTTCAAAAGAAAAAGCATCTTGGACAGAGTCTTTTTCTTTGACACGCTTTGGCGCTTGATTTACTTCAGGAATTAACGCTTGCTGTTTAAACACTTGTGTCACAGCCTCTTGCATGGCGTCAAATAACTCTTTTTCCTTACTAAAACGCACTTCTAACTTAGCTGGATGAACATTTACATCGACTAAAATTGGATCCATGTCAATTTCTACTACGACGATCGGGTAGCGACCTATTGGAAGCAATGTATGGTATCCTTGCAGTACCGCTCGGTTGACAGTATGATTACGAATGTAACGACCGTTTACCAAAGTGGACATATAATTTCGAGAAGCACGTGTTACTTCCGGTTTCGCAATATATCCTTTGATCGTAAAATCTAACGTTTCATGATGAATCGGCACCATTTTACGCGCAGTATTCATGCCGTAAATTTGCGCAATAACGTGCAATAAATCCCCTCTACCGTTCGTTTGCATCAGCTTTTTATCACCGTGCCAACATTCAAAGCGTATGGTTGGATGGGAAAGCGCCATTCGATTCATTACATCTGTAATATGCCCAAGCTCTGTATGAATTGTCTTCATATATTTTAACCGAGCAGGTGTATTATAGAACAAGCTTGCCACCGTGATTTCTGTTCCTTTTCGGGCATCGCACTTATCCTTCTCCTCTATTTTTCCACCAGCTAACGAAAGAAATGTTCCCGCTTGCTCGCCTGTTGACGTTCGTATCGTCAAGCGACTAACGGCGGCTATACTCGCAAGTGCTTCTCCTCGGAAACCTAAGGTACGAACGCGGAACAAATCTCTTTCGTCTATAATTTTACTCGTCGCATGACGGAGAAACGCTCGCTCGCAATCCCCCTCCGCCATACCTTTACCATTGTCGATTATTTTTATTTTCGCTAATCCCGCTTCTTCTAGTTCAACTTTAATCCACGTGCTCCCTGCATCTATACTGTTTTCCACTAATTCTTTCACAACTGAAGAAGGGCGCTCGACCACTTCACCGGCTGCAATTTTATTTGCTAATGCATCTGGCATTTGTCGTATCGTCGCCATACGAATCCCTTCCTTATTGTTTCTTTAACTGTTTTTGTAAATGATACAAGTGATTCATTGCTTCAATTGGATTTAACTCTAGCAAATCCAGTTCTTTCAATTGTTGCATTACGGATTGTTCCGTTTGCGAAACCGGCTGCTTAACGTGCAGTTGCTCCGTTTCTTCATGAGCAGTAAATAAACTTAGTTGCCTGTCATTTGGTTGCTCTTTGACGACAGGACGCTCGGAAGGTGCACCTTCTAATTGCACTAAAATAGCATTTGCCCGTTCAATTAGTGTAGTAGGGAGCTGCGCAAGTTTAGCTACGTGAATACCGTAACTTTGATCTGCTGCGCCTTTTTGAATTTGGTGCAGGAATACAACTTTCCCTTCATACTCTTCTGCACGCACATGTACATTCATTAACTGTTGTAAGTCTTCTTCTAAACTCGTAAGCTCATGATAGTGCGTCGAGAACATGGTCTTCGCATGGATTTCCTCATGAATATATTCCACGATCGCTTGGGCTAGCGCCATACCATCATACGTACTTGTCCCACGTCCGATTTCATCTAACAAAATAAGACTACGCTCAGTCGCTTTTGTTAATGCATGCTTCGCTTCCATCATCTCAACCATAAACGTACTTTGGCCAGATACTAAATCATCAGCTGCTCCAATTCTCGTAAAAATTTGATCAAAGATCGGGAGCTGCGCTTGTTCACACGGAACGAAACAACCGATTTGTGCCATCACAGCTGTTAAAGCAAGTTGTCGCATGTACGTACTCTTCCCGCTCATGTTCGGACCTGTAATCAGAAGGATCGTGGAATCATCTTTCATTTCCACATCATTTGGAACAAACTGCGCATCTTTCATCACTTTTTCCACAACAGGATGTCGGCCTTGCCTAATGACAACGTTCTGGTTATCTCCTATTTCAGGACGTGTATAACCATTTTGTTCACTTACGGTGGCAAAGCCTTGAAGAACGTCAATAGAAGCGATTTGTTCTGCTAGCAACTGCAAAGGACGAATATACGATTTCACTTGCTCTCTTACTTTTACAAATAGCTCATATTCTAGGTCAACACTTTTTTCTTGTGCTTCTAATATAAGTGTTTCTTTCTCTTTCAGTTCTGGGGTAATATAACGCTCTGCATTCGTTAATGTTTGCTTACGCTCATATCGACCTGCTGGTAACAAGTGCAAGTTTGCTTTCGTCACCTCAATGTAATAGCCGAACACCCGATTATAACCGACTTTTAGCGATTTAATATTCGTTAATTCTCGCTCCTGTTTCTCTAATTGAGCAATCCACTTTTTTCCATTACGAGCTGCGTCACGGTAGTCATCGAGTTGGCTGTGGTAACCATCTTTGATCAATCCACCTTCTTTTATTGTTATCGGTGGGTCTTCTTGAATACTATCTTCTAGAACTTGATAGACTTCGTGTAAACAGTCCAGTCGCTCTCCCAACTGTTGTAATTGTGGTTCCGCAAAGTCAGCTAACAGACGCTTTATTTCAGGAATTTTACTAAGTGACTGCTTTAATTGAATTAAATCTCTAGCATTCACATTCCCATATGATACACGACCTGCTAAGCGCTCTAAGTCATATACCGAGCGTAAAGCTTCTCTTAATGATTCCCGTTCAAAAAACTGCTCTTGAAACCCTTCGACTTGATTATAGCGCTTTTCAATTAAGTCCTTTTGAAGAAGTGGCCGCTCCATCCACTTCTTTAAACACCGCGAACCCATAGACGTAACTGTTTGGTCTAACACCCATAACAAACTACCTTTTTTTCCTTGTTTGCGAATGGTTTCCATTAACTCCAAATTACGCTTAGAATACATATCTAACTTCATAAATTGTTGCAATTCTATATATTGAACAGGCTTTAAATGATCCATCGCACGTTTTTGGGTTGCTTTTAAATAATGAAACAATCGAGCGAAACCGACTTTTAGTTTAGGCAATTGTAATTCAACAACAAGCGCCATCACATCGTCTTCTAATTCCTCACAATCTTCTTCTGATACCGTTACACCAAGTCGATCGGCCAATCCGTTCTTTTGTTCTACTGGCAATGTAGTCGGTACCACTACTTCTTTTACAGGTCGATTAAACAATTCACTTAACACACCATCAAAACCGTCGGTCACTAATGCAACACTATTTTCACCAGTGGTTAAATCATTGTAAGCAATAACGTATGTATCGTCTTCAAATGGGGTTAAGGAAGCAAGGTAATTATTCTCCTCTTCTTTCAGCATCGCACCTTCCATCACAGTACCAGGAGTTACTAGCTTAACAACTTCGCGCTCTACAACTCCTTTAGCCTCTTTCGGATCTTGTATCTGCTCGCAAATCGCCACTTTATACCCACGTTCTACAAGCGTTTTAATATAATTATCAGCAGCGTGAAATGGCACTCCACACATCGGAATACGTCCATTCTCTCCACCATCTCTACTTGTTAATGTTATTTCTAATTCTTGAGCTGCTTTCGTCGCATCCTCAAAAAACATTTCATAAAAGTCACCTAATCGAAAAAATAAAAAGGCATCTCGGTACTGTGCCTTGATTTTTACATATTGCTGCATCATTGGTGTATATTTTGCCATTTCTAAATCCCCCAACGTATTTCACATGTGTTTCATTATATCACATCAACCTTATTCCCTCTAATAAAAGTGGCACAACAAAAAAGACCCTAAACTTAGGGCCTCTTTCTTATTCTTCTTCTTTGTGAGCAAGGAAGTCTGGATCAACAGATGCCAACTCCTCATCGGTTACATCATAGAGGCAATCGTCATCATCTTGCATGCATCCATCTGGGTCCACTTTTACACATAACTTCGTTTCACCTACGATTTCAACAATAAATTCACGCTCTACATCGACAACAATCTTATGCCCGTGATTAGCAATTCGTGCTTCTAAACAGTTCGGTTGTTGAATGACACGCGCCATCACTTCAAAATCGCAATCGAGGCAATTCTCATCCTGCACAGACAACCGAACTTTATCCGTATAATGTACTCTCTCTGTAACGACTTCTGTTTTCGTATTATCGTTATACGAATACCAAACGTTAATATCGTAACTTCCTGATACCTCTACATAATCCCCTTTTTTCTTTGCGTTATACATATGGTTGATTACCCAACAACCTAATATACTTGTTGGGCGATGAGATGGAGTAACAGTATGGGTATCCTGGGTAAACTTCCGCCCTTTACCACAAACTGCTTTCGTAATAATCTCACGGTATTCTTGATTAAAAAACGACATAAGAGCCCAACCTCCTTCTTCTTTGTTCATTGCCATTATATGCATGACAAACGCCCGAAGTGCACGAAACAGTTACCAGGATCATAATTAGACATTCGTGAAATGATAACCTGTTACATTGTATGCAAAAGCCCATAAATATTTACGAAAATATTCTCACAATCCTCCATACACCATATGTATTCCGTCATCCTAAAAAAAATGCTTCCCATAAAAAAAGAACACCCTTATACGTAAGAGTGCTCTTCTGTCACTTTAATGATCACAAGAACTACCAGCTTGTAGTGCTGAACCAGTCGTCCCTTGCAATAAATCGCCACCTGTATCGCGAATAATTTCATCCGTTACTTGATTGGCAATCGTCGTTGTTACAAGTTGAAGGAAGTCGTTTACATCTACTTGTGTTTCTTTGAACTCCTGTACAACCGGTATGGCATCTAATTCATCTTGAAGGCGTTCAATTTCTTTTTCGACCTTCTTTAATGCTTCGGTCTTTTCATAGTATTGAAAATTGACAGCTTGTTTTTGTAATTTCTTTATTCGGTTAATGTATTGTTGAACTTTTTCATTTTCATTTATCTTCGCTTCTACTTCCTTGAAGCGATCAATCTCTGGCGTGTTTGCAATAGCCATAGATAACTGTTGCACTTGCTCCATTACTTGCTCTTTCGTATAGTTTGCCATTTATGATTTCACCTCTGCCGTTTGGACTAATTCTCCATCTAGAGACCATGTTTTTGCTTTTGTTACCTTCACTTGGACAATTTCACCAATTAATGATTTAGGTGCCCTGAAGTTTACTAGCTTATTACGATGCGTGTAGCCAGCTAATACATCTGGATTCTTCTTACTTTCTCCTTCTACTAACACATCAACCATTTCACCTTCATATTTCTTCATTGTTTCTGCCGCTTGGTGGTTCACAAGTGCATTCAATCGCTGCAAACGCTCTTTCTTCACTTCCATTGGTACATTATCTTTCATCTTAGCTGCTGGTGTACCTTCTCGTGGTGAATAAATAAATGTGTAAGCTCCTTCAAACCCTACTTCTTCTACTAAAGATAATGTTTCTTGGAATTGCTCTTCCGTTTCATTTGGGAAACCTACAATAATATCCGTTGTAAGAGTAGCATTCGGCATCGCTTCACGAATTTTGTGTACAAGTTCTAGATAACGTTCTCTCGTATATTTACGAGCCATAATCTTCAATACTTCTGAACTACCTGATTGTACTGGCAAATGAATATGATCTAGTAGGTTACCTCCTTTAGCAAGTACTTCAATTAAACGGTCATCAAAGTCACGAGGGTGAGAAGTCGTAAAACGAACGCGCGGAATATCAATTTTACGAATTTCATCCATCAGATCACCTAAACCGTACTCCATATCAAGGTCTTTCCCGTAGGCGTTTACGTTTTGGCCGAGCAAGGTAATTTCCTTATACCCTTGTGCCGCTAATTGACGAACTTCTTGTATAATATCTTGTGGCAAGCGGCTACGTTCTTTCCCGCGAGTATAAGGAACGATACAATACGTACAAAACTTGTCACAACCGTACATAATGTTCACCCAAGCTTTAATACTACCTTTACGCTGCCGCGGAAGATTCTCCACGATATCTCCTTCTTTAGACCATACTTCAACAACCATTTCTTTACTAAACATTGCTTCCTTCACTAATTGTGGCAGTCGATGAATGTTATGCGTACCAAAAATTAAGTCAATGAATGGATGTTTTTGCAAAATGCGGTTCACAACAGATTCTTCTTGTGACATACAGCCGCAAACACCAATAATAAGATCTGGCTTCTCTTGCTTTAACGGTTTAAGATGACCAATTTCACCAAACACTTTGTTCTCTGCGTTTTCACGAATGGCACACGTATTTAACAGAATAATGTCGGCCTCGTTTGTATCCGACGTTGATTCATATCCTATATCAGTAAGGATACCTGCCATAATTTCCGTATCGTGTTCGTTCATCTGACAGCCATACGTACGAATAAGAAATTTCTTACCTTCCCCAATACGTGCGATATCTTCTGGAATATCAAAGTCATAATGGACGTTCACATCTTCTTTACCACGTTTTTTAGCATTTTTTAAAGAAGGTGGTTGATACGTCGTTTCAAAATACTTAGCAAAATCTGCTGATGTTTTTTCTTTTAAAGGTTTATCCTGAGCGGATTTTCTGTCCGTTGGATTTTCTTTTATTTGATTTAGTTCTTTTCTTTGTTGTTCATTCATTTTCAGAGAACTCCTTTCCTAACGATCCCTCTAACTGTAATATTATATCAGCCACACTTCAAAAAAGAAAGAAGATAGGTAGTATTTAAGAGGATCAACAAAAAGAAAAGGAGCTTGTGTTAGCCCCTTTACATGCGCTATAAAATGTTTAACGTCTTAGCAGCTTTTTCAAATGCATGTAACGCTTCTTGTAATGCTTCTTGCGAATGTTCAGCTGTTACTATGGTACGTACACGGCCTTGGCCTTTTTGTACGGTAGGGTAAACAATCCCTTGAGCAAATACACCTTCTTTAAATAGTTCGTCCGAGAAACGATGTGTTAGCGATTCGTCTCCAATCATAACCGGGGTAATGGGCGTTTTACTAATTCCTATATCAAACCCTAATTGCTCAAGGCCTTGTTTGAAGAATTTCGTATTGTCCCACAGTTTGTCTATTAATTCTGGTTCTTCTAGCAAAACATCTATTGCCGCTTCACACGCAGCAGTTACTGCAGGAGGATGAGAGGTACTAAATAAAAAAGGTCGACCTTTATGAATAAGATAGTCTTTTAACGTTTGCGTTGTAGCTACATATCCCCCTAGAACACCTATCGCTTTACTTAGTGTACCTACTTGAATATGCACGCGACCATCAAGACCGAAATGGTTTACTGTTCCTCGTCCATTATCTCCAAGCACCCCGCTTGCATGGGCATCATCTACCATGACTAGAGCACCGTATCGCTCGGCTAACTCTACAATTTCAGGAAGCGGTGCAATATTTCCATCCATGGAGAATACACCATCTGTTACGATTAGCTTCGTTCGATACGATTCCGATTCTCGTAACCTCTCCTCTAAAGATTGCATATCGACATGTTTATAAATTTTACGCCCTGCTTTCGTTAACCGAATCCCATCAATTATCGAAGCGTGGTTTAATTCATCCGAAATCACGACATCTTGGTCTGTTAACATGGAGGAAAGCACACCTTGGTTCGTTGTAAAACCAGACTGGAAGACGAGAGCCGCTTCTGTATGCTTAAATTTGGCTAACTTGTGTTCAAATTGCTCATGCATCGTTAATGTACCTGCAATCGTCCGAACAGAACCCGTACCAGCACCATAACGTTCAATCGCTTGTAATGCAGCTTCTTTCAATCTTGGGTGGTCTGTTAACCCTAAATAATTGTTAGAAGATAATTGGATAACTTCTTTTCCTTTGATTGTAACCCGAGAACCTTGCTTAGACTCTAATGGTATAAGTTCCCGAAACGTACCATTTGCCTTCATTTGATCTAACTCTTGCTGTAGATATTCAAATCCTTTCACGTTTAAAAACCTCCTAATGTATCATCATTCATTTGGGTACAATACCACTTTCCCACACATTCCTTCATTCATTAACGCAAACCCCTGTTCAAATTCCTCAAGAGGTAAGTGATGCGTAATAAGCGATTGCATATTCACTTGATTTGCTTCTAACAATCTTGAAACTTGCTGCCACGTTTCAAACATCTTCCTACCCGTAATTCCTTGCACATAAACACCCTTAAACACGATATCATTCGTCACATCTAACGTAACCGGTTTCACTGGCAAGCTTAATATCGCTACACGCCCTCCATTTGCCACCATTTTAAACCCTTGGTCCATCGCCAACGGATGACCACTCATCTCACATACGACGTCCACACCGAATCCATTCGTCTTTTGTTTCGCAACCGTGACAGGGTCTTCTTCATCAGAATGAATAACCGTTGTTGCTCCCATGTCCTTTGCTAGTTGTAACCGATAAGGGTTTAAATCAAACGCTAGTACTTGAGAAGCTCCCGCCGCTTTCGCTACGGCTACTGCCATTAAGCCAATCGGACCACAACCAATGACGGCAACCGACTTACTCGTCACATCTCCATTCAAAACCGTATGAACAGCATTTCCCATCGGCTCTTGGATGGAAGCAATATCTGCCGGTAAAGTAGCAGGATTCACCCACAAGTTCTCCTCTGGCACAGCGACGTATTGAGCGAAACAACCTTGTGTATCCACTCCAATAATTTTCGTATTGTCACAAATATGATATTGACCTGTTAAACATTGCGGGCATCGATGGCACACAATATGAGTTTCAGCGCTTACATAATCACCCACCTTTACCCTCGTAGCAGATTTGCTCACTTCAACAACTTCTCCTGCAAACTCATGTCCAAACACATAGGGAGGATTCACTCTACTAGCTGACCAATCATCCCAGTTGTAGATATGGACATCTGTACCACAAATTGATGTGGCCTTCACTTTTATCAACACTTCGCCTTCGCCAATAACCGGTATCGGCACTTCTTTTAACTGGGCTCCCCCTCCACGATGATGCTTCACTAAAGCCTTCATCATTCCACTCATAAAAGACACATCCCAACTATAAATTCCCTTATAACACTATTATAATAATGTATGATAAATAAATCCAGAATATTTTCTTTTATGTGTCCTCACAGAAAAAACATTTGAGTACGTTAGGTAAGCGCTTTCTCCAAAACCGCATTAGGCTCCCTTTTTGCGCTGCCGTTGAACGTGAATTTTATTTCAAAAAAATAACCCTTTCATAAAAAAGGGCCATTAACTCATTCTACTTAGCAGCAGCTTTTCTCGGTTTGCACGCGTTTTCCTGGACAATTTGTTCGGTTTCTCCTTACATCACTTAGGAAAATGAGCGATAAAATTTTGATAAGTAATATTCGCAAACAAAGATGGAGGGAATTGCTGTTGTAATAGACGTTCGAAATCATCGTAATCAGTATAGTCTATTATCCCTTCGATGACGCAAGATGTACCATCAAAGTCAGATCCGAGTCCCACAACGTCACTACCTCCAAGAGAGATAATATATTCGAGATGACGGATAATATCGTCGGTTGTCGCCACGTCCTTTTGCGTTAAAAACGGGCAAACGTATGTAACACCGATAAAAGCATCTCTTGAAATGAGCTCTTTTACCTGTTCATCATCTAAATTTCTTGGATGCGGAGCTAGAGCATATGCGTTTGAATGAGAAGCCATCGGATATTCGGCTAGCTTCATGACATCCCAAAACCCTTGGTACGACAAATGGGATACGTCGGTCCATATTCGGTACTCATTCAATACGGATACTACTCGCTTTCCAAATGATGACAAACCAGCCCCTCTTTCCTCGCCAATTCCGTCACATACCGCATTCGCTTGGTTCCACGTAAGTCCGACCGCTTGGACACCGAGTCGCAACAATGTCTTCAATTTTACAATATCTTCTCCTATTGGATGACATCCTTCTAACGTTAACATGGCTCCTTTTTCGTGAGGCTGTAGGTTGAGCACATCCTCCTGACATGTAATTACTTGAATTTCATCATAGGGTTCAATAATCCGTTCATAGAATAAATCGACCATTTTCAAAGCCACTTGGAATTGTTGTTCACTAGGTACTTCCTCAGGTACAAAAATGGCGAAACACTGTACTTTTACATGGCTATTTTTCCATTTCTCATAATTTACCCTTAATTCTTCACTGTTGTGGAAAGACAAATGTTCATTAGACCATAGTTTCCATAAAACATCACAATGAGCATCGATAATCAATACTATTCCCCCTTTTCTATTTATATAAAAGGAAAACCTGTTTGCTTGATGGCAAACAGGTATCATACATACATTATCTAGGTTCAATAATTAATTTAATGGCTGTACGTTCTTCGTTGTCAATCAAAATGTCCGTAAAGGCAGGAATACAAATTAAATCAACTCCACTAGGAGCGACAAAACCTCGAGCAATAGCCACCGCTTTTACCGCTTGGTTTAAAGCACCCGCACCAATTGCTTGAATTTCAGCTGAACCACGTTCTCTTAGCACATTCGCAAGGGCTCCTGCTACTGAGTTAGGGTTAGATTTAGATGACACTTTCAATATTTCCATGACTAGTTCCTCCTTCATATCCTAATAATTGTTCCTCTTCTACTATATTCATGGAGTTGGAAGTTATTCCCCACACTACCATTATGCATGAATATTTCGAAAAATACAAACAATTAGTCAAGAAAAGGATGATCGTCATTAATTAAAATGCGCTTCACGCTAGTCGCTCTGCCAGATTCCTTATCGATATCTATTAAACAAGCACTCAATTGTGTTCTTCCTTTTTTAGGTATCTCAAAACGTACTGGCAGGCTCGTTTGGAATTTCTTGATGACAGCTTCTTTATCTGTACCTAATATTTCATCATATGGCCCTGTCATACCCACATCTGTAATATAGGCTGTGCCATTAGGAAGAATTCGTTCATCGGCTGTTTGTACATGAGTATGCGTCCCAACAATCGCACTAACTCGCCCATTTAAATACCACGCAAGCGCTAGTTTCTCGGACGTTGCTTCTGCATGGAAGTCAACAAAAATTATATTTGTCCTTTTTTTTGCTTCTTCAATAAGTTCATCTGCTACTTTAAATGGGTCTTCTAGTGGCGACATAAATGTGCGTCCCTGTAAGTTAATGACCGCTACTTCTCTATCATTCACTTTCATAAATGACATTCCTTTACCAGGTGTACCTTCAGGGAAATTCGCTGGACGAACCATGTTGTTTGCATCATCAATAAAATCAAATATTTCTCTTTTGTCCCAAGCATGGTTCCCTAATGTTATGGCTTGCGCTCCCGATTCCATAAATTGTTGATAAATTTTTTGTGTGATCCCTTTTCCTGATGCGGCATTCTCACCGTTAATGATGGTTAAATTCGGATGGTACTTTTGTTTAATCTTTGGCATATATTCTGTAACCATATCTCGACCTGGAGAGCCAACGACATCTCCTACAAATAAAATCCTCATTTTGATATAAATTCCTCTCTACCACAATGTAAAATTCTCATGCCTTATTGTATCTTTCTACCAGCATTTATGCAAAGTATACAATTTTTCTTCGCATAAATAAAGCGACCCCTTTGGATCGCTTTATTTGGCATATTCTACTGCTCGCGTTTCACGGACAACTGTCACTTTTATATGACCTGGATAATCCAGTTCTCCCTCGATCCGATTTCGTATATCACGAGCTAACTGAACAGATTTCAAATCATCAACTTCTTCTGGCTTTACCATAATACGAACCTCTCGACCAGCTTGAATCGCAAAGGACTTCTCTACGCCATCATATGATTCAGAAATCTCTTCTAGCTTCTCTAATCGCTTAATATAGTTTTCAAGGGTTTCACTGCGTGCACCAGGTCTAGCGGCTGATAATGCATCAGCAGCAGCAACTAGTACAGAAATAATGGTTGTCGCTTCCTCATCACCATGGTGAGAAGCAATAGCGTTAACGACCGTATCGTTTTCACCATATTTCTTCGCTAATTCAACCCCAATTTCAACGTGACTACCTTCTACTTCATGGTCAACTGCTTTACCAATGTCATGCAGTAATCCCGCGCGACGAGCTAAGGTTTCATCTTCTCCTAATTCAGCAGCAAGTAACCCAGAAAGGTATGCAACTTCCATGGAGTGCTTTAAGACATTTTGACCATAACTTGTACGATATTTCAATCTTCCTAAAATCTTCACAAGATCTGGGTGTAACCCGTGAACGCCAACTTCAAAGGTTGTTTGTTCACCAACTTCTCGAATATACTCATCCACTTCACGTCGAGATTTCTCGACCATTTCTTCGATACGAGCCGGATGAATTCGACCATCTTGAACTAGTTTTTCTAGTGCAATACGGGCGATTTCTCTTCTAATCGGATCAAAACCGGATAGAATAACCGCTTCTGGCGTATCATCGATGATCAAATCTATACCTGTTAATGTTTCAAGGGTTCTAATATTACGCCCTTCTCGACCAATAATACGCCCTTTCATTTCATCATTAGGTAAGTTCACTACGGAAACAGTGGTTTCTGCTACATGATCTGCAGCACAACGCTGAAGAGCAAGGGAAAGAATGTTCTTCGCTTTCTTATCAGCTTCTTCTTTAGCCCGATTTTCCGCTTCTTTAATCCGTATCGCCGATTCATGAGCAACCTCTTGGCTTACACGGTCTAAAATGACTTGCTTTGCTTGATCTGTCGTATAACCAGATATACGCTCAAGCTCGGATTGCTGTTGTACTTTCAAATTCTCCACTTTGCTTTCCGTTTCTTCAATTTGTTGTTGTTTTTCTGTTAGTGATTCTTCCTTTTTCTCTAGCATTAGCTCTCGCTTATCTAGCGTTTCGTCTTTACGATCTAAATTTCCCTCTTTTTGCACTAAACGACTTTCCTGCTTTTGAAGCTCTATACGTCGTTCTTTCATTTCATTTTCAGCTTCTTGACGAAACACATGCATTTCTTCTTTCGCCGCTAGCAACGCTTCTTTCTTAGAAGCCTCCGCATTACGGTGACCTTCTTCCACAATTTGTTTCGCCAATTCCTCAGCACTTGAAATCTTCGCCTCTGCAATGGATTTCCGAATCAGATAACCAACAACAATACCGACGATGGTAAGCAAAATGAAGATGATGAATTCAATAAACCCCATACGTTCACCTCCTCTTTGCCATTCAAATCTTTCTATACATGTGTGTCGGCATGTACTTTACGTTTCATTTTCATTTTCGCAAAAGTATCACTGTCATAAAATATTCAAATATTATTCAAGAAAAATGAAAATTATACATATTAATTTTAAGCTTGCCCAACCTTATTGTCAAGGAAACAACAAATATAGCCCCTTACCAATTTCAAAAGGTAAGGGGCTACTTGTCTAACTATTATACATCAAGGGTATTTTGAGCATCTTCTTTATCATTGACTTGCTCGCTTTGTTCACTTTGTTCAAACATACCATAGTGTTGACGAATCTTATCGTGAACCTCTTGATAGATTTCTTCATTATCTTTCAAGAATTGCTTGGCATTTTCGCGACCTTGTCCCATACGATCACCATCATACGAGTACCAAGAACCACTTTTCGTGACAATGTCTAAATCGGTTCCAATATCAAGAAGTTCTCCTTCTCTAGAAATCCCTTCACCATACATAATATCCACTTCTGCATGTCTAAATGGAGGCGCGACTTTATTTTTCACGACTTTAATTTTTGTTTTGTTCCCAACCATTTCATTACCTTGCTTTAAAGACTCTGCTCGACGAACTTCTAGACGAACAGAAGAGTAGAACTTAAGGGCGCGACCACCTGGAGTTGTTTCAGGATTACCAAACATAACACCAACTTTTTCACGAATTTGGTTAATGAAAATAGCGGTAGTGTTTGATTTGTTAATAGCTCCTCCTAGTTTACGAAGCGCTTGTGACATGAGTCGTGCTTGAAGACCTACGTGCGAGTCTCCCATTTCCCCTTCAATTTCCGCTTTAGGAACTAATGCTGCTACAGAATCAATTACAACCATATCTACTGCACCACTACGTACAAGAGCTTCTGCAATTTCTAACGCTTGTTCTCCTGTATCAGGCTGCGATAGTAATAATTCTTCGATGTTAACCCCTAAGGCGCGTGCATAAGTTGGATCTAACGCATGCTCAGCATCGATGAATGCAGCTTGCCCACCTTGACGCTGTGCTTCTGCAATGGCGTGAAGGGCTACTGTTGTTTTACCAGAAGATTCCGGTCCATAAATCTCCACAATTCGTCCACGTGGATAGCCACCTACACCAAGAGCAACATCTAACGCTAATGAACCACTAGGAACCGTACTTATCTTCTTATTCGCTTGTTCCCCCAATTTCATAATAGAGCCTTTACCGAACTGCTTTTCTATTTGACGTAGCGCCATATCCAGCGCTTGTTTACGATCACTCACATTTTCTCCTCCTTGAATATCAACTATATATATCATAACTTGTTTTGTTCCATTTGCCAACAAAAACACGAATGAATGTTCGCTATTTTTCATAATGCAATCATACTGTATTTTTTAAAAATTGTACAGATAAAATCGATTTTTCACCTACTCGTGAGTGCTAAAAAATCATTTCAAATAATGATATAAAAGTTCAAACCCTTTCTTAACGCTACGTTGGCGAACCGCTTCTCTATCACCATGAAAGTGAAATTTCTTTGCATATGGTTGCTTACCTGCATGGTATATCCCTATATAAACAGTCCCAACCGATTGTCCTTCAAGTTCACTTGGGCCTGCAACCCCTGTAAAACTAATGCCAATGGAAGAATGGAGTTTACGGGCAACTTGCACAGCTAGCTCGATTGCGCACGCTTCACTTACTGTTCCATACTGCTCAATTAGTAACTTCGGTACATTTAATACGTGTTCTTTAACAGAAGCTGTGTAACACACGATTCCACCGCTACATATAGCAGAAGCACCCGGGATTGAAATGAGTTGATTCATAAACTGCCCACCTGTTAAGCTTTCTGCCGCAGCAATTTGCTCCCCAGATGCTTGTAATAATTGAAATACTTTATGTTCAATTGTGTCCCCATCTGCACCATAACAAAAAGAGCCCACTCGCTGCATAATCATACGTTCACTTTCAGAAATGAGTGCTTTAGCCTCTTGTTCACTAAAAGCCTTGGCGGTTAAACGCAATGCCACTTCTCCTTCAGAAGCAAGCGGAGCAATTGTTGGATTGGTTTGCTTTTGTATCAATTCGTGTACATCATGCTCTAATTGTGATTCTCCAATCCCGACAAACTTAAGCATTTTGGAGTAAATAGTACTAGAGATTGCAAAACGAGATTGAATGTAGTCAAATCCATGTTGCTCCATAATCGCTTTCATTTCCCTCGGAACACCTGGCAAGAAGATCCACGTTGTTCCCTCTTTCGTTAAAACAAACCCGGGGGCTAACCCAACATCATTAGGTAGAATGGTAGAACCTTGTAATATTCTTGCTTGCTTCCGATTATTTGGTGTCATCGGTCGATGAGCAAAAACGGCTTGGATACGCTTTAAGGCTTCTTCATCTTCAAGAATAGATGCACCAATTACTTCAGACGCTACCTCTCTCGTTAAATCATCATCAGTTGGTCCTAATCCACCAGTGACGATAACTAAGTCGGAACGTTGTTTAGCCTGGAAAAATTGTTCTCTTAACCGAATTTCATTGTCCCCTACCACACCATGATAGTACATATGAACGCCCATTTGCGCTAACCTCGCAGACAACCACTTGGCATTAGTATTCGCTATTTGGCCTAACAACAATTCCGTACCAACAGATAGTATTTCAGCTTTCACTTGATTACTCATTATTTAGACTCCTTCATAACGTGCCAATTTTTCACAAAGTACTCGACTCCTGAAACAACCGTTATAATCATCGCCGCATAGAGCGCAATCGTTGCGAAAGGGAATGGTATATAGGAAAATGGATAGTTATGCAGCAACAAAGCAGAAATAGCAATGATTTGTATCCATGTTTTCAACTTCCCCATTTGGCTAGCAGCAAGCACGATTCCTTCGCCAGCTGCAACTAGACGAAGCCCTGTCACCGCAAACTCTCTACTTATAATTAGTGTTACAATCCATGCAGGAGCTAATTCTAATTCAACTAGTGCAATGAAAGCTGCTGACACTAGTAATTTATCTGCTAATGGGTCTAGAAACTTTCCAAGATTCGTTACTAAGTTATGTTTTCTAGCGTAATAACCATCAATCCAATCCGTAGTAGAAGCAATTATAAATAAAATAGCGGCAACTAAATGAGATACAGGTAAAATTCCTTCTCCAATAGAAATCGTTCCCCAATCAAACGGAATAGATAAAAGCACAACAATAATTGGAATTAAGCATATTCTTGATAACGTAATACGGTTTGGTATATTCATATATTTACATCCTCCATCTGTAGTTGCAATACATATGACGAGAAAAGAGTCACCTATCGACAGATGACTCCTCCCGCCTTGTTATTCGTCTTTCACTGTAATGTGGAATTCTTGTACATCTCGTTCATTTGGATCAACAGGGTATTTTACTTTTTCTCCGTTAATCTTCATATCCAGTTGATATGACCTACCTATAGTAATATCAATTTGCTCTTCACCAGTTAAATCAAATTGTTGAGGAGAATTATCTTTATTGAGAATCGTACTAAAGTATACCTTTCCGCTTCCATCTCTTACTTCTAAATAACTTTCAGGATTGTCAGCATTCGTTGCTTCAAACTCTAATTTAAGTTGTTCTGGGCTCTCTAACTCAAACGCATGAGATGGGCGCGTACCAGAACCTTTCTCCACTAAGTTTAACTGCTCTTTTGGCTTTTCTTCCTCTTTTTCCTCTTCAGCCTTTTGTTTTTCTTCCTCGTCTTCCTCTTTATCAGCTTGATCTTCTTTATCTTGTTCAGGTGGTGCACTATTTGCGTTCGTATCAGGGTTCTTCTCATACGTTACTTCATTACCTGCTTTAGAACTGTCTACTGCGTTATGATTACCGTCATCTCCTCCTGATTGAATAAGGAAAACGTAAGCTACTACAACAATACCAATAAGCAATAACGCGATAATCCCTTTTGGAATTATCGTCATCCACATCGAATTCTTATCCGATGATTGTTCCTTATGTCTTTGGACACGCGTATATTGAATATATTCATCATCTGATGCACTAGGTATTTCATTTTGGTGCTGCTCAAATAATTCTTCCGGATCTAGCCCTACTGCTTCTGCATATTGTTTAATAAATGCACGCGTGTAAAATTTCCCAGGCATTATTCCGAAATCACCTTGTTCAATTGCTTGTAAATATCTGATTTGAATTTTCGTTTCTTGCTGCACGTCTTCAAGGGATAATTTTTTAGCTTCCCTTGCTTCTTTTAATCGAGATCCTATCTCCATTTTATAAACACCTTCCATTTTAAAAATCAAACATGGAAAAGCCATCATTTTGTTCAAATTGTGGCTTGTCAACTGATTCATATGTTATTTCTTCGTCATGAGTATTACGTAACTCAATAATATAGTCAAAATCTTCTAATTCATATTCTGTTGCACGTACAAACATGTCGGGGTGCTCCACTACTTTCGTTGCCGGTATTCGCATTATTTCACGCACTAATTCCCAATGTCGCTCATTAGCCCGCTTCGTTGAGACAACCCCATCAATAATATATAAATTATCCGTTGAGATTTCTTCCTTAATTAATTGATTTCGAATCGTTTGCTTTAATAACGTACTGGATACAAAGAGCCAACGTTTATTAGCAGATACGCTTGCTGCTACAATCGATTCTGTTTTTCCTACTCGAGGCATTCCTCGAATTCCGATAAGTTTGTGACCGTCTTTTTTATATAGTTCTGCCATGAAATCCACCAACAAACCAAGGTCTTCTCGAACGAAGCGAAACGTCTTTTTATCATCGATATCACTATGTATATACCGTCCATGACGAACCGCTAGACGATCCCTAAGTTTTGGACGTCTAAACTTTGTTATGCTTATTGTTTCCATGGTTTCTAGTATGGATTTCAATCGATTTATTTGTTCATCATTTTTACACAATAACAGCATACCTCTTCTTGAATCTTCTACACCGTTAATCGTGACAATATTAATGGAAAGCATACCTAGTAAAGAAGAAATATCGCCTAACAACCCTGGGCGGTTATGCTGAATTTCATATTCGAAGTACCATTCCTTTCTTTCCATATCACAACCCCTTTCTCAACAAGGATTCTTAACAAAAAAAAAGAACTGTTAGGAATTTCATATATACATACTATTATAATAAATGATTTTATACTTTTATAAAAGGTTATTATTAAAGGAATGATAGTATTTCTACAATAATTTCATACACTCTGTTATGTCATTACCTTAAATCTAAACATCTAAACATGTAAAAAACAAGGGGAATGTCTCCCCCTGTTTCTACATTGACCCTTCACTTTTTACTAATTTCACCATCATATTAGCGATAGTGTGTTGCTCTTCTTCAGATGCTACATTCCACAGTTCTCGTAATACTGCTTCTTGATCATTTTTAACTTCTACTTGTTTTGCTAAATAATCTCCAATCTCATAAGCGAGTTCCGAGACCGCGCGCTCGCTCAAACCTTCTTGTTGAGCTTGATTCAAACGATCACCAAGAAAATCTTTCCACGTATCAAAATTATCTAGTACAGACATGTATTACTCCTCCTTATGCAATCAAAGCTTACATGCATATCATTTGATGATTCATAAGCTTTTATGCACCAAAAGAAGAAATCCCTCTTAACCACTCCATGCTCCATTAATGTTCAACATTTGACCTTGAATATACGCTGCCTGAGGCGAAGCTAAAAATACTGCAAGATCTGCGACTTCTTGCGGTGTACCGAAACGTCCTGCTGGAATTGCTTCTAACAACATTTGTTTTTCATCTTCATGAAAAACATGATTCATTTTCGTATCAATATACCCTGGGCGTATGCCGTTCACCCGTACATTAGACAAAGCCACTTCCTTAGCTAACGCTTTAACGAAACTATCTTGTGCACCCTTGACAGCTGAATAGATTACTTCACAACTAGCTCCTATCTCTCCCCATATGGATGAGATAAGTAAAATAGTTCCAGACCGTCGTTGAATCATCGCTGGCAAAACATGTTGCGTAATAATCCAAGGTGCCTTGACATGAATATGATACATTTTATCCATTTCATCCTCGGTAACATCTTGAAACAGCTTCACCATACTTTTGCCACTTGCAAAAACAACCGCATCCACATGAAAATCAAGGCATGCACAGAGCTCTTTTGCTCCTTCTGACGTAGAAAGGTTGGCTTGAATCGTTTGCAATACTTGATCATCTTCCAATTGGGCAGCGATGTGCTTCACCCTTGCTTCATTACTATAATAATGAAGTATTAAGTTATAACCTTGCTGTGCAAATGAATAAGCAATCGCTTGACCGATATCTCCACTTGCACCGACAATTAAGCATACTTTTTTCATATTGTTCGTTATCCTTCTTCTGGTTGTATTTCACAAACAGCAATACGATCCTCGTGAATCCACGCTTGTAAATGATTGAGCACTTCTTCTTTCGTTAATGATTCAATTGTTGGCAACGCTTGAAACAAATCAACACCTAAATGATGGTACTGTACAAACGTTGTTGCAATATACTCTAACGAATTCATTGAACGTAAAAACTGCCCAATCCGTTTTTTCTTCATCCGTTCAAACTCTTCATCTGATATCGAACGTTCCTTTAATTCATGAAGCATTTTCTTCACACGCTGTTGAAACTTTTGCGGGTCACGCGTATTTCCACCAATGATAGTGAAGCCAAATGTTTTATCTAAATGACTTTCATAAGAGAAACTATCATCAACTAACCCCGCTTGATAAAGTTCTTCATAGAAAGCACCACTCTTTGAGAAAAAGTGATCTAAAACCATACTTTTAATCATTTCCAATTGCAATGCGTTACGCCCTTTTATGTGATTCATATCTTCTTTAATACCAATCATACATTTAGCTGTTGATACAGGCATCTTAATCAATTTATGAGGTTCTGCCACCGAATGAGGTTCGTTCGGGTAATGACGACGAATCGGTTCAGGAGCAGGGAACGTCTTTGCTTGCTGGTTTGCTTCAATGAACCCCATCATTTCTTCTGCATCAAAATTACCTGCCATAAAAAAGGACATATTCGATGGATGGTAAAACGTATGGTAACACGTATATAAATCCTCTTTCGTAATAGGTTGAATAGAATCAACCGTACCTGCTATATCTACTTGAACTGGGTGATGGTGATACAGACTTTGAATAGTCCCAAAGAATGCGCGCCAATCAGGTTGGTCGTCATACATTCTAATTTCTTGCGCTATGATTCCTTTCTCTTTTTCAACAGACTGATTAGAAAAGTATGGGTCCTGAACAAAATCGAGTAGCGTCTTCACGTTTTCCTTTATATTACTCGTTCCGGAAAATAAATAAGCCGTACTATTAAAAGAGGTAAATGCGTTCGCTGAAGCCCCTTGCTTCGTAAAGTCTTGAAACACATCACGATCTTCCTTTTCAAACAATTTATGCTCAAGAAAGTGGGCAATCCCTTCTGGTACTGTTACAAAATTATCTTGACCTATCGGTGTAAACGATTGATCAATGGATCCATATTCTGTCGTAAATACAGAGAACGTTTTTGCCATTTGTTGCTTTGGTAATAAGAAGACTTGCAATCCATTATCAAGCGTCTTTGAATACATCGTTTCTTGAATTTGATCATAATACGTTTTATGCATTTGCATCTTCCCCCTCTTCGCTTGTTAGGAAGTACGTAGTGTCTAAAGCTATCTTATTCGCTACTTGAACTACTTCATCTGTTGTAACCTTTTTTATCTGCTCAATTGTTTGTTCTGGAGTCGTATCAACATCAGATAAAACTTGATGGTATAACACTTCAATCAAACCATGCTGATGATCAATCGTCTCTAATAGTTGATTCACAATTAAGTTCTTCGTTTCTTCTAATTGCTCGGTTGTAAACTGTCCTCGTTTCATCGCTTCCATTTGTTTCAATATAATGTCATGCGCTTGTTGGTAATCTTTTGGGTCGATACCACTGAATACTAACAAGAGGCCTTTATGACTTTCGAATCGAGAAGCAGCATAGTAAGCTAGGCTATGTTTCTCTCTCACGTTCATAAATAATTTCGAGGAAGGAAAGCCACCGAATAAACCGTTAAATACTTGCAACGCATAATAATCTTCATCGCCAAACAATATATTCGTACGATAGCCTAAATGCAACTTACCTTGTTGCACATTTTGGCGTTCTATGATTTCTTTCGGTTCTGAAGGTGCCTTTTTCTTTACATCAAGATCGTATTGTGTCGCTGCTCTTGACTTCCGAGCAAAACAAGATTGAACCAACGTTTGCACTTCCTGTTCATCGAAGTCACCTAACAAGTAAATATCGAGTATATCTTGCTCGAGCATCGATTGATAATATTCATAGAGCGATCGTCCATTCACATGTGGCAAATCTTCTTCATAGCCATGTACATGCAAACGATACGGTTCATCTGCACACATCTCATCTAACAATCTCGTGTTCGCGTAGCTCATTTTATCATCACGAAGTGCTCTTATTTTTTGCTTTAATGTTTGTTTCTCTCTTTCAATAATGGCCTCATCCATCCCACCATTATCCACTTTAGGTTGAAAAATGATTTCATGAAGCATGCGAACTCCCTCTTTCAGTAAGTTCGTTTGCTTGGAGATTAACGCATCATTTGCAATTTCCATCCGAAACGTCACAACATGATGTTCTCCTTTTTTCGAAGCATCTACACTTAAAACCGCACCATATAGCTCATCTAAAGCCGTTCGTAGCGACCTTGCTGTAGGATATTTCGTCGTTGCTTGCTGCAATACGTAAGGTAATAGTGCTCGGTTGGTAATAGCCTCTCTCGTTATCGGGGCTCTAAACTTAATGACAAGCGTATTCGTTTTATATTTTTCACTTGGGATCATATGTAGATGATAACCTTGCCCATCGATTCGTTTTTCTACTATTCGTGTCATGTAATTTCCTCCTTATACATCATACTTTTGCTTCTAGCATTTCTTATTCCTTAAAAAGCTATCCACATTCCGTCGTACATTCTTTGATTTTATCGCATTTACACCATGAATGCGAATATAACAATTGGCTGTCTTTACACAGAAATTCTTTTTTTACCCGATAATATTTAAAAAAGCTCCAAGAGGAATACTCTTGAAGCTTCTTGTTTATTAACGACTTCCTTTGATATAAGGTGTGCCTAATGCTTTTGGTGCATCTGCTCTTCCGATAAACCCTGCTAACGCTAAAATCGTTAACACATATGGTGCAATTAATAAATATACTTGTGGGACGTTTTCAAGTAATGGAATGCTAGCACTCACAACACTTAAACTTTGGGCAAAACCAAAGAATAAAGCTGCCCCCATTGCGCCAAGAGGATGCCACTTTCCGAAAATCATCGCAGCTAACGCCATAAAACCTTGACCACTAATTGTAGCATGAGAGAAATTCAGTGCAATAGTCAACGCATACACTGCTCCACCTAATCCACCTAAAGCTCCAGAAAGCACGACACCGATATAACGCATTTTCGTTACATGAATACCGTTCGTGTCCGCCGCCATAGGATGTTCTCCAACCGAGCGCAACCGCAAACCAAATGGCGTTTTATATAATACAAACCAAACAACAAAAGCTAATAAGATAGCTACATAAGATGTTATATAACCAGAAAAGAACATAGGTCCAATAATAGGAATGTCACTTAGAAGCCATATATCTGTCGTATAAAATGGTTGCTGGACCATATCTGTCTGCCCTTTATCATACCATTGCTTCACTAAAAACAGCGAAACACCTAAAGCTAAAAAGTTAATAGCAACACCACTTACTACTTGATCTGCCCGGAATGAAATAGACGCGACAGCATGAACAAGTGAGAAGATGGCCGATACAACCATTGCAACCATAATTGAAATCCATGGGGTTAAACTAGCTAAATTAAGTTCCTGCATTGTACTCGCTAACGATAAGTTCGTCACGACAGCCACAAACGCTCCCATAACCATCAAACCTTCTAGACCAATATTAACGACTCCTGAACGCTCACTAAATACACCACCAAGTGCCGTAAAAATAAGAGGGGCCGCGAAGAAAATAGCTGCAGGAATAATCGATTGCAAAATGTCAATAATGCTCATTTATTTCCCCTCCTTTTGCATACGGTTTAATACCCAACGAATGATATATCCTGATGCAACGAAGAATATAATTAATGCAACCACAATGTCTACTAGCTCTTCTGGAACTCCTGCAGAAGGCATGTTTAACGCCCCTACTTTCAAGGTTCCGAATAAAAATGCAGCAAGCACAGAACCAATCGCTGTATTTCCGCCTAATAATGCAACCGCAATTCCATCAAATCCGATGTTAGTAAAGCCAGAATGAACAGACATGAATTGGAAAGTCCCTAACCCTTGCATAGCTCCAGCTACACCTGCAAATCCACCAGAAATGATAAAGCTTAGTACAATATTACTCTTTACATTCATACCAGCATATTGCGAGGCATGTTGGTTAAAGCCTACAGAGCGTAATTCATACCCTTTTGTCGTCTTCTCTAGAATAAACCACATAAGAAAAGCTCCTAGTAATGCAATGAGAATCCCGTAATGCAGTCGTGAAAACGTTAATTCTGTTAACCAAGGAGACGATAAGGATGCTGTCTCGGCAATTCTATCCGTTTTATCAGCACTATCTGTTAATACATTTCGAATAATAGCATTACACGTATAAAGTGCAATATAATTCATCATAATAGATACAATTACTTCATGGACTCCGAATTTCGCCTTTAAAAAACCAGGAACAAATCCCCACAAGCCACCCGCAACTGCTGCTGCTAAAATAGCTAATGGTAAGTGAATGATCATCGGTAATTGTAAAGCAGTACCTACCCAAACAGAAGCAAGCCACCCTACAAAAACCTGACCTTCTACTCCAATATTAAACAAACCAGTACGAAACGCAAAAGCAACCGCTAAACCAGATAAAATATATGGTGTCACTTTCACAATCGTTTCCCCAGCAAAATATAAATCTCCAAAGGCTCCATTCCACAAGGCAACATATCCAGTAATCGGATTGTAACCAAACAGAAGCATAATTATCGCACCAAATAATAACCCTAGTAATACAGAAATAATCGGTACTAATAGGTTGTAAAGACGGTTCGATTCCATTATTGCTCACCCACTTTCCGTTTACTACCAGCCATTAATAACCCAAGTTCTTGCTCTGTAGTCTCATGTGGAAGGACATTCGCAACGACTTGGCCATCAAACATCACTGCAATTCGATCACTTACATTCATAATTTCATCTAGTTCAAATGATAATAGCAACACTGCTTTCCCACTATCTCTAGCTTCAATTAGGCGTTGATGGATAAATTCAATTGCTCCCACATCTAAACCTCTTGTCGGCTGAGCAGCAATAAGTAAATCTGGTGAACGATCTAATTCTCTTCCAATAATCGCTTTTTGTTGGTTACCACCTGATAACGAACGTGCAAGCGTATATTCATTAGGAGTACGTACATCAAATTCTTCTATTAAACTTTTTGCTTTTTTATAAATCTCTTTATAACGCAATACGCCTTTTTTCGAGTATGGTTGTTGGTAATATGTTTGTAAAACCATATTCTCTCCAATAGGAAAATCTAATACTAATCCGTATTTGTGTCGATCTTGCGGGATATGCGCTACACCTGATTCGGTCACTTTACGAGGTGATAAATTGGTAATCTCTTTTCCATTTAACGTGATAGAACCGCTTTCTACGTTTCGTAATCCAGCAATAGCTTCAATTAATTCGCTTTGGCCATTGCCATCTACACCAGCTATTCCGACAATCTCACCCGCTCGCACTTGAAGATTGAGCCCTTTTACCATATTAATTTGACGAGCATCTTTTACTTGAAGATTTTGTATGGTGAGCACATCATCTTTCGGTTCTGCTGGTCGCTTTTCCGTTTCAAAACTTACTTCACGTCCTACCATTAAAGACGCTAATTCATTTGTGGACGTGTCAGCTACGTTAACCGTACCAATACCTTCTCCTTTACGAATAACCGTACACCTGTCACAAACTTCCATAATTTCCTTCAGTTTATGCGTAATTAGTATAATAGATTTGCCTTCTTTTACTAACGTCCCCATTATATCCATTAATTCACTGATCTCTTGTGGAGTAAGTACAGCTGTCGGTTCATCAAAAATTAAAATATCAGCACCACGATACAACGTTTTCAAAATTTCTACACGTTGTTGCATGCCAACAGAAATATCCTGAATCTTAGCGCTTGGATCCACTTTAAGACCGTACCGCTCCGAGATTTCCTTTACTTCTTTCTCTGCCTTTGCAACGTTTACGGTACCTTTTTTTGTTGGTTCCATTCCTAAGATAATATTCTCTGTAACAGTGAAAGTATCTACAAGCATAAAATGTTGGTGCACCATGCCGATACCAAGTTCATTCGCTACGTTCGGGTTTGTTATATTAACCGTTTCCCCTTTTACTTTTATCTCACCTTGTTCTGGCTGATATAAACCAAACAAAACATTCATAAGTGTGGATTTACCAGCACCATTTTCCCCTAATAATGCATGTATTTCACCAGGCTTTACTTGTAAATTAACATTGTTATTCGCTACAATTCCAGGAAATTCTTTACGAATATTTAGCATTTCAATTACATAATCCACTTGATACTCACTCCTCGCT
Organism: Pontibacillus litoralis JSM 072002; assembly: GCF_000775615.1. Classification (GTDB taxonomy): domain Bacteria; phylum Bacillota; class Bacilli; order Bacillales; family BH030062; genus Pontibacillus; species Pontibacillus litoralis. The sequence goes on from NZ_AVPG01000002.1 coordinate 31,843, forward strand.
TCCCTTAATTCAAGGTTTGTGATTTCGCAAAAAAAGAAAATCGTTCTTAAAATCAACAAATGAAAAGGGGACACCTATTTCATACCCTTTCATTCAATGATTTTCCGTCATAAATGATAGTTTGAATGTTCTTTAACCTTATAAAAAGGCTAGCAGAACTAGCCTTTTTACATATCTTATAGAGATTCTACAAACTTTTTAAGTTCATCTCTTGTCTTTGGTACTTCCACATCACCATTCACAATTTTCTCTTTCCACGCTTCCACTTCTTTGGCGATATCTTCTGTATACGCTTCTTCATTCGTATCCGCAACAGAAATAGCTTCATCTTGTAAGCCATATTCTAATAGTTCGCCACCAGGGAAGTTACCTTCTTTCGCTTTATTGGATAAATCTTGTACCGCAACGTCAACACGTTTAACCATAGAAGTTAGCGTAACGTTATCTTCGCCAATTTGACCTTCTTCATATTGGTCACGGTCCACACCGATTACCCAAACGTTATCTTCTGGATTGTTTTTCTTAATGTCTTTCGCCTGAGCAAACACACCATTTCCTGTAGCTCCAGCTGCATGATAAATAACATCTACACCTTGTTCGTACATATTACTTGCAATTAATTTTCCTTTGTCTGCTTTATCGAATCCACCAGCGTATTGAACTTGGACATCAATATCTTTGTTAACCGATTTGGCACCTGCTGTAAAGCCAGCTTCAAACTTCTCGATTAACTCACTTTCTGTAGCTCCAACAAAACCTACTTTATCCGTTTCTGTTTTTAACGCAGCTGCTACACCTACTAAGAATGATCCTTGATGCTCTTTAAATGTAATACTTGCTATGTTGTCACCTTCTACAACAGAGTCCACAATAGCGAAGTTCGTATCCTCATAACGGGAAGCTACTTCTTTAATAGCATCAGAAAGCTTATAACCAATACCGAAAATTAAATTAAAGTCATCTTTCACTAAACGATTTAAGTTACTTAAATAATCAGCTTCTGATTCAGATTGCGCATAGTCAAAACCAGCTTTGCCTTTCTCTAGGCCGTGCTCTTCACCAAATGCTTTCAATCCTTCCCAAGAAGATTGGTTAAATGATTTATCATCCACCCCACCAACATCTGTTACCATTGCTGCACTAAAATCATCGCCGCTTTTCTCTTCGCCTTCTGCATCATTGCCTGCATTTTCTTCTTCATTTGTACTACCTCCACAAGCAGCTAGTACCATACCAACAGATAATAACAAGACAAACAGAAGCATAAATTTACGTTGTTTCAACATCAAGACCCCCTAATTTTAATTAAATTGGATTTCACACAAGAACTGTTTCAATGATGTGTCACTCATCACCTCCTCCAATGTATAAAAACGGTTACACACGTTTCCGTAAAACGTGGAAACCGAATAAATCTGCTCTAAAATAATTACAAGAGTATAGCACTGGTTCATCTTCTTCTGTATAGTGCATTTGTTTTAGTAATAACAATGACTGTTCCTGATCACAGTCCAGAATTGATGCGATACGTTCTTGGTTACTTAGAGGTTCAATAAACGTTACAGCATAACTAATAGCCTTCTCACTATAATCTTCTAATAATTGAAAAAATGAATCATCTTGGTGCAACGATTGCAATGGTGCTAATTCCTTTGGCAATTTATCAACACAATAAACAACCGGTTGTCCGTCAGCACTTCGCACTCGTTCAATTTGCGCTAATTCTTCAATACCTCTCGGATGAAATTGCTTACGATCATCTTCTGTTGGCTCTATAATTTCGGTGGATAAATATGTACTACCTGGTTTCATTCCCGCACGCTCAATCATTTCAGTGACACTAAATAATTGCTCGATACCTGAAGAGAAAACCGGTTTTGCATTCACAAATGTCCCAACACCATGTTTTCTCGTGACTACATTCTCTTCTTCAAGAATACGCAACGCCTCTCTTAATGTAGCGCGAGAAATCCCTAACAACTTTGACAGTTCAAACTCAGAAGGAAGCTTCTCTTTCTCTTTATATGTACCAGCTTCAATATCTTTCTTTAACTGATCAATGACTTGCAGGTATAAATGCCTTGAATCTGTCTTTATACTCATAAAGCTCTCCCCCTACTTGTTAAACGTATGAAATCGGACATCTGATGTTTGACTCATCTTATTTGAACATACTATATCACGATTACATGAAGAAATAAATAGAATTTCGGCTAATTATGTTGAAACGCTTTTAAGTTTAAATAGTTAAAAAAATGTGATATTTATGAACTTGTCAATGTTATTCATGTAAAAAATTTGTTAATTTTCTATGTAAATCTATTTTAAAATTCCAATACTCTTATTAAAAGTTGAATAGATCTATTCGAAAAAATAGGTGATGACACATACAAAAGGAAAAGCCTTTATACAACGAACTGTATAAAGGCTAATCTTCCAACTCTATTTAAGATGTTTGTTCTTCACTTTGCTTGGAAATAAGTACATCTCGAGGCTTACTACCTCCATAAGGTCCTACAATATTACGATCTTCCATTGCATCAATTAAGCGCGCTGCTCTTGTATACCCAATGCGGAACCTTCTTTGTAACATGGATACACTTGCACTTTGCATTTCAACAACGAGCTGAACAGCATCATCAAACAATTCATCATCTACTTCTTGCTTCGTTTCTACTTCTTCAGATGGAGCCATTTCTTCTTGGTATTGTACTTGTTGTTGTTCGATACAATGGTTAACAACCCGCTCCACTTCTTCATCAGATAAAAACGCACCTTGTACACGTGCTGGTTTAGAGGAACCTACTGGAATAAAGAGCATATCACCACGACCTAATAACTTCTCCGCTCCACCAGTATCTAAAATGGTTCTAGAATCCGTAGCAGAAGATACACTAAATGCAATACGTGAAGGAATATTCGCTTTAATCACACCAGTAATGACATCCACCGAAGGGCGCTGAGTAGCAATGATTAAATGAATGCCGGCTGCTCTTGCCATTTGTGCAAGACGTGTAATCGCATCCTCCACATCATTTGAGGCAACCATCATTAAATCAGCAAGCTCATCCACTAATACAACAATATACGGTAATTGTGGCTGCTGCTCCTCTTCACTTACATGTACATTGTATTTACGAATATGTTCATTGTAGCCTTCTATGTTCCTCGTACTTGTATCTGAGAACAAATCATAACGCCGTTCCATTTCATCAACGACCTTCTTTAACGCACGGGAGGCTTTTTTCGGATCTGTGACAACAGGTGTTAGCAAATGTGGAATACCATTGTACACATTCAATTCAACCTTTTTAGGATCAATCATCATCATTTTCACTTCATGTGGTTTAGCCCGCATCAGAATGCTCGTAATAATGCCATTAATGCACACACTTTTACCACTCCCTGTTGCACCAGCTACAAGCAGGTGAGGCATTTTATTTAACTCCGATACGACAGATCCCCCACCAATATCTCTACCTAATCCGAACAATAATTTTGACTTCGAATGCGACGTATGCGATTCGATGACTTCCCGCAAGGAAACGGTAGCAACTTCCTGGTTAGGCACTTCAATACCGACTGCAGACTTCCCAGGAATTGGTGCTTCAATGCGGATATCTTTAGCAGCTAACGCAAGGGCTATATCATCATGCAAATTAACAATTTTACTTACTTTTACGCCAACGTCTGGATATACCTCATACTTCGTAACAGATGGCCCTACATGGACTTTCGTGACCTTTGCCTTCACACCAAAACTATGAAACGTCTGTTCTAATTTCTTCACAGTAGCTTGGATTTTAGAGCGTTCTTGATGTTGGGCATTATGCACCGGTTCAGCAAGCAAATCCAAAGACGGCAATTCATACTCCACATTTTCCACTTCTGTTAACGGTAAAGATGGAGCCATACCGTCATCTAGTTCATCACTAGAGCCATTTGCTTCCTCGCTTGTCGATTCCTCTGGCTTCTTTTCGTGATGAGAACGTTTAGTAGCGGAATCACCGTATGCAATAGCCGTAAAATCTTGAATGATTGGTTCCGACCCTTGTGACGCTTCCATTGGCAAAGAAGTTTCATCTTGAGATTCAACGACTTCGATTTCTTTTTGTTGTCTTTGCTCGGCTTTCTTTTCTTTCCATTCTTGCTTCTGCTTTTGCAACATCGACCATTGATCTTGCCAGAATACTTTCCCTCTTCGAAGCACACGTTGAAGCAAATCACCTAAGGAAATCTCTGTTAGAAATAGTAATCCTACGATAAATAAAAAGACAGCAACAATTTTAGCCCCAGTTGGAGCAAATAAGTAATACGTAAAGGCAAATAATGCTCCTCCAACCATCCCTCCTCCGATATGTGTAGAGGGAAGGTCGCCAGCCAAATACGCTCCATAATGATTCCACGTTGTCCGAATGATGGATGGCTCTAAGTTTCCTTTTAATATATCTTCAAAACTAATAATATGTGTTAATAATATTAGTGCGGTTACCATAATGTATAGACCGACAAAACGTTTATGTAAAAATAACGGCCATTTACGTTTAATCATTAAATAAATACCTACGATAAACAGAAATACAGAAACCAAAAAATACCATACACCGAAAAAGAATTGAAATATATGTACTAGTGTGTTTGGAATAAAACCACCTGCTATCGCACTAGCTCCACTCCCGAAAACAGCTAGAAAAACAAGAAGAAGACCAACTAATTCAAATCGAACTTGGTCTTTCATTTTAGGTTGTTTTTTCTTTCGTTTTCTTGGTTGTTTTTTATTTCTCGCCATGAACTCACCTCACTTCTATAACAGAAAGCAGCCAAATAAAAGGGCTGCTTTTCCTTTTCTATTATAGCATAGAGTGTAGCGGGATAAATACATCTTCAGTCACGAAAATCTTGTTGCTTAAGAATTGTACCGGGCATACAGTGTTGATCCAAATAATGTTGTGGATTTGTAGAGAGTAAATGAACAACTTGATAAGATCCATCCTCAAGTTGTTGTACTTTTACCGACTTCCCACGAACATGGACGATTTTATGCTGGTCATATTGTGTAGGATCATCTTCGAAAATATCATGCTCACTTAATGGTGTATAATGAATCATTGCATCACCTTCTCGTCAGAATATCCTTTTTGTTGTTGAATGAGTTCATTTAGTTTCATCATTGCTTGACTAATTCCACCTATCTCATTAATGAGACCATATTTCACTGCATCCTCTCCAACGACATTCGTACCAATATCTCTCGTTAAATTTCCTTTATCAAACATCAACTCTTTAAACTTATCCTCACTAATATTCGAATGATTGGTAACAAAGTTAATGACTCTTTCTTGCATTTTCTCCATATACTCAAATGTTTGCGGAACACCTATTACTAATCCGCTCATCCGTACAGGGTGAATAGTCATTGTCGCTGTTTCGACGATATAAGAGTAATCAGTCGCTACAGAAATCGGCACACCGATAGAGTGACCTCCTCCAAGGACAATGGATACACTTGGCTTCGATAACGTCGCAATCATTTCTGATATCGCTAACCCTGCTTCGACATCCCCACCAACTGTGTTTAATAACACAATTACCCCTTCAATTTTAGGGTTTTGTTCAATTGCAATAAGTTGGGGAATTAAATGCTCATACTTCGTCGTTTTGTTTTTTGGTGGTAGTTGAACATGGCCCTCTATTTGACCAATAATAGGTAATATATGAATATTGCTATCTGGTGCTTGAGCAACTTGACTTTGCCCTAACTGTTGGATTTTCTGCAAAAGTGCTTTAGATTGCTGCTCTTTTTCTTGTTCCGGCTCTTGCTCCTCTGGATTTGGAGATTCTTCTTGGTTCGTCATAGCATTTGGCTCCTTTCCGACTTTATTCGTAGTATGAGCAAAAGCTAAAGAACACATACAAAAAGCTTCCCTCAACATAGAAGGAAGCTTTAAATTTAAGATAATAATTCATATAATTTATTTCGTTGTTCAGCTGTTAATGGAAGTAGTGGTAATCTCACTCCTCCAACATCCATCCCTTTTAATTGTAGTGCCGTTTTTACTGGAGAAGGGGAAGGGGCCATGAAACAGCCATGCATCACAGGAAGAAGCTGTTGATGCAATTTCGCTGCTTGTTGTATGTTGCCATCATCTACTGCTTGTAGCATACGACTCATTTCCTTCCCAATTACATGAGCAGCAACAGATACAACACCAGTTGCTCCAATGGCGTAAGAAGGAAGAGTCAAACTATCCTCCCCTGTATAAACTGAAAACGTATCGTCCGTTTGAGCAAGTATTTCTGTCATTGCATCAAGGTCTCCAGAAGCCTCTTTCACGGATACGATATTCTCTATTTGAGCAAGGCGAACAATCGTATCAACATCAATGTTAACGACAGAGCGTCCTGGTATGTTATAAATCATTACAGGAAGAGATGTTGATTTAGCGATAGTAGAGAAATGCTGATAGAGCCCTTCTTGTGTTGGTTTGTTGTAATAGGGGGCAACGAGCATGATTCCATCTACTCCCAATTTCGCTACCCTATTTGTCAATTCAATAGATGTGTGGGTATTATTACTACCTGTACCTACGATGACAGGAACACGTTTATTCACTACTTCTACTACGTGTTTACACAACGCTACTTTTTCCTCTGTTGTAAGTGTTGGCGATTCTCCTGTCGTTCCATTTACGACAAGCCCCTCTGTTCCATTGTTGATTAAATATTCAACAAGCTTCGTCGTTTTATCTAAATCTAAATTTCCTTTATTATCAAAAGGGGTTACCATTGCCGTTACTATCTTACCAAATTTCATTTACGCCTTCTCCTTTCATCCCATTAATCTCCTATATCCAGCCCGAATACTTTGTGCAAGCCATTGACCGCTTTAACTAAATCCTCATCTTTAATTAACACCCATATCGTCGTGTGACTATCTGCTGATTGGAGAATCTGTACTCCTGATTGAGTAAGAGTTGAAACGATTTTCGCAGCAATTCCTGGCACACCTGTAATTCCTGCTCCTACAGTGGATACTTTGGCACAATTTTGTGTGATTTCGGGTTGATAACCTTGTTTCACTAATATATCACGAGCTTTTTCAGTAAATGCTCCTGGAATTGTGTACACAACACCTTTAGGAGAAATGTTGATAAAGTCGACGGATATACCTGCTTCCGCCATTGACTTAAATACATCTGTTTGGAGTTGATATGCTTCATCTTTCGCTTGAACTTTCAATTGTGTAATACCGGACATATGGGCAATACCTGTGACAGGGCGATCTGGAATATCCTTCCCTTTCCCTTCACTTGTAGTTGTCGTCACAAGCGTACCATAATCGTTCGAATACGTGGATCGTACTCGAATCGGTACTTTTGCTTGCATAGCAATTTCTACAGCTCGGGGATGAACAACCTTTGCCCCTTGATAAGCAAGGTTGACAATCTCATTATAGGTCATTACTTCAAGAGGTCTAGCTGTTTCCACTAACCGTGGATCGGCTGTCATAATTCCATCTACATCTGTAAATATATCAATGTATTCAGATTCTAATGCTGCTCCTAAAGCTGCTGCTGATGTATCACTTCCGCCGCGCCCAATAGTGGTCGTCTCGCCGGAAGAGGTTTGACCTTGAAAGCCTGCAACAACTACAGCGTCCGCTTGGTCTAACTCTTGTACAATACGTTCAGGGTTCATTTCCTTTATTTTTGCTTGAGTAAAATCATCATTCGTTACAAATCCTGCTTGTGCTCCTGTTAACGCTTGAGCGGTAATACCAGCTTCACGTAATGCGTTGGAAAAAACAACAGAAGAAATCACTTCCCCACAGGAAGTGAGTAAATCTTCTTCTCGTTTAGACACGTGGTGTTGAGGAAACTGTATAAGGTTCAGCAGTGTATCTGTTGCATAGGGGTCGCCTTTACGCCCCATAGCAGATACAACGATTACTACTTTATACCCTTCCTTCACAGCATTTTTCACATGAAATATAGCTTGTTTGCGCCCTTCTTCATCACGTACAGAAGTTCCGCCAAATTTTTGTACCAGTATTTTCATGCTGACACCTCATTGCTTTTCTTTATTTCTTTGTGAACCATTTGTGCTTAATGATACTCTCTGCTATTTGGACAGAGTTCCATGCTGCACCTTTAAGTAGATTATCCGATACAATCCATAAGTGGAAACCATTTGAATGATCTAAATCTTTGCGAATACGTCCGACAAAAACATCACGTTTATTCGCAGCATTTAGCGGTGTAGGATACACTTGATTAGCCGGATCATCTTCTAGTGTAATACCTGGTGCATCTACTAACTGCTGTTGGATTGCCTCTACACTACAATCATCATGATCCACTTCAACGTATACACTTTCTGCATGGGAAGTGAAAATTGGCAGCCTCACACACGTAGCAGCAACCTGTAGTTCATCAGCATGCATGATTTTCTTTGTTTCGTTTATCATTTTCATTTCCTCTAACGTATAACCGTTATCTTGGAATAAATCAATTTGTGGAAGTGCATTAAAGGCAATCGGATAATGATGCTGGTCTCCTTTTACAGGTAAGACTTCCGGTGAATGATCATCTCCGTTTAAAAATGCCTGTGTTTGTTCAGAAAGTTCATCATTCGCTACATTTCCAGCACCTGATACAGCTTGATAAGTAGAAACGATGATACGTTTAAGACCAAATTGCTTACGAATCGGCTCTAATGCTGCTACCATTTGAATCGTTGAACAGTTTGGATTCGCGATAATTCCTTGATGGTGCTGAATGTCATCTTCATTCACTTCTGGAACGACTAATGGGACGCTTGGATCCATTCGAAAAGCACTCGTATTATCAACGACTACAGCGCCACGTTTCACCGCTTCAGGTGCTAATTGTTTGGAGATTGAACCACCTGCGGAGAATAGTGCTATATCAATTCCTTCAAAGCTATGCGGGGTCGCTTCTTGAACCGTTAATTCTTCTCCTTTAAATGGTACTTTCTTGCCTGCTGAACGTTTAGAAGATAAAAGCGTTAATGATGCCATTGGTACATTGCGCTCTTCTAACGTTTCTAGCATTTTTTGTCCGACTGCTCCGGTTGCTCCGACAATTGCTATATGATATTTCATTTGTTCAGCCATTTTGTTTCTCCCTTCTCCTGGCATTTGTTTCATTTCATAGATTAAACTATATTGTACCATAACACTTTCCTTAGTAGATACTATCAAACATACTATTTTATGTCGTTCTTTCAATGATGACTGGTTGAATTTGTTTGTAGTCTAATGCAGCGATAATCGTTTGTGGAATTTGCTCCATATCTGCTACCATTGAATTTGGCTTTTTTCGGTAGTTATCTTGACCAAATGGAACGAAGAAAATATTTTTGGTGGCCATTAAACGCATTAAATTTTGTCCGTTCAATCCGAGAATGTCGTTCGATGATACAGCAAGCACAACTGGACGTTGATTTCGAAGTGTTGCTTTAGCTGCCATAAGAACCGGAGAATCTGTTAAGGCATTTGAGAATTTACTTAGGGAGTTACCTGTTAGTGGGGCGATAACCATACAATCGAGCGGCTGTTTAGGACCTAACGGCTCAGCTTCCGGGATTGTTGTAATTAATTCTTTACCTGTTATCTGTTTAATTTTCTCCATATGCGCTGCGGCATCACCGAAATAGGTATCTGTCTTCTGAAGTGTATAAGATACAACAGGGATTACCTCTGCACCTGCTTGCACGAGTTTTTCCAACTGCGGAAAAACGTCTGCGTACGTACAATGAGATCCAGTTAAACCAAATCCTATTACTTTCCCCTTTAATGTCATGACTTTGTACCCCTTTCATTATAACGCTCTTTCATAATTTGCGTAATGACGTTCGCCAATATATTTCCAGCCGTTTTAGGTGCAACAATGCCAGGAAGTCCGGGTGCTAGTAATGCTTTAATGCCTCTTTTTTCTGCATAACGAAAATCTGTTCCGCCCGGTTTAGACGCTAAATCGATCACAAACGTGCTACTTTTCATATTTTGTAATACGTTTGCTGTGATGACAGGCGCCGGGATTGTATTAATGACAATGTCACTATGCTGAACATGTTCTTTTAATTCCTGAATAAGAATTGGCTCGAGTGCCATTTCATGTGCGCGTGCCAAGTCTTCTGATTTACGAGCTGCTACTTTTACTTTAGCTCCGAGTGCGGAAAATGCTCTAGCGACACTCATACCTACTCTTCCAATTCCAAGCACGATCACATCAGAGGAATGAATGGTGTAATCTGTATGCTGAATTGCCATCATAATAGTACCTTCTACAGTCGGAACCGAATTATAAATGGCGACATCATCACGATTGAACAATGAAACCAAGGTTCGGTTCGTTTCCTTTGCAATGCTTGTTAAATATGGGTTTGTTATACCTGTAAATACGATGCAATGTTCTGGTGTCCTTTGTAGCCATTCTTTCTGAAGGACAATGGGCTTTTTAGAAAAAATGGTTTCCATTTCCCCTTGATCATTTGTACCAGGAACAGGCAATATGAGCGCATCACTTTGTTTAGGATCTAAATCCTCCATCGTTACTTGTTTGGCACCAGTAAACCCATGGTCTAATTGATCAAAGCCAACCAATAAGACGTTTGCATCCCATTCACATAACCTGCGGATAATTTCTAATTGGCGAGCATCTCCACCCATCATGACAACCGTATAATTTGTTAACATTAACATCACCTCGCCTTCGACCATATGTCATGAGATTTCCATCTTATACTATGAGCGGATTTCGGAAAGAGTGACACAGAACTTGATGTAAATCTCCGTCAAGCTTTCAACTTAAGACATAAAAAAAAGACTAGCTATAAAGTTAGTCTTTCGGATCAATAATAATCATGTCTTCTCCAATTTTCTTTATATCCTCCCAATGAATCCGAATCTCTTCTCCTTCTTTCTTCATCCCAAACCATTTATAGCTCGGAATGAGGAACGACTTAATTTGCCCTGTAGCTGTATCGATTTCTAAATCTGTTTGACCTAGCATTCCCATTCTTGCCCCTTGCTTGACATCCACAATTTCTTTTCCACTCAAAGAACGAAATCGCATACTCCCTCACCTCTTCCATCACCATTGCGTTTACTATATCTATATGTACAAAGAAAAAGCACTATGATAGCATAGTACTTTTTCTTACTAGGATGTATGCGGGGAAATAATAGCGGATGATTGCCCATGATTAAAAACGTGGTTAAACACATCTAGTACAGTCTCATGGGTCACAGCATCAATATGAGAAATAATTTCATCCAAGGAGCGATGGCGTTTGATAAGCAGTTCGTTTCTTCCATTGCGACTCATTCGACTATTCGTACTCTCTAAACCAAGCATCATATTCCCTTTTAATTGTTCTTTACTATTTTTTAATTCTTTATCTGTTAATCCGTTTTTACGCATTTGTTGTACCGTGTGTTCAATCGTGTCTTGAAGCAATGGTAATTGATCCTTACCGGTTCCTCCGTATATCGTAAGCATACCATTGTCAAGATGAGAACTATGGAAGGAGAAAATGGAATAAGCTAACCCTTTTTGCTCACGTACTTCTTGGAACAATCTTGAGCTCATGCTTCCACCTAAAACGTTATTTAAAACGACTAAACTATAGATCCCTTCATGTAATACAGGCAAGCCTTCATATCCTATGCACAAATGGGCTTGTTCCGTATCTTTAAATCGTTGCAGTTGTTCCGCATGAAAGACGGGCTTCTCCATCACGGATGGTTGGTACTCACTCGTATAATAGCCAAATTTCGCATCAACTTGCTTGAAGAAGGATTCATCAATATTACCCGCCACAGATACGACGACATTTTCGGGAATGTAATGACGATCAATATAATCCGTTAACACTTCCTGTGTAAAGCTGTTTACCGTCTCTTCTGTACCTAAAATGGGAAACCCTAAAGGATGACTTCCATAACTTGCTTCCGCTAAGACGTCGTGCACAATATCATCGGGAGCATCTTCACACATTTTTATTTCTTCTAGTACTACTTTTTTCTCTCGTTCTATTTCTTCAGGGTCAAAAGCAGAATCAAAGAACATATCAGCTAATACATCTAATGCTTTACTTGCGTAAGTATCTAACACTTTTGCATAATAGCACGTGTACTCTTTTGACGTAAAGGCGTTCACTTGTCCTCCAATCGAATCAAAGCTCTCTGCAATTTGTTTCGCAGAACGGGTTGTCGTTCCTTTAAAGAACATATGTTCAATAAAGTGGGAAATTCCATTGTTCTGCGCTTTCTCGTTGCGAGAACCGGTTAGAACCCACACACCAATCGTTACGGATCGTACATTCGGCATTTCTTCCATGACGACCCGTACACCATTTGTACATGTATATTTGTTAATCAACATAATCCTCCTAGTCCGTTCAAAGCATTACTGTATATCAAGTGTAATCCTTTTTCCATTTAAAATATTATCGACAGTAGTTATTTTATATTTTTTGTCACGTATTTTCAAAATTAATGGCTCCAAAGCTTGTGATGTGGAGGCGGTTGGATGCATTAGAATGAAAGCCCCATTATGTACTTTCGTTAGTACTCTATTTAACAGCACTTCTGTTGTAGGTTTTTTCCAATCTATTGTGTCTACTGACCATAAGATGGTTTCCATTTGTAAATGATTAGCTATCCTCACAACTTCTTCATTATAACTTCCACTTGGTGGTGCAAATAACGTAGGCTGCTTTCCTGTTATCCTCTTTAATATGTCATTCGTTTGTTTCAGTTGCCTCTCTACTTCCTCTGACGTTATATTACGCATATCAGGATGATTGTACGCATGATTTGCAATGACATGCCCTTGCTCTTGAATCATTTTTACAATTTCTACATGTTCATTCGCCCATTTACCTTCTATAAAAAATGTCGCTTTCACATTATGTTTTTTTAACGTGTTCAGCATGTCTGGGATATATTCTTCCCCCCATGAGACATTAATATTTAAAGCGATTACGGCTTGTTCAGGGTGTCCTCTATAAATAGGAGATGGTGGAAGGTCTTTTAATTGAACGTCTGGCTTCTTTTGGTTTATAACAAGGAGGGATTGATTATATTTTCCACGCTTTTTCATTTTATCATACGATTTTTCGACGTCTACTAGGATGCCATTTAGACCAGGTATTTTCTTCCAAACAGTATCTATTTTTGCATTTTTTGCTGGCTGATTCATTTTTTTTGCTTCCTCTTCGATCCGATTCCATATCTCTTCTTTGGGCTGCTTCGAGACAGGAATAGATGTATCATGAATTACAGAAAAGAAATCTTGTGAAAACGGGTTTTCCATCGCCCCATAAGAAAGCATAATGAACAAAATAAATAAGATGAACGAACGCCACTTTCGCATTATCATAGCCCCCTCCCTAATGTAAATAATATGCGTCTTAAGGACAAGGTATGACAATCGAAATTAAAAAAGAAACTGGAGTACCAGCTTCTTTCTTGCTTGCGTATTATGAATCTTGTTCGTTTTTCTTTTGTTCTTTAAGCACTTCTTTTCTAGATAAGTTTACGCGACCTTGATTGTCAATCTCTTTCACCTTAACTAGAATTTCATCACCAACTGATACAACATCGCTTACTTTTCCGATACGTTCTTCAGCTAGCTCAGAAATATGAACAAGTCCTTCTTTACCTTTAAATAATTCAACAAATGCACCAAATTTCTCAACACGTTTCACTGTTCCAAGATACATTTGTCCGACTTCTACTTCACGTACGATATCTTCAATAATTTTCTTCGCTATTTCATTGCTTGCCATTTCTGTTGAAGAAATAAAGATAGTACCGTCTTGTTCAATATCAATTTTAACACCAGTGTCTTCAATAATCTTATTGATTTGCTTCCCGCTTGGTCCAATAACATCGCGGATTTTATCTGGTTTGATCGCCATTGTAAGAATCTTCGGAGCGTATGGCGATAAATCTTGGCTTGGCTCTTTAATCGTAGCAAGCATATGATTTAAAATTTCCATACGGCCTTTCTTCGCTTGTGCAAGTGCTTCTTCTAAGATTTCTCTCGATAATCCATCAATCTTAATGTCCATTTGCAAAGCTGTAACACCTTGAGCAGTTCCGGCTACTTTAAAGTCCATATCTCCAAGCGCATCTTCCATCCCTTGAATATCCGTAAGAACGGTATAATCCTCACCAGATTTCACAAGTCCCATCGCAATACCTGCAACTGGAGATTTAATTGGTACACCTGCATGCATCATGGCTAAAGTACTAGCACAAATACTCGCTTGAGATGTGGAACCATTTGATTCTAATACTTCAGACACAAGACGAATCGTATATGGGAAATCTTTCTCTGACGGGATAACTTGCTCTAATGCACGTTCCCCAAGGGCACCATGACCAATTTCACGACGACCTGGTCCACGCATTGGGCCTGTCTCACCAACACTGAAAGATGGGAAGTTATAATGGTGCATAAAGCGTTTAGACTCTTCTAAATCTAAACCGTCTAGAATTTGTACATCTCCAAGGGCACCTAACGTACAAACGCTAAGGGCTTGTGTTTGTCCACGAGTAAATAATCCTGAACCGTGTGTGCGTGGTAATACACCAATTCTAGAAGAAAGAGGTCTAATTTTGTCTGGTTTACGACCGTCTGGACGAACTTTTTCTTTCGTAATAAGGCGTCGTACTTCTTCTTTTACAATGCGATCAAGTATAGCTTCCACCTTCTTAACAGTATCCGCTTCTACTTCTTCTGTATCATATTGTGCGACAATATCCTTTTTAACGGCAGAAATCGCCTCATCTCGCGCTTGTTTTTCTTCTGTTTGGATAGCACGAATTAAAGCTTCTTTCGCTTTTTCTTCTACTTCTTCTACTAACGCTTTCTCAGGTTCGAAAAGTTGTACTTCCATCTTTTCTTTCCCAACTCGAGCGACAATTTCTTCCTGCCATTCCACAATACGTTTAATTTCATTGTGACCAAACATAATCGCTTCTAACATGACTTCTTCTGGAACTTCTTTTGCGCCAGCTTCTACCATATTAATTGCGTCTTTCGTACCTGCAACGGTTAAAGTGATGTCGCTCTTTTCTTGTTCTTCGACAGTTGGGTTAATAACAAACTCGTCATCTACTCGTCCAACAATCACACCGGCAATTGGTCCGCCGAATGGAATATCAGAAATACATAACGCCAAGGAAGAACCAACCATCGCAGCAAATTCAGAAGAGTTATCTTGGTCCACACTCATTACTGTGCTTACAACTTGTACTTCATTACGATAACCATCTGGAAATAACGGACGAATGGGACGGTCGATTAAACGAGAGGCAAGGATTGCTTTTTCACTTGGGCGACCTTCTCGCTTGATAAAGCCACCTGGAATCTTACCAACGGCATATAAACGTTCTTCATAATTCACGGTTAATGGAAAAAACGGCAAATCTTTCGGCTCACGTGAACCTGTAGCTGTTGCTAGAACAGACGTATCACCGTAGCGAACCATGCAAGCACCGTTGGCTTGTTTTGCTAATTCACCAAGATCGACACTTAATTGGCGACCAGCAACATCTATGGAAAAAGTATAATTTTCTTCAGCCATTTGTACTTGTACTCCTCTCAAGTATAAAATATAGTCATCTTTACTTAATGGTATATTTCGTCATAAGACAACATCTTATGTAATTTTGGTATAGAAAAAGCGGGAAATACTCCCGCTTCATCACTTTAACGACGTAAACCAAGTTGCTTAATAAGTTCGCGATAACGAGTTACGTCTTTATTACGTAGATAGTTTAAAAGGTTACGGCGTTTACCTACCATTTTAAGAAGTCCACGACGAGAATGGTGGTCTTTCTTATGCGTACGTAAATGCTCGTTCAAAGTCGTAATTTGTTCCGTTAGGACAGCGATTTGGACCTCTGGAGATCCAGTATCGTTTTCATGCGTCTTGAACTGATTAATGATTTCATTCTTACGTTCTTGTGTAATTGCCATCCTGATTCACCTCCTAGAATAATTTATCCCCTATCCCCTAGCGAGCGTCGGAGAATTCGACTCGCCAAGCGAAGGTTCTTGTCATACGAATATTAGGTTACATCTTTTGAAGAGAAAATGCAAGGGGTTAAGCTAATTGTGTTGAAAAAAATCTCGAATTTGTCGTTCATCTTTTTTTAATTGATCCATTAACGCTTCTACACCATTAAATTTTATTTCATTTCGAACATATCGATGCCACAATACCTCTAATTGTTCCCCATAAAGGTTGCCTTTAAAATCAAACAAGTTAACTTCTACAGAAAGCTGCTTTTCTTCTTGGTAAAACGTTGGCTTGTATCCAACATTCGCCATGCCTTCGTAATACGCATCTCCAACCTTCACCTGCACAGCATACACCCCAACTGGAGGAGTGATATACGTCTCTTCTACTTCCATATTGGCAGTTGGAAACCCAATGGTACGACCACGTTGATCTCCTTGTATAACCGTTCCTTTAATAGCATACGGTCGGCCTAATAAGGAGGCAACCTTCTCCATTTTTCCTTCTCGTAAAAGCGAGCGGATAAAAGTAGAGCTAATTTTTTCGTCATTATTCATCACTTTGGTAATGATAGTTTGATTGAGCAATCCACGAGCATGAAAAGGTAATGTATCCATATTCCCTTTCCCCATATGTCCGTATGAAAAATCAAATCCAGCCACGACATGACGAATATTTAAACCAATAAAGAACTGGTCCACAAATTGTTGTGGCAATAAGCTGGATAATTCCTTGTTAAAGGTTACGAGAAAAACACGATCAACACCCATTTGTTCGAGAAGTTCTATTTTTTTATCAAGAGGTGTAATGTGTTCCATTTTAGCCGGTTTATGCTTATTTAATACGACAGAAGGATGCGGGTCAAACGTCATGACTGCACTCGCTCTACCTTGTTCACTTGCTATATCTTTTGCCGCCTGAATGACTGCCATGTGTCCTTTGTGCAACCCATCAAAAGATCCAATGGCTACGACACTCTCTGGGTATGTTAAATCAACATTAAGATGAGGATAAGTTAATCGAATAATATCCACTGTTCGTCACCTTCTTTTTTAGCTAGGACTAATCATAATGAAATACACGTGCTGGTTTCATGAATGCCGGTTTTCTTGGATGAATTTTGTATATCGCTAATAAACGTTGCTGTTCATTAACGATACAAAAAGGATCCGTTTCTGGTACAGGGTTAGGAATCGGTAACACTGCTCCATTATAAATTTTATTTTCTTCTTCGTTAGAAATGGAGATGCGACTAAGATGGCGAACTCCTCTATCTATTGGTAATAATATATTGACTAGCTTTTGTTCTTGTACGACTTGCTCTATTTGCTCCAATGTATAGGCATCTTCTTGCTCAAAGGAGCCTGATGCAGTACGCACGAGCTGAGACATATGAGCTGGATAACCGAGTGCTTCTCCAATATTAACACATAGAGTTCGAATATAGGTTCCTTTCGAACAAATGATTCGCAAACGAAAAGTAGCAGTATCCGCTTCGTATTTCACTTGGTTACTTAACAATTCAATTTGATGAATGATTACTTGTCGTTCTGGTCGTTCTACTGGGATGCCTTGTCGAGCATACTCGTATAGTCGCATCCCATTTACTCTTACCGCCGAATATAGCGGTGGGATTTGCGTAATGGTGCCAACAAACGACTGCAATACGTGTTGTATTTCATTTAACGAGATTGGTTGCGACACTTTTTTTCTTTCTACTACCTCCCCTTCCCCATCTTCTGTTTCTGTACTAAACCCAAGTGTTACTTCTGCTTCATACACTTTATTAGATTCCGTTATATACGAAGCAACCTTTGTCGCCATTCCAATACACATTGGAAGAACGCCTTCTACCTCTGGATCCAACGTACCAGTATGGCCTACCTTTTTCGTATGTAACATTTTTCTAAGTTTAAAAACACAATCGTGTGAAGTCATACCTTTTGGCTTCCATAAAGGGAGAATACCATCCATACTTACCTTCTCCATTCTAACTATTTATTTTAAATATGTAAAAACGATATGCTTGTTTTCACCTTTTTTTATTTCATTGTTCAAAGGACATCCATTACTTTAAAAAAGGATAGACTCATTCGTCTACCCTTCTTTGATCAATTATTCATCATTCGACTTTATATCACGAATAAGAGACTCGATATGATTCCCATATTCAATTGCTTCGTCGAATTCAAACGTAATTTCTGGTGTTTTACGCAGTCGGATTCTTCTTCCTATTTCAGAACGGATAAACCCTTTTGCTTTAGCAAGACCGATAAGCGTATCTTGCTTTTCTTTTTCACTGCCTAAAACAGAAATATAAGCTTTAGCTTGTTGCAAATCACCCGTTACTTTGACTTCTGTCACGGTTACAAAACCGATACGAGGGTCTTTGATTTTACGACTAATAATGTCGCCAAGCTCTTTCTTCATTTGTTCTCCGACTCTATTTGCTCTCATGTCGCTCATTTAATATTCACCTCTTTAGATTGGAGGGAGTTTTACAACCATTGTATATTCGTTATTGTTCTTTCTATTTCTGGAAAGGAATCAATGAGTGCAAGCACTCGATGGAGCTCTTTCTCCGTTTGTACTTTATTGGATGAAATACTAACGAATCCGAGCGTAGTCCGTTGCCATAAATCTTGATCATCTAATTCACTCACCGCAACATTATAACCATTATGAGCTCTCGTTAAAACTCGTTTGATAATAGAACGTTTCTGCTTTAACGACTGTGCCTCATAAAGGTAACATTCCACTTCTAGATAACCAATCATTATCTCTTAATTTCTTCCATCACAAACGGTTCAATAATGTCGCCTTCTTTGATATCGTTAAAGTTTTTAATGGTGATACCACATTCGTAACCTTTATCCACTTGTTTAACGTCATCTTTGAAACGTTTTAAAGCATCAATTTCTCCCTCGAATTGTACGACACCATCACGGATAACACGAACACTAGAGTTACGTGTTACCTTACCTTCTGTTACGTAACTTCCTGCGATCGTACCGATTTTAGATACTTTAAAGATTTCTCGAACTTCTACTTGACCAATAACCTTCTCTTCATACTCTGGGTCTAAAAGGCCTTTCATAGCAGCTTCGATTTCTTCCATTACTTTGTAAATGATACGGTGCAAACGAATATCTACATTTTCATTTTCTGCAGTCTTCTTCGCGTTTGCATCTGGACGCACGTTAAATCCAACAACAATAGCATTAGAAGCAGAAGCAAGAATAATATCTGATTCTGTAATTGCCCCTACACCTGTATGAATAATTTTAACTTTAACGCCTTCTACATCAATTTTCTGTAATGAAGTAGCAAGTGCCTCTGCAGTACCTTGAACATCGGCTTTAATGATAATATTAATTTCTTTCATATCACCTTGTTTAATTTGCTCAAATAAGTCATCAAGGCTAACTTTAGACTTCTCACTTCTATTTTCCTCTATATGACGTTGCTGGCGAAGCTCTCCTACTTGTCGAGCTTTCTTCTCATCTTGGAATACGACAAAACGATCACCTGCTTGTGGTACATCATTTAAACCAGTGATTTCAACTGGGGTAGAAGGTGGAGCTACTTGCTCGCGTTTACCTAAGTCGTTTACCATTGCACGAATTCTTCCGAAAGTATTCCCTACAACAATTGGGTCTCCTACTCGTAACGTACCATTTTGAACGAGTAATGTTGCAACTGAACCACGGCCTTTATCAAGCTCTGCTTCAATCACTGTACCCATTGCTAAACGGTTCGGGTTAGCTTTAAGTTCTTCCACTTCTGAAACAAGGACGATCATCTCTAGTAGATCATCAATTCCTTCTCCTTTAATAGCAGATAAATGAACGAATATTGTTTCTCCACCGTATTCTTCAGGTACGAGGCCATATTCCATTAATTCTTGCTTCACGCGATCTGGATTTGCCCCTTCCTTGTCCATTTTGTTCACTGCTACGATAATTGGTACTTCCGCAGCTTTTGCATGGTTAATCGCTTCTACTGTTTGTGGCATGACACCATCGTCTGCTGCAACAACAAGAATGGCGATATCCGTAATTTGTGCACCACGTGAACGCATGCTTGTAAACGCAGCGTGACCTGGCGTATCAAGGAATGTTATCTTCTTATCGTTTTCTTCTACTTGATAAGCTCCGATGTGTTGTGTAATTCCCCCAGCTTCTCCTGCTGTCACTTTCGTTTTACGAATAGAGTCTAATAACGTAGTTTTACCATGGTCAACGTGTCCCATAATCGTTACAACAGAAGGGCGCTCGATTAAATCTTCTGGCTTATCATCGGCAATATAATTCTCGAATTCAGCCTCATCTACAATGACTTCCTCTTCTACTTCCACACCAAATTCCGAACAAATAAGTTCGATGGTATCAGGATCAAGATCTTGGTTTTTCGTTGCCATCACACCTAGGAACATCAGCTTCTTAATGATTTCTGATGATTCTTTATGCAACTTAGAAGCTAGTTCTGCTACTGTTAAGCTACCGTGAAATGTAATCTTCGCTGGTAGTTGTGGCTTTACTACTTTCTTTGGTGCTTGTTGTTGATTGCGATTTTGGTTGTTTCGTCGTTTATTGGGTTGGTTTTTCTTATGCTGAGATTTTGCTTTATCATTGCGATTGCTATTTCCCTGCTTCTGCTCTTTAGGTTTATTGTTAACAGGTGCTTTCTTTTCACCTTTACCAGCAAACATTTCATCTAACTTCTTCTTAGTATCATCCGAAATCGTTGACATATGGTTTGTCACCTCAACATTCAGACTTTGTAATTTTGTTATTACCTCTTTACTTTGTACGTTCTTTTCTTTTGCGTATTCATATACTCTCAATTTACTCATACATTCACCCCCGAATAGATTCGTCGAGCATTGACTTGATTTTGCTAGCAAAACCTTTGTCTGTTATAGCAACCGCTACTCTACCTGTTTTACCAATTGCATTAGAAAGTACATCTCGATTTTCCACTATTCTAAGATCTACTTCATAGGACCGACATTTGTCCTGCATTTTTTTCTTAGTGCTTGCTCCTATATCCTCCGCAATTAAAACAAGATATGCTCGTTTGCGCTGCACTTCTCGAATGATCGCTTCTTCACCAAGGCTACACTTACCAGCCCGAAAAGCTAACCCTAGCATATTTAAGTATGAACTCATCCGTTTTGTTTACCTTGTACAATTTGAAGCAGCTGTTCGTATATATCATCTGTTACATTGGCCTTTAATTGTTGGGCCAAACTGTTTTTTTGTCGGGCTGTTTCTATGACTGAAGCATCGCTTTTTACGTAAGCTCCTCGTCCGTTTTTCTTACCTGTTTCATCAACAAAGATTTCTCCTTCTTTGTTGCGAACGATACGAATAAGCTGTTGCTTCGGCACCATTTCCTGTGTAACGACACATTTTCTTAAAGGAGTTTTTTTCCCTTTTGACATGAAGAGACCTCCCTATTCGAATGAATCCTCGCCAAAATCAGCATCAGATTGTTGTACAGCTAATGTACCATCTTCTACTGCTTCTGACTCACTCTTAATATCAATTTTCCAGCCTGTTAACTTCGCTGCTAAACGCGCATTTTGTCCACGTTTTCCAATAGCTAATGACAATTGATAATCTGGAACGATAACAGTTGTAGCTTTATTTTCCTCATCAACAAGTACTTGAAGAACTTTCGCAGGGCTTAATGCATTAGATACGTACACTACAGGATCTTCTGACCATTGTACGATATCAATTTTTTCCCCTTTAAGTTCATTTACAATCGTTTGAACGCGCTGTCCACGTTGTCCAACACAAGAACCAACAGGATCTACTTCTTCATCGGTAGCGTAAACAGAAATCTTCGAGCGGTCCCCTGCTTCCCGAGCTACGGATAAGATTTCAACCGTTCCATCATAGATTTCGGGAACTTCCATTTCAAACAAGCGTTTTAACAGTCCTGGATGTGTACGTGATACAAAGATTTGTGGACCTTTACTCGTATTTTCTACTTTAGTTATAAATACTTTAATTCTTTCGTGTACGTTGTATTCTTCTGTAGGCATTTGTTCTCCAATAGGAAGACGTGCTTCTATTTTGCCTAAGTTCACGTAAGTAAAACGGTTATCCTTTCGTTGAATAATACCTGTCATGATGTCTTCTTCACGATCAACATATTCATTAAAGATAACACCGCGTTCTGCTTCACGAACACGTTGAGTCACAACTTGTTTTGCTGCTTGAGCGGCAATGCGTCCAAAATCCTTAGGCGTAACTTCAAATTCTAAAACGTCATCAATATCATAGTTTGGATCAATCTCTCTGGCCTTTTCCAATGAAATCTCTTCCTGTGGATCAAGCACTTCCTCAACAACCGTTTTACAAGCATAGACGTGCATACCACCAGTAGATTCGTTTAGGTCCACTCGCACATTGGTCGCTGAATTAAAGTTCTTTTTATATGCAGATATGAGAGCTGCTTCTAACGCTTCCAATAGAAGGTTTTTATCAATACCTTTTTCTTTCTCTAAATAATCCATGGCTTCGAAAAGCTCATTATTCACTTTTAATCCCCCTTTTAATTAAAACTAACAGCCAAGCGAGCCTTGGCAATTTTCCCATATGGTACTTCTATTTGTTTTGTTCTAGTCTTTTCTTTTACTTTAATAGTTGCAATGTCATCTTCAAAAGAGGTTAGCGTTCCTTCTAACTCTTTCTCCCCATTCATTGGTTCATATAGTTTGACATTTATATAATACCCTACATGCTTTTCCATATCTTTTCTCGTTTTAAGAGGCCTTTCTGCGCCAGGTGAAGATATTTCTAAAAAGTAAGGGAACGTAATCGGGTCTTCTTCGTCTAATTTTGCGCTTAATTGTTCACTAACCTGGCCGCACTCCTCAATCTCTATTCCGCCATCTTTATCTGCGAACACCCTTAAGTACCAGTTCTTACCTTCCTTAACAAACTCAATATCGACTAGCTCTAAATTCATTTCATCTAATATTGGTTGTACAAGCCGTGTTGTTGTTTGTTTAATATCGTTGTTACCCATGTTAATTCCCTCCTTTACACTTGTAACGATATATGCATCATGTAAAATTCCCTGCTGATTGCAGCAGGGAAAATAGTCGAAAAATAAGCAATAACACGAAAGAGTGGGTTCTCCCCACTCTTTGCATCAGTACGTATCCTTTATCATACCAACAAAAATATACCATACGAAGGCCATTTTAGCAAGTAATCCCTTGATTTTAGTGTAAACTACTCACCATTTTTCCCACCTTTGTAGCATCCAACAAAAACTTTTTGGATAGGAAACGTACCCAAATGGATCAAATGACCAATAACCTTTTATATTTAAAATAATGATAATTGATTTTGATCTGGCAATCCTTCTAAACAACCATGTTGATCCATGTATTCAAGAACCGTCTTAGAAATCCTACTTCGTTCACGTAAATCTTCTTTTGATAAGAACTCCCCATCTTCTCTAACTTTTACAATATTTAATGCAGCGTTCGTCCCAAGTCCATCAATAGAGTTAAACGGCGGAATAAGGGTGTCACCATCTACAAGAAAATCACTTGCAGACGAGCGATATAAATCAACGGGTTGAAAAGTAAAACCGCGCATCGTCATTTCCAGTGCTATTTCTAACACTGTGAGTAAATTTTTTTCTTTTGGTGATGCGTCTAAGCCTTTTTGGTTTATTTCTTCAATCCGTTTGCGAATCGCTTCTGGCCCTTTAACCATTGTATCAATATCAAAGTCACTTGCACGAACGGAAAAATATGCTGCATAAAAATAAATAGGATAATGCACTTTGAAGTAGGCAATTCGAACGGCCATTAAAACATAAGCAGCAGCATGCGCTTTAGGGAACATGTATTTAATCTTCTTACATGATTCAATATACCAATTCGGCACGTTATGACGCTTCATTTCTTCGACCCACTCATCCTTCAAGCCTTTCCCTTTACGAACAAATTCCATAATTGTAAATGCCATAGATGGTTCAAGACCTTGGTGCATTAAATACACCATAATATCGTCACGACAGCCAATTACTTCAGGAAGTGTACAAATGCCATCATTGATCAGTTGATCGGCATTGCCAAGCCACACATCTGTTCCATGAGAAAGTCCAGAAATGATAACTAATTCAGCAAATGTAGAGGGTTTCGTGTCTTCTAGCATTTGACGAACAAAACGAGTTCCGAATTCCGGTACTCCTAGTGTTCCTGTTTTACACATTATTTGTTCTTCTGTTACACCTAATACATCTGGACCACTGAAAATTTTCATCACTTCCGTGTCATCCGTAGGGATAGTTTTCGGATCAATACCACTTAAGTCTTGTAACATGCGAATAACAGTTGGGTCATCGTGCCCGAGAATATCGAGTTTTAATAAATTATCATGAATAGAATGGAAGTCAAAATGCGTCGTTTTCCACTCAGACGTTTTATCATCAGCAGGGAATTGAATCGGTGTAAAATCATAAATTTCTTTATCATCTGGTACGACGATTATTCCACCAGGGTGCTGTCCTGTTGTTCGTTTTACACCTGTACAACCTTGAACGAGACGATCGACTTCTGCATTCTTATAGGTTAACTCATGATCACTAGCGTATCCCTTCACATAACCGTATGCTGTTTTTTCTGCGACTGTACCAATCGTTCCTGCCCGAAATACTTTGTCTTCCCCAAATAATACTTTTGTATAGTTATGGGCTTCAGGTTGATACTCACCAGAGAAGTTCAAATCAATATCAGGTACTTTATCTCCTTTAAAACCAAGGAACGTTGCAAATGGTATGTCTTGTCCATCCTTAATATAAGGAATGTCACAGCTTGGACAGGTTTTATCCGGTAAATCAAACCCTGAGCCTACAGAACCGTCATTGAAGAATTCTGATTTCTTACACGTTGGGCATACGTAATGCGGTGGCAATGGATTCACTTCTGTAATTTCGGTCATTGTCGCTACAAAAGATGATCCAACAGAGCCACGAGAACCTACTAGGTAACCATCTTTCAATGATTTGGTTACCAGTTTCTGAGAAATTAGGTAAATGACAGCAAACCCATTGCCAATAATACTTTCTAATTCTTGTTCAATTCTATTTTCTACAAGCTCTGGTAACGGATCCCCATAAATACTTTTCGCTCTATTATACGTCATTTCACGCATTTCCTCATTAGCACCATCAATGTTTGGTGTATACAAATCATCTTTTACTGGCTTCACGTCTTCAATAAGATCTGCGATGTGATTCGTATTTGTAACGACTACTTCTTTCGCCTTTTCCTCTCCTAAAAAAGAAAAGTCGTTTAACATTTCGGTTGTCGTCTTAAAGTGAACATCAGGTTGCGTTTGACGGTTCAATGGATTTCCGCTTTGAGAGGCGATTAAAATACGACGATATTGCTTCTCATGTTTATCGATGTAATGAGTATTTCCAGTTGCCACAGCTGGTTTCCCAATGCGTTCGGCCATATGAACAAGATTCTTTAAAATATCGTATAAATGTGCTTCATTTCGCACTAACTCTTTCTCAATTAAATGATAGTAATTAGAAGGAGGTTGGATTTCTATATAATCATAAAATTGTGCTACTTTTTCTGCCTCTTCTTGCGATTTTTGCATCATGGTTTCGAAAACTTCCCCTTTATCGCACCCAGAACCAATTAAGATTCCACCTCGATATTTTTTCAGGACAGACCGAGGGATGCGAGGTACACGATAAAAATAATTCACGTGAGACATCGAAACTAATTTATATAAGTTTTTTAATCCTTCTTCTGTTTGAGCTAACAAAATAGCATGGAATGGACGAGAACGTTGATATGCGTTTCCTTCTCCCATATATTTATTTAAGTCCATGTGATTATAGATTTCTTTATTATGTGCTTCTTTCAAAAGCTTCCACAATAAATAACCAGTTGCTTCTGCATCATAAATGGCACGGTGATGTTGTGTTAGCTCGACCTCAAAATGTTTACACAACGTATTTAAACGATGATTCTTCAACTGTGGTACGACTAATCTTGCTAGTTCTAACGTGTCAATAACCGGATTCTTACTAGCTGCTATTCCAATCCTTTTCAGCCCAGCGTTAAAGAAGCCCATGTCAAAGCTAGCGTTATGAGCGACAAGTATACTATCTCCCATCCAGTCGTAGAAGTCTTTAATTACTTCCCCTGGATCTGGTGCATCTTTCACCATATCGTCTGTGATGCCTGTTAAGTCTGTCGTTGTTTGGGACAATGGTTCATGTGGATTAGCGAAGGATTCAAAGCGATCTACAATTTCCCCTTCTCTCATTTTGACAGCAGCGAGTTCGATTACGGTATCGTATATAGCGGATAAACCAGTAGTTTCCACATCAAACACAACATATTCCGCAGTAGCTAAATCACGGTCTTGTTCTTCATATGCAATAGGTACACCATCATCTACAATATTGGCTTCCACACCATATAGCATTTTAATTCCGTTTTTACTCGCTGCACCATAAGCTTCAGGATACGCTTGAACTACTGCATGATCTGTGACTGCAATGGCTTTATGTCCCCATTTAGCAGCTTGACCAATTAACCTTTTGGCAGAAACTAATCCATCCATTTGACTCATTGTCGTGTGTGCGTGTAGCTCTACTCTTTTCTCACCCTCTGGAGCTTCATCCTTCCGAACAATGGCTTTTACTTCATTAATATCGTTTGCCATCATAGTTAACTCATTAGAATAGTTATCCGTTTGAATACGGCCTCTTGCTTTTACCCACATGCCTTCCTTTAGACGCTGAAATTTACTCGCATCATCACCGTCTCCTTTTGAGAACATCTTTACGGATATAGAATCCGTATAGTCAGTAATTTTGGCAATGAGCAAATGACGACCTGATCGTAATTCTCGTACTTCAACAGCAAATACGTGACCTTGGATCGCCATACGCCCCTCTTCTTCTTGTATATTCTCAATCGGTTCAGGATCGTCTTTTATCGGGTACCCTAGTTGAATTGGACCTTCATGTAATGTTTCTTCCTCATTATTTTCTTTCGCTTTTTCTCGATCAATTACTGCTTTTTGCACGAGCGTTTTATCTTCTTGCGCTTTTTGTTCTTGAAACTTTACTAGATCATCTGTATTAAACTTCACTTCCACGTTCAGTACATACAAAGAAGCACCAATTCGACGGCAATAAGATTGAAAAGGCTCCTGCAATCGTTTCTTTAGAGCGTGCGCTTCCGCTTCATTCCGCGCATGTAAAATAATTTTGTTCCCATCCACTTGTGGACGTTGTGTGTGCAGCATATCTTTATAGGCGGGAGAAAGGTTTGGTAAAGAACGAACAAATTGCAGCCAATAATCACACACACTTTCAGCTTCTAACGACTTATCATCTGTTTCAATTGTCCATTGAACAGAAGCGATTTGCGAAAAACTTTCTTGCAGCTTCGTTGTAAATAACGCATACACTTCTGGTGGCAACACAACTGGAACATAAAAGTAAAAATGCCATTCTTTTTTTGTTTTGTGAACAGTTAACTTAGTTAACAAACTTTGTTGAAAATGGGCTTCCATTAAATCATCTGGCATTTGTATTTGTTTTAGCAGCAGTTGCATCTTTTCCATTTGTGATATATCCATCATGCATTTCCTCCTCTCATGCAGCAAAGGAAGGATACCGACTCACGCTTGTATTATCCTTAGAATGAAAAATCCTGCCACAACCTATATGTGTCAGGATTTCACCATTCATACTACTATCACTAAGTATCCTTTAATATCTAATTTTGATTTAACCATGATGTCACGTGTGCTACTACATCATCTTCATGAACATCCGTTTGTTCACCTGTTGCTCGTAGTTTGAATTCAACGTAACCTTCGCCAGCTTGCTTTCCAACCGTCACGCGCAGCGGAATACCAATTAAATCACTATCTGCAAATTTTACACCAGCACGCTCTTTACGGTCATCAAAAAGAACTTCAATACCAGCTTGCTTAAACTTATCGTATAAGCGTTCTGCTAACTCTTTCTGTTCTTCTTTCTTCATGTTCAATGCTAATAAATGAACGTGGAATGGTGCTACTTGTTTTGGCCATGTAATACCATTTTCATCATGATATTGCTCTACTAT
Organism: Pontibacillus litoralis JSM 072002; assembly: GCF_000775615.1. Taxonomy (GTDB): domain Bacteria; phylum Bacillota; class Bacilli; order Bacillales; family BH030062; genus Pontibacillus; species Pontibacillus litoralis. Next base: position 60,047 of record NZ_AVPG01000002.1, read on the forward strand.
AGACGCTAAAGTTCTAGAAACCCCAATTCCGTAACAGCCCATAAGCATCGTTTTAGATTTGCCGTTTTCATCTAAATAAGAAGCGTTCATTTTATCCGCATAAAACTCACCGAGCTTAAATACGTGGCCTACTTCAATTCCTTTTGCAAATTGAATCGTACCTTTTCCATCCGGAGAAGGGTCGCCTTCTTGAATAAATCGTAGGTCAGCATACGTAGCGACTTCAAAATCTTTGCCAGGTGTTACATTTTTATAATGGTAACCATCTTCATTTGCACCACATGTTACATTGCTTAATGCTTGAACGGCATGATCAGCAACTATTTCAACCGAGGAAGGGACATTAATTGGTCCAAGTGATCCAAACCCTGCTCCCATTGCTTTACGTACTTCTTCTTCTCTTGCTAACTCTACCATTGCACCATCGTAAAGATTTTTCAATTTAATATCATTAATCTCGTGATCACCACGAGCAACAACCAACACAAGCTTTTCATCTACTTTAAACATAATAGATTTAATGCCTTGATCTAATTCATGGCCTAAAAACACCGACACGTCTTCCATTGTTTTACAATTAGGTGTCGCTACTTTTTCTTTATCTAACGGCGTTTCATTTGATCGTTCATACGTCGCCGTTACCGGTGCCATTTCAATATTCGCTGCATAGGAAGATGTATCTGAATAGGCTATCGTATCTTCACCAATGTCAGATAGCACCATAAATTCATGCGTATCTTTTCCTCCCATTGCCCCAGAATCGGCAATAACAGCACGGAAGTTCAATCCTAATCGAGTAAAGATATTGGAATACGCCGTATACATTTTTTCATAATGTTCATCTAAACTTTCATAAGAATCATGAAACGTATATGCATCTTTCATTAGAAACTCACGACCACGTAGCAAACCGAAACGAGGACGCTTTTCATCTCTAAATTTCGTTTGAATTTGATACAAGCTTAGCGGCAGTTGTTTATAACTTTTCACCTCATCACGAATAATACTCGTAATGACTTCTTCATGTGTAGCTCCTAAAGCAAATTCACGTTCATGACGATCATGAATACGCATTAATTCAGGTCCAAAAGTATACCAACGCCCTGTTTCTTTCCATAGCTCAGATGGTTGCAGTGCCGGCATGTTCATTTCCATTGCACCAGCATTCTCCATTTCTTCCCGAACAATAGCTTCTACTTTGCGAAGTACCTTATTACCGATTGGCAAAAATGAATATATCCCAGAAGCATTCTTTCTAATATAACCAGCACGCACAAGAAGTTGATGGCTTTTAATTTCTGCATCAGCTGGTGTTTCTCGTAAAGTTGGTAATAACATATCCCCTTGTCTCACTCTAACTCACCTCATCGTTATAAAAATAGTCGTTGTATATCATTCCATGTTACCACAATCATCAGAAGCATTAATAATGCAAATCCAATAAAGTGAACGAGTCCTTCTTTTTGCGGATCCATTGGTTTACCACGCACAGCCTCAATACCAATGAAAAGTAAACGTCCACCATCTAACGCCGGAATTGGAAGTAAGTTCAATATACCTAAATTGATACTTAACAACGCAATCCACGGCAAGTATGTTTGCCAACTCGTTTCTACTACCGTACTCGTCGCATTGTATATACCTACTGGACCTGAAAGTTCATTAATGGTAAATTCACCTGTTACAAGCTTTCCAACCGATATCAAAATGAGCTTTGAAAACTCATACGTCTGTTCCACACTGTATGTGAAAGGCTTTACGAGAGATTTTTCTTTCGGTGCAAATACACCAATTTGACCGTAATCTTCTCCTTGTTCTGGCTCTACTCTTCTCGTTTGCACATTGGTTGAAGCAGTTTGCCCATCACGTTTATACACAAGCTCTATCGATTCATCTGGATACTTTTGGATTTCTCCAACGAATTCCATCCAAGTATCTACCGGCTGTCCAGCTACACTGATAACCGTATCCCCTTCTAGTAGTCCCGCTTTGGCTGCCGGACCATTTTCCTCTAACATACCGAGCTGCGACTCTTCTACTGGTACACCTTGAATAAACCCTAGAATCAAGAACAATACCATTGCTAACACAAAATTCATCATGGGGCCGGCAAATAATTGCATCGCTCGCTGTGGAATCGTTTTAGACGCAAATTGACGATCATATGGAGCAATTTGCGTTTCCTTCTCATCCATTACAAATTTCGCTTTAGGATGTACATCAAACGTTAACTTGTCATCTTCATCAATCTCATATCCTTCTACTTTCAGAGCATGATCTAAATCGACATGTTCCACTTCAATAACTTTCGCATTCGGATGCTTTGACTTGTTATTAACAATTAAACGAATTACTTGACCCGCTTCATTAAATTCTAAACCGATATGGTGCCCAGGCTTAATGTCAATAATCTCTGGATCTTCTCCAGCTACCCTTACATAACCTCCAATCGGCAACAAACGAATCGTATACAATGTTTCGTTTCTCTCAAAAAAGTGTATTTTCGGTCCCATTCCAATTGCAAATTCCCGAACTAACATGCCAGCTCGCTTAGCAAAAATGAGATGCCCCCATTCGTGAACAAATACGAGCAGGCCAAACATAAATATAAACGCTAAAATCGTTGCCATTAATGCCAGCTCCTACCTTTTAGAATACGTACGACTTCACTAATTCCCTCGTTTCCTGATCGACACGCAGTATCGTTTCCAAATTAGGAAGCTCTAATACTTCGTGTGATTGAAGAGCTCTCTCAATTAACTCCTCAATAGATAAGAAGGATACTTTACCTTTCAAAAATAAATCGACAGCTTGTTCATTCGCTGCATTTAATACTGTTGGCATTGTTCCACCTATACGCCCTGCCTCGTATGCCAATTTCAAACATGGGAATCGATCCATGTCCATTTTTTGAAAATGTAACGCACCTATTTCTATTAAGTCTAACGTTTTTGTTTGATGAAGTTCAAGTCGATTTGGATAAGACAATGCATATTGTATTGGCACTCGCATATCAGGTGTACCTAGTTGAGCTATTACACTTTTGTCAACGAATTCGATCATCGAATGAATGACACTTTCCCGATGTTGAATGACTTCAATTTGATCATATGGTATGTTAAACAACCAATGTGCTTCAATGACTTCTAATCCTTTATTCATCATCGTAGCCGAATCAATCGTGATTTTTGCACCCATACTCCAATTTGGATGGTTAAGTGCATCTTTGACTGTTACACCTTGCAATTGTTCTCTTGTTTTGTCACGGAAACTACCACCTGATGCCGTCAAAATCATTTTGTTCACATCTTTCATAGATTCACCATTTAAGCATTGGAAGATAGCAGAGTGTTCACTATCAACTGGTAATATAGAAATGTTATGACGTTTGGCAGCATCCATTACAAGGTGACCTGCTGTGACTAACGTTTCTTTATTTGCTAATGCAATTTGTTTACCAGCTTCAATTGCTCCTAACGTAGAGGATAATCCTACACTCCCCATAACTGCATTGACGACAACATCTACTTTATCATGCGTAGCAACTTCGTACATACCGTCTAATCCAGTATATATTTGACCACGGTAACCTTGAACCTGTAGTTTACTTTTCACTACTTCGTCATGAACAACAACTATTTCAGGTTCAAATTCATGAATAAGTGGAAGTGCTTTTTCAACATTTTGACCAAATGCTAGAGCAAATAACGAGAACTGTTCTGGATGATTTCGAATGACATCTGCTGTCTGCAGCCCGATAGAACCCGTTGCGCCTAATAAGGTTATTTGCTTCATCATACACGCTCCTATACTTTATAATTACTATGAAATAAATTGAATAAAATGCAAAATAGGAATGACAAAAATTAAACTGTCAAACCTGTCTAACACGCCTCCATGTCCAGGAAGTAACCGGCCAGAGTCTTTAACAGAGTAATGCCTCTTGTATGCAGACTCAACTAAGTCGCCTATTTGGCCGAATACCGACACTATTATTGCTACAAGTAGAACAACCAAGATAGAAGCGTGTACGGGATAAATGAATTGAAAAATGATAGCTACTATTATCGCAAGTAGAATGCCCCCGATGGAGCCTTCAATCGTTTTATTCGGACTTATTTCTGGCCACAATTTACGTTTACCGAAAGCTTTCCCGAAGAAATAAGCTCCCATATCCGTCGCCCATATTAAAAATAAGGCAAAGAAAACATAATGAACGCCCACTTCTCTTGTAAGCATCAAGTAATAAAACCCCATACCTACATATACAGCAGATAAAATTAAAAAACCTGCATCATCAAAGGTAAATTTGTTTTTTAACAGCACCGTATACCCGAGTAGTACAAATGTCGCTAGCAACGTTGCTTCAGATTTGCCCATATCGATTAAATCAAACCAAACGATAGAAGGTAATGGAACCAACAATACCCAAAGGTGCACGATTGAGATGATTCCTGGAAAAGAAAAAGGGGATATCCTCCTCATTTTTAGCAATTCGACTAAACCAATCGTTGCAAATATATAGATTAGTACAAAAAAGGGCATCTCTCCAAAAAAGATAATCGGAATAAAGAAAAGACCGAATACAATTGCAGTGATTATACGTTGTTTCAAGACAATTTCAACACCTTATACGCCTCCATACCTTCTTTTTCTGCTTTGATAATCGCATATTGCTCGTTCATAAAGATTCTCATCAAAATCAGGCCATAACACATCCGTAAACCAGAACTCTGTATATGCTAATTGCCACAATAAATAGTTGCTTAAGCGCTGTTCCCCGCTCGTACGTATTAATAAGTCAGGATCTGGAAGCCCACATGTGTATAAGTACGATTCAAACACATCTTCATTTAACTCTTCCATCTTCCTCTCACCATTTTGAACATCTTGAACGATGGAAGTGACTGCATGCATAATCTCATCTCTACTTCCATAGTTTAGCGCAAAGTTCAAGATAAGCCCTGTATTATGCTTCGTTTTTTCTTTCGCACGCTGAACAGCTTTTTGTGTATGTGTTGGTAAATGCTCAACATCCCCAACGGTTTGAACTTGAACGTTTTTCTCTATCAATTCCGGTAAGTATGTAGTCAAAAATTCATTAGGTAATTTCATCAAAAATTCAACTTCTGCTTTTGGACGCTTCCAATTTTCCGTAGAAAAAGCGTACAATGTAATCGCTTCGATTCCTAAATCCGAAGACTTTCTTACAATTTTCTTTACGACGTTCATTCCTTCTTTATGACCTGCAACACGTGGAAGACCCCGTTTTTTCGCCCACCTCCCATTCCCATCCATAATGATTGCGATATGCTTTGGTAAGTTCGTATTGTCTAACTCGTGTTGTTCTATATGAGATGTACCTTTTTTAGTAAAAGGAAGTTTTAAAAACATAACAGATCCTCCAAAGTGCTCTTTTATAGATAGAAAAATGTGGCTTTCGCAAAAATAAGCGAAAGCCAATCTACAACGTTTCATGATTAGCTGAAAATGAAAAACCCCCTTCTAACTAAGAGGGCATCCATTTCCATTGTACTAGGAAAACCTTTATACTTCCATAATTTCTTGTTCTTTGTTTTTAGCAGTTTCATCAATTTTGGCAATGTGCTGATCTGTTTCTTTTTGAACTTCGTCTTGATAAAAGCGTAGATCATCTTCTGTAATATCTCCGCCTTTCTCAAGTTTCTTCAAGCTGTCGTTCGCATCACGGCGAATGTTACGAATTTGAACTTTCGCTTCTTCCGCATATTTCTTCACAACTTTAGTTAAGTCTTTACGACGTTGTTCGGTTAATGCAGGAATGTTAATACGAATTACGTTCCCATCACTAGATGGAGATAGACCAAGATCTGCCTTTTGAATCGCCTTCTCAATATCATTAATCGATGACTTATCAAACGGTGTAATGACAAGCAAACGTGCTTCAGGAGCAGAGATTGTTGCAAGCTGATTCAAAGGAACAACCGCACCATAATATTCAGCCTTCACTGGGTCTAGAATAGTTGGGTTCGCACGTCCTGCGCGCACAGTAGATAATTGCTTAGCAAATGCGCTTACCGCTTCTGTCATTTCTTCTCTCATTTGTTTCATTGTTGTTTCTGCCATTACTATTTCCCCCTTACAATCGTTCCAATAGTTTCACCTAGTACGGCGCGTTTAATATTTCCGTCCTCCATAATAGAGAATACTAAAAGAGGTATATCATTGTCCATACATAATGATGAAGCCGTTGAATCCATAACACCTAATCCTTCATTAAGTACGTCTAAATAGGATAGTTCATCATATTTCTTTGCGTTTTCATCTTGTTTAGGGTCTGCATTATAGACTCCATCTACATTATTTTTTGCCATTAGAATAACATCGGCTTCAATTTCTGCAGCACGCAATGCAGCGGTTGTATCTGTTGAGAAATATGGGTTACCTGTACCAGCCGCAAAAATAACAACACGTTTTTTCTCTAGATGTCTAATTGCTTTACGACGGATGTATGGTTCTGCTACTTGACGCATTTCAATTGACGTTTGCACTCGAGTTGGAATACCGATATTCTCTAAGCTATCTTGTAGAGCTAAAGAGTTCATTACTGTAGCAAGCATTCCCATGTAATCTGCCGTTGCACGGTCCATACCTACTTCACTACCCACTTTGCCACGCCAAATATTACCTCCGCCAACAACTACTGCTACTTCTACTCCAAGTTCTGCAACGTCACGTATTTGCTGGGCAATAGATTGAATAATCTTTGGTTCTAATCCATAACCTTGTGATCCACTTAAAGCTTCTCCACTTAATTTTAACACAATTCTTTGGTATTGAGCTGTTGTCATATATACCTCCACCACTTATTTATGTACACTTTTGAAAATAGGGAACACTATGTGTCCCCTATTTTCAAAAATCACTTTATTTATTCACTTGATTCATTACTTCTTCAGCAAAGTTCTCTTCACGTTTCTCCAAGCCTTCGCCTACTTCATAACGAACAAATGTTTTAACTGTCGCATTATGCTCTTGTACGAATTGTTTCACTTTCTTATCTGGGTCTTTAACGAAAGACTGCTCTAATAGTACAATGCCTTCGAAGAATTTACCAAGACGACCTTCTACCATCTTTTCAACGATATTTTCTGGTTTACCTTCGTTAAGCGCTTCTTTTTTAAGCACTTCACGCTCTTGGTTCACTTCTTCAGCTGAAACTTCCTCACGAGTTGCATAACGTGGGTTAACAGCCGCTACGTGCATGGCTACATCTTTAGCAACAGCTTCTTCAGTAGTACCTTCAAGCACAGAAAGTACAGCGATACGACCACCCATATGTAGGTAAGCACCAAACGCATCATTATCGCCTTTATCTACAATAGTGAAGCGACGTAACGTAATTTTTTCACCAATTTTCGCAATGTTAGTAGTGATAAAGTCGTTTACTGTTTCGCCTTCGCCATGAAGCTTTTGCTCAAGTGCTTCTTCAACAGTTGCTGGCTTTTGTTTCACTAAATGAGTTGCTAGCTCTTGAAGCAAGTTCTTGAACTGATCGTTTTTAGCAACGAAGTCCGTTTCAGCGTTCACTTCAAAAATAACTGCTGTATTACCATCTACTTCGATAAAAGTAGATCCTTCTGCAGCGATACGATCTTGTTTCTTCTGAGCTTTAGAAATACCTTTCTCACGAAGCCATTCAATTGCTTTTTCCATATCGCCATCTACTTCAGTAAGTGCTTTTTTACAATCCATCATTCCTGCACCAGTCTTTTCGCGCAGTTCTTTAACCATTTTAGCTGTTACTGCCATGGAAAAATCCTCCTTTATTATATCAAGTATACCTGTTTAAAAAAGGTGATAAAAGGTACTTCCCTTTATCACCCTTCAAACCATCCTTACTCTTGCGTTGCTTCTGCTTCTGCCACTTCTGCTTCTTCTGTTTGCTCTACTTCTGCAATCTCTTCGCCTTGTTTCGCTTCAAGAATCGCATCAGCCATTTTAGCAGTTAGAAGTTTAACAGCACGAATTGCATCATCGTTTGCTGGGATTACGTAGTCGATTTCATCTGGATCACAGTTCGTGTCAACAATACCAACAATTGGGATGTTCAATTTATGCGCTTCCGCAACCGCAATACGCTCTTTACGTGGGTCAATGATGAACATTGCATCAGGAAGAGTTTCCATTTCCTTAATACCACCAAGGAATTTAACTAAACGATCTTTTTCTTTAAGAAGATCGACTGTTTCTTTTTTCGGAAGTACTTCGAACGTTCCGTCTTCTTCCATACGCTCAATATCTTTAAGGCGATTGATACGTTTACGGATTGTTTCAAAGTTCGTAAGTGTACCACCTAACCAACGTTGGTTGATGTAATACATACCAGCACGAGTTGCTTCTTCTTTAACAGATTCTTGTGCTTGCTTTTTCGTACCTACAAAAAGAATAGTACCGCCGTTTTCAGCTACATCCTTAATGAAGTGGAATGCTTCATCTACCTTTTTAACTGTTTTTTGAAGGTCGATGATGTAAATGCCGTTACGCTCCGTGAAGATATATTTTTTCATTTTCGGGTTCCAACGACGTGTTTGGTGTCCAAAATGAACACCAGCTTCTAAAAGCTGTTTCATTGAAATTACAGACATGTTTGTTCCTCCTAATTGGTTTTATTTCTCCTCCGCTTGTCTCATCTTTATATTAGGACTCTACAAAAGAGCACCACCTATATAAATCGACAAACGTGTGTATTAACACCAAAAGTAACTATACCATATGAATAACATCCATTCAAGTGCATTTATACGTTTTTTCCATTAATTTTTAACGTCAATTCTACTTCCGTTTTCCCGCAATCTAATTGCTTGGCAATCTCTTCATTTGTAAGGCCTTGTAAATGCAATTGGTAAATAGACGATTGCAAGGAAGGGGTGTATATCTCTTCTTCCTTTGCTTGTGGAGGAGTATAGTGTTGTTGCTTTAGATGTGTCGAGCTGTCTTCTTTAGCTGAATTACTAGCATATTCGTTTTCAGGAACTGTTTGATGAACCCCATGCTCTTTAGGACCAGTGGAAGCGTTAACACGATAGTCATTGTATCCATTTTCCTCTATTCTATTCAATAGACGCTCATTTTCTTCCTTGATTTCTAATAAGTAAGCTGTGAATGTATCTTCTATTTCTTTCGCTACTTGTTGTTGTTGTAATTCTAATTCATTGGCCTTCGATACTCGTTTAGCCAACATCACAATAATAAATAATGTCACTCCATGTAACAAAAAGCTAACTGTTATTAAAAATAGTGTCATAGAAACCCTTCTTATCCGTTAAAATCAATATTTTTCCCTAAATAAGGGTGATCTAACCTCGGCAATGGCTCCTCCTCTTTCTCAGGTCCGTTTTTTTCGAAACAATATTCTGACTCATTTGATTCTTCTCGTAACTGAACATCTTCTGTTTGATCGCTTTCAATAACTTGCTTTCGTTTTCTTTGTTCTGCTGCTAGTTGATTGGCGACTATTTGTTGTTGCATCATCTGTCCTCTATGTTGCAACTGGTCTTGTAGTTTACCTGCGTCTTGCGTTCTTGGTAGAGCAACTTGCATTTCAATTGTTCGTAGCGTCATAACACCATTTCTTTCTTTAAAGTAATCGTTAAGTTAAAGGGTGAATAACAATTTCGCTTTGATCCAATTGTATATAGACACGGTGATGCTGTTTTTTTATATGGCGCTTATATTTACGAAACGCAATAGTCGTATTAGGATGCAAAATACCTTCTACCATCAACTTAGCGTCTTTATTATCCGTTAATTGTTCTTGTAGTTCTTCCAATTGATCTTGAATATCTTGATATGTTTCTTTGCATTTCGCTATGGAGTTTCTCTGCCTCAATAAAGTAACTCGCTCTTGCGCAGATAAAGCTCCTTCTTTTTCTTTTTTTCTATGCAATTTTTTACCGACGATGTCTAGTTTCTCAAGTGAATCTTCTGTTTCTTCTTTTTGTTGCAATAAGCTGTTTTCCTTTTCGACCAATTTCTTATTAGCACCGAAGAACATTTCTGTTTTTGTACTCATTTTATTCCCAATATCTTTGCACTGAATTAAGTGCCCTGCTGACAACGATCCACCTATGATATTTCCATTATGACAAGTAATCGAGTTGCGGGCAACACAATCACTATGCAAAATGGAATGCTCAATTTGAATATGTCTACCTGCTTCAATGTTTCCTTGATTTACATAGCCGGCATGAACATCAACGCCTGCTTGAATGCTCCCTTTAGATGTTGCAGCAATTCCTTCTGATATATAGATAGATCCATCCGCAATTAAGGTGGCTCCTTCTACAAATCCATATACTTTAATATCACCTTGCGCCTTTAACGTATAACCGCTCGGTACGTTACCCCGAACAATAATGGTACCGACAAAGTCCAGATTACCCGTTTTCATATCGATATCATGATTCACTTCAAAATAAGGGTGCACATGGACAACACGTTCAAAAAAGCTAACTTGTCCGTCTACCGTTGCGTACATAGCTTGTTTGCTTTCTCTCCATTTTACATTCTTCCCCGCTCTTGTTCGAACAGGTTTTCCTGGTTTAGCTGGAATTGGCTTGTCGAATACTGTCTTACCAGCTTCCCCTTTGGTAGGAGAAATAATAGTTAATAATTTATCTCCTTCCCTAACGGTAGGGATTTGCATAACATTTCTTAAGTCGACTGCATCTCGTTCATCCAATTCGGGGGCTGATTGACTATTTGCAGTAATTTCGTACTTAATCCGCCCGTTCTCTCCATGTTTTGCTGGTGTCCCTTCCGCAATTAATAACGGAAAATCTTCTTCTTTAAGTCCTTTACATAGCTGTTCAATATGCTCCTGGTGAATACCATATGTAATAGAACGTTTATGTAGCTCATCTAACCAATCTTGAGGTGTTAACGATAATTCTAAATGATATTCTTTCTTGAAATGCACATAACAGCTTAGCTGATCTTTAGAAATTTTAATGGAAAAAAAATCATCCAATTGTTCAATCCCCAAAATGTCATCCTCCTCAACCCATTATTCATGGACCAAATCCATTTGACTTAAAATATTTCTTAGCTTAAACAATGCTTTTGTATGAATTTGAGAGATTCTCGACGTCGTTAATTCTAATACCGTTCCTATTTCTGTTAGCGTTAACTCTTCATCGTAAAACAAACTAATTACCGTTTTCTCTTTATCATTTAATTGTTGAATCGCTGCTGCTAATTCTTCATAATTCTCTTCTTTAATGACATTTGTCATTGGCGTTATCATCGACGTGTCTGGGACTGAATGCCCAATCCCTTCATTATGATCCTGGTTATCTTTAGGTTTCTCTTCCATCGATAACACATTAGCAAGCAATGTGTCCTTGACAATCCCCTCTACTTCTTCTGGGGCTAAACCAAGTTGCTGCGCTATTTCTTTTGATGTTGGCGGTCGTTGCAATTGTTGTTCTAATTGTTCAGATACTTGTTCAATTTTCTTCGATTTATCGCGGACAGAACGGGGAAGCCAGTCTTCTTTACGGAGACCATCCATAATTGCCCCTCTTATTCTGAATGATGCATATGTGTCAAACTTCAAGTCTCGCTTCGTATCAAACTTTTCAATTGCATCATACAAGCCTACTAGCCCTAAGCTCTTTATATCCTCTTTACTAACGCTTTGGGGAAGGTGTGCAGAAATACGTTGTACATGATAGTTTACTAAGTACAAATAGGTACGCACTAACTCATTTGCAGCTTCGATGTCTTTTTCTTGCTCCCACATTACCCAAAGATTGTGTTCTTGGGAAGTTGCATGAATCATCATTATACCTTCCTCCTTACCCCATTCATTTAGTTCTTTTGATCTTCTGACAATAAATCTTGCACGTGCTCAGATACTTTTTCAATTGCTTCTTCACTATACTCGTTGGGACTGTCTTCTGCCGCTACATGATTATCTAGCGGCATAGAACCTGTTTGCTGAATGGTTTGCATCCCATAATGAATGGCAAACCGAAATAAAAACATGCAAATATAACAAAAGGAAAATATATAAAAACCACGAATCAAGGAAGTTTCCCACGTGTTACTAGTAATTGAAAGAAAAAAGGAAATTCCCGCTACACATAATGCAAAGTATAAATTCCACATAATTGATCCAACCATTTTAAATTTGTGACACACCCTTGTTTACCGTTCTAATTTCTAATAGTGCTGTTGTAGGGTCAAACTCAATAGTCCGCCCGCTATTTCCCCCACAATCTTCCGCTACAAGCGGTATACGATAACGTTGCAGTTGCTCCTTTACGGACTCTACATTTCTCGGCCCGATACGCATCATTTCATTCGCAGATGTAAATGCGAACATTTGTGCTCCTCCGGCGATTTTAGCTTTTATAGCATATTTACGTGCTCCTAAAGCTTGAACTTTCAATAATAGTTCTCCAATCCCAGTATCAGCATATTTAGCAGTATTCAATGTCTTTTCTCTAGCTAAACTCGAATTAGGAAGCATGACGTGGACCATTCCTGCTACATGTTTCGCTTCATCAAATAAAACAACACCTACACAAGAGCCTAATCCAGATGTACGTATTCTTTGGGGAGATTGAACAACATTTAAATCGGCAATTCCAACCTTCACAACCGTGGAGACATCAATCATCTTGAATGACCCCTAACGCTGTGAAAATCGTTTCAAATGAGTTAGGGTCTGGAAGTAAGAAAAAGTGTCCCTTCACTTCTTGCTCACTTTCTTCAACATCCATTAACGAAGTGTTGACAACAATTGCATAATCACTAACTTGGGAAAGTTCAATTAAACCGATACTCAATATTGCGCCAACCATATCAACCGCTACAGAAGGGACGGACGGTTGAATATTTAATCGAGTAAAATCAGATAACGATGTTAAGTAAGACCCGGATACAATATTCCCCAACTCTTGAAAAGCTGATATAGCTAATTCATTCTTTTGCGAAGTCGAAAAGGTGAAGGTTTCATCCCCCGTCATTCGATGGACGAAACGATCTGCTTCTTCTGGAGATAGAACAAAGAACATGCTCCCTGTAATATCCCCTTCTATTCTTAGAAAAACAGCTACTAATACCCGCTCTGGCCCACCAACAATATCCATCATTTCATCAAAGGAAACAATTTTTACTGCTGGCACTTTCATTTCGATTTTTCTATTTAGAATTTGTGATAAAGATGTTGCAGCATTTCCTGCGCCTATATTTCCTATTTCTTTTAATACATCCATGTGAAGAGAGGTAAAACGATCCATATACATCTTCGTTTCACCCTTCTACTGCTTTTAAGTTGTTTAATTCTTTAACGGTTAATACTTTAGATAAATTCAACAATACGAGTAAACGATTGCCTTGCTTCGCTACACCTCTTATATATTCCACATCAACCGTACCGACGACTTCTGGTGCTGGTTCAATCATGTCTTCAGAAATGTCAATTACATCATTCGCTGCATCGACAATAATACCTATTTCTATATCTTCAATACGGACTATAATCATACGAGTACTATCTGTATACGGCAGTTCTTCCAAACCAAAGCGAGTTCTTAAATCAATAATAGGTGTCACAACTCCCCGTAAATTGATTACCCCTTTCATAAAGTTATAGGTCCGAGGAACTCTTGTTATATGCTGCATTCTTTCAATAGAACCTACTTGTTGTACAGGTATCCCATATTCTTCATGATTAAGCTGGAAAACGATAAATTTGTCGTCTTGAAGGTTCTCCGGCATAATACCCCTCCTATCATTTTATAAGTGCATTCGTATCTAAAATTAATGCTACTTGACCATCACCTAAAATCGTTGCACCTGATATGGCAAACACGTTGGTTAAATAATTTCCAAGTGATTTTAATACTACCTCTTGTTGACCAATGAATGAATTAACAACAAGGCCAGCCATCTTTTCGCCTCGACGGACAATGACAACGGAATAATGCTCTTCTTCCTCCAACGTCTCTGGAACTTCTAGAATACTTTTTAAATCCACTAACGGGATAACGCTACCTCGAAAGTCCATGACTAGTTTGTTGTGGGCATGCATAATGTCTTTCTTGCTCACGATAGCTGTTTCGATAATAGAAGATAGAGGAACAGCATATTTTTCATTTTGCACTTCGACGAGCATGACGGAAATGATCGATAATGTTAATGGTAATTGGATAGAGAATTTCGTACCTTCATTTTGCTTAGAATCTATGGAAATGGAGCCTCCTAAAGATTCAATTGTGTTCTTCACTACATCAAGGCCGACACCACGGCCAGATACATCGGAAATTTTATCAGCAGTAGAAAATCCACTTGCCATAATTAACTCCGCCACTTGATAATCTTCCATCGTCTCAGATTGCTCTTGTGTTACAACTCCGTTTTCAATTGCCTTCTTCAACACTTTCTTTCGATTAATTCCACCGCCATCATCGGTTACCTCAATAAATACGTGATTACCGCTATGGTAAGCTTTTAATTGTAGTGTACCTTCTTCTGGCTTCCCTTTTTCTACTCGTTCTTCTGGCATCTCGATACCGTGGTCAAGGGAGTTTCGAATTAAATGTACGAGTGGATCACCGATTTCATCAATCACTGTTCTGTCTAACTCTGTTTCCGCACCGATAATTTGAAGGTTGACTTTTTTCTGCAAATCTCTTGTTAATTGACGTACCATTCGAGGGAATCTATTAAATACTTGTTCAACTGGAACCATGCGCATATTTAATATAATAGTTTGTAAGTCCCCTGAAATTCGTGACATCCTTTCAACGGTTTCTTGTAATTCACTATGCTCAAGGTCGTTGGATATTTGCTCCAATCTACCTCGATCAATGACAAGTTCTTCAAATAAATTCATTAATACATCTAATCGCTCGATGTTAACTCGTATCGTTTTACTTTGCGTGGCTGCTTTTTGTGTTTGCGTGTTTGATTCATTTTTTTCCGATTTAGATGCTACTTCAGGTGCTTTTGATTCTTTCTTATCGAGTTCTTGTTCAGATAAAGGTGAAGCTTCTGAATGTGGCTTTTGATTTGTATCATTGGTAACTAGTGAAACGTGCGCGCTTTCAACTTCTGATACGTTCATAATGCGTCTTTCTATTTCCTCTATATCCATCTTTGAAATAACCACGACGGAAAAGCTTGTGTCAAAGTTCTCTTCTTCAAGTTGCTCAACTGGTGGAATAGATTTAATCACTTCACCTATGTCTTCAATTACTTCAAACACCATGAATACTCGAGCGCCTTTTAATAGGCAATTATTATCTAATTTCACATCAATTTGATAGTTCATAAATCCTTGTTCAGTAGATTCTTGTAATACGGTTTGCTCAAATTCATTTAATGTTAATTCCATATTTTCTGCCGAAACAGTTTGATTCTTCACTTGATCTTGTTTTTTGATTGCTGTTCCTGATTGTTGCACTTCAGCCGGTTTTTCACCATTTTCAATCCGCTTTAACTTCTCTACAATAACTTCAACATTTCGTTCGCCACTTCCACCGGCTGCAATATCTGTAACCATTGCTTCCAAATCGTCAACAGATTCAAATACGATATCTAACATATCCGAATCCACTACCACTTTATTATTACGAACTGCATCAAGGACATTTTCCATTTTATGTGTCAAATTTGCTAAATCTTGATAGCCCATCGTTGCTGCCATCCCTTTAAGGGTGTGTGCAGATCGAAATATTTCACCAACAATCGTCATATCTTCTGGACTGTTTTCCAATTCTAGTAAGGAATCGTTAACGGTTTGCAAATGTTCCTTACTTTCTTCGATAAACACTTCTAAATATTGATTCAATTCCATCATTGTCACCTCATTTATTTCCCAATAGCCTTCATTAATGTTCGACTAATATCCTTTAGATGAACTACCTCATTTACTTGTTTCGTTAATACAGCTGCTTTCGGCATACCGTATACAATGGATGATTGTGCTGATTCTGCTATGGCAATTGTATTTGGCGCTTTTGCTTTTAACTGCTCTAAGCCAAGCGCACCGTCTGCGCCCATTCCTGTCATAATGACGGTATATAATTGAACACCCTCTAGGTTTATTAGTGACTGCAACATACTATCAACCGATGGACGATGCCCTTTTATTGGAGGTTGTTGATGCAAACGAATAGATAAAGTTCCATCCGATTGTTGTAAAATATTCATATGATAATCACCAGGGGCAATATAGGCCACACCATTTGTTAACGTTTCTTCATTTTCAGCTTCTTTTACTTTTATTTTGGATAATGTGTTCAACCTATTTGCTAATGACTTCGTAAAACCTGGTGGCATATGTTGGACAATTACAATAGGTGCTGGAAAATCGACTGGGAAATCTGTTAATACTTGCTGCAACGCTCTAGGTCCACCCGTAGACGTACCAATAGCTACCAATTTATTTCTTTTATCCAAAGACGGCTTCTTCCTTATTTGGATCTCATTTTCTGTAGTAGACTGAGTCTCTATGGATGGGGCACTTTTTGGTTGCATATTGCCTACATTTGCATGGGATGCGCCATACACCTTATGTACAATTTTATGTTTAATGGTTTCAATATCTAATGAAATAGAACCAGATGGCTTACGAATAAAATCTACGGCACCAATTTCCATTGCCCTTAGCGTACTTTCTGCACCTTGTGTTGTGACACTTGATAGCATCACGACAGGAATCGGGTGGTCCTTCATGATATGTTCTAAACAAGTTAGACCATCCATTACCGGCATTTCAACATCTAGTGTAACTACATCTGGTTGCAACTCGTTTACCTTATTTAAACCGTCTTGCCCATTTCTTGCGACTCCTACTACAGTCATTCTTGGGTCTTCTTCAATAATGTCACGTATCATTTTTCTCATAAAAGCAGAATCATCTATTACTAAAACATGTATTTGTTTCATAGCATTCTACCTTTCTCGTATCAATTGCTTTAATTTAGTAACAAAGTTTCTCTGTTCCTTTTGCTTTGGTGCTATATACCCCAAATAATTGGAAACTATACCCCGCAATCTCTTACTTACTTTGGCATGTTCCCTATACTTCGTAAACGGGATTTGTTGTATAACTGCTTTCGAAACAATCGAATCATCTGGAAGCAAGCCTAGCGGATAAATCTGTTTGTATAAAAAACGGGATACAACTTGTTGCAATCGATTCATGGTTTGTTCCCCGACTTTATGACTAGACACTCGATTCATTACAATATAAATAGGTGGAGATCCTGGATGACGCATGATATGTTTAATCATTGCATATCCATCTGTAATCGCTGTTGGTTCAGGTGTCGTTACGATAATGGCTTCATCGGCAGCTAATACAAACGCCAAACTATGATTCGTTACACCTGCCCCCATATCAAAGAAAATGTAGTCATAGTCATTTAGAATTAATTGTAGCTGGTGAAAAAAGTACTCCATTTTGGCATCATCTAACTGAAATACAGACGCTAATCCGGAACCTGCAGCAATATATGCTAAACCGTACGGACTATGTTCGATAATTTCATGAATCGCAGTATTTTCTTCAAACAAATCAACGATCGACTTCTTTGGATGTAAGCCTAATAGAATATCAATATTGCCCATTCCAATATCCAAATCGAAAATAAGTACCTTTTTACTTTTTTCGGTTAAGGTGAGGGCAAAATTCAATACGAAATTCGATTTTCCAACTCCGCCTTTGCCACTAGCAACTGCTATCGTCTTCGCTTCTGTATGATGTTGAATACGGCTGAATTGTTGTCTTAGCTTATGAGCTTGATCTTTCATTCAAACGTTCACCAACTATTTGATTAATTAAGATATCTCGGCTAGCTTCTATTATATCATCTGGTACATTTTGACCATTTGTCAAGTAAGCAATACCTAATTTATGTTTAATAATTAAGTCTATCACCCCTCCAAATTGAGACGTTTCATCTACCTTTGTAAAAATTAATTGCTTTATTGGTATTGCCGAAAACTGCTCATATATATCATTCATATCTTTTACTTTACTCGTGCAGGAGAGCACCAAAAACGTTTGTATATCTTCTTTGAAATCAACTACTTTTTGTAACTCTTTCACGTACTGAGGATCTCGGAAGTTACGACCAGCAGTGTCAACTAGTACTAAATCATACTGTTGTAACTTCTGTCTTGCCTCATAATAATCATGAACGGAATAAGCAACTTCAATTGGGACATTTAATATTTTTGCATACGTTTTTAATTGTTCTATTGCGGCAATTCTGTATGTATCCGTTGTGATAAATGCCACACTTTTTCGATGCTTTAACACAGCTTGAGCAGCAATTTTGGCAATTGTTGTTGTCTTACCAACGCCTGTTGGGCCGACTACATGTACAAATTGTTTGCTATAATCAATGCCACCAAATTGGTGATGTAGTAGCCGGTCTTCCAATACTTCCCCTATCCATTCCATGCACTGAGACGTAGAGACGGGTCCTTTCGCCGTATAATATCTTTCTAACAATGGGTGAACGATTGTCTTTGCTAAAGTATGGGACATTTCTTGCTCCATTAAATGTTCAAAAGTAGCCTGAATAGGCTCAGGATAATACGTTGGAGAGGCGGTTTGATGCTCCATCAACGTTTTTAGTTCCTGTAGTTCCCTTTGCCACTCATTGGATGCACGAGCATTTATAGCCTCTGTTTGATCAACAATGGAAGATGACAAAGGTTTCTTCTCAATAGGTGTTGAAACAGGTAAATGATTTGCGTTCAATTCTGGATCAACAGCAGCAACCACCTCAATATTCGTTTTTCTAAACAACCCTAAGAAGCCACCTTTTTGTATCGTTCGAGAATGTAGAATGACAGCATCTTTACCTAATTCTTTCCGCACTTGATTCATCGCTTCTGGCATTGTGGGGGCAACGTATTTCTTTACCTTCATGTTACATTCACCACCCCTACACTTTGTACTTCTACATTTGGTTCTAATTCGTTATAAGAAAGGACTGACACTTGAGGCAAAAATCGTTCAAGTAACTGCTTCATATACATGCGAACAGCTGGCGAGCAAAGAACAATTGGCATTTCAGATTGCAACGATAATTGCTCTGCTTCCTTTGCAACAGATTGAACAATCGCCTGCTGCATTTCAGGATCAAGTGCTAAATAACTACCGTGTTCCGTTTGTTGAATATGCTCAGCGACCACCTTCTCTACCTTGCCCGATACAGTAACAACTTTGATTGAATCGCTCCCTTGAGCAAACTGTTTTGTGATTTGTACTGATAGCGCTTGACGCGCGTATTCAGCTAACAATTCTGTATCATTTGTCATTTTTCCAAAATCAGCTAGCGTTTCAAAAATAATAGGTAAATTCTTGATTGAAACATTTTCCCTTAACAGTTTAGCTAATACTTTTTGTACATCTCCAACGGCTAACGGTTCTGGTGTCACTTCTTCAACTAAAATAGGATGTGACGCCTTCAAGTGTTCTATTAATTGCTTTGTCTCTTGTCTACCTAATAATTCATGGGCGTGTCTTTTAATTACTTCTGTAATATGCGTTGATACGACAGACGGTGGATCGACAACCGTATAACCGAATAACTCTGCATCTTCTTTCGTTTCTTCATTAATCCATTTAGCAGGTAAACCGAATGCAGGCTCCTGAGTATCAATACCTTCAACAGTATCGTCATCCATGCCAGGACTCATTGCCAAATAATGATCGAGCAAAAGTTCCCCTTTCGCTACTTCATTCCCTTTTATGTTTAACCGATACTCATTCGGATTGAGTTGAATGTTATCCCGAATCCTTACCGTAGGGATTACAATTCCTAACTCGATTGCAAGCTGACGACGAATCATGACAATACGATCCAACAAGTCCCCACCTTGGCTCGTATCAGCAAGAGGGATTAATGCATAACCAAACTCAAATTCAATTGGATCCATATTAATTAATTCCACAACGTTATCTTGTGATTGCATATTGGCAGATACTTTTTTCTCTTCCTCATCCTCTACGGATATGTCTTCTTCCTCATCTGTTCGAGATAACGCCCAGCCACCATATGCTAAAATGGCCGCGATAAATGCAGTTAACAGAAACGGAATTGGTGTAAACCCTAGACAAAATATTGTAGCAGCGGCGATGTATAGTAATTTCGGATAACGTAATAATTGTTCTGTAACATCTGTCCCTAAATTACCATCCGAAGCAGCTCGAGTAACGGTAATACCTGTTGCAGTTGAAATAAGTAATGCAGGAATTTGGCTCACTAATCCATCTCCAACTGTCAATCTCATATATGTATCAATCGCTTCGCCAAAACTCATTTCCATTTGTGTCATGCCTATAATAAGCCCGAAAAGAATGTTAATTAACACGATGATAATACCTGCAATGGCATCTCCTTTTACAAACTTACTCGCACCGTCCATTGCTCCATAGAAATCAGCTTCCTTAGCAATTTTTTCTCGTCGATGTTTCGCTTGTTGTTCAGATATTAACCCCGCATTTAAATCCGCATCAATACTCATCTGTTTACCAGGCATTGCATCAAGCGTAAATCGGGCAGCTACCTCGGACACACGCTCTGCCCCTTTCGTAATAACAAGGAATTGGATAATGACTAAGATGGCAAAGATAACAAAACCAACTAAAGCACTGTTTCCTGTAACAAATGTACCAAATGTGTCGATTACTCCTCCTGCTTCACCGTTAGCTAAGATCGAACGAGTTGTAGAAACATTTAAACCTAACCGGAATAAAGTTAATAACAGTAACAAGGAAGGAAATATGGAAAAATCCAATGCTTCATTAATATTCATCGTTACCAATATGACGATTAGCGCTAATGAAATGTTTATTAAAATTAATATACTTAGCAAAAACGGTGGTAACGGGATAACTAACATAATAATAATCATGATTACGCCCATTACAACCGAGAGATCTCTTAGTGACATTGCTTTCTCTCCCTATTACTTCAAGCTTTTTCTTGTATCCGATACACATAAGCTAATATTTCGGCTACAGCTTGATAAAATTCTTCTCCAATCACGTTGTCTATTTCCACAGCATCATACAAAGCTCTTGCTAAAGGGCGATTTTCTACTGTTACAATATCGTGATGTTTCGCTATTTCTTTTATTTTTAACGCCACATAATCGACCCCTTTAGCAACAACGTATGGTGCATCAGCTTTATTATCATCATATTTAATGGCAACCGCGAAGTGTGTAGGGTTTGTAATCACAACATCCGCATTGGGCACTTCATTCATCATACGTTGTTGAGACATTTGGCGTTGTCTTTCTTTAATTTTGGATTTAATTTGTGGATCACCTTCAATATTTTTATACTCATCTTTAATATCTTGTTTAGACATGCGAATATTTTTTTCGTGATCATACTTTTGATATGTATAATCTAATATTGACAATACGAGTAGCAACAACGATGCAGCTAGCCCCATAATTACAGTAGTACTGCCAAAAAAGGAAACGGCAGCTTCCACGCTTTTTTGGGACATAACTAGCAAATCATCTTTCCTAATCCACAATATAGAAAAGGTTACCGACCCAACAAATCCGATCTTCAACATAGATTTCAATAACTCTACTAGCGCACGAACCGCAAAAATCTTTTTAAATCCTTGAATCGGATCTAGCTTTTTTAAATCCATCTGTATCGGTTTCGTTGTGAAAAGAAAGCCTACTTGCATATAATTTGCTACAAGCGCTGCAATTATTGCAATTGCCATAACCGGCGCAAGCGTAGCAGCCACTCTTTTCGTCATTTCAACCATAACTTGATGTAAGGATTGCTCTGTTAAATCCCAATGTATGTATTCACTGAAACTTTGTTCATAAATTGAGAGAAAGCTCTCTTTCAAATAACCGCCAACAACCCACAATATAGTGAACATTAAAAATAGCATAATTGCCGTGTTCACATCTTGACTTTTAGCTACTTGCCCTTTTTTGCGGCTATCTTCTCTTTTTTTAGGTGTAGCTTTTTCTGTTTTCTCCTGTGAAAAGAACTGTAAATCTAAAGAAAGAGGCTTCATCCTGTCTCCCCCATTAACTGCATTAAATCTCGCATCGATACGAGCATTAAATCAAAAAGGTTTTCTATTAAAATAGTAAACATACTAAATGAAATAAGAATGACGACGAAACTTACTAATATTTTTAACGGTAAGCCTACGACAAACACATTAAGCTGAGGTACCGTTCTTGCGACAATCCCTAGCGCAACATCAACGAGGAATAAACAACCAACAATTGGAACAGACATGAGAAATGCTACCATAAACATTTGATTAAACGTTTCAATTACAAATAGTATGAATGGTTCATTACCGAAGTCGATATACAACTGGTCCAGTGGTATCATTTCATAACTGTAGAATATACCATCGATAAGTAAATGATGCCCATCTACAGCTAACAACAATAATAACGTGATTGTATATAAATATTGTCCAATTAACGGACTTTGAACACCTGTTTGTGGATCAATAACATTTGCAATAGCAAAGCCCATTTGAAAATCTATAAAACCACCAGCAATTTGGACCGCTGTAATAATCAAATAAGCCATAAATCCAATAGCTAATCCTACTATAGCTTCTTTTAGTACTAAACCAATAAACATCTCGTTCACTATAACAACAGGAATATCAACTGTGTAAAACATAATCCAAGCCAAGAAAAAACTAAACCCAATTTTGTGTTGCGTTGGTACATTACGATACGAAAAAAGCGGAATGGTTACAAAAAACGCTGTAACTCTTACAAAAATAAGTATAAAAGCTGGTAATTTAGATAGTTCTAAAAGTTGTTCCATCATTTATCCCACAAAAAAATTTAAATTATGAAATATATTCGATGTAAACTCCACCATTTTTGTAAGCATCCACGGACCAAAGAACAATAAACCAAGTAATACTGCAACGATTTTCGGTATAAAAGCAAGGGTCTGTTCTTGGATTTGTGTAGTAGCTTGGAAAATAGATACAGCTAGTCCAATGGCTAATGCTAATACTAATAAGGGACCCGTTATCATTAAAACTGTAAATATACCATCTTCTGCTAATGAGATAACATCTTGACTGTTCACAGACATATCCCCCTATTCATAAGTTTAAAATCCTTCCAATAAGGAATACGTAATTAAATACCAACCATCTACTAATACGAATAGCAGTATTTTAAAAGGTAAAGAAATCATTACAGGTGGAAGCATCATCATCCCCATTGACATAAGGACACTAGCAACAGCCATATCAATAACAAGAAATGGTATAAAAATCATAAAGCCCATTTGAAATGCTGTTTTTAATTCACTAATCGCAAAAGCAGGTACGAGTGTCGTTAACGGAATATCCTCCAATGATTCAGGTGGGTCCATTTCAGAATAATTCATAAAGAGCGCCAAGTCTTTTTCCCTAGTGTGCTTGGCCATGAACTCTTTTATCGGTTCTGCAGCGTTCTCATAAGCTTCTTCTAAAGATATTTCATCATTAAACAGCGGTTGCAATGCTGTTTCATTTACATCATGGAACGTAGGCGCCATAATAAAAAACGTTAAAAACAGTGCTAACCCAATGAGTAATTGATTCGGCGGTGTTTGTTGTGTTGCTAAAGAAGTTCGAACAAACGACAACACAATGACAATTCTAGTAAAACTTGTCATTAAAATTAGTATACTTGGAGCTAGAGCAAGAACGGTTAACAATAATAACAATTTGACAGAAGTTGAAACGGCAGCTGTGTCCGTATTAGAAAATAAATCTACAAACTCATTCATCAATATCCTCTTTCTGTTTTTGGCTTTGTTGTATTAATCGTTGCCGTTTTTGTTGCAATGACTTCAACTCCGATTGGAAAAGCTGCTGAAACTGAATAGAGGAAGGCTTATTATCACCTTGTGCTCTATCTACACCTTGTTTATTTCTTTTAGAAAACAGCGTTCCCATTGATGAAGAAGTAGCCATATGACCATTTGCTTCTTGCTCTGTTAATGCTCGTTTTGTTTTTTCATCTGTAATTTCCGTTAAAAGCTCTACATTGTCTCCTACGCCAATTGCGAATAACTGATCACCAATGCGCACAACTTGCAATGACTTATTTTGTCCTAACGAAACACCGCCGAGGTTTTGTAGCGTTTTGACATTGTGAAACATTTTATTTCGTTTATTCATAAATTTAAGTAGCGCATACAATAAACCGATTATGAGCGCCAATGCACTTATCAGCTTGATGAACTGCCATAGTATCGAAGGGCCATCCTTCGTTGATTGTGTTGGAGAAGGCGTTTGTCGTTCACCTTCTCCATTTTGCATTGTATCTTCATCATCACACTGTCCAACCATACATTCTACAGAGTCTTCCACTGCTAATGCTACATTAGGCAAAAAGAAACATACCATCATCGCAGTCAACAATAAAAGTGCACCAACATTTTTGCAAATATTTCTCATAAGCGTTAACTCAATGCTTTAGATATAGCTTCTATTACTCGTTCTGCTTGGAATGGTTTCACAATAAAATCTTTTGCACCCGCTTGAATCGCATCAATAACCATCGCTTGTTGCCCCATAGCAGAACACATAATGATCACAGCGTTCCCATTCTCTTCTTTAATTTCTTTCAACGCAGTAATTCCGTCCTTTTCTGGCATCGTAATATCCATCGTAACTAAATCAGGTGTTAATTCTTTATATTTCGCAACCGCTTCGTTGCCATCTTGTGCTTCACCAACGACGTCGTATCCATTTTTCGTCAATATATCTTTAATCATCATTCGCATGAATGCTGCATCATCCACGATTAAAACTTTTTTAGCCATTATTCATTCCCCCATTATTTATTGAATTGTTTTCAGTCGGTCTTTTTGACTTAATATATCTGTTACACGTACACCAAAGTTCTCGTCAATCACGACTACTTCCCCTTTGGCGATTGGCTTTTCATTTACCAGAATATCCACTGGTTCCCCTGCGAGTTTATCTAATTCAACGACAGATCCAGAAGACAAATCTAATATATCTTTAATTGTTCGTTTTGTTCTACCTAATTCAACCGTCACTTTTAAAGGAATATCTAACAACATATTTAAGTTACGTTGTTCCTGATTTCCTAATTCTACTGGATGGAATGAACTAAATTCCGCTGGTTGAATAGTAGACGCTTGCTCTTTATGCATTCCACCTAAATATTGCGTTTGATGTGCGGCAGTTTGATGCTCTTCTTGCGTATGCTGTTGAGATTGCCACGGTTCTCCTTGTATTGTATGAGGTTCTATCGGTTCTTCACTCGTTTGATCTAAAGGCGGATTTAATAGATCTTCTACCAACTGCTTAGCAAACTCAACTGGTAGTAATTGCATAATTTTAGAATCTATCAAATCACCTACTTTTAATTGGAAGGACACCTTAACGAGTACGTCGTCATTAGGAATAGTTTCCGTACCTTCTCCTTGCTTAATATTTAACAAATCAATGCTAGGAGGAGAAATATCCACTCGTTTATTAAACACAGTAGACATACTTGTCGCAGAAGAACCCATCATTTGATTCATAGCTTCTTGCACAGCACTTAAATGAATCTCACTCAGTTCATCAGAAGGTGAAGTGCCATCACCACCTAGCATAAGGTCAGCAATAATTGCAGCATCCGCTTGTTGAATGACAAGTAAGTTCATACCAGAGAAACCTTCTGTATAAGTGACTTGTACTGCTACATTCGGTTGTGGGAATTCATTTGGTAGTAACGACCGTTTGACTATTTTAGTTGTCGGTGTTGTAATTTCTACCTTTTGATTTAATAAACTAGATAAAGCAGTTGCAGAACTACCAAATGAAATATTACCGATTTCACCTAATGTGTCTTGTTCTAATGCGGATAAGTAATCTTCCACAGGGGGTTGTTCTATTACAACCTGTTCTTCTTCATCTTCTCCTGTACCGTTAAGTAATGCATCAATTTCATCTTGAGAGAGCATACCATCACTCATCATCAAAATCCCCCCCTTTATATTCTTCCAAAATCTGTACTGCTACTTTATTTTTCTTCTTACCTGGTTGTACTAAAAACTTTTTCTCGTCGTCGACATTTAAAGCTAATGGTTCTGCGATGCTTTGATTTAAATGAATCACATCTTTTTGAGCTAAATGTAAAAATTGCTCAATGGTAATGGTTGTCTCTCCTAAGACAGCTGTCATTTCCACCTCTGCTTTTTGAATGTTTCGCGTCAATGCTTCATATTCACCTGGCTCGCGTTCCTTCGTTTCTGTCTGCATCCAATAATGGACAGATAATTTCGGAATAATAGGTTCAAGTACAACGTGAGGAATACATATATTAATCATTCCACTCGATTCACCTATTTCCGTATTTAAAGAGATGACAACAACCGTTTCATTCGGGGAAACCATTTGTAGAAATTGTGGATTTTCTTCAAATTCCTCCAGTTGAGGGTCAATTTCTACAATAGAACTCCAAGCTTCTTGTAAACTGTCAATCGCTTTTTCAAACATTTGTGACATGATTTTCGTTTCTATTTCCGTTAACCCTTCAATTTTATTAATACTTTCCCCCCGACCACCTAACATTCGATCGAGCATAGCATAGGCAATATTGGGATTCGTTTCTAACACAATACGACCATCTAGTGGGGCAACAGAGAAAATATTCAAAATTGTTTTTTTCGGTATAGAACGGATAAATTCTTCATAAGGTATTTGGTCCACAGATGCGATGGAAATTTGTACATATGTTCTTAATTGAGCAGAAAAATAGGTCGTTAACAATCGAGCGAAATTTTCATGAATTCGTGAAAGACTTCTAATTTGATCCTTTGAAAAACGAAGAGCACGCTTAAAATCGTAAACCTTTACCTTTTTCTCTGTTTCTTCCTTTTTTAAATCATCTGCGTCCATTTCCCCTGTTGATATGGCAGATAATAATGCGTCTATTTCATTTTGGGAAAGAACTTCTTCAGCCAAATAACGTCACCTCCGTTTCGGCACGGTTTCCATCACTGTAAAACTTTTTGTGTTGTATATACATCTGTCACTTTACCTTCTGTCATGACTTCATTAAGCCGCGTTTGAAGTGTGCTTTCTAAATTACCAATACCCGTTTTAAATTGTTCTTGGTCCTTTTTAGATAGTTCTTTAATGACAATATTATTTAATTGAAAGCTCCGTTTTTCTAACTCTTCTTTCGCTTCTTTGCTATCGGTGACAATTTTAAATTGTATACGGACAAAGCCACCATCATTTAAATCGGTAGTGATTTCATCTGTATCGATGGAATTCTCTACTTGTTCATCAATGGTTGGTTTCTTGTCATCTCCTCCAGTATTCAATACCAATATAAGAGCAACAATACCGACGATACTTATAATGACTAGTGTTATAACCATCGTTTTAAATATTTTAGAATTCAAAAGGCTTCCCCCTCTCCCCTAGTACTTAATTGCGTCATTGCTACCAACCCAACTCTTCGATAGAAATGTTGAACGGCATTGACTACATCCTCTTCATTTTCTTGAACAAGTAATTTCTTACCACTTAGAAGTGTAATCGTTGTATCAGGCAACGATTGTACTTGTTCTATATAAAAACCATTCAAAGTGAAGCGGTCTCCATTTAATTTCGTCAATTGAATCATATGTATAGGGAGAAAGAGACGAAACGATGTATGAACGTTCGTCCCCCTATCCTAACCCTCCCTTTTTATCGTTTTAAGTTCACAAGCTCTTGGAGGATTTCGTCTGATGTTGTAATAATTCGCGTATTGGCTTGAAAAGAACGCTGCCCAGTGATCATCTCTGTAAATTCCTCTGCTAAGTCAACGTTAGACATTTCAAGTGCACCAGAAACGATGGAACCTTGTCCACCTGTACCAGCGCCAACTAATCCACCAAATCCTGCATTATCCGTAGTTCTATATAGGTTAGACCCTGCCTTTTCAAGACCACCTGGATTTGAAAATTGGGCTAGCGCAATCGTTCCTGCCGACTGTTGCTCTCCATCAGCATCTAAATACGTTACTTCCCCAAACTCATCAATGCTATAACTTTGCGCATCAGCAGGGATGTTAATTTTATTATTATTTACATCCTGTAAATAATAACCTGAGGGGTTTACGATATCTCCTTGAGCATCTAAGTAAAAGTTGCCTGCTCTCGTATAGAATGTTTCTTCGCCATTAGAAACTGCGAACATTCCATCCCCTTCAATAAACAAGTCTAAGGAACGGTTCGTTGTTTGACGGAAGCCGGTTGTATGTATGTTATCAATCGAAGCAATTTGAGATCCTAAACCAACTTGAGAAGGGTTAATTCCTCCTTGCCCATTAGCCGGCCCTTGAGCAGGGTTCACTTGTTGACTCATGATATCCGAAAACGTCACTCTGCCTTTCTTATACCCTACAGTGTTCACGTTTGCTACGTTGTTACCGATAATATCTAACTTTGTTTGACTACTTTTCATTCCTGAAATTCCCGCATACATTGAACGTAACATAAAAATACATCCTCTCTAATCTTATAAGTAGGCTTGTTGCGTCTATCCTTCAGCAACAAGATAATAGACTCCCTTATTGGTCCAGCCTATGAATCCATTACGATTGCTCCATTTATATTCGTAAAAATGTGAGCATCGACTTCTTGCTTATCCATTGCAGTAATGACAGTATGATTCTTTGTACTAACAATTAATGCAGCATCATTCGTAATAACTACTGATTCTGTCACACCTTTTTGTTTCGCTTCCTTCACTTTGTGTTCGATTTCTTTCCACACACAATCTGATATATGAATCCCCCGTTCTTTCATTCGAGAACTAGCATGTTTACTAACAATTAAAGCTTCACACTCTTGTTGAAACACGTGTTTAAAGTTACTTTGATTGTGGGCTTGTATATCTTTACTATGATTTATCGGAAGCTGCAAAGGATTATGTTGCAAATGATGAATTTTTGGTACCACTTCACCACTTCCCTATTCTTCTTGAGGCACTTCGGACTGATCCGTTTCTCCTTCATCGTCATCCTCTATCTCTACTTCCTCATTATGAACACTAGAAATTTCATGAACGTTTATTTTCTCTCCATTAGCGAGTTCTAAGAAAACTAACGTGTCTTTCATGGAAACAGATACCACTTCACTTGATTTAGTGTCCGTCACTTCTCCCTCATCGTTTCTCACATCATAAGTGACGTATTTTCCTATCATATGGCTATATTGCGCAACAGGTTCATACGCGACTAATACCGTCAAATCATTCATTGTAGAAGATAATTGCGTTACTTGCTCCAGCATAGCAAAGCTTGTCATTTGCTGTACTAACGCTTTATCATCCATGGGGCTCGTTGGGTCTTGATGCTGCAACTGAGTCATTAATAGCTTTAGAAAATCATCCTTACCTAGGACAGCATTATTATTAAAGGTGGCTCCAGCCTGTTGTGGTGCTGGTGTTTGCTTTTGACGTTCTTGCAAATATTGCGTTGGGATCATGTTTGACACGACACACACCTACACTTTCATATTCATTAACACTTCTTCAAAATGTGGAGATTCAGCATTTTCTTCCTTATCATCTTCTGAATGATAATTCTTCTGTTGAGAAGGATGTTCTTCTTCGTGTTCTCCATTCTCTTCTTGATATGCAGAGCTTTGTTGCGTTGACAGCAATTGTTCGTGTTTTTCGATCTGGATTTGACTTGGAGCGAACATATGACGTAACTGCTGTAAGTTGCCTTCTAACATATCTTTAGCTGCTTGTGTCGTGACCATCAATTTAACAACCATTTCCCCATTTTGTTGTGTCATCCGCACCATCATTTCCCCTAAGTTACCAGGTTTTAATTTAATTAGTAATTGAGAGCCGTTTCGTTGAACAGAAAATTGACTTTGCTTTAATATTTTCTGAAACTCTTCTACTAATTTGTTCTGCATAGTTTCCTTAGAATTAGATTGAGATAGCTTCATCACCCATTGTTCTTGCTGTGACATTAGCATCGGACTGGCTGCTACTTGACTCATCTTATTCTCCAAATGACCACCATTTTGTTCGGATGTACCGTTATTTAAGGCTTGTCGGACCCAATGGCTGAATTCTTTTTGCGTAACGGATGCATGATGACTATACTGATTTTGATTCACAAGAGCATGTCGGTTGCTAAAGTTCTCTATAGCTTGTTGCCAGGCTAGTAAGGTTTTAGGTTGAACACCATTTTGCTTCAGTTGTTGAAATACTTGCTGCCTGTCTTGAGAATTTGTTGTATTTTCTAAAGCTGTCCATTGTTTAGCAAGCATGAATAACTTCGAGTCTAGTTGAAACTTTGCTTGCTTTGGGGCTTGCTCTAATTTGTTGAACACTTTGGTGAGCTCTTGCATTATCATTTGCATTTGTTTATCCTTTGCTGTTTGCGCATGTCCATCTCTATATTCCATTGAAATGGTAGGGGTCGATTGCACCGCGTTCATTAAGAATTGCCTTTGCTGTAATCCACCTTTAGCGTCTAGTTGGATAAACGTCTGCAATGCTCCTATTAAATCTTGCGTAGCTACTTCTAATGAAGCTTTATCATGATCTTCAGCAAAAAAAGATGCTAATTGTTCTTCTAATTCTGCAGGTAACGTTTCCCATAATTCTGATAAACTAGTGAGCACATCTTCACTTAACTGTTGTCCCTCTTTTAACTGTTCTAGTAACCGTGTTAATGTTTCCGTTCGTTCATTCAAAGAAGGATCATGGGGATTAGGAGAATTAGAGAAGTTTCCATTAGCCATCACCTTCTTAAAAGAAGAGAAGCTCTCATCCGCTTTCAACTGACGCACATCCGACGAGAGGACTGGTAATTGCGGGAAAATTGCTAGACTATTCATTGTCGTTTCACCCCCTTTCTATAGTTATCGAACTCTGTATTACTATGAACCTCCCCCTATAAGAGAGTTTGTCATGGATGCTGCTGTTTGTGGATTCATTTCCGCTAATATATCACCGCGTTCTTTTCCAGACATTTGCTCTAGTATAGTCAGGGCCGTGTTTTGCTCTAATTCTTCTAAAATGATAGCCGCTTCATCTGCATCCATCTCTTTAAAGGAGGAAGAAACTTCTTTTACTTTTTCTTCTTTACTTTCACTTAAGTCTTTTTGATTTTTAAGTTGCTGTTCTAGTTGTTGTACTTCGATTTGCAGATCCTTAATCTCTTGATCTTTCATCGAAATCATTCCTTGTAAATCTCTAATTTCGGCATCTTGATCTTGAATAGTTGCCTTATCTTCTGCATTTTTTGTTTTTCCTTCTCCTTCCTCATCCTTCGAAAGGAAAGAAGATACAACAGGAATTTCACTACTTAGTTGCTGAGCTTTATCAAATACATTTACACCAGCAATCGTCATTACAATTAAGAACACTGTCACAGCAAATATGAAAGGAATAACAATACCGAAAACAAACCATTGAAATTTATTCGTCTTTTTCGGTTCTTTATTTATTTCTTTTTTCATGAAAATCTCACCTATTTCCTTGACTTAAAAACTGTTGAACCGATATTTCGTCCATTTGCTTACGCTCAAGCTCTTGTTGGTAAAGTTGCATATGGTGCTGTTTACGATCAATTAGTTTCTCGAATTTCTTCATTTCAACATGAGCTTCTGTTAAATGCTCTTGCTTATGGTCCATATTGGCTCGAGCATGTTGAAAGGAAGGTTGCAAGGATGCTATTTTTCTTTCTAATTGTTCGATGTATTGGGATGAAGCATGTAAATCTGTCACATGCGTTGGGTGCTGCAATTGATTGTGATAAGACGTCTCTGCTTTCTCTTTCTTTTTTAACAGTTCATACATGTCCATTGCTATTTTCTCAAACTCTTGCACTGATTGTTGATATTGCTTTTGAGCCATATGTTTATCTGTTTCTTTTACATGTAGTATTTTGTGAAAGGTTGATATACTTGCCATTTATACATCACTTCCCTCTCTTAAGTAATGCTACGAGTTGTTCAACTGCCTGTTCAAAACCAACTTGCTCGTCTATTCCTTGCTTAAGAAATTCTATAATTTTTGGATAATATTGTATCGCTTCATCAATTTCTAAAGAGGAACCTTTTTTATAAGCACCGATTTGAATTAATTCTTGATTTTCTTCAAACGTAGCAAGTAACGATCGTAATTCTCCCGCCGCTTCCTGGTGAGGTTGGGAAGTAATTTGTTTCATCACTCGGCTAATCGACTTTAACACGTTGATAGCTGGAAACTGACCTTGCTCTGCTAATTTGCGATCTAATACGAAATGACCGTCTAATATTCCTCGAACAGTATCAGAAATTGGTTCATTCAAATCGTCCCCGTCGACTAAAACGGTATAAAAAGCAGTAATCGTACCGTGTCTACTTGTACCAGTACGTTCTAGAAGTTTCGGCAACATAGCAAACACACTCGGAGTATATCCTTTTGTAGTAGGAGGTTCACCGGTAGCTAAGCCAATTTCACGCTGTGCCATCGCTACCCTAGTGACAGAATCCATCATTAAATTTACGTTTAAACCAAGGTCACGAAAATATTCACTAATCGCTGTTGCCGTATATGCTCCTTTAATGCGCATTAACGCTGGTTGATCAGAAGTCGCTACAACTACAATTGATTTCTTTAAGCCTTCTTGTCCTAAATCTTTTTCGACAAATTCTTTTACTTCTCTTCCTCTCTCCCCTATAAGCGCGATAACATTAATATCTGCATCACTATTACGGGCAATCATTCCCATTAAAGTACTTTTTCCAACTCCACTTCCGGCAAATATCCCAACACGTTGTCCTTTTCCAACAGTAAGTAGTGAATCAATGGAACGTACTCCTACTTGTATCGGTTCTTGTATTCGTGGTCTAGATAACGGATTAGGTGGTGACTGATCAGTAGGGCGCCACTGTAATCCTTTCGGCACTTGAGAACCTTCAAACAATAGATTCCCAAGTGAGTCGATGACTTGTCCAATCATCCCTCTGCCAATGCGGATTTTTAGCGGGCTCCCTGTCGCTTCTACAAGACATCCAGGCGACATGTGTGTTAATTCGGAATAAGGCATTAACAATATATTTTCATTGTTAAACCCCACTACTTCTGCTAGTACTTTCTGTTTATTCGCATGAATGATGCACACTTCGCCAATACTTGCTTCTGGACCTTTGGATTCAACCATCAAGCCAACTACTCTATGAATCTTCCCATATCGTTTGAACGTATCAATAGCCGGTATATGTTCCATAAGCTTATGAACCTTCACTGCCCTTTGCCTCCTCTAACAATTGGAACAACTTAGACCTTAACTCCGTTAACTGGCTATCCACACTGGCATCCACGCGACCAAACGGTGATTCAACGTAACATTGATGCTGATCAAGGTTGTTCTTCGGATAAATGGAAAGAGCTTGTTTGTGATCAATCATCATGTTTAACTCTTCTTTTTGTTTCACTAAGTGTCCATATTGATCGGGATGAACATAAATAGCGATACGTTCTTGTTCTTTCACTTCCTCTACAAGTGCTTTCACAATAGGTAGAAACTGATCAGGATGCGCATCTAAAATACTATGTAAAATTTTTGATGAGGCTTCAATCCCTAAAGCAAGAATCGTATCTTCGCTTTCTTCAATACGTTTCGCATAATCATGTTCAGCTAGATGAACAATTTGATGACCTTGTTCTAGTAAACTAGCAAATGTGGATTCTGCTTCTTGTTTACCAAATTCAAACCCTTGCTGATATCCATCTTGATAAGCCTCCTGTTGATACGCTTGTTTTTGCTTTTCCCATTCGGCTTTATTTTGCTCGATTTGTTCATTTGCTTGTTTTATTAGTTGTGCTGCTTTCTGCTTTGCATGTTGTAAAGCCATTTCCGCTTCTTGATACGTGTTATGTACTTTTTCACTTTCTTGCTCATCGAGTTGTTTGTGTATAGGTCTTAATCCGATAACTCTTGCCCGATTAGACAATGATATCGTCACCTCCACCTCGTGCAATAACAATTTCTCCTACAT
Source organism: Pontibacillus litoralis JSM 072002 (assembly GCF_000775615.1). Taxonomy (GTDB): domain Bacteria; phylum Bacillota; class Bacilli; order Bacillales; family BH030062; genus Pontibacillus; species Pontibacillus litoralis. Next base: position 94,107 of record NZ_AVPG01000002.1, read on the forward strand.
CCTCTAATCTTCTAATTACACCAACAATACGTGTTTGACTTTCTTCTACTTCTTTCAAACGAACAGGCCCCATAAATTCCATTTCATCTTTAAACGTATCTGCCATACGGTTTGACATGTTGTTAAAGACAATTTCTTTCACTTCTTCACTAGCTACTTTCAACGCTAACATGAGATCTTCATTTTCTACTTCACGGATAACACGTTGAATAGCTCGATTATCTAATGTAACGATGTCTTCAAATACAAACATACGTTTCTTAATTTCTTCAGCAAGTTCAGGGTCTTGTATTTCTAAGGAATCTAAAATGGTCCGTTCGGTACTGCGATCTACTCCATTTAATACTTCAACAACAGATTCTATTCCTCCAGTTTGCGTGTAATCTTGCGTGACAGTAGCAGATAGTTTACGTTCTAGAATCTGTTCTACTTCGCTAATAATTTCTGGAGAAGTTGAATCCATTACAGCAATTCGTTTCGCTACATCGGCCTGCATTTCTTGAGGTAATTCCGAAAGAATTTGTGCCGATTGCTCCGCGTCTAAGTATGATAAGATAAGCGCAATCGTTTGCGGATGTTCATTTTGAATAAAGTTCAGAATTTGCCCTGCATCTGCCTTTCTAGCAAAATCAAAGGGTCTTACTTGCAAGGTTGACGTTAGTTTATTAATAATATTATTCGCTTCGTTTTCGCCTAGCGCTTTTTCTAACACTTTCTTGGCATAACCAATCCCACCTTGAGAAATATATTCTTGCGCTAACGCAATTTGGTGAAATTGATCTAATATTTCTTCCTTCTGATCGGGCTCTACCTTTTTTACAGAAGAAATCTCTAGTGTAAGCTTTTCAATTTCTTCTTCCGTTAAATGTTTATACACTTGCGCCGATACATCAGGGCCAAGTGAAATGAGTAGGACAGCAGCTTTTTGCCGCCCTGTCATTCCTCGTTTTTTTGCCATACAAATCCCCCCTAGTCTTCAGCAATCCAAGATCTAAGAAGTTTCGCAAAATCCTCTGGTTTATCTTTCGCCATGCGTTCTAGTTGTTTACGACGTATGGAAGATTCCGTTTCTTCTCCTTGATCGATATCAGGTATCATAAATTGAGGCTGCTCTTCTATATATTCTTCGACTTGTTCTGTGTTGTCTTTCTTTCTAACTAGCATCCATATAAGCGTAGCGATTACGACAAGCAAAATCCCACCAACTGCATATACCCAAGTTGGAATGATAGAACCTGATGTATTGGGAGCTTCCGGCTTTCCATTAAACGCTTGGAATACAATAGAAATGTTCTCTTCAGGATTTACTTCTCCATATTCTTTAGAAACGGACGTCTCCACAATGGAAGTTAAGATAGAAGTGATCCCCTCTTCTACAGTCGCTTGTTCTTGAGGCGTAAGTGTCTCTGTTTGTTCACCTTCAGAAGTTTGCTTCGCATTATTAACCGCAACTTGAATACCTAAGTCACGAACTTTATAGGGACTTTCAACAATGTTTTTCTGAATTTGATTGTATTCATTGTTGATTGTTTCTTTCATCATTTCATATTCGCCATCACCATTTTGATCACCAGCGTTATAGTTTGGAATATCTCCTTCACCTGTACCTGGTGTACCACCTGCAGTAGCGTTTTCCCCTGTGTATGTCTCCGTTATTCGTTCTACACTAACTGGTAAACCTGCTTCATCTTCTGATACCGGTTCTACTAGCTGTTCGGTTCGGTTTTCTTTAGTAAAATCAACATCCGCGGTAACAGATACCATTACCTTATCTTGACCAATCATCATGCCTAGCATTTGTTGTACTCGTTGTTGAATGTCCTTTTCTATATCTGCTTTCACATTTTGTTGATAATCATAAGAATCCCCACTTGCATAACTAGAGTCATTTTTCACATCATAGTGATTAAAATTTTGATCTGTTATGACAATATTATCTGTAGGAAGATCTGGAACAGATTTAGAAACCAAATTATACAATGCTTGCACTTGTTCTTGATTTAGTTCATAGCCAGGTTCTTTATGTATAACAACGGATGCTGAAGCCTTTTCAGCATCTTCTCCGACAAAAACTGTTTCTTCCGGTTTATTAATCATGACATTTGCATCACTTATTCCATCAATACTTGAAATTAAGTGGGATAATTCTGATTGCATGGCATCTAGTTTAATCACTTCAAATTCATTACTAGACATGCCCCATGATGCATTCTCACTAAAATAGGAATAATCGATATTACCTGTATTCGGTAAGCCTTGAGCTGCTAAGTCAACCAATAAAGCATCGACTTGTTCTTCTGGCACTAAAATCGTTTGCCCACTATTTGCAATATCGTATTGTATTCCTCTCGTATCTAGTTCTTCTTTAATTTGACCGACCTCTGCATGGGATAAATTGCTGTAAAGAGGGGTCATATTAGGCTTAGAAGATATCACTATCACACTAATAAGCACCATAAAGAAAGCTACCATCGCTCCGATTATGACACTTTTTTGTGCGAGCGTTCGACTCTTCCAAACATTCAACACGTCATTTTTATATTGTTGTAGCTTTTCTCTCATAATAGCCCCCGCATAATAACGTAATTATATAAACGCAGTAGTTATATTTGCATTCTAGAAATTTCTTTGTATGCATCAATTGCTTTACTCTGTACTTCGATTGCAGTTTGCATCATTATACTAGCCTTCTGGGCGGTAATCATCACATCATGTAAATTATTCACTTCACCCTTCACCAGTTGCTCTGTCTTCTGATCCGATGCCACATTCGCTTTATTCACTTGCTCAATAGCTGATTTAAGGCTATTTGCAAAAGAGGACTGAGCATCAGCTGGCGAAGTATTTTTTACTTTTGCTGTAGTTGCTGCATGTAAAGGTTGTAATGGCGGTAATGTATTATGTATCGTATTCATTGATTATCTTTACTCCTTTTACTTACCGATTTCTAATGCTTTCATCATCATGCCTTTACTCGCATTTAACGCGGTAACGTTAGCTTCATAAGACCTTGTTGCACTCATTAAATCTACCATTTCCTTCAATGGATTCACATTTGGCATTGCTACGTACCCTTCTTCATTAGCATCTGGGTGATTTGGATTAAACATCATTTGAAACGGCTCTTGATCTTCATTGATTTGTGAAACACGCACTCCTTCAGCTGGTGTAGCAGAACTCCCCATCGCATGTTGTAAATTAGATTGAAAGGACTGGCCGTTTGGCTGAAACGTAACTGTCTTACGTCGATACGGTTCCCAACCTCCATTTTCATTTTGCGTTGCTCTGGTTGACTCTGCGTTTGCTAGGTTTGATGACACTACATCCATCCGAAGCCTTTGCGCTGTCAACGCACTTGCACTCGCATTAATAGCACTAAACATCCCCATACCTAACGCCCTCCTCTTAACACACTTTCTAGACCTTTAAATTTGCTATTTAGCCGATCTACAACAGCACGATAATAAATTTGGTTATTTGCTAATTCAGACATTTCCTTATCCATATCTACGTTATTGCCATTATGAGTGTATGAAGTAGATGTATTCGTTGACACGACAAACGGCTTAGAACCTGAAGATTGAAAAGGAATGTGCTTTGAATGGCTTCGCTTTGCACGAAATGATACATCCATCTCATTAGCCATAACATCTTTAAAATGAACATTCTTCGATTTATAATTCGGGGTATCCACATTCGCAACATTATTGGAAATTATTTGGTTTTTCTTAGTGGAGTAGTTCACCCCATTTTCTAGCGATTGGAACACACTACCAAATAACTGCATTTAAAAACCTCTCTTCATTCTTTACTCTTAAGCATTCAGACCTAACAATATTCATTTTAAGAAATCTGAATGTTTCTGTCCATGAGATATAATACCTATTTCATTCATTATTGCTAAATAATTCATTTATAAATCAAAAAATCAGTTAAATCGGCCTATAATTTCGAGCTATTATGTATAATGTGTAAATGTTTTTTCCCACGTATAGTATCTCACAAAACCTTTAATGAAAATATGTACATATTGTTAAATTTATAATTTACATGGATTTTATTTTTTTACAAAAAAAGCTCCTTCTCTTTTAAGAGAAGGAGCTTCACATGTATTAATCTAATTTCATATTTTGTAACTCTACTAAAAACTTGTCATTCAGAACTTTAATGTATGTTCCTTTCATACCCAGTGAACGTGACTCAATAACACCAGCACTTTCTAACTTACGAAGAGCATTGACAATAACAGAACGCGTAATTCCTACTCGATCAGCAATTTTACTTGCTACAAGTAGCCCTTCATTGCCTTCTAACTCTTCAAAGATATGTTCAATAGCTTCTAATTCACTGTATGATAGAGAACTAATTGCCATTTGCACTACAGCTTTACTACGAGCCTCTAACTCAATTTCTTCTGTTTTCTCGTGTAAGATTTCCATACCTACTACCGTAGCACCATATTCTCCGAGTAAAATATCATCCTCATTAAACTCGTCCGTTAAACGACTTAAAATAAGTGTACCAAGGCGTTCTTTTCCACCGATAATCGGGACAATAGTTGTTAATCCATTTTTAAACAGATCACGGTTCTCTACTGGAAATGCAGTGAAGTCACTTTCAATGGTGATGTTTGATGTTGTTTCAGATAAGTTAAATAAATTTTGCGTATATTCTTGTGGAAATTGACGTTCTTCAAGCATATTCTTCATCCGTTGGTTCTCTATTTCTTGCTTAATAGCATACCCTAACAATTTCCCTCTACGGCTAACGATAAACGTATTTGCACCAATAGTATCTCTTAACGTTTCAGACATATCATTAAAGTTCACCGATTTCCCTGTCGTTTTTTGTAACATTGAATTGATTTTTCTTGCACGATCCAATAATCTCATTTCCATAGTAGTATCCTCCTAAACAGACTTTTCTATTCTATAAGATGAATTGACTTAAATCTTTGTTTTTTGCAATTGTTGCTAATTTGTCTTCTACGTATGATTTCGTTATTTGAATAGTTTCCATGTGAACATCCGGCGCTTCAAATGATAGGTCTTCTAATAACTTCTCTAATATAGTGTGTAAACGACGAGCTCCGATATTATCTGTGTCTTGATTCACTTCATAAGCAACTTCTGCTAGTCTTGTTACAGCTTCGTCAGAAAATTCAACATTTATACCTTCTGTTGCTAATAAAGCTTTGTACTGCTTTAGCAAGGCATTGGAAGGTTCCGTCAAAATGTTCACAAAATCTTCTACCGCAAGCTTTTCCAACTCTACTCGAATCGGAAAGCGCCCTTGAAGTTCTGGTATTAAGTCAGAAGGTTTTGACATATGGAATGCACCTGCTGCTACAAATAGAATATGGTCTGTTTTGACAGGTCCATATTTCGTCGTCACCGTTGAACCTTCTACGATAGGTAAGATATCGCGTTGAACCCCTTCACGGGACACATTTGCAGATTGATCGCTCTGACCAGCCACTTTATCCATCTCATCTATAAATATTATCCCCGTTTGTTCAACTTTAGTAACTGCTTCTTGTGTTACTTCGTCCATATCGATTAATTTCTGAGCTTCTGCTTGTGTTAATACTTTCCGTGCTTCTTTTACTGTTAAGCGTCTTCGCTTCGTTTTCTTAGGCATGAATTGACCAAGTGCATCTTGCATATTCATCCCCATTTGTTCCATTCCCGAACCTTGTAGCATATCAAACATCGAAGGCTGTTGCTCTTCTACTTCTATTGTCACCATATGATCTTCTAATTCACCAAGAGCAAGTTGATGAGCCATTTGCTTTCTTTTTTGTTTCCTGTTTTGCTCTTCTTGTGTTTCTTCCTGATCAGGTTGACTTTGTGATTGATTAAAGAGCATCTCTAACGGGTTTTTCATTTGGTTTTGCTTTTTCTTTTCGGGTACGAGCAACTCAACAATTCTCTCGTCCGCTAACTTTTCAGCACGGTCTTTAACGAGTTCCATTCTTTCTTCTTTAACCATTCGAATAGAGGTTTCCATTAAATCACGTACCATGGATTCAACATCACGACCTACATATCCAACTTCAGTAAATTTCGTTGCTTCCACTTTGATGAATGGTGCTCCCGTAAGCTTTGCTAAACGGCGAGCTATTTCTGTTTTACCAACACCTGTTGGGCCAATCATCAATATATTTTTCGGAACAATTTCATCTTTCAAGTGTTCATTTAATTGCATACGTCGGTAACGATTACGGAGAGCAATTGCTACCGCTTTCTTCGCTTGTTGTTGTCCAATAATGTATTGATCCAGTTGCTCGACGATTCTTCTCGGTGTAAGATTATCTGTCATCACTAATCTCCTCCTTTACTCACCAAGCACTTCTAGCACAATTTCATCATTCGTATAAACACAAATCTCTCCTGCTATTTCCAAAGCTGCTTTCGCTATGTCAGCTGCAGATTTTTCCACAGCATATCGCTTCAATGCTCGACCAGCACTTAGTGCATAATGGCCACCTGAACCAATCGCTAATATGCCATCATCAGGCTCAATCACTTCTCCAGTACCAGAAACAAGGTACATGTTATTTTTGTTCATCACAATAAGCATTGCTTCTAATTTACGCAATACTTTATCACTTCGCCATTCTTTTGCTAACTCAACCGCCGCCCTTGACAAATTACCCTCGTAAGCTTCTAACTTACTTTCAAATTTTTCGAATAAGGTAAATGCATCAGCGACAGAACCGGCAAATCCAGCTAACACTTGGCCTCTGTATAATGTACGAACTTTCTTTGCTTTATGTTTCATCACTACCGCATTTCCAAACGTTACTTGACCATCCCCACTCATTGCACTTTGTCCATTATGCTGCACAGCAAATATCGTGGTCGCATGAAATTGATGTTCCATTCTATCCCACCTTTATTGATACACCATCCGCTCCTATACATACTATGCTCTCGGATGACTTTTATTATATATAGTACGCAAACGATCCTTCGTTACATGTGTATAAATTTGCGTAGAAGATAAATGTTCGTGCCCAAGTAATTCTTGGACTGAACGTAAATCCGCTCCTTCATTTAACATGTGTGTTGCAAAAGTATGCCTTAATTTATGGGGATGAAGATCTATTGTTAAGGCTGCCTTTTGGACAATTTTATTCAAAATAATACGAACCCCTCGATCTGTTAGCGGTGTTCCTTTTGCATTTAAGAAAATGCGGTCAGTCTCAAGATTCGATTTCATTAACAACGTTACCCTGCCATTTTCAAGATACTCTTCTAAAGCAATTTGGGCAAATCTCCCAAAAGGGATGTAGCGCTCTTTCCTACCTTTCCCTTTCACTAAAACTGTACCTAGCGATAGATCAATATCTTTCATGTGCAAATTTACACATTCGCTAACACGCATTCCTGTTGCATATAACAGCTCTAGCAAAGCCTGGTTCCTTGCCCCTAATGGCGTGGATAAGTCATTAACATGAAATAACTTCTCTAACTCTTCTGAGTATAAAAACTTAGGAATAGGCTTATTCGAATTCGGCAGGGACACTTGCATAAACGGATTCGAATCTACTTTCCCTTCCCGTTCAAGAAACCGGTAAAACGTCCGTAAACTAGATAACTTTCTTGAAACGGTTCTTCGAGACAACTGTTTTTCATATAATTCAGTCAGAAAGATACGAATCACAGAATAGTCAACGTCATATGGAGAATACAGCTTTTCTTTTTCTAAAAAAGCGAGAAACTCTGCTAAGTCTTTTACATAGCATTCAATCGTAAAAGGAGAAGCATTCTTTTCGATTTGTAAGTATTCTAAAAAAGCGATACGATCTTGTTGTACATCCATACACTCACCTCACTAAAAGGCGTTTAAATAGTAACATAGTTCAATCCCTTATGCAACGGACTTAACTAAAATGTAATAAAATTCTGAATTGTTTTAAATATGTAATAGTTTCTGGACATAATAACACGGATAGGTAGGCCACATTGTCAAGTAAATCCACTTACCAACGTTGATTATATCCCCTGTGTATATGCGTGTCAATTAAAGTTTTTGTTAACAGTAAAAGCGGTTATCAAAAAACAACCATATAATATATAACTCTTATAAAATTCCCTACTTCTCTTTTAGTTTAAGCTAATTGAGGTATAATTTCACTTAATCTGCCTTAGGATACTAGTGTAGGTGTATACACACAATAAAAGTATGGGTCTCCCCATACTTTTATTGTTGCATTGCTTCTTTATAATCACATTGTAAACATTGGACTTGCGTCTCTTTTTTAGTCTTTTTCTCAACTAATAATTGGTTGCACTTTGGACATGGACGACTAATCGGTTTATCCCAAGAAAGAAAATCACACTCTGGATAACGATCGCAGCCATAAAATGTTCGACGTTTTTTACTTTTTCGTTCTACTACATTTCCTTCTTTACATTTCGGGCAGTTGACTCCAACTTCTTTGAGTAACGGTTTCGTGTTACGACAATTAGGAAAGTTGGAACAAGCTAAAAACTTACCATAGCGCCCCATTTTGTACACCATTTCATGACCACATTCTTCACACGTAACCCCAGCAGGTTCGGCTTTTATTTCAACTTCTTCGATTTCTTTTTCCGCTTTTACTAAACGGGTTTCGAAATCTTTGTAGAACTGATCAATTACTTCCACCCAGCGTTGTTTACCCTCTTCCACTTCGTCCAAATTATCTTCCATTTGCACGGTGAATTCCACATTTATAATTTCCGGGAAGTATTCTTTTAACAATTGAATAACGATTTCACCTAGTTCCGTCGGTACAAAACGCTTGTTATCTAAACTAACATAACCACGTCGTTGTATCGTATCTAACGTAGGAGCAAACGTAGAAGGTCTGCCAATCCCCATCTCTTCTAGCGTTTTTACGAGCCTCGCTTCTGTATAACGTGGTGGTGGCTGTGTAAAATGCTGACTAGGCTCAACTTTTGATGCATGAACGATCATACCTTCTTCAAGCGGTGGCAAGAATTTGTCTTCCTCTTTCTTTTGGTCATCGTTACCTTCTATATACACCTTCATAAACCCTTTAAATTTCACTTTTGACCCTGTGGCGCGAAATTCCACCTTATCATTGCGTAAATGAACAGTCATGGTGTCCATTACTGCTGGAGCCATTTGACTAGCTACAAAGCGCTCCCAAATCAATTTATATAAGCGAAATTGATCTCTTGAAAGATATTCTTTCAGCGCTCTCGGATCACGAAGCGTTGAGGTTGGACGTATAGCTTCATGGGCATCTTGTGCTTTTTGTCCTTTTTGCGCTTTAGACACTCCTCCAGTTCCTAAATACGATTGACCAAATTTATCGGTAATATATTGTGACGCTTCTTCTTGTGCTACTCGTGAAACCCTTGTAGAATCTGTACGCATATACGTAATAATCCCGACTGTTCCTTCTTTCTTGCTTAATTGAATCCCCTCGTATAGCTGTTGAGCTAACATCATTGTTTTCTTCGCTTTGAAATTCAATTTACGAGCTGCCTCTTGTTGTAAAGAAGAAGTTGTAAACGGTGGAGCTGGGTTTCGGCGGCGCTCTCGCTTGTTTACTTTGTCAACTTCGAAGTCTTTTCCTTTCATTTGAGCTAACACTTCATCCACATCTTCTTTAGAGGACAAACTCTTCTTCTTTCCATCCAAGCCATAAAATGAGCCACTAAAGGTTTCTTTATCTTTCTGAAAGGTGCCCTCTATTTTCCAATATTCTTCTGGCTGGAAACGATTAATCTCTTCTTCTCTGTCTATAATAAGCTTAACCGCTACGGATTGAACACGCCCTGCACTTAACCCTTTCTTCACTTTTTTCCAAAGTAACGGACTAATGTTATACCCTACTAGACGATCCAATACCCTTCTAGCTTGTTGAGCATTGACTAAGTCCATATCGATTGTACGCGGGCTTTTAAAGGATTCTTTTATTGCATCTTTCGTAATTTCGTTAAATACAACCCGGCAAGCAGCGTTCTCATCCATATCTAGACTGTTTGCTAGGTGCCAAGCAATAGCTTCCCCTTCACGGTCAGGGTCGGCTGCGAGATATACTTTTTTGGCTTTCTTTGCGGCACTCTTTAAATCTTTTAATATAGGTCCCTTGCCACGAATCGTAATATATTTCGGTTCATAATTATTTTCTACATTCACACCCATCTGACTTTTTGGTAAATCAATTACATGTCCCATAGATGCTTTTACGGAATATCTTTTCCCTAAATATTTTTCAATCGTTTTTGCTTTCGCAGGTGATTCTACTATAACGAGATAATCTGCCATTTATTTTATTCCTCCCAAAAGGGGGGTCCCTTTTCTTTATTTCTTTATGCTATTTCATAACGCTTACGCCTCTGAATGTTTATTTCAATTTAAAATCTTCCCTATTATTAAATATTTACCGAACGTTTGTCAAACAAGACTAGCAAAAAAGCACGCTTTCACTTTGTTTATATGTATTATTCCGACATAATTCGACGCTGTTTCTCTTGTTCTGCTACAAAATCTTCCATGATATCGCGGGTATTTTGTACTAATTTAGCTCCTTGTTGTATGAGTTTGTGACAACCTACTGACAGAATAGAAGATACATCTCCAGGCATTGCATACACTTCTTTTCCTTGATCTAAAGCCTGGTCTGCTGTAATGAGAGACCCACTTCGCTCCTTTGCTTCTACAACGAACGTAGCAAAGCTTATTCCACTAATAATTCGATTTCGTTCAGGAAAATGCCACTTTTGAGGACGTGTATTCGGTGGATATTCACTAAGCAGTAAGTGGTCTTCGCTCATTTCTTGCATTAAATAGTGATTTTCTAAAGGATAGCAGTGGTTAAACCCAAAAGCAAGTACTCCAATCGTTTTCCCGCCTGTTTCTATGGCTAGCTTATGGGCATACGTATCTATCCCTAACGCTAGTCCGCTTACGATTACACATTTGTTTTCTATAACTGGCTGTAATATATGTTTCATATTAGGATAAGCTCGTTTGGATGGTTTACGGGTACCAACAACACTTAAAGAGATGTTATGTAGTAGGTTGATGTGACCTCGAATGTATAAAACGAATGGGGGGTCTGGTATGTGACGTAACGAAGAAGGAAAGTGAGGATCAAACATACTAATAAGCTGTTGCGTTTGCATATAATATAACGTTTGTTTCTTAGCTTGTTTTTGGTGTAACATGTCGAGAATTTTTCGCGCTTTTTCATAGGATATCGAACATGCCTTCATCCATTGAGAAAGTGTCCACCGATACGGTTCTTCTAATTGCGGATCGTTATGAAGGAGCGTACGTAATATACGACGATTTCCTTGAACAGATACGTGTAGGTGACATAAGCGAAATGATTGAAGTTCCATTGAATCGTTCCCTCCCTATTATGCTTACATTGCACGATGAATAGCCCCTGGTTATTTCCAGGAGCAATCCATCGTAATAATATAATTAGTGTGTTTTACACTTGTCATATAGACCTTTTTCTTGAATGACTTTAATAAGCGTTTCCCCAATAACAGAAGGTGTTTCTGCAACTTCAATTCCGCATTCATTCATGACAGCAATTTTCTCCTCTGCTGTACCTTTACCACCAGAAATGATAGCACCAGCATGTCCCATACGCTTCCCTGGAGGTGCAGTACGTCCACCAATAAAGCCTACAACTGGTTTATCCATATGGTCTTTAACAAATTGAGCTGCTTCTTCTTCTGCTGTACCACCAATTTCTCCAATCATGACAACTGCATATGTTTCTGGATCATCTTGAAAAGCTTGAAGCGCATCAATAAAGTCTGTACCATTCACAGGGTCCCCACCAATACCAACAGCAGTCGTTTGTCCAATACCTGCTTGAGTTAATTGGTGAACGGCTTCATATGTTAGTGTACCACTTCGTGAAACTACTCCGATATGTCCTTTTTTATGAATGTAACCAGGCATAATACCAATTTTACATTCATCCGCAGTAATAACACCCGGGCAGTTCGGTCCTACTAATCGTGTTTTCTTTCCTTCCATATAACGTTTTACCTTCACCATGTCGATTACTGGAATGTGTTCTGTAATACAGATTACTAAATCAAGTTCTGCATCAACCGCTTCCATAATCGCATCAGCTGCAAATGGTGCAGGAACATAAACGACAGAAGCTGTTGCACTTGTTTGATCCACTGCTTCTTGAACTGTGTTAAATACTGGTACACCTTCTACCTCTGTACCGCCTTTTTTTGGTGTTACGCCACCGACAATTTTCGTACCATATTCAAGCATTTGTTTCGTATGGAATAAAGCTGTTGAGCCTGTAATTCCCTGCACGATTACTTTTGTATCCTTATTAATAAAAACACCCATTTTGCACTGTCCCCTTTCTTATTTAACTAGTTCTACAATTTTTTGAGCTGCTTCAGCTAATGATTCTGAAGCTTGAATATCCAAACCGGATTCATTTAAAATTTGTTTACCTTGCTCAACGTTCGTTCCTTCGAGTCGTACAACTAGTGGAATTTCAAGGCCCACTTCCTTCGTAGCCGCTACAACACCTTCAGCGATAACGTCACACTTCATAATACCGCCAAAGATATTGACAAGAATTCCTTTTACATTAGAATCAGACAAAATGATTTTAAATGCTTCTGTTACTTTCTCAGCTGTAGCGCCGCCACCTACATCAAGGAAGTTAGCAGGGTCGCCACCGTAATGCTTAATGATGTCCATTGTAGCCATCGCTAGTCCAGCACCATTAACCATACAGCCGATATTACCATCAAGGGCAATATAACTTAAATCGTATTTAGATGCTTCAATTTCTTTTGGATCCTCTTCATCAAGGTCTCGTAATTGTTGAATGTCCTTCTGGCGGAATAAAGCGTTGTCATCAAAGTTTAACTTCGCATCTAACGCCAAGACTTCTCCATCTCCAGTCGTAACTAGTGGATTAATTTCTGCAATGGAGCAATCCTTTTCAACAAATGCCTGATAGAGTGCCATCATGAATTTAACTGCTTTATTTAGCATTTCGTTCGGTATATTAATTTGGAAAGCTAATCGACGAGCCTGGTATGGCATTAAACCAACAACCGGATCAATTACTTCTTTAAAAATTTTCTCAGGTGTTTCTGCAGCAACTTCTTCAATTTCTGTTCCGCCTTCTTCAGAGGCCATCATCGTAATGCGAGAGGTCGCACGGTCAAGTACAATTCCAATATAGTACTCTTTTTGAATGTCACAACCTTCTTCAATGAGTAAGCGCTTAACTTTTGTACCTTCTGGACCTGTTTGATGAGTTACAAGTTGCTTACCTAGAATTTCATCAGCATATGTACGAACTTCTTCTTCTGATTTCGCAATTTTAACTCCACCAGCTTTACCTCGTCCTCCAGCATGTATTTGAGCCTTTACTACTGTTACCCCGGAATCTAATTCCTTCGCTGCTTCAACAGCTTCATCTACAGTGAAAGCCACTTTACCATTTGGTACCGCAACACCGTAGCTACGTAACATTTCTTTACTTTGATACTCATGAATATTCATGTTTCATCCTCCCATCAAATTGTCACTGCAAGTCCATTGTATAAAAAAAACATGTGAATTGTCTACCAAATATCATGGATATACGTAAAGTTTCTAATATTCTCTATTTTCTTCCATCATGGTGTCACATACAAATCGTGGACTTTCCTTCATCACGTAATGACAAAGGTAGACAATACACGGTTATTGGGAACGTTTATCTAATTGATAAATAAAAGCAAAAACTTCTGCAACTGCATGATACAAGTCTTCTGGAATCGTTTCGTTAATGTCTAACTCCCCTAATAACTTTACAAGCGTTGGATCTTCTTGGACTGGAATGCCGCTTTCCTGCGCCAATTCTAAAATGGTGTCAGCTGTTCTCCCTTTTCCTTTCGCGATTACTTTCGGTGCACACTGCTCATCCCCATCGTATTGAAGGGCTACTACTTCTTTCCGTTTATGCTTCTCAGTCATACTTTAAAGTCAATCCCTCCTTGGTACTTATCTTGCTTCAAAGTTGGTGCCCGTTTCGGCCTAACTTCTTCCTCTATTGGTTTATACTGCACTGATGAGAGCTGATAACCAACCTTCTCAAGTCCTTTAGCTAATGTAGGCTTTAAGCTGTTTATATATGGCGATAGATCGCTTTTCTCAGTATAAATAATGACTTGTACAATTCGCTTTTGAACGCGCATATCGATGACGGTCTCTTTTAAAGCGTTAAGCTGTAAATAAAAAAGAATATGACAATAGTCAGAGTCAATCTCATCGTTCTCTTCTGATTTTTTCCCTTCCATATTCATGAGTAAATCTTGTGCTATTCCAAACCATTCTCCTGGTAGTTGCAGTGTCATTTGCAACATTTGATTGTTTTCCACCATTTGTAATGGCATACCATTTAAGTGATGAAGAGCGGTTTGGAGTTTCTCAGAAAGTACAGAAGGAACTGGTTCTTGTAACGCTTGGATGATAGCCGCTTTGATTGTCGCTAAATTCCCTTGTCCTTTATCTATCTGGTTTTTTAATGTAAACTCATGATCCATTCCAAGTGCGTATAGAGCAGACTTCAATTGTACGTAGAAAGCATCTTTCAAAGGGAGTGATGATGGACTTCCATCGATTTCTATTCCATGGGACAGCCATTGCGTAATTAGATTTAAATCTGCTTTTGTTACTTGCTGTGAGGCGACCTTTTGCATATTCAAAGAAAAATCAACCCACTGCTTAGATGGTTGCTTTATTTCTAGCACTTCCCCTTTAACACGTACCAATTGCTCGATCATTTGGTACGTGTATGCGTCCACAGTTTGTTTTAACGTTGCTAACAATACAGGAGTGTTTGTAGCTGTAAATAATCCTTGTGTGTGCTGCTTTAAAGCCGAGGCATGTTTAGTAAGTTCATTTGTCGAGTCTCCGCTTTCTGCAATAAGTTGTGCATATTGAGATAACGTATTGGCCCAAAGCTGAAATTGACGCTTAGCAGAGCCATGAACAGGGAGTTGTTGCGAGAGCGTTGAATGTAAAATGGTGTGAACGTTTACTGCTGACTTCATCCCCATAGAAAGAGTTGAAGATAATGACGTTCCTTCCGTAATCGAAAACGCGCTCGCTCGGTTCGTTACAACATCTTTCATGAACGATGAAAGACTGACATTACGATCTATTATCCCTATTTTTTTCAATAATTGGAATGCATCTTGTTGTTGATTAACTAATTCCCATTGTAACGTTTCGCCCATTGCTTGCATAACTGTTTGCGACGATGTATGAAGCAACGATTGGATAGGATGGAGTAATTGGTGTTGCAAGCGATTCGAAGTAGATGAAATTAGCTCCGCTTGTATAGCTTGTAGCGTCGATAATAACGTCAGCGGCTCCATGATTCTTGTATGTAACGCATGAAATACAGTCTTTGATAGAGGCATTCCCTGACTTAACATATGGACGATAACTTTCTCTCGACCTTGTTTACTTGCCATTTGCTCTAACAAATGCAACGCTTGCTTTAGCTCTTGTTGTTGAAATGGTATATCGTGTTTCATTAATTGTTGCAGTAAAGAAAGCCGCTCTTTGGAGACAGCGTAACCTAGGTGTTGCAACAACGTTGAGGCATCCTTTTCTCCACGTGTTCCATGCAATTTATCAACAACATGCAGTTGAATGATAGAGTCTGTAGATTTTACTCGAAATAAATAACGTTCATGTAAATCCAGCGGCGCTTCTAATTGTGCTGTTAATCGTTGCGTTCCTAACTGAATCTGCGCTCGTTGATTTGGATACAACTTCGTAACCCGTCCTGTAATCATTTGACCAGCTTTTAATAAAGGACGGCTATCATTATTTGATTTTCCTGATGTCTTAATCGTCTCCATTACTTTTGAAACGAGCTGAGATGACATAGCTGTTCCCCCCTTTACTATTACAGTGCATGACGAACTGGTGAAAAGGACCGGCGATGGTAAGGAGTCACTCCTACACGTCTCAACGCTTCTAAATGGCTTTTCGTCCCGTAGCCCATATTGCGTTCGAATTCATATGCTGGATAACTTACTGCTAGTTGCTTCATGTAATGATCTCTCGTTACTTTCGCGAGTACACTAGCTGCTGCTATAGATACACTTCGTTGATCTCCTTTAATAATCGCCTCTATACTCATCTTCATATTCGGTAATTGTACCGCATCAACAAGTAAATGATCTGGTTCAATAGTTAATTGCGTGACCGCTTCTTGCATCGCTAGCTTTGTGGCTTCATATATGTTCACCTTATCAATTGTTTCATTGGACACTACACTAATGCCATAACACAAAGCATTTTCCTTTATATATTCAAAAAAAGAAAGACGTTTTTTCTCTGTTAACTGTTTCGAGTCTGTTAACCCTGCTAAATAAAAATTATCCGGTAACATCACCGCGGCTGCTACAACAGGTCCAGCAAGAGGTCCTCTTCCTGCTTCATCAATACCTGCAATGTACTTCTTTCCTTGTCGTTGATACAAACGTTCGAAATAAAGCATTTCTTGAAATTGTTTTTGACATTGGATGTTGTATTGCTGCTCTTTCTCATATTGTTGAACAAGCTTTTGCACCCCTTTACGGGAATCATTTTTCCATTGAGCAACTTCTTCCTGCGAAAATGCTCCATCTTGTAACAGGCGTTTAATTTCGTTAATCGTATAGCTATGTTTCATCATAGTCCTCCATCGTATGTATTATATCGGTATAAATAGCCTCAAATTCAAGCACACACAAAAGCTGACTCATCTTATTACGAAGAGTCAGCTTCTTCTATTCATTAGCTTCATTGATCATTGCTGGCGTTTCTAATGTTATATCTCCTAATTTACCTGAACGCATGTCTCGAATAATCACTTCTGCTACTTTATCAAAATTGATCCGTCCGCCACTTTCTAAACAGCCCCGTTTCTTACCAATATGTTCAAATATCTCGCCCATATCTTCTATAGAAGCAGAAAGCTCATAACGTTCTTCTAATACATTCGGATAGTTCTTTTGCAAAAAGACGATAAAGAATGCAGCTACATCTGCTATCGGTAAAATGTTATCTTTAATTGTACCGATGACAGCTAAACGATAACCAACGATTTCGTCTTCAAATTTCGGCCATAGAATACCTGGTGTGTCTAGCAATTCAAAATCATTTTTCACTTTAATCCATTGCTGTTTTTGAGTTACCCCTGGTTTATCACCGATTTTAGCAATTTTCTTCTTTGCTAGGCGATTAATTAAAGACGACTTCCCGACATTAGGAATACCGAGAATCATCGCTCTTGCTGGCCTAGGGCGTACCCCTTTGCGTATTAGCTTTTGTAATTTTTCATTTCCTAATTCTTTCGCTTTCTGAATAACTGTTTGTAAATCTTTCGTTTGCTCTATATGGACTGGTACAGCTAAAATTCCTTGCTCCTCATACCACTGAACCCATTTTTCCGTTATTTGATCATCTGCAAGGTCTCTTTTCATTAATAGTACCATTTTCGTCTTCTGATTTAACACTTTGTGCAGCATCGGATTTTGTGATGAATAAGGGGCTCTTGCATCCACTAACTCAATAACAAAATCTACCAGCTTTAATTTTTCTTCTACTTCTCGTTTCGCTTTGGCCATATGCCCTGGAAACCATTGTATCGTCATCCTATCACCTCTTCTAACTTACCAATCCGATTCTGTTAAATGGCCATATCGCAAATTGGGCCTTACCAATGAAACGCTCTTCTGAAATGAGCCCTAGTCTTCTACTGTCTGTGGAATTGTTACGATTATCTCCTAACACAAGATAATATCCATCCGGTATTGTTTTATATCCACCCGGTATATCTTCTAAAGCAAAGTCAAATGTATACGATTGATTTTCATTTAAATGACTTAATTTATCTTCTAGGAAAGGCTCTAGTATAGGTTCTCCATTCACATAAAGTACATCATTTTTATATTCAATGTGTTCACCCGGTAATCCAATGACTCGTTTAATATATTTCTTCGATTCCGTAGCTTGAAATACGATTGTATCAAATCGTTCTGGATCGCCAATTGTGTAACTCATTTTATTTACGATTAAATAATCGCCACTTTGCAATGTAGGCAACATTGACGGACCTTCTACCATGACTGGAGAAAACAAAAACAATCGAATGAAGAACGTAATTATAACAGCAATACTTAAAGCTTTGAACCAATCAAACCATTCTTTTCTTTTTCCAGACACCCTTACCCCTCCACATACATCCTTAACAGTATTCATACTTAATTACATAGTACTACATGTCATTGCTTTATTAACAGATTTTTTTGATAACAAAAAAGAGCCTGACAATGCAAGCTCCTTTTTCATTACCATCATTAGCGAATTTCTTTAATACGTGCAGCTTTACCACGTAGGTTACGTAGGTAATAAAGTTTCGCACGACGTACTTTACCACGACGAATTACTTCGATTTTATCAACGCGTGGAGAATGTACCGGGAATGTACGCTCAACACCTACACCGTAAGAAATCTTACGCACTGTAAATGTTTCGGAAATACCGCCACCACGACGCTTAATTACAACACCTTCGAATACCTGAATACGCTCGCGAGTACCTTCCACAACTTTCACGTGTACTTTAACTGTGTCACCCGCTTTAAATTTAGGAAGATCTGAACGAAGCTGTTCTTTTGTAATTTCTTGAATTAAGTTTTGCATCCTTATTCTCTCCTCTTCACTAATGCTCATACCTAATATTTTATTAGCAGCGGAACATTGTTTTCAACTTAAGTATTCTTACTTAAGCACAAAATTAAATATATCACAAACTCATGTACTCTGCAATAAAAGTTAGTTATTTTTTAAGGATTTTATCCATGCTTTCTGCTCGTCAGTCAATGGATAGTTCGCTAACAAATCTGGGCGTCTTTCATACGTTCGTTTCAATGATTGCTGTTGTCGCCACTTTTCAATATTGGCATGGTTGCCTGATAATAATACATCGGGTACCTCCATACCTTTATAGTTACGTGGTTTAGTATATTGAGGGTGCTCTAACAATCCAGTGGAAAAAGAATCCTTTGGTGCAGAAGCTTCATTACCTAAAACACCCGGAAGTAGCCGAACAACGCTATCCATGACAACCATGGCTCCTAGTTCACCACCAGTTAAAACGTAGTCACCGATTGATAATTCATCTGTAACAAGATGCGTCCGAATTCGTTCATCGTACCCCTCATAATGCCCACACAGAAAAATTAAGTGTTCTTCCTCAGCAAGTTCTTCAGCCTTTTGTTGAGAGTGTGGTTCTCCTTGTGGACACATTAATATGATGCGAGGTTGTTTATTCGTTTGCTGTTGTGCTTGGACGTGTTCTACCGCATCGAAAATGGGCTGAGGTGACAATACCATGCCAGCTCCTCCACCATAAGGTGTATCATCTACTTTCAAATGTTTACTTTCTGTATAATCGCGAAAATTAACCGTTTGATAAGAGAACGCCTCCATATCTTGAGCTCTTTTCATAATGGAGGTATTTAAGACCCCATCAAACATAGCTGGAAATAATGTTAAAATATCAATATGCATTAGTCTAGCAGCCCTTCCATTGGTTCGATTACAATGTGTTTGTTGTCGATGTCAACGCGGTGCACAACGTCTGCAATATACGGAATTAATGCATCTTTCAGCTTCGCTTGCTTCCGTTTCACTACCCATACATCATTAGCTCCAGGAGATAGTATTTCTTTCACAATGCCTATTTCCTCTCCTGCAGTTGTATAAACCGTACAACCGATAATTTCATGGTAATAATACTCCCCTTCATCCAAAGGGGTTTGTTGTTCAGCCGTGATAGTCAAGACGCCACCTTTAAATGCCTCTACATCATTTACATTGTCATACCCCTGAAAATGAAGAAGGTGAAAGTTTTTATGCATACGATGGCCATCAATTACTAACTCCGTTACATGATTACGTTGTTTATCTGTCCAATACACGACATTACCTTCGTTAAAGCGTTCATCAAAATCTGTTACTTGAATAACACGAACTTCTCCTCTTATACCATGAGTATTCACTACTTTACCAATTGTAAACATATTTTTCTTCATTACCATCACCTATTCATCCATTCTAATCACAATACCATCTTCCACTACGATGGCCCCATTACTCATGACAGCATCCCAATCGTCTCCAACCTGAACCTCAACAAGCGTTTCGATCTCACCTTCAGTAATTTCACTTCCCAAAGGTAGTACAGCCAATTGTTCAAGTTTGTATTCAGCCCAACGAATCTTCTCTTTGCGTCGATCAATTTCACGTTGAAAACGCTTGGAAACTTCTTCACGAGAAACATTTTGTTTTCGTTCTATTTTCTTTTTTTCAAAAGTCAATTGATGACATTCCTGTTCGAGTTGAGCAGCTTGTCTTTTGAATTCTTGTTGAAGTTTTTGCTTACTATTATGAGTAAGTACTTGTTTAACGGGAACCTTCTTCCATATTTGCATGTCAACGTCCTCCGCATTTCTCCATTACGTTTGCAATGGGGGTACATAATAGATTACCTACTATACATACATTATGAACAATCTTCATACAATTTGAAAGTGCAAAAAAAGGGAAAGGTTGCCCCTCTCCCTTTACATGATATCTACATAAACCTTTTTGTCCGAATTAGATGCTGCAGCATACACTACTGTGCGAATCGCTTTTGCAATGCGACCATGACGGCCAATCACTTTACCAACATCTTCTTTATGAACAGATAGGTGATACACAATTTTGTGCTCCTCTTCATGCTCTCGTATGTTCACTTCTTCTGGATAATCCACAAGAGGACGAACCATAGATTCAATTAAGGCTCTCACGATATCACACTACTTTACTTTTGGTTTTTTTGTAAGTGGAACTTCTCCATGATTCCTTCGTTTGAGAACAAGTTACGAACTGTGTCAGAAGGCTTTGCACCTTTTGTCATCCAGTCAAGAGCTTTTTCTTCGTTAACTTTGATCTCCGCTGGGTTAGCTGTTGGATTGTATGTTCCAATCTCTTCGATGAAACGTCCATCACGTGGTGAACGGGAATCTGCTACTACTACTCTGTAAAACGGGTTACGTTTAGAACCCATACGCTTAAGGCGAATTTTAACTGCCATAATATTACCTCCATCTATCATTTCTTAATTAATATCATTACACAAGTAAAGATTGTATCAGACAATCAAAAGTGTGTAAAGTGTTTTTACATTACATTATGATAAAAAAACGAATAAAACAGGAAGAAATGCTCGGTTACTTGTTAAAAAGGAAGCTTGAAACCACCAAAACCGCCTTTACCTTTCTTCCCTTTTTGGTTTGTCATTTGTTTCATCATTTTCTTCATATCTGTAAATTGCTTTAATAAGCGGTTGACTTCAGATACATTTCGACCTGATCCTTTTGCAATACGTTTCTTGCGGCTAGCATTAATGATGCCCGGATCTTCTCGTTCTTGTTTCGTCATTGATTTAATAATCGCTTCAACGTGATTTAATTGCTTCTCGTCGACTTGGACATTTTTGAGCCCTTTCATCTTGTCAGCGCCAGGAATCATGCCTAACAGTTCATCAAGCGGCCCCATATTACGCACTTGTCCCATTTGGTCAAGAAAATCATCTAATGTAAAGGAAGCATCACGCATTTTCTGTTCCAACTGTTTAGCTTGATCTTCATCCACTTCATTTTGCGCTTTCTCGATTAGGCTTAGTACGTCTCCCATGCCGAGAATTCTTGAAGCCATACGATCTGGGTGGAAAGGCTCTAGTTGATCTAGCTTTTCTCCCATACCAGCAAACTTAATCGGTTTATCTGTAACAGCCTTAATGGATAGTGCCGCACCACCACGTGTGTCACCGTCTAGCTTCGTCAATACAACTCCTGTTACATCTAGTTGATCGTTAAATGATTCGGCTACATTCACTGCATCTTGTCCAGTCATTGCATCAACCACTAGAAAAATTTCATCTGGTTGAACGTTCGTGCGGATTTGTTTTAATTCATCCATTAAATGCTCATCAACATGCAAACGACCAGCTGTATCAATAATGACATAATCATTATGATTGTCCTTAGCATGTGCAATCGCTTCATTTGCAATATCTACCGGACTTGCTTCCGTTCCTTTCGAAAACACTGGCATATCTAATTGATTACCAAGTGTCTCCAACTGATTAATAGCTGCAGGGCGATATACATCGGCAGCAACAAGCAAAGGATTACGGTTATGCTTCTTTCGCAAATGATTTGCTAATTTACCTGTCGTTGTTGTCTTACCTGCACCTTGTAAACCAACCATCATAATAACAGTTGGCGGGCGATTTGCAACAGCAATTTTGCTCTGCTCTCCTCCCATTAGGTCTGTTAGCTCTTCTTTAACAACTTTAATGACTTGTTGTCCAGGTGTTAAGCTTGCCATAACCTCTTGGTCAACCGCACGTTCTTTAACACGCTTAATAAAGTCTTTAACAACTTTAAAGTTAACATCTGCCTCTAGCAATGCAAGACGAACTTCGCGTGTCATTTCCTTTACGTCGGCCTCGGTAACTTTCCCTTTGCCTTTAATCTTCTGAAACGTATGTTGCAGTCGGTCGGCTAACCCTTCAAATGCCATATAAGCCGTCCTCCTAATCTAAATTCTCAATAGCGTGAATAAGTTGCATAACATTATCCTCGCCTTGATGAATCGCTTCTTTTAATTGATTTAGCAGTTGCCTACGTTTTTGAAAACGATCATACAGCAACAATTTACCTTCGTATTCCTCAAGCATCGCTTCTGTTCGCTTAATGTTGTCATATACGGCTTGACGACTTACATCAAAAGCTTCAGATATCTCACCTAAGGAGTAATCCTCTAAATAGTAAAACTGCATGTAACTACGTTGCTTCTCAGTAAGTAATTGTTGATAAAAATCAAATAAATAATTCATTCGAGTTGTTTTTTCTAGCAAGTTGAGCACTCCTTGTTAAGTGAAATGCCTTTACATATTAAAATACAAAATCAAACGTGTTCTGTCAAGTCCTCTACTTTGTTAACTATAGGATTATTGTTCAGTTTCTTCTAGCATATTTGCAAACAAGCCATATACGAAGGCATGTGCGTCAAAAGATTGCAAGTCAGTCACTTTCTCACCTAGCCCGACGAATTTAACAGGAATATCCATTTCATTGCGGATTGCCATGACGATACCACCTTTAGCCGTACCATCTAACTTCGTTAACACAATACCGGAGACATCCGTACTTTGAGAAAATGTCTTGGCTTGACTTAAAGCATTTTGACCTGTTGTCGCATCAAGCACAAGTAACGTTTCATGAGGTGCTCCTGGTACTTCCCTTTCAATAATCCGCTTTACTTTAGCAAGTTCATTCATTAAATTTACTTTATTTTGTAATCGACCTGCAGTATCACATAGCAATACGTCCGCACCTTTTGACTTCGCAGACTGAATAGCGTCGTAAATAACAGCAGCTGGATCACTACCTTCACTATGCTTAATTACTGAAGCATTTACTCGCTCTCCCCATACTTCTAATTGATCAATTGCCCCAGCACGGAACGTATCACCAGCAGCTAAGACAACATTCTT
Source organism: Pontibacillus litoralis JSM 072002 (assembly GCF_000775615.1). Classification (GTDB taxonomy): domain Bacteria; phylum Bacillota; class Bacilli; order Bacillales; family BH030062; genus Pontibacillus; species Pontibacillus litoralis. Next base: position 117,738 of record NZ_AVPG01000002.1, read on the forward strand.
TCCTTGATCCTTTAATCGTTTAGCAAGCTTACCAATAGTGGTCGTCTTTCCGACACCGTTTACCCCAACAATTAAAATAACGGATAAACCTTCTTCCGCTAATTGGAGCTCCTCCATTTCTTCTGTATCGTCGCCATAATAAATCTCAACAAGTTTCTCAGAAATAACTTCTTTCATTTCTGAACTATCTTTTATGTTACGACGCTTCACTTCCATTTTCAGTTCGTCTATTAATTCCATTACCGTATTGACTCCAACATCTGCTGTAATTAGAATTTCTTCAAGTTCTTCAAAAAAATCCTCATCAACCGTTCGATATTGAGCAACTAAATCATTCAGCTTCTCTGCAAAAGAGTCACGGGTTTTTGAAAGACCTGAAATAAATTTATCAGCGATACTTTCTCGTTCTTTTGCTTGATCTTGCTCTACCTCTGCATCAGACACTTCATCATTCGTCTCTACTGTCATTACTTGTTCTTTTTCTTCTTTTTTCGTTATCTTTTCTTTTAGTTTTTTTAAAAAGCTCATTATCATTCATCCTGCCTTTCTATTTGTTTCCTTGAACAAGGTCTTTCGTTTCTTCTAATCGAACGGATACTAATTTAGACACGCCTGACTCCTGCATCGTTACACCGTAAAGCACATCCGCTTCTTCCATCGTACCTTTGCGGTGCGTAATCACAATAAACTGTGTATGCTCACTAAATGCTTTTAAGTACTGAGCAAAACGATTTACGTTCGCTTCGTCTAAAGCAGCTTCTACTTCATCTAGTATACAAAACGGTACTGGGCGAACTTTCAAAATAGCAAACAGTAGCGCAATAGCAGTTAGCGCTCGTTCTCCTCCTGACAACAACCCTAAATGTTGCAATTTCTTACCAGGTGGTTGAGCAACGATATCGATTCCGGTTTCTAAGATGTTATCCGGATCTGTTAGGCGAAGGTCCGCTTTTCCGCCACCAAACAATTCTCGGAATACTACTGTAAACTTTTCTTTTATTTGGGAAAAAGTATGTTCAAAGCGACGCTCCATCTCTTCATCCATTTCTGCTATCACGTTGTACAATGTAGATTTCGCATCTAATAAATCATTCTGCTGTTCGGTTAAGAAAGTATAACGTTCTGAAATACGTTCATATTCATCAATCGCTCCAATATTAACAGTTCCTAACTCTTCAATCCCTCGTTTAATTAGCTTTACTTTCGTTTTAGTAGCTTCTATATCTTCCACAGGCGAATACGTGGCTTTGGCTTTTTCAAACGTAAGCATATACTCTGTACGTAAACGCTCTAAACGGTTCTCTAACTCCACATCTAAACGGTTTGCCTTTACTTCTTTATCCTGAATATCTTGAACGAGGGATTTATGATTTCGTTTTGTTTCTTTTACATTACGTTCTGCATCTTCAACAAATTGGAATCTTTCCTGTCGTTCGGCTCTTCGCAATTGAATCAATTCGTTGTTGCTTGCTTTCTGTTTACGCTTCTCTTCAATCTTGTTATCAATCTCTTGCTTTGTTTCTCCACTTTCTATCATTTGGTTGAATTGTTCTAGCTGCTGATTCTGTTTAGAATACGCACCCTTCAACTCTTGTAACTGTTTTTGTAAAGAAATTGTTTTATCTACTTGATTTTCTACTTTAGTTTGTTGTTCAGCTAACATTACGTGAAGCTGGTGAAGATCTTGTTGCAACTGTGCTTTACTTTCTTTTTGCGTATTCTGCAAAGCAGTCGCTTGATCAATTTGTTGCTGAATCGATTGCAACTTCTGTTCAATTTGTAGCAATTCCTCATATAAAGCTTCACTACGCGCTTTAAGTGATTGCTCATCAGAAGCAAATTGAGCTTTATCCTGATCATACAAATGGAGATGATCGTTTAAATTTTGCATTTTTAATTCAAGCTCTCTTAACTTACTCTTCGCTTGTTGCTCTTCTTCTTTGCACACATCAAGCTGCTTACGCAATTCCTTGTATTGATTTTCTGTTGAAGCGACTTGCTCTTTTCGTTGTTGCACTTCTGATTCAAATTGGCGAGCACGTTCCTCATAATGATATAGCCTGTCTTCCAATTCTTTCAGCTCTTTATCTCTCGTAAATAACGATTGATTGCTTTTCTTTTGGGCCCCACCTGTCATCGATCCACCTGGATTCACCACATCACCATCTAATGTCACAATGCGATATTTTCTCCCCGTAGCGGCCGCTATATCGTTTGCATCTTTCAACGTTTTCGAGATAAGAACATGTCCTAATAAATGCTTAATGACGTGATCATACTTTTTGTTATAGCGAATTAACTCTGCTGCTACACCAACGAAGCCTTGATGACTTCTAACGGCGGATAGTCGTTCATTTGGTACGTACCGTGATTGAATAGTCGACAATGGCAAAAACGTAGCACGCCCTTTGTTGTGCTTTTTCAACCATTTTATCGCTTCCCGAGCATGTTGCTCACTTTGCACAACAATATGTTGCGCTTGTGCGCCTAACGTCGTTTCTAGCGCCATCATATACTCATTCGGAATATCGATTAATTCAGCTACTGCACCTTCAATCCCTGTTAATTGCTGATTTTGACGTGCTTTTAATACTTCTTTTACTCCTTGATAAAATCCTGCAAAGTCTTCTTTCATCTCGTCTAGCATTTCTTTTTTTGAGCGAATCTTTTCAATATGTTGATAGCCTTTATACAACTTAGACTGATTTTCTTCATATTGCCCTTGAAGTTGCTCAAGTTTTACTTGTAACTCCTCCAATTTCTGTTTTAAATGCTCGCTTTTAGCTGTAATAGCTTCCACATCACTATGCGCTGCCTTTTTTTGCTCTTGAAGCGCTTGTCGTTCTTGGAGCATCCCTTTAAACTTATCTTCTAAACGAGTGTTTTTCATACCAGTTTGATCGAGTTGCTGCTGAATCGATTTGCGTTCATTTCGTTTAGCAGCTTGTTCATTTAAATATTCAATATAATCGCTCTTTAACTCTTCAATGACTTCTTCCTGATTTTCACTTAATTGAGCGAGCTTTTGCTTTACTTGCTGTTGCTTTGCTTTCGTTTCATCTCGTTTCTGTTCAAACTCAGTTTGTTTCTCCATTTCCTGCTGATACGTATCTTCTAATTGCTTCATCCGTTCTTCTAATGTAGCTACATCCTCGAGCAGTTTGCCACGATTTTCAGTAAAGTGCTTCTGTCTTTCGGAAAAAAGCTCTTTTTTACCTTCTAAGTTCTCTAATTCTTGCGTAACGATTAATAGAGATTCTTGTAATTGCTCAATCGATTCATCTAAATCATGAATACGACTTCTCTCTTCTTCTATGGTAGCTTCCTCTTGCTTCATCGAGCTACTCACTTTACTTTCTGAGTCCTTCTGCTGCGCTATTATCGCTAAAAGGTTCTCCCACTGCTCATGCAAAGTTTCAATTTCGGATGCGAGCAACGACACTTCGTATTGCTCTAACTCTTCTTTTTTTTCCAAATAGTCTTTGGCGATAGCCGATTGTTCTTTCAAAGGTTCTAACTGATTGTCTATTTCATACACGATATCTTCTACACGATTTAAATTCTCTTGTGTTTCGGCTAGCTTGTACTCCGCTTTTTTCTTACGTTGTTTATACTTTAACACGCCAGCGGCTTCTTCAAAAATCGTACGGCGATCTTCTGCCTTAGAACTTAAGATTTCTTCCACTTTTCCTTGAGAAATAATAGAGAATGCTTCTCTTCCAAGGCCTGAATCCATAAATAATTCCACTATATCCTTTAAGCGACAAGCTTGTTTATTAATATAAAATTCACTCTCACCAGAACGATACACTCGACGAGTAATCGATACTTCTTGATAGTCAAGGGGAAGCGTTTCATCTTCGTTATTTAATACTAATGTTACTTCCGCGAAGTTTAATCCATTGCGCGTTTCGCTACCAGAGAATATAACATCCTCCATCTTTGCCCCTCTTAGCGATTTTGCAGATTGCTCTCCTAATACCCAGCGAACTGCATCTGTAATATTACTTTTTCCACTTCCATTTGGTCCAACCACCGCTGTTACCCCCGGAACGAAATCAACGGTAACTCGGTCGGCAAACGACTTAAATCCAACTGTATCTAAACGTTTGAGGAACATGTCATTTTCCTCCTATGTATTGATTCTTTTTTCATTTTTTCTAAGATGTTGTTTTCAATTTCAACCTATTTATTTTATCATAAACAAGAAGGTCATAGAAGATAACGATTGATAATTGGCTACTTTAAGGAGGACTATGATGAATCTATCTGAAGCTACAAATGAAAACCTGCACTATATCATCCAACAATTGGCGGAACAGTTACAAGTCGTAAACCGAGGGTTAATGGACCCAGAGGATTACGATTTGCAACATTACGATCTGTTAAAAGAAATATATGATATAGTGCAAATGAAGCAACAATTAAGTGTATCAGAAATTCAAACTATTGTAGGAGAACTAGGTAAGATTCGTAAAGCCTAATAAAAGAACGCTGCCGGATGCACATATATCCGGCAGCGTTCTTTTACACTTCTACGTCAAAAAGTTGCAAAGCTTCTTTAGCAGCATGTTGTTCCGCTTCTTTCTTCGTACGACCAATACCAATCCCAAATCGTTCCCCTTGAACCGTAACATGGGCAACAAATTCTCGATTATGCGCAGGCCCTCTTTCTTCGACAATATTATAATCAATTAAGCCATTTCTCTCACGTTGTACTACTTCTTGAAGTTGACTCTTATAATCCATCGCATGCGAAAAAGCACCTTTTTTAATTTTAGGATACACAAAAGTTTGTAGAAACGAAATAACAGCGTCAAATCCTTGATCTAAGTAAAGAGCACCGATAAAAGCTTCAAAAACATCCGCTAATAACGCAGGGCGAGTTCGACCACCAGTCATTTCTTCACCTTTACCTAAATAAATTAAATCACTGAAATGAAGGTCATTCGCAAATCGAACAAGGGAAGGCTCACACACAATAGATGCGCGAAATTTCGTTAATTCCCCTTCTGCCATTTCAGGATATTTACGAAATAAATATTGTGATATGGCTAATTCTAAAACTGCGTCTCCTAAAAACTCTAATCTTTCGTTGTCTTCATAATCTTTGGAACGATGCTCATTCACATAGGATGAATGGGTAAAAGCTTGTTCTAATAATGATTGCTGTTGAAATGTTACCCCAATCTGCTGTTGAAATGTTTGAAAATCCACTGTTCATGCCACCTATCCTATTAATTCCACATAATACAGACAATCGAATACAGAGAAAGTCCCGCTACCTATGCGAGACTCTTCATCCTTTATGATTTGCTGTTTATGTAATTCACAGCATCGCCTACTGTAGAAATCTTCTCTGCATCTTCATCAGAAATTTCCATGTCGAACTCATCTTCAAGTTCCATTACAAGCTCAACAACATCTAAAGAATCTGCTTCAAGATCCTCTTTGAAAGAAGCTTCCATCGTCACTTTAGATGCATCAACATCTAGACGCTCTGCTACAATACCTTTTACTCGCTCTAATACGTCTGCCATCGTTTCTCACCTCCCTTCAGTAATTATAGAAGATATATACGAAAAAAACTAGCTAATCAAGTTTTTTCATATCAAGTAATGTGGTTACATAACCATTCCACCATCAACATGAATCGTTTGCCCCGTCATATAATTGGCATCATCTGAAGCTAAGAAACGGACTACTCTTGCTATGTCCTCTCCTTTTCCTAGACGGGATAACGGTATCATCGAAAGCATGTTCTCTCGCTGCTCATCTGAAAGCTGATCTGTCATATCTGTTTCAATAAACCCTGGTGCAACAGCATTGACTAATATATTGCGAGAGCTTAATTCCTTCGCAGATGTCTTCGTTAATCCGATTACACCAGCTTTTGCTGCAACGTAGTTCGCTTGACCAGGGTTACCACTAACTCCAACAATCGAAGCAATGTTGATAATTTTACCGCCTTTTTGCTTCATCATTGGTCTAGTTGCGGCCTTTGTTGTTAGAAATACTCCTTTTAAATTCGTATCTATAACTTGGTCAAACTCGTCTTCCTTCATACGCATAAGTAAATTATCTCTTGTAATACCAGCGTTATTGACTAATATATCAATACGACCAAAATGTTCTGTAACTTGTTTTATCATACCTTTTACTTCTTCTTCTATGGATACATTCGCTTGTATTTTGATCGCTTCAGATCCTGCTGCAATGATTTCCTCCACTACTGCTTGAGCCTTTTGTTCACTCCCTGCATAGTTGACAGCTACTTTAGCGCCGTTTTTCGCTAATTCCAATGCGATAGCACGCCCAATACCACGTGAAGCCCCTGTTACTAATGCCACTTTGCCTTCTAGCATCATTTAGTCCTCCTTATACCAATCCATAAATGTTTGTAAACTTTCAGGATCTTGAATGGCAAATGTCTTCATTCGGCGGTTTACTTTGCGAACTAAACCACTTAACACTTTGCCATTCCCTACTTCGACGATTGCATCTAAATCTTGTTCCATCATACGCTGTAATATTTCCTCAAACCGCACTGGAGAATAAAGCTGTTCAATTAAAAGATTAGGGATAACCGCTTTTTCTTGAACAGGTTCAGCTGTCACATTTGCATATACCGGTACTTCAGCATCATGAAACGTTACTTGTTCTAAAGCCACTTGAAACTCTCTACTCGCAGGTTTCATTAAACTAGAGTGGAACGGGCCACTAACATTTAATGCAATTGCGCGTTTAGCACCTTTTTCTTTTAACTGTACACATGCCTGCTCAACACCCATTTTGGTACCTGAAATCACAATTTGCCCAGGACAGTTGAAGTTCGCTACTTCTACAACTTCCCCTTGTTTCGTTATGCTTTCTGTAACCTCTTGGATAGACTTTGCATCTAATCCCAATATGGCAGCCATTGCACCTTGACCAGTAGGAACAGCTTGCTCCATTAAACGTCCTCGAGTTTGGACAAGTTTAAGAGCATCATCCATTGATAATGCGCCTGCAGCAACTAGAGCACTATATTCTCCCAGGCTATGGCCAGCTACCATACTCGGATTCACACCATGCTCCTTTAACTGTCTAACAAGTAAAGAACTAACAAGCAATAAAGCAGGCTGGGCATGTTCTGTTTTTGTCAGCGTCGCTTCTGGTCCTTCAAATATAAATGAAGAAAGAGGTGTGTTCAATAGTGTGTCGGCTTGTTGAAACGCCGCTTGTACGTCATTTGAGTAATCGTAAAGTGCTTTCCCCATCCCAACTGCCTGCGAGCCTTGCCCTGGAAAAATAAATGCTACTTTTTTCATTAAGCGTCTCCTTCCTTTTGTCTCAATTGCTGAACTGTATGTTCTATTGTTTCATTTACGTTATGATCTACCATATACATAGCTTGCTTAATAGCGCTATAAACTGCCCTACTATTCGACGATCCATGCGCTTTTATGACAGGAGCAGCTAAACCGAACAATGCCGCGCCGCCATATTCAGAGTAATCAAGCTTATTCTTTAAGCCGCGAAGCTCCGATTTCATCATCCCTGCCGCCAATTTACTTTTCCAATTAGACATAAATACTTCTTTCATCATAGAAAACATAGATAATGCAGTACCTTCGACCGTTTTTAAGGCGACGTTACCGGTAAAACCATCCGTTACAACAACATCTGCCACACCATTTAGTAAATCTCTAGATTCAACATTACCGATAAAATGAATCGGTGCATCTTGTAATAAATCATACGCTTTCTTACTTAAATCGTTTCCTTTTCCTTCTTCGGTTCCGACATTAAGCAGTCCCACTTTAGGCTTATCCATCCCTCTTACATTTTGTGTATAAATAGAACCCATGATGGCGTATTGCAATAAGTGTTGCGGCTTCGCATCGACATTGGCACCAACATCTAATAACAAAAACCCTTGTCCATCGACAGTTGGTAAAGTCGGACTTAAAGCAGGTCGATCAATACCACTTATACGTCCGACGACAAACAATCCTGCACTCATGAGCGCCCCTGTATTCCCAGCGGAGATACAAGCATCAGCCCGCCCTTCTTTCACTTCTTTAGCCATTAGCACCATTGAGGCGTTCTTTTTTCGACGTACTGCACGTACCGGCTCGTCTTCAGAAGTAATCACTTCATCTGTATGTAACACGTGGATTCTTGAACCGTCTTGAGGTAAAAGTGGATTGATTTGCTTCTCATCACCAATTAATGTAACTTCTAATTGATTATTGCCTTGAATCGCTTCAAGCGCACCTTCTACAATTGCCTTGGGAGCATTGTCTCCTCCCATTGCATCTATTGCAATTCTCACAACTTCGCATCTCCTTTTTGGTCATTTGAACGAAACATTACAAAAGTCCCTGTAAAGACCGTTTCATTTTCTACTGTGCTTTGTACGTTCACAATCGTTCGACCTTTTTCGTCATTTCCCGATACCGTTGCTTTAGCAATGACTCTTTCGCCTTCTATCACTTGACGCTTAAAACGAATTTCTGATTTAGCTGTTAAAGCTAATTCATCATTTATAACTGCTACTGCCAAAGAATTCGCTTGAGCGAAAATATGATGCCCTCGCGCAATTCGGTTTCTAGAAAATACATGTTCCTCTTTTATATCTAAAATAGAAATTGCTTTTTCATCTAATTCTAAATCGACAATTTCACCAATAACTTCATCAATCGGCAATGCTTTAACTGTCTCATTCCACTGATGTGTGGCTACTGATTTAATGCGTTCCCTTAACTCAGGAATTGCTAGCTCCATTCGATCTAAACGAATGGTTTGAATACTAACGAGATACATCTTTGCTAGTTCTTCATCCGTTATGAATGGGGTTTGATCAATTGTATTTTGCAAGCGCTCTTGACGCTCTTTTTTATTAAGTTTCATGATAGCTACACCGTCCATTTATGACTAGGTACTAATAGTAATATATAATAGCTAGCCATTGAATGCAAGAGGTTATTAAAGATTAATCAAGTACTTCCCCTTGCAAAACTGGATCTTTTTTTAATAAATGATAAAGTTCTACGTATTGCTTATTCGTTTGCAATGTATTCGATTGTATTATAGCTACTGCATCTTTTCTTGCCGTTTCTAACGCCCGATAGTCATGAACCATATCAGCTACTTGAAATTCTGGCACACCACTTTGTTTCTTACCAAAGAAGTCACCTGGTCCCCTTAATTGTAAGTCTTGCTCTGATAATTCAAATCCATTAGCGGTTTCTGTCATAATCCGCATGCGTTCTTTACCGACGTCCCCTTTAGGATCTGCTAATAAAATACAATAGCTCTGATTAGCTCCTCTTCCCACTCGGCCACGTAATTGATGAAGCTGAGATAAACCGAAACGTTCCGCATCATAAATTAACATCACCGTTGCATTTGGTACATTGACCCCTACTTCTACTACGGTTGTAGACACTAGTACTTGCACTTCATTTTGAGCGAATTGCTTCATTACTTCTTCTTTTTCACCCGGTGAAAGTCGTCCGTGCATTAACCCCACCTGTAGTTTCTCACCATAATACGTTTGTAATTGGTGATAAACGTCGACAGCATTTTGTATATCTAATTTATCGGATTCTTCAATTAATGGACTGATGACGTACGCTTGATGTCCATTGGCGACTTCTTTTTCAATAAAGGTCAGTACTCGGTCTAACATATGTTCTTTGATCCAATACGTTTCTACCTGTTTACGACCAGATGGCATTTCATCAATAACCGACACATCCATATCCCCAAAAGCAGTAATGGCTAACGTTCTTGGTATCGGCGTTGCCGTCATAAATAATACATCTGGGTATAGCCCTTTTTCCCGCAGGGCCCGTCGTTGATTTACACCGAATCGATGTTGCTCATCGACAATCGCTAATCCTAAATCACAAAAGGCTACTTCTTGTTGAATTAAGGCGTGGGTACCAACGACAATATGTGCTTCTTTATTCGCGATTAGCTCTAATACTTCTTTACGTTTCTTCCCTTTTATAGAACCTGTTAACAGCACTACTTTTACTTTATCCGAGAACATTTCTTGTAATGATTGATAGTGCTGCTCCGCTAAAATCTCCGTAGGTACCATAAGGCTTCCTTGCTTTCCAGATGTGATGACAGCATATAGCGCAATTGCAGCAACAACCGTTTTGCCCGAACCAACATCCCCTTGTAACAGTCGATTCATTCGATACGGAGATGCCATATCCTCCATCACTTCTTGTAACGCTTTTTGTTGGGCTCCTGTAAGCTGAAACGGTAATTGTTCCATAAACTGTTGCACTAATTCTTTGTCATATTGTACTTGATTGCCTCTTGTCGCTTCTCGATTCATCTTTCTAAGTAATTGCATTTTCAATTGAAATAACAAGAACTCTTCATATACAAAACGGCGTTTAGCATGTTTTAACTGTACTCTATTCTCTGGAAAATGCATCGTATATAAAGCAGCTCCACGACTAGGTAATTTATATGTAGTTAAATACGATTCCGGTAAAATTTCTGGAATATCGTCTCGGTAATCGTTGACAGCTTGTTCCATCCATTTACGAAAAGTAGGTAACTTGAGATTTCCTTTCACATAATACACTGGTTGGATGGGGGTTTGCTTTTTCGCTTTCCCTTTATAGTATTGACTAACCGTTATTTGTAAGCGGTGTTGGTCCCACTTTCCTATAACGGTCACTGTATCTCCCGATGAAAAGTGTTTTTTTGCAAAGGCACGATTGAACATTACTGCTTTTACTGCTGCATTTCCTACCTTCAGGTTTATGGTTAGACGCGATTTTTTCTTCCCATAAAAGGTAAGAAGAGGTTCACCTAAAACCTCTCCTTCAATCGTAGCCTTCTCTTCATGAACCAACTCTGTTAACGGCTTTACCTCATGATAATCGTAACGAAACGGGAAATAAAACAACATATCATAAATTGTATGAATCCCCATAGCTGCTAATGTTTCTTGCATCTTCTCGCCGATACCTGTAAGTTGTAACACCGATTGTTGTAACACGTGCCTCACTCTTTCTTTAAATTCACTCCGTATACTTTCGCCTCTAATTCACGCCCTGTAGGTGTGGCTGCAAGTCCACCTTGAGCCGTTTCTCTTAACGCCACAGGCATTGTTTGTCCTATTTTATACATGGCATCAATTACTTCATCACATGGAATACGACTTGTCACGCCAGCTAAAGCCATATCCGCAGCAACGACCGCATTGGACGCCCCCATTGCATTTCGTTTGACACACGGCACTTCTACCAATCCCGCAACAGGATCACAGACTAAACCGAGCATGTTCTTCAACGTAATCGCCATTGCTTCTGCTGATTGTGCTGGTGTACCTCCAGCCATTTCTACAATAGCAGCTGCTGCCATACCTGCCGCCGAGCCCACTTCTGCTTGACATCCACCAGCCGCTCCAGAAATAGAAGCATTGTTTGCCACGACAAAGCCAAAAGCACCAGAAGTAAATAAATAGCGCACCATTTGTTCACGTGTCGGATTGAGCTGATGCTTCACGGCAAACAAAGTGCCAGGAACACAACCAGCACTTCCTGCAGTTGGAGTGGCACAAATCGTCCCCATAGCTGCATTTACTTCATTCGTTGCAACAGCCTTACTTACTGCATCCATCACCGTATGTCCCGATAACGGAGTATGGTTCTTCATATATTCTTGAATTAACACCGCATCTCCACCTGTCAAACCAGAGACAGATTGTACTCCCTTTAAGCCGTCTTCCACTGCTTTTTCCATAACTTCAAGGTTTCTTTCCATTTGACTGTACACTTCTTCAAATGTCTGTTCCCGCACATTCATTTCTTGCTGTATCATAACATCGGATATAGAAAGCTGCTCACTTTCGCACCGTTCTACTAGCTCTGCTACATTACGAAATAGTATCTTCATATTTTGCGCCTCCTTATTATTCTACAACACGTGCTACTTGTAGAATATGTTCACATGTTGCTAATTCTTCAAGCTGTTGCTCACTTATATTTTGGTCTACTTCAATCACCATTAAAGCTTCTTTGCCAACTTCTTTACGAGATACTTCCATATGACCAATATTAATTTCATACTTAGCAAGCAGCTGTGTCACCTCAGCAATTGCACCAAATCGATCATTGTGCATAACGAGAATAGCTGGATGACTTCCCGATAATCGTAATTCAAAACCATTCAATTCGATGATCTCTGCTTTTCCTCCGCCGATAGAAATGCCGACTAGCTCTAAATCCGACTGTTCATCGCCAACTTTCACCCTTGCTGTATTAGGATGATCAGTGTGCGAATCTTCTTCTATAAATTCAAACGTAATCCCCTTAGCTCTTGCTATATCCATAGATTCAGCAATACGTGGGTCGTACGTTTCAAAGTCTAATATTCCTCCAATTAACGCAACGTCTGTGCCATGTCCTTTATACGTCTTAGCGAAAGAACCATATAGGCGAATCTCTACCCAAGTTGGTTCTTTCCCGAACAAATCTCTTGCAACACGACCAATACGTGCCGCTCCTGCCGTATGAGAACTAGAAGGACCAATCATTACTGGACCGATTATATCAAAAACGGATTTATATTTCATAGCCACCATCCTCTTCTTATAAATTCACTATTCTTTACACATACTTTAAACGTATCATTAATGTGATATATTTGTAAAAACACAAGCATTGAAAACGCATACACGTTTTTCGTCTCATCTTGCCTAATTATTATAACAAAAATAGAATTAGAGGTGTATCATTGTTCCAGTTGTCAAACGAATAGCCTATCCAGTATAATGGTACACTGTGGATTATGTTCGGCATAATCGGGTGGGAGAGGGCTAAATATGTATTGAGGAATGCAAATGAAACAACATCAGTCCATACACAACACTGCATCCCCGATAAGGAAAGAGATTGGTGCCGGAGTAGTTGGTTATTTAACTTCGGTGTATATTGTAGCCGTCAATAGTTCGATTTTAAGTGAAGCGGGAATATCAGAGCAAAACGCTATGATTGCAACGATTCTCGCCAGTTTTGTAGGCTGTATGCTAATGGGATTATGGGCAAATGCCCCAATGGTTCTTATACCGGGTATGGGTGTAAATGCGTTATTCGCCTACTCCATCGTACAAAACGGCGGACTTAGCTATGAAGAAGGGCTTGGCGTAATTGCCATATCCTCGTTACTTTTTATTATTGTAGCGAGCACACCACTTGCTACTTGGTTACAGTTAGCGATACCTGATTCATTAAAACACGCTATTACAGTTGGATTAGGATTGTTTATCACACTGATTGGTTTAGAAAAGGGTGGTCTCGTAATAAGAGGTGACCATTCGCTTATAGCAATAGGAGACTTCTCTTCTCCGATAGTAATGGTCAGTTTATTAACGTTGGCTATTGGAATCTTTCTATTCGCCAGAAATGTGCCAGGGAATTTCCTCATTACGATGCTATGCGGAACTATTCTTGCCTTTTTCTTTGGCGTGTTAGAAGGAGAGGATCCAAGTACTTTCTCCTTAGACGCAGATTGGATTTTCCTACCTTCTTTTAGTGCTATTGATGAGTTAACATTTTGGTTGAGCGTGTTCCCACTAACAATGGTGTTAGTATTTGAGAATATCGGTTTAATCAATGGACAGCTACACATGCTTCGTCAACCAGAGAAATTCGATCGTGCTTTCCAAACGACATCATTATCGGCATTGACATGTGCTTTTTTTGGAACATCACCAACTGTTTCTTCAGCAGAAAGTGCTGCCATCATTGCCTCTGGAGGAAAAACTGGAAGAGCATCTATTACGACTGGAATTCTTTTCTTGCTTACCATTGGCATTATCCCATTTATTACGTGGATACCTTCGATGGCAATTAGCCCGATTTTAATTATCGTCGGTGCTTTAATGGTTCAAAGCATACAGCACATTTCATTAGAAGATATGTCTGAAGCAATACCAGCTTTTCTTATTATTGTGATGATTCCGTTCACATACAGCATTGCTGACGGGATGGCTTTCGGATTTATTGCTTACCCTATCGTTAAGTTAGCGATTGGGAAAAGAAACGAAATCTCGATACCTATTATCATTATTGCATGTATGTTTTTGGCAGATTTCATTTTGAAAGCGTCTGGACACTAATGATAATTATAAAGGAGTAACTCCCTAGACGGAGCTTACTCCTTTTTTACGCATAAAAGCAGTCATCCTTAGAATAGAGAATGACTGCTTCATATTATTCAACAGAGAAAATAAATGAATAAATCGGCTGCTCGCCGTTGTGTATTTCTACTTCTAGATCTTCAAAGGTTTCTTCTAAATAAGCTTCTAACGCTTCTACTTCAGCTTGTGTAGCTTCTTCCCCACGTAAAATCGTTAAAATCTCATCTTCTTCCTCATCAATCATTGTGTTTAAAAGTTGTTTAGCTGTTTCTAATTTATCTCCATGAGTAGAAGTAATCTTCCCTTCCAAAATACCCATGAAGTTTCCTTGTTCAATCGTCATTCCGTCGATTTGAGTATCACGGACAGCATAAGTTAATTGACCTGTCTTAACCCCTTTAGCAGCAGCTTTCATCGCTTCTTGATTTTCTTCTAACGTTTGCTCGGCATTAAAGGATAGAAGGGCACTCATACCTTGAGGAACCGTTCGTGTTGGTACGACAGCCACATTCTCTTCTGCTAAAGCAGCAGCTTGATCTGCAGCCATCCAAATATTTTTATTGTTCGGTATTATAAGGATGTTCTTTGCATTTGCTTCTTTAATCGCTTGCGTAATATCTTGTGTGCTTGGATTCATCGTTTGTCCGCCTTCAATTACATAGGTTGCCCCGAGGCTTTCAAATATCTCTTTAATCCCTGCCCCCATCGCTACCGTCACAATACCAAACTCTGATTTTTCACGTTGCTTAGGTTGCTTATCCTGTTTCTTATCGCCGACAATTGAAGTATGTTGCTCTCTCATGTTTTCTACTTTAATCTTGACTAAGCTTCCAAATCGTTGTCCTAGGTTCATTGCTTCCCCTGGGTGCTCAGCATGAACGTGTACTTTCACTAACTCCTCATCTGACACAACTAATAATGAGTCACCAATTTCAGATAACTCATTTCGGAATGCTGTTTCATCATAAGGATACTCGTTTAATTTCTCCTCTTCAAGCTTCACCATAAACTCTGTGCAGTAACCAAATTCTATATCATCAGTATCCATAAAATCTTGAGCTAATTTATGATGTTCTGCATTAACCATATCATTCATACTCGGAGTTGTATCACCTAATTCTGGTAATGGCTCTCCTTTCAAATTAGCAAGAAATCCTTCATAAATCGTTACGAGCCCTTGACCACCACTATCAACTACTCCGACTTCTTTTAATACAGGTAACAACTCTGGTGTACGTTTTAAAGATGCTTTTGCTTCTGTTATTACTTTTTCTAAAAATGGAATCATTTCTACTTCTTCGTTAGCAATTGTCTCTGCAGCATTAGCGGCATCTTTGGCAACAGTTAATATCGTTCCTTCTACAGGCTTCATCACCGCCTTATAAGCTGTCTGAACGCCTGCTTGTAACGCTTCTGCAAAATCTGTTGGTGTGATGGTTTCTTTGTCGGCAACAGATTTACCGAATC
Source organism: Pontibacillus litoralis JSM 072002 (assembly GCF_000775615.1). Taxonomy (GTDB): domain Bacteria; phylum Bacillota; class Bacilli; order Bacillales; family BH030062; genus Pontibacillus; species Pontibacillus litoralis. Next base: position 133,363 of record NZ_AVPG01000002.1, read on the forward strand.
CTCTAAACAATTGAGACAATATTACTCCTGAATTCCCTCTAGCCCCCATCAAAAGTCCTTTAGCTAACCTTTGTGCAACAATGCCTACATGATCGTCTTGAACATTACGTACTTCTTCCGCTCCAGAAGTCATCGATAAATTCATATTCGTTCCTGTATCCCCATCTGGAACTGGAAATACATTAAGAGCGTCGATCATCTTGGCATTATTCGTTAAATGGTTTGCTCCTGAGAGTACCATTTTTGCAAAAGTAACTCCATCTAACCTTTGTGTCGTCACTCGAATTTCCTCCTTCATTTCCTTACAGAATCCCCTATTTTATTCGTTTGTTACACGCACACCCTGAATATAAATGTTTACAGAGTCTACTGATAATCCTACTGTCTTATTTAATGTATATTTCACTTGAGATTGAACGTTATGTGCAACCTCCGATATTTTTGTACCATAGCTAACAATAATGTACATGTCAATATGTACTTGACCTTCTTCTTGTCGTACCATTATGCCTCGAGAAAAATTCTCTTTACGAAGTATCTCAGCAATTCCATCCTTTAATTGCTTTTTAGAAGCCATACCGACAATGCCATAGCATTCTATCGCAGCTCCACCAGCAACTGTTGCAATTACCTCATTCGTAATCGTTACATGGCCATAATTGTTTGTTAAGTCAATGGACATTTTATTTCCTCCTTCGTTCTTCTTAAACTTAAGGTCAATTTTACTACAACCTTCATGAATTTAAAAGTAAGCACGAAATAGCTATGGATGATGCACCAATGACGTCCTTCCATCTTTCAAGACAGTGAGGTATGGATGCACGTCTACTTCATACGTCAACCGTTATTGCTATAACTATAATAAGTATAGCATCCGTCGTGTCTACGCACAAAAACCCCTTTCTACAATGGACGAAAACACTCCATCTGTCAAGTAAGTTTTCTTGATATATTTATGGAATAGTGTTGAAAAACAACTTTTCATGTGATAAATTAAATAGGTATTTGAAGATTTATATAAAGCTTAAAAGAGCTTTATTGCAAGTAGGAGGGAAAATTATGAGTCGTAAATGTGTCGTTTCTGGCCGTAAAACTACAACTGGTAACAACCGTTCACACGCGTTGAACGCATCTAAACGCCAATTCAAAGCAAACGTTCAAAAGGTACGTGTTATGATTGACGGTAAACCTCAAAAAGTTTACGTTTCTGCTCGTGAGCTTAAATCAGGTAAACTTAAACGCGTATAATTAGACATTTATTAAATACAAAAAAAGCACCTGTTAAACGGTGCTTTTTTTGTATTTCCATACGAAAGGTTCCATTTTCCTTTTGTACTACCTAACGAAGTATGAAATGCGAATTGTAAGAATGAAGCCATTAATGAATGAAAACATACATTTTTCAGGAATTCTTCTTGAATGTTCCCATTATAACACGGACGAAACCACCAATGAACCGTGGGAGTTTAATAGTATAAAACTTCATAGGTTCCCCTCCTCTAACAGAGATCCAACAATCGATATAAAGTAAGCCAACCCGTTATGGTTCTAGTACATCGCGGCTCTTTACTAGTAATACTATGCCTTCTCGAAATGAAAAAGTACCACTTTCTGAAATAAGCTTATTGGATATACTCAACGTTGAACCCCACTGAACTGTTGCATTTTCTAATGGGTAGTAAAAGGAGGAAAGTGTTAGCCCTTTAATCTCTGGTGTAAATGGGATAAAAGAAAGGTTAGAGAAAGCGTCATCGTGTTCTATCTTATATGTCCCTGGAACTTTTAATTCTACCCAATTTCCATTATCCACTATAATACCTCTCACCTTATGTTGTTCTACTGTGTGCAATAGTTGAAGATTGACCAATTCGTGATCAAGACGTCCACCTGTTACACCGAAAAAATACAGTACAGTCGGGTGAAAACTAAGCGCTTTGCGCAGTGCAATCTCTAAATCTGTTTCATCTTTTTCCGCTTCATATTCTTCTATGCTATGTGATGCATCACGAATCAACTGTAACTCTTCCTCTGTAACTGAATCAAAATCTCCCACACAGTAATTCGGACGGATACCTTGCTGAATTAACACCTTACATCCATGATCTGCACCTATCCAAATCATATTCTCTTCATTATATTCCGTTAAATTCGGAATATGTTTCATTGGGCCTCCGCCAACAATCGCTACCTTAGTCAAGTGAAACACCAACCCTTCTCACAAAATGTACATATGTAGCAAAAAACTGCCATTTAGGCAGTTTTTTAGAATGAATAGAAGTTAAAACTATTTAGACTGTGTATCTGCTATAATGGCTTCTATAGCCTTTGCACGATCATCTTGATTAAAGACAGCACTGCCCGCAACAAGAACGTCTGCACCCGCATCTACGCATTGTTTAGCCGTTCCTACTTTCACACCACCATCAATTTCAATTTCAAAAGAAAGCCCTAGTTCTTTACGCCATGTAGCTACTTGTTCAATTTTCGGCACAACAGAATCAATAAAGGACTGACCTCCGAAACCTGGGTTAACCGTCATAAGCAATACCATATCCACATCAGGTAAAATAGGCTTAATCCATTCTGCAGGAGTGGCAGGGTTTAAAACGACACCTGCTTTACACCCTTCTGATTTAATTAATTGAATGGTACGGTGTAAGTGTGTACACGCTTCTTGATGAACAGTAATTATATCGGCACCAGCCTTTGCAAATGTCGAAACATACAAGTCAGGGTTCTCAATCATTAAGTGTACATCAAGAGGTAAATCAGTCACTGGACGAATCGCCTCTACAATGAGAGGACCAATTGTAATATTCGGTACAAAATGTCCATCCATTACATCTACGTGAATGTAGTGTGCGCCACCACGCTCTACGTCTTTAATTTCTTCTCCTAGCTTTGCAAAATCGGCTGATAAAATTGATGGTGCTATTTTAGTCATTAGTTAATACCTCGGCTTTCTATTTTGTATATCTTCATAAAATTGCATGTAGTTATTGTAACGATACGCTGAAATTAGCCCTGAAGCAACCGCCTCTTTTACGGCGCACTTTGGTTCTTTATGGTGCATACATCCTCTAAATTTACATTGCTCACCATAGTGCTTCAATTCGGGAAAATAATCTCGTAACGTTTCTAATTCAATATCATGCAACTCTAAAGAACTAAATCCCGGAGTATCTGCAACAAGCCCTTCCTCCAATTCAATTAATTCCACATGTCTTGTCGTATGCTTCCCCCGTCCTAAGCTTTTTGAGATGTCATTCGTTTCAATCGCTAATGACGGATGTAAAGCATTTAACAGGGAGGATTTCCCAACACCTGATTGACCTGCAACGACAGATGTTTTGCCGCGAAGATGAGGAATAATCATCTCCATATTCTGTTCCACTTTCACTGACCCCATGATTACAACATATCCTAATGCTTCATAATCTCGTTTATATTGCTCCATTTGGTCCATCTGTTGTTCGGATGCTAAATCTGTTTTTGTAAATACAATGATTGGTTGAATCGATTTCGACTCTACTAATACTAGAAAACGATCCAACAAAAATGTCTTAAATTCTGGCTCTACGACCGAAGCAACAACAATCGCTTGGTCGACGTTAGCTATTGGAGGACGAATGAGCTCATTTCTTCGCTCTTGTACACCTAAAATGTACCCTTCATCATTTACATCCGTTTCAAATGTTACGTAATCCCCCACCAGTGGTGTAACTTTTTTCTTACGGAAATTCCCCCTTCCTTTGCAAGGATAAAGGTTTCCTTCCGATCGCACATAGTAAAATCCACTTAATGCTTTCATAATTTGTCCATTCGGCATTTATTCACTCTCACCCTCTTCATAAGGCACAGTTTCTTCCTTCACTACTTTATCATCAAGCATGATTTTATATTGCCCTTTTTGACCATCTGCAATGGTTAGGTCAAATTCATACTGTGTCGTTTTCGTAATCCGCTCTTCGATGGAAATTTCTTCAATATCCCGATTCATATCTTCTATATAAATGCGAACGACATACTCTTTTTGTTTTTGGCCTTTCTCCGTTTCTTTATCGGTTGGCTCATTATTTTCTTTAGGTTTGTCTTCCTTTTGTTGCTCATCTTCCTCTTTTTTCTTAGGAGGAGATGATTCCTCAGGAATTTCTACCGTATAAGAAATCGAATTGGTCACTGGTGGCTTCTCTTTAGGACCTTTAGACACCCATACTTCAACCTCTGAACCCGGTTGTACCTCTTCGTAAGGATCCGGAGCTTGACGAATGATTTCCCCTTCAGGAACCGAATCTGAATGCTCATAATTCGGATCTTTTACGGATATCCCACTCTCTTCCTCACCATACTGTTGCGCTTCTTCTAGCGTTTTACCTTCAAGCTTCTTAATAGTTATTAATTCAGGACCTTTACTAACATCAAAAATCACCTTTGTATCTTCTGGAAGCACTTCATCTCCTGGTGAAGGTTGTACTTGTCCTATAATTTGGCCAACTGGCTCATTCGAATACTGTTCGTAACTAATTACACTATATCCCTCTTCTTCAAGCGTTTCTTTTGTTTGAGAAAACTCTTCTCCAGTATAATCAGCAAATTCTACTTTCTCTTTCCCTAAGCTCGTGTAAATCGAAACTGTCGCCCCTTCACGAACCGTGTTTCCTCCATCTGGACTAGTTCGTACGACAAGCCCTTCTTCTATTTCCTCCGAATGCACCTTTTCTTGTTCAACAGCAAGCTTTAAATCACTTAATTCACTATAAGCTTCTTCATACGACATTTCAGTCACATCTGGCACTTGCACTTCTTCCGGCATGGTCACTTTGATATAAACAAAAAACGCCAAAAGAACTAACGTAAGAAAAGCAATAATCCCAACAATAATTTTCCATGCTCTTTTGGATTTCTTTGATGAGGTACTTTCTTTTTTCGCTTTTTTGGCCTTCTTATTGGCATGATTTTGCTCGTTCTGTTTGGAAACTTTCGTCGGTACTGTTTGCGAAGCATTAGTATGATGAATAATGGTGTTCTCTTGTGCTTCATGATCCTTATACATATCATCCGTTATAATAGGGATTGCTCTCGTGATTTCTTCGTCTTCCCCTTGTGGTACAGTAAACTTCGCTTCATGTAGTCGATCCGGATGTAGCACTGTCTCTAAATCATCGACCATATCGTAAATGTCTTCATAACGATGAAATGGATCTTTCGCTGTCGCTTTCAATACTACATTCTCTACGCTTTGAGGAACCGCTTCATTCCATCGTCTTAAAGAGGGGGTTTCGCTTTGTAAATGCTTGATTGCAATAGATACCGCTGATTGACCTGAGAAAGGTAAGCGTCCTGTTAGCATTTCAAATAATACGATGCCGATTGAATAAATATCCGACTTCTTTGTAGCCATACCTCCACGAGCTTGTTCTGGTGATAAGTAATGAACTGTACCTAATACACTATTCGTCTGTGTTAGTGACGTAGCACTTAACGCCATAGCAATGCCGAAGTCTGTTACTTTGATTTGTTTATAATTATTAATCAATATATTTTGCGGTTTTATATCGCGATGAATTATATCATTGTCATGGGCATGAGATATTGCCGCTGTAATTTGCTTCGCTATATCAACAGCATCCTTCACATCAAGTGGGCCATGCTTTTGAATATATTGCTTCAACGTCATTCCATCTACATACTCCATCACGATGTAATAAATATGCTCTTCTTCACCAACATCAAATATATTAACAATATTCGGATTGGATAAACTTGTTGCGGAATGTGCTTCCCTTCGAAACCTGGCAATAAATTCTTCGTCATTGGCATATTCTAACCGCAGTACTTTAATCGCTACGTGACGATTAAGAATAGTATCAATAGCTAAATAGACGTTTGCCATACCGCCACCGCCGACCATCTCTTTTATTTCATAGCGATCATTTATGACGTGGCCTCTTAGCATGAAACATCACCAGCTTCCCTCTCCGTTTCACGCTCTACGATTGCGATGGAAATGTTATCTTCTCCACCACGTTTGTTGGCAACTTGGATAAGCTTTTCTACTTTTTCTTGCACTTGTACTGGCTCCGTTAAAAAGCTACCTATTTCATCGTCAGTTAGTTTATTCGAAAGTCCATCTGAACAAAGCAATAATTTGTGTTGATATTCCCATGTTATCGTTCTTACATCCATATCAACAGCGCGTTCCGTTCCAAGCGCTTTTATCAGTACGTTTTTTCTCGGGTGGTGCTTGGCGTCTTGAGGTGATATTTGGCCTGTTCGGACAAGTTCATTGACTAACGAATGGTCTTCTGTGATTTGTTTCAATTCACTATTAACATGCATATAGCATCGGCTATCTCCAATATGAGCAACGCTTACATAATCTTCTGTACATATGGCTGCTACGATTGTTGTACCCATTCCATGGCAGTCCTCATGTTGACTGGCATACTCATATATTTCTGAATTCACGTGCCTCACAGCTTCTTCTAACCATGTTTCAGCAGCTTCCGGTGTTGAAATAGTCGGAGTGAATTTCCATTTATTATGTAAGGATGATGTAGCAATGCTACTTGCTACATCACCTGCTTTATGACCACCCATCCCGTCTGCAACAACCGCCAACAACTGGTAACCTTCATTATAGAACAATCCACCTGCATCTTCATTATGGCTTCTTACTTGGCCGATATCTGTTAAAAAATATGCGTCCATATCATTCACCTCGTTTCACTTTTACGCTCCTTCGCTCGCAACTGACCGCAAGCTGCATCAATATCATGTCCCTGTTCACGACGAATGGTGACATTAATCCCATTTTCTTTCAACGTTCTTTCGAATTCAAAAATTTGACTTCTCTCTGTTCGCACGTAATTACGTTCAGGAACGAAATTAACGGGAATTAAATTAACATGTATATTTAAGTGATAATCTTTAATTAACTTCGCTAATGCTTGGGCTTCTTCAACAGAATCATTCTCTCCACCCATTAAACCATATTCAAATGTGACACGTCTTCCGGTCGTTTCATTGTAATACTTTACAGATGGTAACAACTTTTCTAATGGAAAAGCTTTATTTACCGGCATTAATTTAGAACGCCGTTCATTCGTCACAGCGTGTAACGAAACAGCGAAATTAACTTGTAATTTCTCATTAGCAAAATCATATATACGAGGTACAATCCCGCTTGTAGAAAGTGTTATATGTCTAGCACCGATATTGATTCCTTTATCATGATTGATTGTACGTAAAAATGCCATAATTTCTTCATAATTATCAAAAGGTTCCCCAATCCCCATTAATACAATGGAAGATACTCGCTCCCCTTGCTCATCTAAAGCGCGCTGAACTTTAAGCACCTGGCTAACAATTTCTCCTGACTCTAGTTGGCGTTTTAATCCACCTAGCGTAGAAGCGCAAAACGTACAACCTATGCGACAGCCTACTTGACTCGTTACACAAACAGAGTAACCATAATCATGCTTCATTAGTACAGTTTCAATCGTGTACCCATCATTCATTTCAAAAAGAAACTTCATTGTTCTTCCATCAGAAGACTTTTGTTGGACAACTGTCTCAAGCGTTGTTATCTTAAAGGAATCCTTTAATTTTTCACGCAACCCTTTAGATAAATTCGTCATATCCTCAAAGTCTTCTACTCGTTTTTGATAGAGCCATTCAAAGATTTGCGTTGCACGAAACTTAGGCTCCCCATTATCTACTAACCATTGTTGCAATTCATCAAACGTCATCGAATAAATAGAATCTCGTTTATTCGGACGATTGCTTTTCTCCCGTTTCTTCTTCATCACTTCAGCCATGATGTCCATCCTTTCGTTGTAATCTCGTTAAGAAAAAGCCGTCGCTATCAAAATCATGAGGGAATAATTGTAATCCCCATTGTGACAATCCCACTAGTCCGTTCGTTTCCTTTGGTAAATCGGTAAAGAAGCTAGGATCTACTTCATATTCTGGATGTTCACGTAAAAAGGATGCTACTACTTCCTCATTTTCTTTCCGGTCGACCGTACATGTGCTATAAATTAGTTTACCATTCTTTTTTAACAACCGACTAACCGATTGTAACAATTGTAATTGAATATTTGCGAGCTTGATGACATCATCTTCAGATTTAGCATACTTGATATCTGGTTTACCACGGACAACACCTAAACCTGAACATGGTGCATCAAGCAATATACGATCAAATGTGTGCTCATCGTATTGTTGCGGTAGCATGCGAGCGTCTGATGCTGCAGTTTTAATCGTCGTTAACCCTAATTGCTCCGCCTTTTGCTTAACAAGCGCTACTTTCTTCGCATGTAAATCATAAGCGTGAACAGCACCAGTATTGTTCATCTTCTCTGCAATGTGAGTAGATTTTCCACCTGGAGCACTACACGCATCTAACACATTCATTTCTTCTTGTACATCCATCATTTCTCCTACAAGCATAGAGCTTTCATCTTGGACCGTTAGCGCCCCTTCTTGAAAGAGCGGATGTTGAATAATATTTCCTTCATGGATTACAATTCCTTGTTCACTTAACGTTGTCGGAGCTACTTTAAACCCATCATCTGTTAAATGTTTGATAACCTCTTCACGAGTGGTTCGAGTCGTATTAACACGGACGGTCATCATGGAACGTTCTAGATTTTTATAACACATACGTGCTGTCTCATCCATTCCATACATCTCGACCCAACGGTTCACAAGCCATAGAGGGTGACTCGTTTCAATAGCTAATCGTTGCATTGGTTCGGCTATTTCCTCTAATGAAGCTGGACCTTTACGTTGCAAGTTGCGTAGCACACCATTTACCATCGACACAATACCTTTATGCCCTCGCTTCTTCGCTATCTCGACCGCTTCATGAATGACGGCATGGTCGGGAACACGGTCTAAATAAACCATTTGGTAGCAAGACATGTAAAGAAGCCAAAGCACCCAAGGCTTTAGCTTTTTCTTATTATGAATATATGGACTCAAGAAATAATCTAACGTGTCTTTGCGTTGGATTGTTCCATATACCATTTCCGTTAAAAGGGCTGTGTCTTTATGACTAAGCCCTTTTTGTTGGATTGTTTTGTTAATCAATAAGTGACTGAATCCACCTTGATGGCCTACTCTCGTCACGATATCTAACGCGACTTCTCGCACTGAATTTTTACTCATCATTTTCACCTAACACTTCTCCAATTTCCAATGCTTTACCGGCACCTCGAAGATAGTCACCTGCGGACATTCTTTTCTTACCAAACGGTTGTATATCGGTTAATTTTAACGCTTTTCCATCTCCACAAACGACAACAAATCCATCCTCCTCTAAACGAACAATTTCTCCTGGTTGGCCTGTAAATGTTTCATTCACAGTTTCCCCCCACCAAACCTTCATCGGCTTACCTTGATAGTTCGTGAAGGCGACTGGCCATGGGTGTAGGCCACGAATATGATTATAAATCGTCTTAGCATCTTGTTCCCAATCCAACTGCTCTTGCTCCCTTTTAATATTTGAAGCAAACGTTACTTTATTTTCATCTTGTTTCATTGGCGTAATTTCATTCTTCTCTAGTTTAGATAGAGTTTCACTTAATAGTTCTGCACCGATAACGGACAACTTATCATGGAGCGTCCCCACATGATCATCGTCTTCGATTGGAGTACTTCTTTGTGTTAACACATCTCCTGCATCTAGCGCTTCAACCATGTACATAATCGAAATACCAGCTTCTTCTTTTCCTTTTAGAATCGCATAATGAATTGGCGCGCCTCCACGAAAATCTGGTAGCAAAGAAGCATGAACGTTAATACAACGATACTTCGGATAATCTAGCAATTGTGCCGGTAATATTTGTCCAAAAGCAGCCGTTACGATAAGGTCCGGTTCATATGCGAGCACGTCTTCATACTCATTGCGAATTTTCTCCGGCTGTAGTACTGGTATATTGTGCTTCTCCGCTTCTATTTTAACTGGCGGTGGTGTTAAAACCCTCTTTCTTCCCTTCGGTCGATCAGGTTGTGTCACTACTGCTACTACGTTATATTGATCATGAATTAATTGCTGTAAAACTGGTACTGCGAAATCTGGCGTCCCCATAAATACAATACGATTCATCTATTTCAAACTCCTCTCTAAAACTACATCATTTGATGCGGTTGAAAATCAATCGTGATGTGTAAATCATTTTTTTGCATCGCTTCTTCATATAATTGTAAAATCCGTTTCATTACTTTATATAAGGTAGGTTCATTTTTGTATTTTATCACGCATTGGTATCGATATCTATCTTTTATCCTAGTTAAAGGAGACGGTGTAGGACCGAGAATGACCGACTGGGAAGATAGTTGCTCTCTTAATAGTTGCGAGATTTTTTGTGTTACATCCATTGTGTACAAATGATTCGGATGTGATACCGTTACAAGTGTCAAAAAGTAATACGGCGGATACTGAAACATTTTTCTTACAGACATTTCTTTATGAAAGAACGAGTCATAATCGTACTGACTAGCTAGATCAATACTGTAATGCTCAGGCGTATAGCTTTGAATAACTACTTCTCCTGGTAACTTATGCCTTCCAGCTCGCCCACTCACTTGCGTTAACAATTGAAATGTTTTTTCGGCCGAACGAAAATCAGGTAAGTGTAACAAGGAATCTGCTGCTAAAACGCCTACAAGTGTTACTTTTGCAAAGTCCAAACCTTTAGCAATCATTTGAGTACCTAGCAAAATATCCGCACCATGATTACCGAATTTCGTTAGTAATCGTTCGTGGGATCCTTTCCTTCTTGTCGTATCCACGTCCATCCGAATAATGCGCGCCTCTGGCATTAACTGCTGTAAAGACTCTTCAACTTTCTGTGTCCCTGTGCCAAAATAACGAATGGAATCACTTTCACATTCAGGACATTCATGTGGCATCGCTTCTTCATACGAACAATAATGACATTTCAGTCGCTCTGTATTGCGATGATACGTTAATGCAATATCACAATGGGGACATTCTATCACATGCCCGCAATCCCGACACATAACAAACGTCGAGTATCCTCTTCTGTTCAAAAATAAAACAGATTGTTCCCCTTTTTGCAATCGATCTAGCAATTTCTCATGTAAAACACGAGAAAACATCGAACGATTACCTGCATGAAGTTCTTCTCTCATATCAATACGTTCAACTTCAGGCATTGAAGCATCATTCATACGCTTCGTTAAAGATAACAACGTATACACTTCTTTTTTTGCTCTTGCAAATGACTCCAAAGTTGGTGTAGCACTCCCTAATACAACAGGACACTGATGATACTTCCCTCGATATATCGCCACATCTCTTGCATGGTAACGTGGGTAGTCCTCTTGTTTATAGCTCGACTCATGCTCTTCATCTATAATAATAATACCTAGATTCTCAAATGGGGCAAATATAGCCGAACGGGCACCAACAACGACTTGTACTTCCTTTCTTAGCACTTTACGCCACTCATCATATTTCTCTCCAGCAGATAATGCACTATGTAAGACAGCTACCCTAGAACCAAACCTCCCTTTAAAACGCTCGACCATTTGTGGGGTTAATGCTATTTCCGGTACAAGCACGATTGCTTCTTTCCCTTTTTCCAGCACGTGTTGAATGGATTGTAAATACACTTCTGTCTTTCCGCTACCAGTGACACCATGCAATAAAAACGTTTCATGCTGATTCATATGAATAGCATAATGGATTGGTTCAATAGCATTCGTTTGTTCTTCTGTTAATGGAAAAGGAGTAGTTTGTTTATACTCCCGTTGATTATACGGATCTCGATACACTTCTCTATACGTTTCTTTTAATATCCCTTTATCAATCAACGTCTTTATTAACGCTCTAGTTGTCGATAATTGGTGTAATAGCTCTTTTTGCCTTATTTCTGCCGGGTTATGCAAAAAATGAGCAAGAATACGCTTTTGTTTCGTGGCTTGCTTTGGTAAATCCACATACATTTCATCTAGTCGTTGCGATTCTATTGCCGGGGAAATATAGGTTTCCCTTTTCTTCGTTTCTTTGCTTTGAACGTTGTATTGGACTTCTAATATTCCTTCCCGAACCCCTTTTTGAATGACGGAATAAGCTACATTTCTTTGCTTTATTTCCTCATAGGGAATGATGCCTCTTCCTGCAAATAAGTGTTGAAGCTCATAAGAAATAGAATCATGTTCTGCTAGCAAACAAAGCTCCTTATCATACTTTGCCTTTAACACTTGAGGTAACATTGCTTGATACGCTGACACATAAAAGCATAGTGTTGTATCCGATAGCCATTTCCCTACTTCAACTAATTCAGAAGTGATAACGGGAGTAATATCCATTACATCTTGGATTGGCTTTAATTTATGCACATTTGTTTCTGTTGTTTTTTCTAATACAAATCCCATTACTTTTCTAGGTCCGAATGGGACGATGACACGAACGCCAACCGTAACAACTGATTGTAGTTCTTCCGGTATAAGATAATCAAACAAGCGATTCGTTTGACTCGATGGAACGTCTACGATAACACGAGCTATATTCACCTTCTATCATCCTTTAATTGTAAAGCAATTCGTTGTAAAATGTGGAGCGCAACATCTTCTTTCGACTGAAGCGGGAAGTCAATACGCTCGCCTACTGCAGTTAAATAAATTACTTTATTCGTTTCACCGCCAAATCCTGCGCCTTGCTCTTGAATGTTATTAATGACTATAGCGTCGAGATTTTTTTTCTTTAACTTCTGCTCGCCATAATGCAATACATCTGTCGATTCCGCTGCAAAGCCTACGACATATTGAGAAGTTTTTTGTTCACCAATTGTTTTTAAAATATCTGGTGTACGCTCCATTTCCATAACGAGCGGTCCACCTGTTTTCTTCATTTTATTGTCATAGGTTTGCTTCGGTCGATAATCAGCAACTGCTGCTGACTTGATAATAATATCCTGCTGCTCAAAATGACGCATCACTTGTTCATACATTTCTTGAGCGGACTGAACATTGATGCGGTGTACCCCTTTAGGTGTAGATAAATTGGTAGGACCAGAAATAAGCGTAACTTCTGCCCCTAATTTTGCCGCCTGCTTCGCCACTGCATATCCCATTTTACCTGTCGAATGGTTCGTAAAAAAGCGAACAGGATCTACTTGTTCTCTAGTAGGACCAGCAGTTACTAATACCTTTTTCCCAAGAAGAAGTTGGGCAGTTGTTAGTTGTTGTTCAAGTACTTTAATAATCGTTTCTGGCTCCTCTAAACGGCCTTTTCCAACGTAACCACAAGCTAAATATCCTTCACCCGGCTCGATAAAACGATAACCATCCTCCTCTAATTGCTTCATATTACGCGCTACAGCAGGATGAGCATACATATGCACATTCATTGCTGGTGCAATATAAACAGGTGCTTTACTAGCTAATAATGTCGTTGTAACCATATCATCCGCAATCCCATTTGCTAGCTTGCCTATGATGTTCGCTGTTGCAGGTGCAATAATGATTAAATCGGCCCAATCTGCTACATCGATATGTGCAATTTGTTTTGGAACTTTCTCATCAAATGTGTCGGTATAAACTGGGTTTCTTGAAAGAGCTTGGAAGGTAAGAGGAGCGACGAACTGTTTAGCCCCTTCCGTCATCATCACGATTACTTCCGCACCAGCTTGCTTTAATTTGCTCGTTAATGCGCATGCTTTATAAGCAGCAATTCCACCTGATACTGCTAGTACTATTTTTTTTCCTTGTACGTTCATGTAATCATCCTCCATGTAATCGAATCCAATATTTATTTGTTATCATACATGAATTACCTACTTACAAATAAAAAAACAACCTAAATTAGGTTGTTATTTCATCTCTGGAGCTTCGTCACCTTCATAAGTGTAGTGAAGATTGCCATTGTTGATCTCCTCTAATGCAATGCCAACGTATTTATCAGAAAAATGATCCTCGATTAAATACTTGTTTGTTTCTTGCATTTGACGCGCTCTACGCGCCGATAAAGTGACTAATGTGTATTTTGAATTAATATTTTTTAATAATGAATCAATAGATGGCTCTAACATTATTCATCACGCTCCAATGCTTTTTTATACTGAATAGCTACTCGTTCTCGTTTGCAGTGCTCGCTTCGAACAATCGATTGAATCGTTTGTACTGCTTTATCTACTCGATCATTCACTACAACGTAATCGTAATAGTCCATCATTTCAATTTCTTGCTTTGCGGCTGCTAAACGATTTCTTACCTTTTCTTCTGTTTCTGTCCCGCGATTTATAATACGGTCCTTTAACTCTTCAAAACTTGGTGGAATAAGGAAAACAAATACACCTTCCGGAAAGTTTTCCTTCACTTGTAAGGCGCCTTGCACTTCAATTTCTAGAAAAACGTCATTTCCGTTCTCCAATTGTTCTTGCACGTATTCTTTCGGCGTACCGTAATAATTACCTACATATTGTGCGTACTCTATCATTTTGCGTTCTTCTATCATTGCTTCAAACTCTTCTTTAGACTTAAAGAAGTAATCCACTCCATCAATTTCTCCTTCACGAGGGGAACGAGTAGTCATGGATATAGAATATTTCAAGTCTGTGTCTTTCTCAAATAGAGACTTACGAACCGTTCCTTTTCCTACACCAGATGGCCCTGATAAGATAAATAATATTCCTCTTTCTTCAATCACAATAAAAATCCTACCCTTCGTCTGACATGTCGTCATTGCTAATTACTCGACCACCAACTGTTTCTGGTTGCACAGCTGATAACACAACATGGTCACTATCTGTAATAATAACCGCTCTTGTACGACGTCCGTATGTAGCATCTACCAATTTATTATTGTCACGAGCAACTGTAATAATTCGTTTCACAGGTGCAGATTCCGGAGATACAATGGATATAATCCGATTTGCAGATACAACATTTCCAAATCCAATGTTGATTAAACGTAAGCTCAAAATGGCTCCTCCTTCATAATAACAAAACAAACAAATGATGATTCTAATACAATAATTATATGAAAAACTATAGACTAAACTCAATAATTATTCAACATTTTGTATCTGTTCTTTTATTTTTTCTGTTTCGCTTTTCAATTGAACAACCCATAAGCTTATCTCGGTATCATTCGATTTAGATCCAATTGTATTCATTTCACGTTGTATTTCTTGAACGATAAATTCTAGTTGGCGGCCAATAGGCTCTTTCACTTGTAATAACTCACAAAATTGTTCTAAGTGACTGAATAGACGGGTAAGTTCTTCCGTTATATCCCCTTTTTCAGCCATAAGTGCAATTTCTTGATACATGCGCGTTTCTTCTTCCAGTCCATTTACGTCCACATATTCTTCCATCCGTTTCAAAATGCGCTCACGTGTCATTTGAATAACAATTTTTCTCCTAGACATCATATCATATAATATGCTTCTTATGCGTTCAAGTCTTTGCTCTAAATCATTACACAACGCCTGTCCTTCTTTTTTTCGCATATCAGAAACATGTTGAAGTGCTATATCTAAATATTGTAATAACTCCCCCTCAAATGGTTCATAGTTTTCTTTCTCTTGGAGGGTCATCACTTCTGGCAATGTCGTTAAAGCGTCAATATTCACTTCTCCTTGTAATTTATACCGTTTCTTCGCATGTTCCAGTTGTGACATCCATTGATCAAGCAATGCCCAATCCATTTGTATTTGTTTAGAAAGGAAACCACTTCCTTCAAACGTTACATAAACGTCTACTTTTCCTCGTTGAATATATTGTTTAATCCGCTTATGTATCTCACCTTCTAAATACAATAGGGAACGAGGGATTTTCGTCGATATATCAAGAAAGCGGTGATTGACCGTTTTCACTTCTATCGTTATCATTGTATCTTCAATCGTTACTGTATGCCTGCCATATCCTGTCATGCTTTTCACGAATCATAACACACCTTTTCCACTAAATCGTTATCAATATGTCTATCCTATCACGAAACATGGTCATAACGCATCGTTAATACAGAAAAAGGACCCATATGAATAGGAGTCCTTCAACCAATTAAGACATCGGCATAAAAGCGAGATAAATAAAGAAAATAATCGCAAAAACATATAGCAAGCCGTGGACTTGTTTCCCTTTTCCACTTACAATCTTCATTAATGGATAGGAGATAAATCCGACAGCAATTCCTGTTGCAATACTACCTGATAGAGGCATAGCTAACAAGGTAGCATACGCTGGGAAAGCTTCATCAAACGTTTTCCAATCAATACGAGCCAGCCCCTCAATCATGTAACAGCCAACAATTATAAGTACTGGCGCTGTAATTGCTGGTGTACTCGCAACCATTTCGACTATAGGAGAGAAAAACATAGATAACGCGAACAGCATTGCTACGACTAAAGAAGTCAGGCCTGTTCTTCCACCTACAGCAACCCCTGTTGTCGACTCTACATAGGCAGTTGAAGGACTCGTTCCAAA
Organism: Pontibacillus litoralis JSM 072002; assembly: GCF_000775615.1. GTDB lineage: Bacteria > Bacillota > Bacilli > Bacillales > BH030062 > Pontibacillus > Pontibacillus litoralis. The sequence continues at coordinate 149,827 of NZ_AVPG01000002.1, forward strand.
CATGGCACCAGTCGTTGTCGCAATCGCATCTGCCATTAATGCTGGCTTGGCTCTTGGTAGCTTCCCATCCTTCATAAAACCAGCTTGTTCTGCGACTCCTACCAACGTCCCTGTCGTATCAAAAATCGTCACTAACAAGAAAGAAAACACAACAATGTATAAACTGTTCGTAAACACGCCTACAATATCCATTTCAAAAAATACAGGTGTAGGTGGTAAGCTGACAAATCCTTCACTACTTCCCAAGCCAATTTGACCTGTAAAAAACGCTATTGCAGTCGTAATCATCATCCCGATAAATAGAGCACCTTTCACTTGTCGAGCTAATAAAATTAACGTAATTGCAAGTCCTGCTAGCGACAACTGTGCCATCGGATTAGACAAATCACCTAAGAAATTCGTCTCATTTGATTTATCTAGAATACCAGCCATTTCTAAACCGATAAAAGCGATAAATAAACCTATACCTGATGTAATACCGTATTTTAACGAAGCCGGAATAGCTTCAATTAATTTCTCACGGAAGCTCGTGAAACTCAATAATATAAATAACACACCAGCCATAAAAACTGTACCAAACACGATTTCATAGGACAACCCTTGTGTTGCTACAACAGAAGCAAAATAAGCATTTAACCCCATACCAGGTGCAATCGCAATTGGATAATTCGCGGCAAATGCCATGATAAGAGTACCTACTACCGCTGAAATAATCGTTGCCATAAATACTTGATCAAACGGAACACCAGCGGAACTTAAGATGGTAGGATTGACAATAATAATGTAGACCATCGCCAAAAAGGTTGTGAAGCCAGCCACTACCTCCGTACGAACGGTTGTATGATTCTCCGCTAATTGAAATCGTTTATGCAAAAAATTCATATTAAACACCACTATTCACGAATAATTATTAAGACCATGTTACATAATATTCGTTTTCAACCATGATTTCAATAGTTTTTTTATGTACATGTCATTTTTCAACGTAAATATCCATCTTCTAAGCAAGGATTTTCTTTATATGAAACATATCTCTCAATTCAAATCATTTTATTATGATGTACACTACCTTATGATAGTATGAGCTATTGGAACGTAAATCCCGTGAACTACTCCCACCACTTACCACCCTTACGTGCTGCTTGAAGTGGAGGATTCTTGGGTAATCGCCACTTTTGGTAGCCGACGAAATGGACCAAGCTAAACCTATTGTTCCAAGAGTTTATATTTTTATTAGGAACTTGCGAATAAGCGAATACCCTCTTTTTTTGATAGTGAGTGCTGAATTGTCTTTAGTAAATGCAAAAAAGCACTCCATTTCCGAAGTGCTTCTTGAAACGAGTTATCTTTTGGAATATCCCCATAATAAAGTTGGAATCGCACTCAGCCCTAATATACCAAGCCAATCTCGCGCTGCTAAATCTGTCGTGTGAAATGGTCCTTGTAGCGGTTCGTAGTAAATGACGATGAACAGCAGGACGACTGATGACAGTACAGCAGCAATTAAATAAAGGTTACCAAACGGATTACGGGCAAAAACCGAACGTTCGCTACGACAATCAAATACGTGAATTAACTGCGCCATCACAAGAGTAGAAAAGGCGACTGTTTGAGCATACACCAAACGTTCTGGATCTCCTTGATAAGCCATTATAAACGCGAGTAATGTGACGAGCCCTATCATAATGCCACGGGAAATAACTTTAAATCCTAACCCTCTTGAGAAAACACCTTCTCGTGCATTACGTGGCGGTGTCTTCATGACATCTCCCTCTGATTTGTCTAATCCTAATGCCATGGCAGGAAGGCCGTCTGTCACTAAATTCACCCAAAGAATTTGGACTGGAACTAATGGCAAAGGCAAAGCGAGCAGCATGGCAAATAACATGACGAGAATTTCTCCAACATTAGAAGCTAATAAATATCGGATAAATTTGCGGATATTTTCATAAATGTTACGTCCTTCATGAATCGCTGCTTTAATTGTAGCAAAATTATCATCTAATAAAACGAGTGAAGAAGATTCTTTGGCTACATCTGTTCCGCTTCGTCCCATCGCTATGCCAATGTCACTCGCTTTAATTGCGGGTGCATCATTAACGCCATCACCAGTCATTGCCACGACATGTCCTTTTCGCTGAAATGCTTTAACGATTTTCAATTTATGTTCTGGTGTCACCCTGGCAAATACATACACATCTTCTATTGCAGCAGCCAATTGTTCTTCATTCATGGCATTTAATTCATAGCCCTCCATCACTTTTCCATCTTCAGGTATTAATTGTAAATCACCCGCAATTGCTTCAGCCGTCTTAGCGTGATCACCTGTAATCATAACGGTTTTAATGCCTGCTTGTTTGCATTGTTCAATTGCCTCTTTTACTTCTTTTCGAGGTGGATCAATCATGCCAGTAAAACCGATGAAAACTAAGTCCTGCTCTAACTCCAAATCTGTGTACGTCTTGTCTTTTTTTAATGGCTTATAGCAAACGGCAATCGTTCTTAGTGCTTGCTCTGCCATATTATTTATGGAACGATTCATTCGTTGTTGGTCCTTATGCTTTAAAGGGACATACCCTGCTATATGTTTGCGATAAGATGACCTCGGTATTAACACGTCCGGTGCACCTTTAGTAATTACGAAACGTTGCTTATATTCATCTTCAATCACAACGCTCATCCGCTTTCTCGTCGAGTCAAAAGGAATTTCATAAATGACGTTAAATCGATTCAATTCATCGTCTGTAATCCCTGCTTTTCGTGCGGCAACGAGTAACGCACCTTCTGTCGGGTCACCATCAATCGTATAACGCCCTTGTTTATGAAGCAGTGTTGTATTGTTGCATAGAGCGCCGAATGTTAATAATTGCTGAATATCGTGTATATTAGCAGGTTGGACTTGGCTAGAGCCATCATAAAATGTCCCCTGCACATCATACCCTTCTCCTGTAACAGATAGGTGCTCATCCATCGTCCACAACTGCTTTACCGTCATCTCGTTTTCCGTCATCGTACCAGTTTTATCCGAACAAATGACCGTCGCACACCCTAATGTTTCTACTGCTGACAGTTTGCGGACAATGGCCTTCCGTTTAATCATGCGTTGAACACCTAGAGATAACGCAACGGTAACTATAGCAGGTAACCCTTCCGGAATAGCAGCCACCGCTAACGAAACACCGGCAAGGAACATATTGTACAGCGGATGGCCTTGATACACACCTAAAAACACGACGAAGGCTGTTAGAAGTAACGCCGTCACAATAAGCACTTTGCCAAGCTGCGCTAATTTACGCTCTAGTGGCGTTGGAACTCTTTCTGTATGTACGAGCAATGATGCAATTTGCCCCATCGCCGTATCCATTCCAGTTCCTACGACAATACCAGTACCACTTCCCCTTGTGACAAGGGTGCCACTAAAGGCCATATTATATTGATCCCCAAGTTCTACATCTTCATATAAAGGTTCGATTTTTTTGGCAACGGGAATGGATTCGCCTGTCAAGGAAGATTCCTCCACTTCTAATCCGTTGACGCGGACGAGTCGAACATCTGCACTTAATCGATCTCCCGTAGCCAGTTTCACAATGTCACCTGCTACTAATTCGGCAGAAGGTATTTTCCTCCACTCTCCCTCTCTTCGTACATGCGCTTGAGGGGCAGATAATTGTTTGAGCTTCGCTAATGACTTCTCTGCTTTTTGTTCTTGCATAAACCCTAGTACACCATTCATAATCACAATTGCCATAATTGCAATTGCATCCACATATTCCCCTAGCAAACCCGATACTAATGTAGCAGCTAGTAGTACTAATACCATGAAATCTTGAAACTGCCGAATAAATAACATGAGAAGGTTAGTTTGTTTTCCTTCTTCCAATACGTTAAAGCCGAACTGTTTCAACCGTTGTTGTACTTGCTTTTCCGTCAATCCTTCCTTCTCATCAACTGACAGCTTACGAGCAACATCTTCCGTATGATATTGATACCATTTCACAACGCATTCCTCCATGTGAGCAAGTCTTTTCTATATGTATTCAGACTCGTCCTTAAACATGCTATAATCGGAATAATGTGAGGTGATTGTTATGTCATTTGATGGCGTTGTCACTCGGGCTATCTCTCATGAATTACATGAGCAGATAACACCCGGACGAATTATGAAAATTTATCAACCAACGCAAACAGAACTAATTTTCACTGTGCGTAGTAAAGGACAGAATTACAGCTTGCTGTTATCTGCTCACCCTTCCTATGCACGCGTTCATTTGACAGAAGAGAAATTTAAAAATCCAAAGGAAGCTCCTATGTTTTGTATGTTGCTACGCAAACATTTAACAGGAGGATTCCTTGAAGCAATTGAGCAAGAAGAAATGGAAAGATTGATTCGCTTTCGCATACGTAGTAAAGATGAAATTGGCGATGAAACAACGAAAACATTAGTAATAGAAATAATGGGAAAGCATAGTAACATTATTTTGGTAGATGATGAAAGAGATAGGATATTAGATTGTATTAAGCACGTTTCCACAGCACACAATCGTCATCGTACCTTATTGCCCGGACATACTTACGTCCTACCACCGAATCAAGGAAAGGATAATCCTTTAACTATAGATGGGCAAACCCTTATTCGTAAATTAGATTTCAACAAAGGAAAGCTCGACAAACAAATCATGGACATTTGCCAAGGATTCTCCCCAATGATTGCGCATGAAATTGTTCACCGCGCTGGACTTGGTGCTATTGATCGGTATAAAGAAGCCTTTGAAGCAATGCAACAACGCATTTTACAAAATGACTACGAACCAACGATTTACACGGGGATAAAAGAACATTTTTACGTAGTAGATTTACAGTCGAAGGATGCCAAAAAAGAACCGTTCTCGACCGTTAATGAGATGCTAGAATGCTTTTATTCTGGTAAAGCGGAACGGGACAGAGTAAAACAGCGTGCCGGAGATTTAACTCGTTTCTTAAAAAATGAGCATAACAAAAATGTCCGTAAAATGAAAAAGCACCAAGAGACGTTAAAAAAGGCGGAAAAAGCGGAGTATTATCAAAAGCAAGGGGAGCTATTGACAGCACATATGCACTTAATTACAAAAGGCGACGAGAACGTTACGGTCATTGACTATTATGATCCAGAACAGCAACAAGTAACAATTGGTTTAAATCCGAATAAAACCCCAAGCGAAAATGCTCAAAGCTATTTCCAAATGTACAATAAATTAAAAAACTCGAAGCGGTATGTGCAACAAGAAATGAAAAAAGCTGAAGCGGAAATGAGCTACTTAGAGCAATTAATGCAACAAATTGAAACAGCTCGAGAAGAGGATATCGAAGAAATACGAGATGAATTACAAGAAGAAGGATATTTAAAGGCGAGAAACCAACAAAAGAAGAAAAAGAAAGCGCAAAAGCCACAACCTGACACGTATGTTTCATCTGACGGCACAACCGTTCTTGTAGGGAAAAATAATAAGCAAAACGAATATGTGACCAATCGACTTGCCCGCCGTGATGAAATATGGTTGCATACAAAAGACATTCCTGGTTCACACGTCGTCATTCGATCTGATGATCCTAGTGAAGAAACGTTACAAGAAGCAGCGATCCTTGCCGCATACTTTAGTAAATCACGGGCATCCTCCACCGTTCCAGTTGATTATACACGTATTCGACACGTTAAAAAACCAAGTGGAGCAAAACCCGGATTTGTAACGTATGATAACCAAAAAACGTTATTCGTTACTCCTGACGAACACTTTATCCAAACATTAAAAGAAAATACAAAAGTCGATTAACAAACAAACTGCACCTTCAAGGTTAATAAAAACCAGGGAAGGTGCAGTTTTTATATTAGTCATTTGAAGAAGAAAAGTGGGTAGAAAATGTCCTAGGATCTTGCTTGAAAGTAAGTAAATGTTCTACTTGTTCCTCCGATAAAGTTCCCTCTTCTTTCATGAAATGTAACAATTCAACGAAATTGGTTAGAGCGTGATACTTCACCTTTGCCTCTGCAAAAGCTTCTTCACTTTCCGCTAACTCATAAGAGAAGATGGCTACTACTTCCACTACTTCTACTCCAGCAGCTTGAAGAGCTCGTACACTGTTTAAAGAACTCTTTCCAGTAGAAATCAAATCCTCTACTACAATTGCTTTTTGGCCTTTCTGTACAGACCCTTCAATTTGGTTTTGTTTGCCATGCCCTTTTGCTTTATCACGAACATAAACCATTGGTAAAGCTAGCTTATCTGCAACCCATGCCGCATGAGGAATGCCAGCTGTTGCACAACCTGCAATGACGTCAACATCTGGATAGTTCTTTTTTATATATGTAGCAAATTGATCAGCAATTTGGTTGCGTAACGACACTTCACTCATCGTTAATCGATTATCACAATATATTGGGGATAAAATACCTGACGTCCATTTAAACGGCGTCACATCATTTACTTGTAATGCGCCTATTTGATATAGCGCTTTAGCTAATTGTTGTTTCGTTTCCATTGTTCCACGCTCCTTCAAATTGATGATACGCACGTACTGGATCTTCTGCCTTTGTAATCCCTCTACCAACTACAATTGCTGAAACCCCTTGCTCATTAGCTACAGTAGGTGTCGCAACACGTACTTGGTCTTGGTTGTGTTGATTTTCCATCCGAATTCCTGGGGTCACCGTATAAAAGTCAGTTCCACATATGTCATGAACCAAGCGTGATTCCCACACTGAACATACGACTCCATCTGCTCCTGCCTGCTTTGCGTTGTATGCATAATGCTTGACGACTTGCTCCATTTCTTCCTGAATAAGCAACTGTTCCGATAACATTTCATCATCTGTTGAAGTTAATTGAGTAACAGCTAACAACAGCGGCTTCTGCCCATTAATAGCTCCTTCTTGCAATCCTTTTTGCGCTGCTTCTATCATTCGTTTGCCACCAGCAGCATGAACATTCACAACATCGACACCTAAAGAAGCAAGGTTTTTCATGGCGCGCTCTACTGTATTCGGAATGTCATGAAGCTTTAAATCTAAAAATATTTTATAATTACGCTGTTTTAGTTGCTCAATGATGGATGGGCCTTCTTTATAAAACAGCTCCATCCCAACTTTTACTGCTACCTCTTCTATAGCAAGTTGATCTAAAAAGGATAACGCTTCTTCGCCACTTGGAAAATCTAATGCGATAAACATCGGTTTAGTTGCTAACATGATTCCAGCTCCTTCCGATACATGACTCTATTGAATCATAACCATACCGTTCCAACACCCCTGGTAATGCTTCTATGATCTCTGGACAAACAAATGGATTACGGAAATTAGCTGTTCCAACTGCTACTGCGCTTGCTCCTGCCAAAAGAAATTCCAACACATCTTCCGCATTTGTCACCCCGCCCATTCCGATAATAGGAATGTTCACTGCTTGGCTTACTTCGTGAATCATTCGAATCGCCACAGGCTTAATGGCTGGGCCTGATAAACCACCCGTCTTATTGGATAAAATCGGTTTCCCTGTCATCAAATCAAGACGCATTCCAACTAACGTATTGATCATTGATAAACCATCTGCCCCGGCTTCTTCTACCGCTTTGGCCATACCTACGATATTTGCTGTATTAGGCGATAACTTCACATAAACAGGTAAAGAACTAACCGCCTTTACTTGCTTCGTTAAAGAGGCTGCTAAGGTTGGATCAGTCCCAAATTGAATTCCACCTTCTTTAACATTTGGACAAGAGATATTTAACTCAAGAGCGTGAACATATGGAGATTGAGATAATTTCTCAGCCACAAACGCATATTCTTCCTCCGAACTCCCGGCCACGTTTGCAATTATTGGTGTTTCGAAATTCGCTAAATAAGGAAGCTCTTCTTCCATGATGCTGTCAACACCAGGATTTTGTAAGCCAATTGCATTCAGCATCCCGCTAGACGTTTCAGCGACTCTTGGAGTGGGGTTCCCGTATCTAGCAGTCTCTGTTGCCGCTTTAATCGTAATTGCTCCTAGCTTATTTAAATCGTAAAAAGCGCCATATTCTTTTCCAAAACCGAAACAACCTGATGCTGGTAAGATAGGATTCTTCATTGCTAAACCAGGTAAATTTACAGCTAACTTCATGTTAACACCACCTTATTTGCTTCAAACACAGGACCATCTTGACAAATTTTGCGGTACCCTTTTGGATCATGCGCATCTGTCGTCTTACACACACATGCGAAACATGCGCCCACTCCACAGCCCATCCGCTCTTCTAAGGAAACATGCCCTGGAATTGGTAACTGCTTTGTAACAGCTTGTAGCATCGGTGTTGGCCCGCATGTAAAGTAGTGATCCATATTAGGATAAAGTTCTTTCGTAATGTCGGTAACAAATCCTTTTGTACCGTAACTACCGTCATTTGTCGCAACATAACAATTGCCTAGGCTTTGAAACTTTTCTTCATAGAAAACGGCGGCTTTATGTTGAAAGCCGAGAACGGTTGTAATCTCATTTCCACGTTCTTGTAGTTTCTTACCTAAGTAATATAGTGGGGGTACTCCGACACCACCACCAATTAATAGAATCCGTTTGTTATGGATTGCTTCATACGGAAAACCATTCCCTAATGGTGCAAGCACGTTTATCATTTGACCCGGCTTTTGATTCGTAAGCCATTCGGTTCCTTGTCCAATGACCTTATAGACAATAGAAACAACATCATCTTCTACATTCGCGATGGAGAGCGGACGGCGGAGTACATGCTCCCAGCCGCCCCCTGTTTGCACATGTACAAATTGTCCTGGCGTCGTCATAGCTTCTACGCATGCGCCTTTTAGTTCAACTTCAAACGTTGCTTCTGCAATTTGTTTATTACTCATTACCGTTACTGCTTCCTGATGAATCATACGTGTTGCTCCTTTTTCTTTGGCATTGCCTTTGCTGTGAATGTCATCGACTCCATTACACGTAAAATTGCTTTTGCTGTATCTAATGCAGTTAAACAAGGAATACCATGCTCTACCGCTTCTCGTCGTATTCTAAATCCATCTGATCGAGACTGTTTTCCACCAGTCAATGTATTGATGACAAATTGAGCTTGTTCTTGTTTCACAACATCTAGCACGGTTTTACCTTCTGCGCCGATTTTCTCCACGATTTGAACTGGAAGACCTGCATGTAATAAAGCTGTTCCTGTACCACCTGTTGCATAGAGATCAAATCCTAATTGATAGAAACGTTGTGCAATCTCAAGCATTTCTTCTTTATCTTTATCCGCAACAGTTAACAGCACACTTCCAGCTGTTGGAATATGAATACCTGATGCTGTTAATCCTTTGTATAGCGCCTTTTCAATCGTTTTATCAGCACCGATTACTTCACCTGTTGATTTCATTTCTGGCCCTAAGTAAGTATCAACACTGCGCAATTTTTCGAAAGAGAAGACTGGTACTTTAATATATACATCCTCAGGCTCTGGTAAAATGCCATCTGTTAAGCCGAAATCTGTAAGTTTCTTCCCTAACATAACTTGGGTTGCAATGTTTGCCATTGTTACGCCGGTAATTTTACTTAGGAACGGAACTGTCCGACTAGCTCGCGGGTTTACTTCTAATACATACACGTTGTCTTGATGCAGTACAAATTGAATGTTAATTAGGCCGACGATACCGAGTTCCTTTGCAATTCTTACTGTATTCTCTACACATATATCTTTAAGACGTTGAGAGATGCGTTGCGTTGGATATACTGCAATGGAATCGCCCGAGTGAATTCCAGCACGTTCGATATGTTCCATAACTCCTGGAATGACAACCGTTTCTCCGTCACTAATGGCATCTACTTCTACTTCGATTCCTGTCATATAACGATCGATTAACACAGGATGCTCTTTGTGAATGCGAACAGCTTCATCCATATAGCGTTTTAAATCGGAGTAATCATACACAATTTCCATCGCTCTTCCTCCAAGTACGTAAGACGGACGCACAACTAATGGAAATCCTAGCGTTTCCGATGCGTGTATCGCTTCTTCCGTACTTGTGACACAAACCCCTTGTGGCTGTGGAATATTTAATTTGGATAACGTAGTTTCAAATTTATCTCGATCTTCTGCACGATCAATTGCTTCAAGTGGCGTGCCGAGAATTTCTACCCCTAATTTTGCTAAGCCATCCGCTAAATTAATGGCTGTTTGGCCACCAAACTGAACGATAACGCCTTTTGGTTTTTCTAAATCCACTACATGCATCACGTCTTCTAGTGTAAGTGGTTCGAAATAAAGCTTGTCAGAGATACTGAAATCTGTTGAAACCGTTTCTGGGTTGTTATTCATAATAATGGCTTCATAACCCGCTTCCTTTAAGGCAAGCACAGAATGAACGGTTGCATAATCAAATTCTACGCCTTGACCAATACGGATAGGTCCAGAACCTAATACGAGCACTTTTTCACGTGAAGAAACGGACGATTCATTTTCCTCTTCATACGTACTGTAGAAATAAGGGGTAGATGATGCAAACTCAGCTGCACACGTATCGACCATTTTATATACTGGTACTAAGCTATGCTTCATTCTAAAGGTGTAAATTTCTTCTTCTGTGCTTTTCCACACTCGAGCTAACGCTTGATCGGAGAATCCTTTTTCCTTCGCTTTTCTCATCAAATCTATGTCCCAAGGGTGATCACCTAATTGTTGCTCTAATTGCACGATGGCGTGTAGTTTCGTTAGGAAAAACAAATCGATTTTCGTCAGTTCATGTAATTGGTTGGTAGTGTACCCGCGACGAAACGCTTCACCAATAAGGAACATTCTTTCATCATCTGCTTTTTCTAAACGATGGTTTAGTACCTCTGTACTTAGTTCGGACGCCTCTTCTAAGAAAAATTCCTCTGCACTAATTTCTAATGAACGACCAGCTTTAAGCAATGATTCTTCAAACGTTCTTCCAATTGCCATTACTTCTCCCGTTGCTTTCATTTGTGTACCTAACACTCGATTGCCGTTTGTGAATTTATCAAACGGCCAACGTGGAATTTTGGAAACGACGTAGTCTAATGCTGGTTCAAAGCATGCATATGTCGTTCCTGTTACAGGGTTTTTCATTTCATCAAGGCTTAATCCGACTGCAATTTTAGCCGCAATCTTGGCAATTGGATAGCCTGTTGCTTTCGATGCTAATGCCGATGAACGACTAACACGTGGATTTACCTCAATGACGTAGTATTGGAAACTATGTGGATCTAGTGCTAATTGCACGTTACATCCGCCTTCTATCCCTAGGGAGCGAATAATTTTCAGTGATGCGTTACGTAGCATTTGATATTCACGATCACTTAACGTCTGACTAGGTGCTACAACGATTGAATCTCCCGTATGAATACCGACAGGGTCGACGTTTTCCATATTACATACAACGATGGCATGATCCCGTTTATCTCGCATCACTTCATATTCAATTTCTTTAAAACCAGCAATATTGCGTTCAATTAAACACTGATGGACTGGAGAAAGGCTTAACCCGTTGCTTGCAGTAGTACGAAGCTCTTCTTCGTTATAGCACATGCCACCACCAGCACCTCCCATCGTATACGCGGGACGAACAATGACTGGATAACCGATTTCATCTGCAAATGTCAAAGCTTCTTCTACCGTGTTAATGATTGTACTTTCTGGAACTGGTTCATTGATTTCATTCATCAATGTGCGAAACTTCTCTCTGTCTTCTGCATTTTGAATAGCATCAAGGGAACTACCAAGTAACTCTACACCGAACTCTTCTAATATTCCTCGTTTATCTAATTCTACTGCCATGTTTAAACCTGTTTGGCCTCCTAAAGTTGGCAGTAAAGCATCAGGCTTTTCTTTGCGAATAATTTTTGCAATAAATTCAACGGTTAATGGTTCCATATAGACTTCATCGGCAATTTGTTCGTCCGTCATAATGGTTGCTGGGTTCGAGTTGGCAAGAACGACTTTATACCCTTCTTCTTTTAAAGCCTGACACGCTTGTGTTCCTGAATAATCAAATTCTGCTGCTTGTCCGATGACAATGGGACCTGATCCGATAACTAGTATTTTATGAATATCTGTGCGTTTTGGCATTAAACTCTCTCCCTTTTCGTGTGCTGTTGAATCATCTGTATAAACGTATCAAATAGTTCATTAGAATCTTGGGGCCCTGGAGCACTCTCTGGGTGATACTGTACTGAAAATGCTGGGAAATGATTGTGCTTCAATCCTTCAATGCTGCCATCATTTAATGCGTACTGAGTAACAGTAAGAATGCGTTCATCAATAGTTGCCTCTTCGACTGCATACCCATGGTTTTGAGAAGTCATATATACTTTTCCTGTTTCAATATCTTTAACCGGATGATTAGAACCGCGGTGTCCAAATTTCATTTTCAGTGTATTTGCTCCACAAGCTAATGCAAATAATTGATGCCCTAAACAAATACCGAATAATGGAATTTTACCAAGCACACCTTTGATCATATCGACAGCCACAAGTACACTCTTCGGATCTCCAGGACCGTTTGATAGCATAATACCGTCTGGCTTTAATTGAATAATCTCCTCAGCAGTAATGTTGTATGGTACGACTGTTACATGACAATTTCTCCTTGTAAACTCTCGCAATATTCCGTGCTTCATTCCGAAATCAACAAGTACGATACGCTCCCCTCTACCTGGTACAACATAAGGCTTGATAGTAGATACACGTTTCACTTGATCTGTTGCGAGCTCACTTAATTGTAGTTCCTGTACTGCTGCTAAGGAGGATGCATCTGCAGCAGTCAATTTCGCCTTCATTGTCCCGTGCTGGCGGATTATTTTCGTTAACTTACGTGTATCTATACCACTAATTCCTGGTATCCCTTTCGCCTGCAAAAAGGTGTGCAACGATTCTTCAGAGCGAAAATTACTAGGAGTATGGCAAGCTTCTTTCACGACAATACCTTTGACAGAAGGATGAATCGTTTCAAAGTCTTCTCGATTAATACCGTAGTTTCCTACAAGAGGATATGTGAATGTAACAATTTGATCGCAATAGGATGGGTCAGACATAATTTCTTGATACCCTGTCATCCCTGTATTAAAGACTACCTCTCCAATCGATTCTTTCACACTTCCTAACGCTTCCCCTACAAATGTCGTGCCATCTTCTAAAATTAATTTACGCTTTGCCATGTTGCCCATCCCCTTCCCAAACAATTTCTCCTGCTACCATCGTCCATTTCGGTGCTCCTATTACATTCCAGCTGTGAAATGGAGTATTTTTTCCTTTTGAAACGAACGCATGACGATTAATTTCCGCTTGCTTCGTTACATCGAGTAAAACAAGGTCTGCTTTTCCCCCTACTTTTATTTCACCAGCGTTAATACCGAATACGCTTGCCGGTTTAATCGTCAACCAATCGAGTAATTGCTTTAAGCTACAAAATCCTGTTTTCACAAGGTGTGTATGAAGTAAGGAAAAAGCCGTTTCTAAACCGACAATTCCAAATGGTGCTCCTTCCATTGGTTGTTGCTTTTCTTCTTCTGTATGTGGTGCATGATCAGTAGCAATACAATCAATGGTGCCATCTAGTAGTCCTTGACATAATGCTTCTCTATCTTCCTTTGAGCGAAGTGGTGGATTCATTTTATACATGGCATCATTTTCAACAATGTCTTCTTCCGTTAATAATAAATGGTGCGGTGTCACTTCTGCTGTAACAGGAATACCAGCAGCTTTCGCATCTCGAATCACTCGTACGGACTCTTTTGTACTCACATGACAGACGTGGTAATGACACCCTGTTGCTTCTGCAAGTAGTACGTCTCGCGCAATTTGCACCGATTCACACACATTTGGAATACCTGGAATGCCTAGATTTTCGCTCACTTTCCCTTTATGCATGGCACCGCCATAAATCAAAGAATTATCTTCACAATGGGCTACAATGGAGGCATTCAGCGAAGCAGCTTGTTCCATTGCTTCATACATTACACTCGCTGTCTGTACCCCTACACCGTCATCTGTGAAAGCAACAGCCCCCATTTGTTGAAGTCGATCCATTGGTGTTAACTGTTTGCCAATTTGTCTTTCCGTAATAGAGGCATATGGTAGTACGTTTACAACTGCATTCTCCTTTATTAAGTCTAATACGAGCTGCATATTTTCTTCATTGTCAGGAACAGGTCGTGTATTAGGCATGGCACATACCGTTGTAAAACCTCCACGTGCAGCAGCTTGTGTTCCAGTTGCAATTGTTTCTTTATTCGTTGCACCTGGCTCTCGCAAATGAATGTGTACATCAACAAAACCTGGCGATAATAGTAGCCCTTCACAATCAATCGTTTCCTCTACTTCTTGCAATTCGGTATGGACGGATGCAATGACACCATTTTCAATCGTAATATGGCGCTCCACCATTTCCTCTCCTTCAAATAAGCGAACGTTTTTTAGTTGTTGTTTCATTTGATACTCCCCCTTTATGTAATAACATGTGAATGACCGCCATACGAATGAACACTCCGTTTTTCATTTGTTGAAAAATTCGCGATCGACTACATTCCACTAATTCATCTGCAATTTCAACTCCTCTGTTCACAGGTGCTGGATGCATGATAATACTTTTTTCTTTCATCTTCTTCTCTCGCTCTACTGTAAGACCATATTGTGTTAAATAATCGCTACCACCTAATTCCGCATCATGACGCTCATTTTGAATACGTAACAACATAAGCACATCACAAGTGGATACAGCTTCCCCCATGGACACATATGGAAATTGTAAGTTGTTATCTTGCCACTCACTTGGACCAGAAAAAGCAACATTTGCTCCAAGTCGTTGCAACGTTAACGCGTTCGAACGTGCTACTCGACTATGCCTTATATCACCAGCAATAACGACTTTTAAACCAGTAAACGTCCCAAATTCTTCATAAATGGTGTAGAGATCTAGCAAGCATTGGGTTGGATGCTCTCCCTTTCCGTCCCCTCCATTAATAATCGGAATTTGTATGTTTGTTTTTAAAGCTTCGAAATAATTATCTTCTGGGTGTCGGATTACTACTGCGGATGCACCAAGGGACTCTATTGTTCGAACCGTGTCATAAAGCGATTCACCTTTCTGTACACTCGAAGATTCTAATGTGAAATCAATCGTTTCATACCCTAACTTCTTCTCCGCTACTTCAAAGCTCAATTTCGTTCTTGTGCTTGGTTCAAAGAAAAGGTTAGCGATAAACCCTTGAGTATTGAACGGTATAGTTGTTGATTGTAATTCTTTCGCACTTTTTAAAATGTTGTAAATTTCTAGTTCGGTAACGTCGCTCATTTTTAACAAATGCTGCATATCGACCCCATCCTTCCATTTTGAGATAAAAGAAACCAGCACCCCTACTTACAGGAATGCTGGTTAATCGATGTGACCTGGGTATACTTTCTCCCCATGTGACATCAATCGACCTAACACCCTTGAAAGCCTCTCTGGACTTTATTAAAATGTGTTATCTCGACGTTATGCTGCTGATCCATCTTTATTTAATTCATCTTTTTTCTGAAACATGTTGCCATTACCTTGACCTTTATCTTGTCCTGGTAGCACCTGATTTAAGATGACCCCGATTAAAGCTGCAAGGGACATGCCAGTGATTTCTAAATTATCCCCTAATTGTATCGTCGCTCCGCCAATTCCAATGACTAGTATGACAGACGCAATAATTAAGTTACGTTTTTCCCCTAAATCTACTTCATTATCGACCATCATTCTCAAACCACTTGATGCGATAATTCCAAATAGTAGAATGGATACACCACCCATGACTGCAGAAGGAATGGCACTAATGACCTCTGTTACGATACCGATAAACCCGAAGAAGATGGCGATGACTGCCGCTCCTCCAACAACGAAGACGCTAAACACTCGCGTTATCGCTAACACACCAATATTCTCACCATATGTTGTATTTGGTGGGCCACCAAGCATGGATGCGATAATTGTTGCCACCCCGTCACCAGCAATGGAACGGTGTAAACCTGGTTGTTGTAAAAAGTTATTGCCGACTACTTTCGACAGTACCATTTGATCTCCGATATGTTCAGCAATCGTTACGAAAGCGACAGGTACTAATATCCATAACAGTTGTAAGCTGAACACTTCCATTGGTGCATACGTAACAAATGGGATAACGAACTCCGGCATTTCGAACACGGCTCCAAAAAATTCTCCGATACTACTTGCCGATGTAATCTCATTCCATTCTGCTTTTATACCAGAAGTATCTACAATACCTTGTGTTAGTGCCACGATATAGCCTGTGACAATTCCGAATAAAATGGGGATAATACTCATAAATCCTCTAAAGAAAATCGTTGCAATAATCGTTACCCCTAACGTGATCAATGCTACTGTTAAGTACGTAATCGAGTAATTTCCGTCTGCATCGTAAGTTGCCATATCAACTGCGGTCGACGCTAATCCTAAACCGATTACCATAATGACTGGCCCTACTACAATAGGTGGTAATATCTTAACAATCCAATTGAGACCTAACGCCTTAATCATCAAAGCGACAATCCCATATACGATTCCGGCAAAGAAACTTCCTATCATAGCTCCTTCTATTCCTGATACGTTCGTAGCTACAATAATAGGCGTTATAAACGCAAAGCTTGAACCTAAATACGCTGGTATTCTTCCCTTTGTGATTAGAAGGTAAGCAAGCGTTCCTAATCCACTTGATACTAACGCAACGGCTGGTGATAATCCTGTTAAAAAAGGTACTAAAATTGTTGAACCAAACATTGCAAATAAGTGCTGTAAACTTAATGTAATCCATTTATGCAAAGCGGGGACGTCTCGTACATCCATCACTCGTTCTTGTTGACTCATCTTTATTCCTCCTCGGTTTCTTTCCACAAAAAAACCTCCTTGCGAAAAGCTCGCAAGGAGGTATACGTATCCTTTATAAGATATACGTATGCTATTCTCCATCGCGACCTTTTCAGCCTCACTGGACTAATTTTAAAGGTCTTTTTTTTAAGGGTTATAAATACTTACTTGATCGTCTCCATCTGCTTCAACTAATTGAACCGCAATCACTTCTTCATGAGACGTTGGTACATTTTTCCCAACATAATCAGCACGTATCGGTAATTCACGATGACCTCGATCAATTAATACTGCCAATTGTATTTGGGAAGGCCTGCCAATATCCATCAATGCATCCATTGCTGCTCTTACTGTTCGGCCTGTATAAAGGACGTCATCAACGAGTATCACTTTCTTTTTATTTAAATCATTTTGTAAATTGGTACCGTTAATTTGAGGGTCTTCAATTCCATTTTGTTTCGTTAAATCGTCACGATATAGCGTAATATCAATTTCTCCAAACGGAATTTCAACCTTTTCAATTTCGGCAATTTTCTCCGCTAATCGCTTCGCTAGCGGAACACCACGCGTCTTAATACCAACTAGAATAAGTCCCTCTACTCCTTTGTTCTTCTCCAAAATTTCGTGGGCAATTCTTGTCAAAGCACGCCGTATTGCTGCATCATCTAGTACAATTGCTTTTTGTTCCAAAAGGACTCCCTCCTACTTTACGCCCCAAAAAAATCCCCTCTCGCTATTGGCAAGAGGGGATTTGGATGCAGATATACATACGTATAGTACTCTGCTCTTTTATCCGAATTCCTTCTTAGCCTCACAGGACTATGTTAAAGGGCTTAATGTTATTCTCTAATTAAGAATTATGACAGATTGTATGTTACACGTCAAGCTTTTTTCTCTAATTGCTGTAATGCCAATTGAAAACTTTCAGGTGCTTCACGGTCAAACGATAAACGCTCATTCGTAGTTGGATGGGTAAACGCAATGTGGCCAGCATGGAGTGCTTGTCCATTTAAATCTAGTGTTCTACGCGGTCCATATTTTGGGTCACCGGCTAGTGGATGATCAATATATTTCATATGAACCCTAATCTGGTGTGTTCTTCCTGTTTCTAATACGCATTCCACGAAACTAAATTGTTTGTATACATGTAACACACGAAAATGCGTTGTTGCCTCTTTTCCACCTTCCACAACGGCCATCTTTTGACGATCCTTCAAATCTCGTCCAATTGGTGCTTCAATCGTACCATATTCATGCGAAATTTCCCCATGAACAATAGCTATATATTTCCGGTCTACTGTTTTATTCACGAGTTGCTCCGCTAAAGAAGCGTGCGCTTTATCATTTTTGGCAACCATCAGCAATCCACTCGTATCCTTATCAATTCGATGGACAATTCCAGGGCGCATAACACCGTTTATGCCAGATAAATCCGTGCAGTGATACAGTAATGCGTGTACCAAAGTCCCGCTTTCATGGCCAGCAGAAGGATGTACGACCATACCTTTCGGCTTATTCACAACAATGACATCTTCATCTTCATACACAATATCTAACGGTATATTTTCTGGTTGTATTTCAAGTGGCTCAGGTTCAGGAATACTCCATTCAATATCATCACCGAGCTGACATTTATAGTTACTTTTTACAGATTGTCCATTCACCAATACATGTCCGTCTGTAATCCAAGACTGAACTTGTGAGCGTGATGTCTCTTCTAAATGCCCTGTTAACCATTTATCAAGTCGTGTGCCTTGCTCTTCTTGTGTAATGTTATACTGCTGTTCATTCATTTGTATTTAGCTTCCTTTCTTACCTTTCGTTCATCCATCAGCGTCGCTATAAAAACAAGCGCTACTCCGACGACAAGCGCGGCATCTGCAACATTAAATATTGGATAATTATAACTTCCTATATACGTATCAACAAAGTCCACTACTTCTTTACGAAAGAGGCGATCAATAAAGTTTCCAATAGCCCCTCCTAATAGTAAAGCAAGAGAAACTCCAAGCAATTTACTATTCTTCGCATATGTCTGCATATAATAAACAATACCAATGATCACAATTGTCGTGATTATATAGAAAAACATCATTCTTCCTTCTAATATTCCCCAAGCTGCTCCTGTATTTCGGTGGGATGTCAAATATAGAAATGGTTCTATAATCGGTATTTGTTCACCGATTTCCATTGTTTGTACAACTATCCATTTTGTGATTTGGTCTATAATCACAACCACAACTGCTATCATATAATACCACACAATCTTTCCTCCGATCATTCGTATATACTATCCTTTTGCATTTTATCATACATCATGTATTTATGCTTTATTTCAAGGTTTAATGAACGGCGTACTTTACATACCATAAAGCAAAGCCTATATTGCTACATAAAAAAAGCCTTCTCATCCTTTATAAAAAAAGAATAAGAAGGTCTTTTCATTATACAATGTCATCATGATAACATAAATGATTGCAATGGCTTACAAGTGCATTTCCCTTCGCCGTTATACATTACTTTCTGTCATTTGCTCCATACTCTCTTCTACTTCTTCATTAAACAATTCATCCCAGTCATCATTATGAATCATATCTAATTGTGCTTCTACCATCATCTTCAGACGGGTACGGAACACTTTAGCTTGTTTCTTCAATTCTTCCACTTCGATGGAGATTTGACGAGATTTAGAAAGCGACTCGTTAATAATACGATCAGCATTCTTCTCCGCTTCTTTCACAATAAGTTTCGCTTCTTTATTCGCATTTTCTTTTACATCTTCAGCCGTTTCTTGAGCTACTAAAATCGATTTATTTAACGTTTGCTCAATATTACTAAAGTGTCCTAATTTCTCTTCCATTTGTTCAACTTTGGCTTCTAAACCTTTTTTCTCACGTATGACCATTTCATAATCTTTAATAATTTGATCTAAAAATTCATTTACTTCATCTTCATCGTATCCACGAAAACCTCTAGTAAATTCTTTATTATGAATATCTAATGGTGTAAGTGCCACAGGGGCCACCTCCTTGAAGAGTTAAAATATGTGTATAATACTTTCTTGTTCAGTAATGGTTATTATTTGTTTCGACACCACTTGCGTTTTTCCTTCTATTCTTTAGCAATTATTTTAATATGGCTGTTGTAATTCGCCATTTATCTTTTTTCGTTTTTCCTTCTATATCTTTTATTTGACTTCTTCCTTTCCCACGTAAAGAAATCATATCATCTTTTTGCAACAAAAAGGCCGGATCTTCTACAATACGAAAGTTCACTTTAACGTAGCCTTTTTGAATATATTGAGAAGCCTTTTGTCTGGATAAATGATAGATTTCATTTAAGACAGTATCAAGACGTAAAGAGGAAACAGTACCATTTGTGTCAAGCCAATCTTCTTGTTTCGATACGATGCAATCAAGCGATTTTTCCTCAAACTGAATAGTTGCCTTTTTAATATTTGTTAAATTCATCATAACATATGGCGCTATTCCTTTGGCAACTACTATTTGAATTCGGTCTTCATGAACATACATATCTCCTGTTTTTTCTCGTTTCACGCCTAGAGACATACACGAGCCTAGAACATCTCGATGCTCAATAGTGACGAATTTATTAGGATAGGATGCTTCTAACAACACAAGCTCGTAGTCCTGCTCTTCAATCGTTTCATAATAAGGCGCAATGACGACTCGCTTTCGTTCCGCATTCTGCAGTCCACCGAACGCTTGCCATTGTATATCGTTGGCTTGACCTATAATGGATTGAATAATAAACAACTCCCGTGGATGCAGGAAATCCGTTAGCTTCGGCACATATCGTTGCTCTACCGCTTCACGCCAATGAATGACTTGATCAATAAACGCATGTTCTTCTTTACGAAAATGTTGATAAATTTCCACTTTCTTTCCCTCACTTCAAACAATTAAAAAAGGAGACCATTCATGATGATCACCTAGTAGAACAGACTAAATAAAAATGATCGTAAAGCCGATATACCTGCACTACTTGCAAAATTCAATACAAAAATCGCAACGATAGGGGAAAAATCAATCATTCCTAACGGAGGAATTACTTTACGAAATGGTTCTAAATACGGCTCGCAAATGGTCGTTAAAAATTGCCCAATGGAAGAATCACGCGCTCCTGGGAACCACGACATTAATATATATCCAATCAATGCGAAGAAATACAGTTGAAATAACAAGCCTATAATATCTAAAATCGTATTTATTACGCTAAATGCTGCCAATCTTTTCTACCACCTTTGTCTAAAATCACCTTGTTCACTTTCATTTATTACTTCTGTTATTGTACCAGAAACATCGACATTATCTGGTGTACATAGAAATGTTTTGTCACCGAGCTTTTGAATGTCTCCATTTATAGCATAAACGGTTCCACTCAAAAAATCTACTACTCGTTTTGCTGCTTGATTATCTACACGTTGTAGATTAATGACAACTGCACGGCGGTTCACTAAATGGTCAGCAATTTCTTGAGCTTCATTATACGTGCGAGGCTCACACAAAACAACTTTGGATGATTGCTGCATACTCTTAAGGCTGACAACATTTTGTTTTTTCGTTTCTTGGTGAGCGGGTTCCTGTTGATAATAGCCTTTTTCTTCTTGTTCTTGCTTTTCTTCTTCGTAGTATTCATATTCATCATCAAGAGCAAAAATATTTTTAATTTTATTTTTAAAACTCATCTCCTTCACCCCTTTTTATTCAAATTGTTTCCCTACCAATTTAGAACCGATGCGAATATGAGTAGCCCCTTCTTCGATAGCAATGCGGAAGTCATTACTCATCCCCATAGAAAGGTAATGACACGGGGCATGCTCCCAACCTTGCCTCTCCACTTCTTCCTTGTAAGCTCGTAAGGTTGAGAATATAGAACGTAATTGAGTTTCATCTGTTATAGCAGGTGCCATCGTCATTAATCCTACTACTTCCACATTCGTGTAAACTCTCAGTTCTTCTATAAATGGCACTACTTCTTCAGGTGAAATACCTTGCTTGGATTGTTCTCCACTAACATTCACTTGAACAAAACAAGCCACCTTTCGAGTTGCTCGCTTCTGAATTTCTTTTGCTAGGGACATTCTATCTAAGGAATGGATCATCGCCACATCATCAATAATCTCCTTCACCTTTCTAGACTGCAGCGTCCCAATAAAATGAACATTTGCTTGATTTCCAACAGCGTCATGCTTCTCCCGAAATCCTTCTACACGGTTTTCACCGATGTGCGCTATTCCTATATTCAACGCTTCTTGTGCTCTCTCTACAGAAACATACTTCGTAACAGCTATCGTCGTTATGTCCGCCGGGGATCGCCTGCATTGTTCACAAGCTAGGTTTATTTGTTGTTGTATTGCATCTGCATTTTGTGCTACGTTTACCACTAACATGCTCCTTTCCACGTCAATCCATTACCTCTTCATTCCAATGAAAGCTAACATTCTACCTGTCTGTCCATTATCCCTACGGTAAGAAAAAAACAACTCTTCATTTCGATATGTGCAGTACTGCGTAATATCAATATGATGTTCGCTCAACCCTTCATTTAACAATAATTGCTTATGAAAGCGTTGCAAGTAAAGCATATATTTCCCGTCATGTTTCTCGACAACAAAAGGTTCTTGCCGATAGCAAGAAGGGATGTGCTTTACTACGTGATCATCTACTTCATACGCTTCACCTGTAATAGAAGGCCCGATTGCAACACGTATATTACTAGCCTTTGCCCCGCGCTCTATTAACGCTTGTACCATTTTTGAGCCTATGCCGGCAACCGTTCCTCGCCAGCCGGCATGAGCAATACCAATCCATCCATTTATAGGGTCATGAAATAATAACGGAACACAATCAGCATAAAATGCCGTTAATAGAACACCCTTTTCATTCGTAAGTAAGCCATCACACTGGGGAATGGCGCTAGCTTGAGATAATGCTCCTTTGCCTACGTCTTGCTTAGTTACTTGATGAATTAACGTTCCATGCACTTGTTGTCCACTTACCCAATTTTGTAATGGGAATTCCAACAATTGAGCGAGCTTTTGTCGATTGCGAAGCACTATTTCGTGTGCATCTGGTACGTGCCATCCTAAATTAAATGAGTCATACGGTGCAACCCCTTCTCCACCAAGCCTAGTCGTCATACCTGCTTTCAGTTGTGGATTAGCAGCTGTCCATTTCGTCAGTTGTAAGTATGAAGGATGAATATGTTGAAAACGTTCTGACATAATTGCCTCCAAATGACAAGTTTTTTTCCATTCTATCATACTTCTTGACAAATTTCTTGTATGGAATATATTATTATTAGCTATTTGGTGGATGTAAAGCAGGATTTGGGCTTTTTTTGACAAGAATAACATCTTCTCCAATCGTTAAAATATCACTCCAAGGCACTACTAACTCTTCATTTTTGCTCATCATTCCCATCATTTTTCCTTTATTGCCTAAAACAATAGCAGTAATGCGCCCTTGATCCACATTAATTTCTAAGTCTGTTAATTGACCAAGCTTCTGACCGTTTTCAACAGAAATAACTTCTTTCACTTCTAATTGAGAAATTGTCACCATTCTTACTCCCCCCTTTCTCTAAATGTATGCACAATTGTGAAATAGTTTTCATCCATTTAGAAAGTAACAACAAGAAAAGCCTGCTCCTAAGAACAGACCATCATTGTATCTAACATAACTACGTATACAGTTTAAGCATGGTAACGTCATTATTCATACATTTGTTTATTCATTTCCTTTATTGCTCCTTTTTCAAGGCGAGACACTTGTGCTTGAGAAATCCCGATCTCATTCGCCACCTCCATTTGTGTCATCCCTTGAAAGAAACGTTTGTTAAGGATCATTTTCTCACGTTCATTAAGTCTCCTCATCCCTTCTTTTAAAGCTATTTCATCAATCCAAATCGTATCCTTATTATTATCATCACTTAGTTGGTCCATAACAAATATCGGGTCCCCACCATCATTGTAAATCGGCTCAAATAAAGAGACAGGGTCTTGAATAGCATCTAAAGCAAACACGACATCTGCGTGTGGTACTCCCATCTCTTCTGCAATTTCAACAGGGGTAGGCTCTTTAGACGTTTTATTCATCAGCTTCTCTCGTGCTTGTAATGCTTTATACGCAATATCTCGTAAAGACCGAGATACTCGAATTGGATTATTATCACGTAAATATCGACGTATCTCTCCAATGATCATTGGAACCGCATAAGTAGAAAACTTGACATTCTGGCTTAAATCAAAATTATCAATTGACTTCATTAAGCCTATACACCCTACTTGAAATAAATCATCGACATATTCTCCACGATTGTTAAACCGCTGAATAACGCTAAGCACGAGACGAAGATTACCGTTGACTAATATTTCACGTGCCTCTATGTCTCCATCTTGCATCTGTTTAAACAATTTTCTCATTTCGTCATTTTTCAATACTGGCAATTTTGCTGTATCGACTCCGCAAATCTCAACTTTATGTCGTGTCACTATAAACCCTCCTCATTGGAGCTACTGTCAAAGTACAGTATCTCCTCGAGAAGATATCTTTATGCAGAGAAAACACGAGCTACGATTGGGATAAGTATCGAAAACATTGATACTACAACCCTTTTCAACGCAAAAAAAAGAAGCCCATTTTCGATGAGCTTCTCCTGCTAAACCATTTTATTAAATTCTTTTTTTAGTCTTCGAATAATCTTCTTCTCTAACCTTGATATATAAGATTGGGATATCCCTAACATATCTGCTACGTCCTTTTGCGTTCGTTCCTCTTCGCCAATTAAACCGAAGCGTAGTTCCATAATGTGCTTCTCACGCTCATTTAATTGTTCTAAAGCTTTTTGTAAGAGTTTTTTATCAACGCTCGATTCTAAATCTCTCGTAATAATATCATCATCTGTTCCTAAAACGTCTGATAACAACAATTCATTCCCATCCCAATCAATGTTTAACGGCTCATCAAAGGACACTTCACTTCGAATTTTATTATTTCGTCTTAAATACATTAATATCTCATTTTCAATACAGCGTGAGGCGTATGTCGCTAATTTAATTTTTTTCTCTGGATTAAAGGTATTAACTGCTTTGATTAATCCAATCGTACCTATGCTAATTAAGTCTTCAATGTTTATCCCCGTATTCTCAAATTTTCTAGCGATGTACACAACAAGGCGAAGGTTGCGCTCAATAAGCATTGCCCTAGCCGCTTTATCCCCTTTAGGTAAACGGATTAATAATTGCTGTTCTTCTTCCTTCGACAATGGGGGTGGTAATGCTTCACTTCCCCCTATATAATAGATTTCTTCTTTTTTCCAACCAAACTTAATAAGGAGTCGATACCACCATAGCTGCACTCGCAGCCGCCATTTCTTCATCAAATTCCTCCTTTATTTTATGTACTACTAAGCAGAATGAACGACATATTCTTTTAACAAATGAGGGTGCATTAAACATTGGTAACTATCGTCGGGCGATAATGTACCGAATTGTAACCCAATCAACACGCGATTAACCGTTAACATCTGATTGCTTAAGTGAATATGAATCCAATCCGGTTTAATAACAAGCAAAAACGAGCTCGTTCCTCCTACTCCTTGGAAAGGTACAATGCTACACTTGTCATACCATCTATCTGGTAGGTGATCAAAGTTTAGAGCTTCCTGTGCTTCTTGAAATGCCAACCATTCCTTCTCCGAAAACCATTGTTTCATATAGGATTCACTACAAATGACAACCGGCTGATTTGTTATCGGATCTGTAAGCTGATTACCACTATCAATGAAAGCAGTCGCATCATATGCTTTATCATTTATACTGATCGTTACCGTAACCATTTCATCATACTTCATTTTTTGAACAACAAGTTTGTCAAGTCTTCGTTTCGTAAAGTACCACACAATCGGAAATCCAATTGTAACAAATAACCAACTCACACCATCTCCAAAGCCAGTTTGATGCGTCACAACCATTCCTGTTGAAACGTCCACTTGTTTATTTAACATAAAATAAATGCCAAACAACCCGCCACCAATGGCAAAAGAAACGAAATAAAACATCAACCACTGTCTAAAAAACAAACGTATATTGCACCATCCAAATGCAGTGAAGACAATGAAAATAGAATATAGACCTTTCCCTAAAGGAGTTGTCCAAAATGAGTGTGGATAGAATAACTGGATAGGTACGAGTAAGGATGCAACGATTGCTCCTATAAGTAGACGAGAGCGACCACTTTGCGACTTCGCAAAACTATGAGTAAGCATTAATATCATCCAGTCAAGAAAAAAATTCAACAACCATATTGCGTCTAAATAAATGGTCATATACTTCTTCCTTTCTACAAGGATGATAGTTCACTCTATTGGAATTTAGTATAACGGAGGGGGAAATAGAAGTCTGTCATTTCATGTTATAAGAAACCTACGAATATACATGAAATTAAGACAAGTTTCGTTTACATACGTTCCCAAATCAAAATCAAAATGCAAATAACCTTATAAATCTAATAAGCTATTTCCTTTTCTGGAGACGCTTTCCGCGGACATGTCTCCTGAGCTTTCTCGCGTGCTTCGCTACAAGCGTGGTCTCATACGCATGCTTTCTCGCTAGAACGGCATGCGTTTTTTATTTAAATATTCGAACAATAATCAATATATGCATTCAAAATTTTTGTTGAAATTGGTTGAAATAGTCTATTATTATGAAATTAACTCTTCCTACAACTAAAAAAGAGAGTTTCTACACGGAAGTAGAAACTCTCTATAACTTTGTTACCTTCTGCGATTTCTGTTGCGTAGAAAGGTAGGAATATCTAACGTATCTTCATCTTGTTGCGGTGCTTCCTGGTGATTAGAAACAGGCACCTCTCTTACTGGTTGTTGCGACTGTTGTGGTTCTGAGCGTTTTTTCTCTTGGTTTTGCGAATGTAAAGCTGGGCGATTTTTCGGTTTGCTTTGTTGCAGTTGCGTTTCATCAAAACCTGTTGCAATAATGGTTACAACGATTTCGTCTTTCAAATTCTCGTTGATGACAGAACCGAATATAACGTTCACTTCTTGATCTGCGGCAGATGTTACAATATCAGCCGCTTCCTGCACTTCATACAGACTTAAATTCATGCCACCTGTAATATTCATAAGTACGCCATGAGCTCCATCAATTGACGTCTCCAGTAATGGGGATGAAATAGCCTTTTTCGCCGCTTCTGTAGCACGACTTTCTCCCGTTGCAATCCCAATTCCCATTAACGCAGATCCTTTATCAGACATAATCGTTTTCACATCGGCAAAGTCAACGTTAATTAATCCTGGTGTAGCAATTAAGTCCGAAATCCCTTGCACACCTTGACGCAATACGTTATCAGCTTCTCGGAAAGCTTCTAACATCGGCGTATTTTTGTCAACAATTTCAAGTAAGCGATCGTTTGGGATAACGATAAGCGTGTCTACATTGCTTTTTAGCGCCTCAATACCGCCTCCAGCTTGTGTAGAGCGTTTACGTCCTTCAAAGCTAAATGGACGAGTAACAACGCCCACTGTTAATGCTCCAATCTCTTTCGCAACTTGTGCAATAACAGGAGCGGCACCTGTACCAGTACCCCCTCCCATACCAGCTGTTACAAAGACCATGTCCGCACCTTGCAATGCTTCTTCTAACTGCTCTTTACTTTCTTCCGCAGCCTTTCTTCCTACTTCCGGATTAGCACCAGCTCCTAATCCTCTCGTTAATTTTGAACCAATTTGCATTTTTACTTCTGCTTTAGAAAGATTTAGCGCTTGAGCGTCTGTATTTACAGCAATAAACTCTACACCTTGAACACCGTGTTCAATCATGCGGTTTACAGCATTACTACCTCCGCCTCCACATCCAATTACTTTTATCGTAGCTAATTGATCCATACTCGTATCAAAATCTAACATCTAAGGTTCCTCCCACTTTGCAAGATTACAAGATTCTTTCTCTATAACGTGAACGATCAAAGGGAACGCCTTTTAATCAAAGAAATACTTAAGTATATTCGAGAAACTTGATTCCTTTTTTTGCTTTTCCTTTTGCGTCGTTTTATTTACTTTCTCACGTTGTTGTTTCTTAACGGTGTTTTGTTCAGCGTGTTCTAGTTGTACATTTGGAAAAATATCTTTACCTTGTATTTTCGCATTATGATAGGCAAATTTCAATATGCCGATAGCCGCTGTATACTGCGGTTCACGGACACCTATATAATCCGGAATTGCGATGCGAACATTTGCTTGAAAAACGTCTTGAGCCAATTCTAAACAGCCAGGCATGTTAACCGTTCCTCCTGTTAACACATAGCCTCCAGCTAATTGTTTATAGCCCATTCGGCGCATTTCTTGTTCAGCGTACGCATATACTTCTTCTAACCGTGCTTCAATCATATCAGATATTTGAAGCTGATTAAACGTTTGTTTCTGGTTACTACCAATAATAGAAACTTCAAATGTTTCATCCTCTTGAGCATGGTCAAAAAATGCATGACCATAGTTGTGCTTAATTTCTTCTGCTTCCTCTGTTGATGTGCGTAACCCAATGGATAAATCCTTCGTAATATTGTCTCCTCCGAGAGGAATTACGCTAGTCGCTTGCAACACACCATTCTCAAATACTGATATTGTTGTACAGCCACTACCAACATCAATTAGCGCAACACCTAAATTCTTCTCATCTTTCGATAGTGCAACAGAGCCTGCGGCAAGTGGTAATAAGCAAACATCGACGATTTCTAAGCCTGCTAATTCCACACATTTTAATGCATTTGTTAAAACGGTTTTCGAACACGTAATGATTGTGCCTTCCATTTCTAAACGTACACCAATCATTCCGCGAGGGTCTGTTATTTCATCTAATTCATCTACAATAAATTGCATCGGTACGACATCAATAATTTCTCGTTCTGGTGGGATAGATACTACTTGTGCCGCATCAATGACACGTGTAATATCTTCATCCGTAATTTCTCGATTCTCACTTTGTACAGCAACAATGCCATGACAAGGCTGCAATTGTACGTGGTTACCATTTATACCGACAACTACTTTATCAATATTCATTCCGACCATTCGCTCTGCTTGTTCTACAGCACTTCGTATAGAATGTACAGTCTGATCAATATCGACAATGGCACCCTTTTTCATACCATTAGAGCTTGCAGTCCCAACTCCAATTATATTTAAAGCGTCTTTCGTTACTTCTCCAATAATTATTTTAATTTGTGATGTACCTATATCAAGGCTGACGAGTATGTCGTTGTTGTTCAAATTCAAGGCACCTCCTAAGCTAAAGGACTCTAAATTACGATGTTTATTTTCCACATTACTACTATCTAACACTATACTATACATCGAGTGTATATAAACGAATGATTTGTACATCTTCTTCATATGTATACACATGTGAGAGGATGTTTATATAGTAAGAGCGTGTTTATGTAATTTAGTAGCTATTCATTTTTAAATTCAACGAAATTATGGTAATATCCTTTTATTTTCATCGTTTTTTTCATTATGCTTTTTTATTCTATCTTTTTCAATAAGAAACCTACGAATTAACGCGATATTTTGAAATAATCTTACGCCAAAGGCAAATACTGCTGCTAGATACAAGTCAATTCCCAGTTGAACACCTAAAAAGGCTAGGAAAGCAGCTAGCCCAACATTAAAGAAAAAACCTGATACAAACACTTTTTGATCAAACTGTTCTTCTAAATGCGCTCGAAGTCCTCCCAATAACGTATCTAGCGCTGCTAGTACTGCAATAGAAAAATAATTGGTATATTCGTCAGGTACGCGTATATCTGTCAATAACCCTAACACAATCCCAACGAGCAAAAATAGAAATGGAAACCACATTATGACTCACCTGTCTCTACATTTTCATCAATCTTTATATCGTTTAGTGGTGGTACTTCTTCATATGCAGGCAAAGTTAATTGCTCTCTTAATTCAAATGAAAGTTCTAAGTTCTCAATAGCAAACTCATCACGTGATTGACTAACCTTCATATATTCCTGTAATTTTTGTGGATTATCCGTTAATACTTTAATCTGAACCGGAAGGGAAGGTAACGGATGGTTATTCACATATGTGTATCCATTTACATCACGAATTGGAGTGAGATTCGTAATTCTTTCGTTACCAATAGCAATTTCCTTCGCTCCATAGTTATTTAATTCATTTATGAGCCTTTGTAAAAGCCCAGGGGCAAGTGTTGGATACGTTTGTGGCATATTCATCTCTTGAAACATTGGCTTCACATGAATAGCTATTCCTTTTCCCGATACTTCCGTTAAGCCCGCTTCTTTTTCTAACATTTGAATCGATTTCTTTAATGCATCAATTTGTTCTGTTTCTGATTTACCCTCGTATTGGTTCAACATAACATCTAAATCTTCTAATTCACTGTATAATTCCTGTTGTATTTTTTGTTGCTCTTGTATTTCTGTTCTTACCTCCCATAAATCTCGAGTGTCTCTTTCTTCTGGATTTTGTGTCGTTTGAAACTGAATCGCAATCATAAACCCTACTAAAGCAAAAATAAAGGAAAGAGTGAGCTTATTCTTTCCATTCACTTGTGTCACCCCTCCCCGCTTACATTCGCATCCATCGAGATGTTCTGTCGTTGCTTCACAGCTACTTGTACGTTATCGTTCACTAATTGATCCACAACGCCGTGAGTTAATTCCAAACTAGGCTCCATAACTTCCGGATCTCCAATAGCAGTTATGACAAAAGGGGCAGGATGCTGTATACCGTCAACTGTAACGACTGGACCAGTACAAGCGATATAGCTATCTCGATAAATCCTTTGTCCATTAATGGCTATTGCATTGGCTCCTGATGATAACATTTCGTTAACAACTTTAAAAATGTGACTTTCGTGTACAATATATTGATTTACATTTTCATCAGTCGGCACGTAATCAGCATCACTTAATGTGACCTCCACCCCTTGGCCTTTTACTGAAACATCGCCTGTTAACTTTTGTAATTTCTTCTTTTCTTCTACATAATCCGCTACCTTCTGCTCTTGGTTAGCTAAATCGTCTTCTAAAGATTGAATTTTTACCTTCTTTTCTTCTACTTCTCCTCTTAACTCCTTGTTTTCTTTCTCTATATCAATTAACTGTTGACGGTAATAGAAATCTTTCTCTAATTGTTGGTCTGTTAATTGAATCACTTCAGGATTGTCTTTCGTTTGTTGGTAGCTAAATGCAATTAGAAAGCCCGAGAGTAGGAGTACGAAGGAGAAGATGATTTTCATACTTGATTTATTCATCTTCACTATTCCCTTCTTTCTCATTCTTTTTTGAAGGGTACTCCTCAAAGTAGGCACCTACATCAATATGAATGACTCCTTTTTGTGAGGAATCCAACTGTGAAACAATGGAAGGGTATGCTTGCATTTTTTCAGAAAAATTGCGAATCGTGGCAATAACCTCATACCCATCATTCATATAAAGGTGAATTTTATACGGGTTTTGATCTGTTGGCTTCCAATGAATTTCAGAAATTAACTGCGCTATACTTTCAGGTAATTGTTGTAATTCTTTCGTCATTTGTTCTACATACTTTTGCTTCTTCCAACCAATTAATATAGGTGCATCACCACTTGGAGTTTCCGTTTTGTATGATGTAAGCTGCTCCCCTGTCGATAAAATCGGATAAAAACCACCGTTCTTCTGTACATATCCAACCCGGTCTTCTTCTTCTATGTGCAGCATAATCGTTGCCGGAAATTGCTTGTCTACTCGTACACTCTTAATTTCTGTATGCTCTTTTAACGTTGAAGCAACTTCCTGTCGATTCACTTTCCAAAAGTTATCTGAAGTCGTAATTCCACTTTCCTTTATAACAGCTTCTTCTTTAAGGTGCAGCGTGCCAGATACTTTTACTTCTTGTACATTGCTTAAAGGTGATTGCAAATATATGATTAGTAATATAAGCAAAAAGAAAAAAGACAAATACATGATTAACCTTCTATTCGCCTTTTTTCTTCTCGCCTCTTTTAATTTTGGTATGCGATCTTCTATTGATACAATTTTCTTTTTTTCTGACATAAAATTGTTCCCCTACCAGCCAATCGTTATTACACAAGTAAAATGGCATACGAAGCATGTCATCCTTGTGCACACTTGAATTATATCACATTTTAAGGTACAGTTCTCAAGCAGCGTTACCTAATTTGATACAATTCTACTTCGGTTTCTATTTTCACTTCAAGTTGTCCTGAAATGAGCTTCAGAGAGGATTAAAGGAAAGCTATCCTTCTTCATAGTCACATTTTCATTTCCCATTGGATACCTTCCGATTGGAATTCAAGGACCAATTAAATAGATAAAAAGCACTAACTCCATCCTTACTCATCATCAAGTGCAATAAACTAGAAAGTAATCCTCTCCTAGATACACTCTAAATAAGAAAATGAAAAAGCCCGTGATAAGTTGCATCTCGGGTTACTTTCTTGTTCTGGTGATTACAAACGGGCATAACGGCTTATATTCAATAAAATTCCGACCGAACAAAGTGTTAATGTGAGAGAGGATCCACCATAACTTAAAAATGGCAACGTAATCCCCGTAACAGGCATTAATCCTGTAACAACACTTAAATTAATCATAACTTGAATGCTAATCATACCGACAATACCTAGCGACAACAAACTACCAAACGTATCGGGAGCACTCAAAGCAATCCGAATGCCGCGCCATAGAAGCAGGAAAAACAATAAAATAACGAACGTCCCACCAATAAAACCTAACTCTTCTGCAAGGATAGCAAATATAAAATCCGTCTGAGGTTCTGGTAAGTAAAAGAATTTCTGCAAACTTTGTCCGAGTCCAAGGCCCATCAAACCTCCAGGACCAATGGCATACAGGGACTGAATGATTTGAAATCCTGCACCTAAAGGGTCTTCCCACGGATTTAAAAATGCCGTGATTCGTTGCATGCGATAAGGCGCAGAAGCAATCAAACCAACAAAGCCTATAACACCAATTAACACAAGACCTGAGAAATGGATTATTCTGGCGCCTGCAACGTATATCATTAACATACATGTGCCTACTAACACAACCCCTGTCCCTAAATCGGGTTGCAGCATGATTAAACCAAACGCTACAAATACCAAGGTAATGGATGGAGCGAACCCTTTGCGAAACGTAGTAATGTTCCGTTGATTCTCTGATAAATATTTAGCTAAGAAAATAATTAACCCTAATTTCATAAATTCAGAAGGCTGTATACTAAATGCACCAACCCCTATCCAGCTTTGCGCGCCTCCTCTTACCATCCCAATACCAGGAATTAATACAGCTATAAGTAAGAGAAAGCAACTTAACAACACCCATTTAGAAATGTTCTTCCATGCTAAATAAGGCACGTTCATAATGACAAACATGGATACGATACCGACACTAGCAAATAGTAACTGCCTTTTCGCAAAAAAGAAAGAATCATCAAATTTATAGTCAGCCCAAATTGCAGAAGCACTATATACCATTATGACACCTATCAATAGTAAACTAAAAATTACAATCATCAACATAAAATCAGGTGTTTGTTTTCCATTAATTGAGCGAGACATAAATAACCCCCTTTATTCCGCTTATCGGAATGCGGGGGCTATATCGTTACTATAATGAAAACAAGCCCCCTACTTTAATGTATGCACCGCATCCATAAACATGTCCCCTCTTTCCTCGAATGTGCGATATTGATCCCAACTCGCACACGCTGGGGATAGCAATATAACATCTCCTTCTTCCGAAAGGTGATATGCTCGTTCGGCTGCTTGTTTAACATTATCCACTAATTCATAAGTGTCTATTCCATTTTGAATAGCTAATTGCTTGAATTTAGGGGCAGTTTCACCAAATAAAATCATCGCCTTCACATTACGCAAAAAAGGCGCTAAATCATCTAATGCATTTCCACGCTCTAACCCACCGGCTAATAAAATTGTAGGCTGTGTAAAAGATTGCAGAGCATTTTGAGTTGCTAATAAGTTTGTTGCTTTGGAATCATTAAAGAATCTTCTTCCATGTACTTCTTTAACAAATTGCATGCGGTGCTTAACACCTGCGAATGTCGTTAGTACGTGTCGTATTCCTTCAACGGTAGCGCCACTTAATAACGCAGCAGCAACAGCCGCCATAATGTTCTCTAGGTTATGTTTTCCTTCTAACATAATTCTCTGCAATTCTATAATCGGTTCTGATTTAAAATATAAATACTGTCCATCTTTCCATACACCATTGTTAAGCTTCTCCTTTTGAGAGAATGGGACAAGAATACTCTTGGCAGTTGTTACTAATTGCTGCACAACCGATTGATCTTTATTATAAACGAGATAATCGTCTTCTGTTTGATTAGCAAATAGACGTGCTTTGGAATAACTATAATGATCCATCGTTTTGTGGTAATCTAAATGCGCTTCATATAAGTTTAAGAACACAGCAATATGAGGCTTAAATGTTTCCGTCCCTATTAATTGAAAGGAGGAAAGTTCAAGCACCATCACATCTTCTTGTTCTGTTGTTTGAGCAACGTGCGAAGCTACATTTCCAATATTCCCTGCAATATGGGTAGACTTGCCACTTGCTTTTAACATTTCATATACGAGCGTCGTTGTCGTTGTCTTTCCATTAGAACCCGTTATGCCGATTAAGTGGTCTTGCATAAGCATATAAGCTAATTCTACTTCTGTAACCACCGGGAGGCCGCGATCAATTGCAACTTGAATTAATTCATTATCATACGGGATTCCCGGATTCTTTACGACGTATTCCATATCATCTAGCGCAGTGATTGGATGGGAGCCTGTAATGACTTCTATTCCCATCGCTTGTAGCTTTTGCGCTTGTGGATTTTCTTCAAGTGGCTTGCGATCATTGACTCGCACACGTACGCCACTGTTGTGCAACAATGTAGCCGCCGCTTCCCCAGATTTTGCTAGTCCTATTACTAAAACGTTGTTATACGGAAATTGTGTTAAAGTTTTCAATTGATCCACACCTCAATATATATGCCAAGTGCTGCAAATAATAATCCAACAAGCCAAAACGTTGTCACAACTCTCCATTCAGACCACCCAATTAATTCATAGTGGTGGTGAATAGGACTCATTTTGAATACTCGTTTCCCTCTCGTTTTAAAGGAAATAACTTGAATAATAACGGATAGTGTTTCAATAACGAATACACCACCTATAATGACGAGCATAATTTCCATTTTTGTCAAAATAGCAATAGAAGCAATGGCCCCACCTAATGCTAAGGAACCTGTATCACCCATGAACACTTTAGCAGGATGGGCGTTAAATACTAGAAATCCTAATAAAGATCCTACAATAGCTAGTGCAAAAATACCGATTTCAAATTGCGGTTGTCCTTGCCAAGCTAGGATAGCAAAAGCACCAAACGCAATCGCTGCTGTTCCTGCTAATAAACCGTCTAAACCGTCTGTTAAGTTGACAGCATTAGAGGAACCAACAAGCATAAATAAAATAAAGATAGCATATCCCCAACCTAAATCAATACTTTGACCAGTAAATGGAAGATCAATGTATGTCGGAAAATCATGACGAATAAGAATAAGGTAGAAAACTGCTGCTATTACAATTTGCCCTAACATTTTTTGTTTAGACGTTAAGCCTAGATTCCTCTTCATCGCAACTTTGATAAAATCATCCAAAAACCCTAATAAACCGTAGCCAATAAAAACGAACAACATTAAATATACTTCAAAGCTAATAGGATTAGGGTTGAATTTCGCTGTCATAATTAGCGTCGTAATACTTACAGATACTAAAATCATCAATCCACCCATTGTAGGTGTACCTGATTTCTTCATATGGGATTTAGGACCTTCATCTCGAATCGATTGACCAAATTTCAACCTTTTTAAAAATGGTATAAAAATAGGTGAGATGAGGACGGTAATTAAAAAGGCAATTGCCATCGTTATTAATAATACTGATTCGTTCATTGTTCTCCTCCTTCAAACGTATAAACCGTCCGCATAAACATTATTGTTCTGTTAATGATGGTAGCAATGTTTCTAAAGCCATGCCTCTTGATGCTTTGAATAAAATAACTGTTTCTTTTGATAAGTGGTCTTGCAAAAGTTTACAAGCATCTTCTTTAGAACGAAAAGCATACGTTTCTATTGTTGGTACATGTTTATTTATTTCTTCCACGATGACTGGCGCAGTGTTTCCAATAGCAATTACCATGTTAATTGGTTCTGTAATCGTTTCTGCCACAGAACGGTGCAACGATTCTGATTGAGTTCCTAATTCTAATATATCCCCTAACACCAAAATCTTTCGTGAATAATTCGGTAATTCTTTTACTACTTCAATCGACGCTTTCATTGATGTAGGTGAAGCATTATACGCATCATTGATTAATAAAACGTCATTATGGCCTGTTATTTTTTCTAAGCGCATGCCTGTTAACTTTAACGCAGCAAGACCATCTTGAATAGATTCCTTGCTAATCGTTAAGTGATTCGCAATAACAATCGCATAGCTTGCATTTTTAACATTATGTCTTCCTAGTAACGGTATTTCAAATGAACCTTGCTCACTTAACGTAAACTGCGCACCTTGTTCATTTGACGTTACATTGGAAAGCACGTAACGATTATTTGAGCCGAAACCAATTGACGTAACGGCTTTTCGGCTATGAAGAGGGGCTAGTAATGCTTCATCTCCGTCCATTATCATAAGACCGTCTTCCTTGAGCCCTGCCAATATTTCCGATTTTGCTTGGGCAATCCCTTCTCGGGAACCTAAATGCTCGATATGAGATTCCCCGATATTGGTAATAACGGCGATATCGGGATTCGCGATTTGAGAAAGTTGCTCAATTTCACCAAAGTGATTCATACCCATTTCAAGAATAAGTATTTGTGTTGATGTCGGCATATCTAGTATGGTTAACGGCATTCCTATATGATTATTATAATTCCCTTTTGTTTTATGAGTTTGATAGGTTGTAGACACAACAGAAGCGATAAAATCCTTCGTGGTTGTTTTACCATTTGATCCTGTTACACCTATGACAGTCGGATTTACTTCCTGGCGATATGCATGCGCTAACTGTTGCAATGCTGAAATAGTATCTTCCACCATAAATAATGGGAAATCATTCGGTACATAAGCAGGTACAGGCACATCCTTTTTCCACAACGAAGCAACCGCTCCATTCGTAATAGCGGATTGCAAAAATGCATGCCCATCAAAGTTCTCTCCAACAATTGGGACAAAAAGTGCTTTTTCAGTTTGTTGACGTGTATCTGTATATACATGATGGATTGGAATTTCCTCCGCAGCAGCACCGCTAAAGCTCGGGAAATATTCCGTCATCCAACTAGTTGTAAACTTCATCATTATTTCTCCTTTGATTGTTTAACCTCAATACATTCTGTAGCCACTTCACGATCATCAAAGTGGGATCTTACTCCGTTTACTTCTTGGTACGTTTCATGCCCTTTTCCAGCAATTAGTACCACATCTCCTGGCTGCGCTTGTTGAATAGCAGCACAAATAGCTTCCCTACGATCTACAATGACTTCATATTCTTGGCCTACTACCCCCGCTTCCATATCGTTCAATATGGCAACCGGATCTTCCTTCCGTGGATTATCTGAAGTAAATATAGCCTTGGTTGCATGTTGTACCGCTACATTTGCCATCAGTGGGCGTTTCGAAGCGTCACGATTTCCTCCACAACCAACAACAACAATCGCTTTTCCTTCTACAAAACTTTGAATCGTTTGTAGAACATTTTCTAATGAGTCAGGTGTATGAGCATAATCAACAATTACTCCGAAATCTTGACCACATAGCACTGGCTCAAACCGTCCACTTACACCAGTAGTTTGCTCCAACGCTTCTTTAATGGTGGATAACGGTACACCGCTCACCCATGCCGCACTAGCTGCAGCAAGCATGTTGTACACACTAAATCGACCAATTAATTTACTGTTGATGGCAATTCGTTCATCATTAGCAACGAGTATAAAAGAAGTCCCATTTGCTGTTAATTTTACTTGCTCTGCTTTCACTGTTGCTTCGCTATGTAATCCATACGTTACAACATTGTGTGCTGTGCTTTTTATTAATACTTCACTAGCTGAGTCATCTCGATTCACTACAGCATATTTCGGTTTCCCCGTATAATGGTTGCCTAATTGGGAAAAAAGTAACGATTTAGCACGTAAATAATCATCCATATCTTTATGATAATCTAAATGATCCTGAGATAAATTAGTGAATACAGCTACATCAAAGTCGCAGCCATGAACACGACCTAAATCAAGAGCATGAGAAGATACTTCCATTACTGCTGTATTCACTTGATGATCCACCATTTTAGCGAAATGCCTTTGTAAAAATAATGCATCTGGTGTCGTATTTTTCACCTCATAGCTTTGATCCACAATGTTCATTTGTATTGTGCCAATCAAGCCTGTTCGCTGATTGTAAGCCCGAAAAATACGATCGATTAAATACGATGTAGTCGTCTTACCGTTAGTGCCGGTTACTCCAATTAAGTGAAGCTGCTGCGTTGGCTGATGATAGAAATAGCTTGCCAGTTTGGCCATAGCACGTGCACTATTTTGCACAACAATAACTGGTACCGAAACTTGTAAAGGACGCTCTGCAACGATAGCAACTGCCCCATTGTGTATGGCTTGATCTACAAAATCGTGACCATCGACCGTGTACCCATTAATACAAATAAATACATTTCCATTTTGAATCGCACGTGAATCCATTTCAATTCCATTTACTTCTATATGTTCGATTGATTGAATGGTTTGATATACAGGTAGAGTCTGCATTAGTTTTGTCAGTTTCATTTTTTTGTGACTCCTTATTGATTTGTTTTCACACCAACTTATTATAGCAAAATTAGAGACTCTCTGCGATTATTCCCTTAATCTGTTGGTTTATTTTTTGGTTTTTTATCGCTAAAGTATAATCGAACTTTAGCACCTTGGTCCACTTTCACCCCTGGCTGTGGTGCTTGTTCTACAACATATTCCCCTTTACCACTCGTTTCAAGAGATAAATTAACCATGTACTCTGTTAAATCTTCTTTTTCAAGGCCAATTAAATCAGGTACTTCTACCTGGGGTTGATCAGGCCATTGTATTTTCTTTTCTAATCCATCTGTCCTCGGTTTTACTTCAAGCGCGCGCAAACTATCCCCAATAATATTCCCAACAATAGGAGCTGCAACAACTCCGCCAAATTGAACCGTATCTTTCGGGTTATCAATAGCGACGTAAACGACTATTTCAGGGTCATCACTAGGGGCTACTCCCATAAAAGAAACAATGTGATTGTTACTCATATATTTCCCATCTTCTCCGACTTTTTGTGCTGTCCCTGTTTTCCCACCAACACGGTACCCTTCCACATAGGCTCCGCCACCAGTTCCTTGTGCAACAACACTTTCCAAAGCTTCCCGAACTTGCTTACTTGTTTCCTCGGATATGATTCGTTCTTTCATAATAGGTTCTGTCCGTTTCATTACTTCGCCTGTCCTAGGATCAATCCATTCTTTGGCGATAAATGGTTGGTACATATACCCTCCATTCACTGCAGCTGCAACAGCAGTTACTTGTTGAATAGGAGTTACCGATACTCCTTGCCCAAAAGAGGTAGTCGCAAGTTCAACAGGGCCAACCCGCTCTTCATCAAATAGAATCCCTGTTCCTTCCCCTTGCAAGTCTATACCCGTTTTCTTACCAAAACCGAAATCATGAATGTAAGAAAACAAACGCTCTTTCCCTAACTTTTCACCAAGAGTAACAAAACCAGGGTTACAAGAATTTTGAACAACCTCTAAATAGGTTTGACTACCATGTCCTCCTCTTTTCCAGCATCGTAACGTTGATCCATCAACATTAATTGAACCGCTGTCATGGAAATGGTCAGCCTCTAAGTCAACCAAGCCTTCTTCAAGTGCGCTTGCTAGCGTAATAATTTTAAATGTTGATCCCGGCTCATATGTACTCCACACCGGTAAATTGCGATTATACACTTCTTGTGGAACGTGTTGATAATTCTCTGGGTGAAAGGTCGGCCTGCTAGACATACCGAGAATTTCCCCTGTATCTGGATCCATAGCAATCGCCATAGCCCCATCAGGGTTATACGTCGCCACAGCGTTATCTAATTCTCGTTCGATAATCGTTTGTACTCGATCATCAGTCGTTAATTTTAATTTATACCCGTCCTGAGGAGGTTCATACACGTCCGCAATACTTGGCATTTTGTGGCCTTTCGCATCAGAGAAAAATGATAAATGGCCTCTTTCTCCATCTAGAAAATCATCATAATATAATTCTAATCCCATTAACCCTTGATTATCGATGCCACTAAATCCTAATACGTGTGATAAATATTCCCCTTTAGGATAATGGCGCTTAGAATCCTCCGCAATGTACACCCCTTCTAAATCCAAATTCCGAACAGCGTTTGCTCTTTCTTCTGAAATTTTCCGACCTTCTGGATGCATGCGTTCTATACTAACTTGTTTCGTTACATGCTCATACGCTTTCTTATAATCCATATTTAACACTTTTGCTAACTGCTGCGCTGTTTGTTCAGGATTTTCTATTTGTCTAGGAACGACCATCACAGTAGGTGCAGATACATTTTCCGCCAACACAACTCCGTTACGATCCACAATTTCTCCACGTTCTGGTTCAAAAGGTATATCTCGACTCCAAGACGATTGCGCTTTTTCCATTAATTGATCTCCAATAATAAATTGCACATATGCTAGACGGATTGCGATGACCGCCATAATAAAGATAGCCATAACAAAAACAGTGACTAATCGTTTCCTTACCGTTACATTCGATACTCGTTTCATGGCATTTCCCCTTTTGTCCATGCTATGCTTGTATCTATATGTATGAATCGGAAGAAATGATTAGAACACTGTCTTTCTTGTAGCCAGCAGCTTGGCTTGTATAATTATATAGTTAAAGTTACAATCATTATTCTGTGTTATTTTCAGGCGGCTTACTTTTTGGTGGATATTCGTTCGGGGCTTTTAACTCCACCATAATGTAACTTCCCTTCTTCGCTTTCTTACCAGGTTCAATGCTTTGTTTATAC
Organism: Pontibacillus litoralis JSM 072002; assembly: GCF_000775615.1. GTDB lineage: Bacteria > Bacillota > Bacilli > Bacillales > BH030062 > Pontibacillus > Pontibacillus litoralis. Next base: position 190,887 of record NZ_AVPG01000002.1, read on the forward strand.
ACGTATCCGCTCCCAGATTGCTCCATCCTCAAACCAAGGAGAGACGCAACTTGATACGCATCTCGTTTCGACCACCCTGTCATATCCGGCATTTCCACTTGATCACTTGTACGCAAAAACACTTTTTCCTTTTTTAATATTTCTGTTCCTGGCGCAGGTATCATCTGCTGTACTTTTTTTCCGTCCCCGAGAATAATCGGTTGTGCTCCAGACTTCTTAATCGCTTTAGCAGCTTGTTTCACTGAAGCACCTACGAAGTCATCCAATTTCGATGACAATACTTGCGATGATACTTTCGCTTTATCTGGCTGTATATCCAAATAACGCAAACTGTTTTCCATCACAGGATTAAAAATTTCTGCTACAGGTGTAGCACCATTTACATAAGGATCTAAGGTAAGTTCCGGTTGTGTCACACTGACAAACATCATTAGCTCTGGATCCTCAGCAGGTGCCATCCCTAAGAATGAATATAAATAGTTGCCATGACCATTCATATATTTCCCAGTTTCCGGATTTGGGATTTGGGCGGTTCCTGTTTTACCACCTACCGTATACTCATCTAATTTGTACATTTTACCTGTACCATATTCTCCCGTCACAACTCGCTCCATTAATTCAAGCACTTTTTTAGATGTAGACGCCTTAATGGGTTGGCTGACAACTTCTGGTTCCTTTTCTTTCACTGGTTTCCCAGTCTCTGAGTCTTGAACTTGTGAAATAACATGCGGTCTCATCATTTTGCCTTCATTTGCTACCGCAGTCCCTGCCATCATTAGTTGGATAGGTGTTACCGTTGAACCTTGTCCAAAAGCTAAGGAAACTTGTTCACTAGGATAATTGTAAACAAGCCTTCCAGTACGTTCCCCGGGTAAGTCTATACCTGTTTTTTTCGTAAGATTAAATGCCTCATAATATTCAAGAAACTTTTCCGGACCCAGCTTTTCCCACAACAATTTTGAGACGGCAACGTTGGAAGATCGTTCAAATCCTTCATCGTACGAAATTTTCCCCCATCCTCCTGGATTGTGGTCTCGAACAGGTCTGTCTTTATCTGTATATTTGTATTGACCGGATAAAAATGCTTCCTCTCCATTATAGACTCCGGCATCGATTGCCGCAGCATAAGTGAAAATCTTCATCGTGGAACCAGGTTCAATTGGATAGGAAACGATATCGTTATACCACGTTTCGATTCCAGAGCGATCATTCGGGTCAAAGCTAGGGCGGTTTCCTAACGCGAGCACTTCACCTGTTTTTGGATCCATCACAACTGCCATGATTTGTTTTGGGTTATACTTTTCATCTACACTGCTTAACGCATCTTCTAAAAAAGTTTGTATCTTTTGGTCTAACGTTAATTGCACGTGCATCCCATCTTCAGGTTCGGTAATAATAGATTTCGGGTCTAATAGCTTCATGTTGTAATTATCTCGTTGGTAATAGATATGCCCGTCCTTCTCTCGCAAGGCTTTCTCCATCTGCTTTTCTATGCCCATTACACCTTCAATATTGCCTTTATTATCATTTTGCGCAAAGCCAATAATGTGGGAAGCAAACATACCGTTCGGATAGTAGCGAATTTCTTCTTTCTCAAATTGAATACCTGGAAGTTTCATCGCTTCCACTTTATCCTTCTGCTCTGTAGTTAAATTTCTACCAGCAGAACCAAATTCAACCTGGAATTTCTGTGTGCCATCTTGTTGTTTATCGTTATTCAATTGCTTTAAGATAGCTTCTTCACTCATATCTATCACAGTTGCTAATTGCTCGGCAGTTTGTTCTTTATCAACGACGTGCAAATCTTTTTCAACATTTTTGGAGTATGACGGATCGACAATCGCATACATATTATACGTCGGATGGTCATAAGCTAGTGTCATCCCATTTCTATCTAGAATATTCCCCCGTTTTGCGTCAATAGAATAGTTGTTGGTTCGTTTCTTTTCGGCCCATTCATTCAAGTCAACACCTTGCACTTCGCCCGTTGCTTGAATATAAAAGAATCGGCCAAAAAGAACGATAAACAACACCGCAAATAACAGCATTAACACTTTTGCCATCCGATGAGTCGTTTGGTTCTTCTTCATACCTATTTACTCCTTATTTACCTTAGCTACCACCTAGTTCAACAGATTTCACTTTAGATTTTTGGATCTCCAAACCATTCTTTTCTGCAATGCTTAATATACGTTCCGGCTTACTTAGTTCTTTCACTTCATATTCCAAGTTCTGCACATTTACCTGCTGCGCGTCGACTTGTCCTTCTAATTTCTGCAAGTCTCTATTCACTTGATCTGTCGCAGATGCAAAGGAAACAACGTACACACATGCCGCAATTGCCATAGTTCCAACAATGGAATACATAAACTTCTCACCAGTAGAAATCCACTTTTTCTTATGTACGTGGACCTTTACTTTAGGTTGCTGGAGATTGCCCGCAGGTTGCTCTTTGTAAAGTTTTTTTGCATTTTCTGCACTCATTCATTTTTCCCCTTTCTTCCAATTAGGATTGTTCTTTCCATGGACGAATTTTTTCTACAACTCGTAGTTTAGAAGAACGCGCTCGACGATTTACTTTAAGTTCTTCTTCACTCGGAATAGTTGGTTTACGGTTCACTAGCTCAAATGAAGGCTTTGAACTCTCTGGTATAATTGGTATTTCCTTCGGTATCGGCGGGTTACTACTCCATTTTTTAAATGCTTGTTTACAAATGCGATCTTCTAAGGAATGGAATGTAATGACAGCAATTCTCCCGTGTAAAGCTACTACTCGAGCTGCTTGGTGTAAAGCATCTTCAAAAGCAGCTAATTCGTCGTTTACAGCAATTCGAATTGCTTGGAATATACGCTTAGCAGGATGTCCACCTTTCCTTCTAGCAGGTGCAGGGATTGCTTCCTTTATCACTTCAACTAACTGGGATGTGGATTCAATAGGGGCTTGCTCTCGTTTTTTTTCAATAGCTCGGGCAATTTGTTTAGAAAATTTCTCTTCTCCATATTTGAAGAAAATGCTCACTAAATCGTTGTAGCTCCACTCATTCACTACTTCATATGCACTTAATGCTTGTTGCTGATTCATCCGCATGTCTAATGCAGCATCTTGATGATAACTAAACCCTCGTTCTTCCACATCTAATTGTGGAGAGGATACTCCTAAATCAAATACAATGCCATCGACTTGTTGAATCCCTAAATCCATTAACTTATCAGACAATTGACGGAAATTCGCATGAACAAACGTAATATTGTCTTCATAAGCTGCTAACCTTTCTTTAGCGGCTTGAAGCGCTGTTGTGTCTTGATCAAACGCAATCAACCTACCTTCTGAATCTAACCTCTTTACAATTTCTTCGGCGTGACCACCACCACCGAGCGTGCAATCGACATATATACCCTTCGGATTAATCGATAACGCTTCGACGGTTTCTTGCTTTAAAACTGTAATATGTTCAAACATGATTTCACCCTCTTCGTTGTGCATCTAGCTGTTGCTGTTATCTATGGAAAAATTACTACTCATTGTGCCTACTTCATTAAATATCAAAATCCATCATATTCTCTGCAATCTCCGCAAAAGAATCTTCAGAAGCTTCAAAGTACTCGTTCCAGTTCCCTTTCGCCCAAAACTCTACTCGGTTCGAAACACCGATAACGACACATTCTTTCTCTAACTGGGCATAATCACATAAAGTGGTAGGAAGGTTTATTCTCCCCTGTTTATCTACTTCACATTCAACAGCACCAGAAAAGAAAAATCTTGTGAATGCTCGGGCATCTTTTTTTGTCAGTGGGAGTTTCTTTAATTTCTCTTCTATAACAGACCATTCTGAAAGTGGATAAGCAAATAAACACCGATCAAGTCCACGGGTCATAACAAACGTTTCACCAAGACCTTCACGAAATTTGGCCGGGACAATGATACGTCCTTTCGCGTCTATATTATGTTGGTACTCTCCCATAAACATATAGACTCCCCACTTTCTAACACTAGAGTACCACATTCCCCCACTTTCCTCCACCTTATCATAAAATATTCTGTTCTAACTAAAAAAATCCTGCCGTTATAGCAGGATTTTTCTCTTCAGTCTATTTATAGATAGACGACGTAATGGGAATCATGCACATCAAATGATTGTTCACACAGTCGATTGGGTAACTCTAACCCGTATTCGTTCATCCATGGGAGTATATTCCACATTCTTTCTTGTAGCCCGTCTTCCGGATTGACTATAACATCTAATGTATCAAACATCTCCAATTCCGAACGATATTTTTCTTGTAATGCACTTTCCATACGTTCTTGCAAAAATTCTACATCTCGAAATAAATGAAATAAATTCTTTTCTGCTAATTGACCTAAATCTGCTTGTATTTCCTTCGCCTTTTCCTTTAATGGTCTGTGGGCTCTTTCAATTGCCTTTTTCACTTCATCAGAAAGCTGTTCAATTGGCGGATAACTTTGCATAGCAATCCATTGATTTTTTTGCTCTGCGACACCGAATGAAATAGCCTTTTCTACATCAATCATATGACGATTTAAGCACTTTTCGCTTTTTCGATCTAATAACGTAATCGACTTTCGAGGGACAACTGGAGGCATTTGTACACCTACACTTTCAAAAGCCGGCTTTAACACAGACCAATACGCTATTTCTCCAGGGCCGCCAACGAACGCTAATGTAGGTAATAGCAAATCTTGCATTAATGGGCGCGTAACGACGTTGTTACTTAATTTACTCGGTTCGTGCTCGGCTATATCAAGCATCTCCTCTAGGGTAAAGGAGCATTCGCCATTTTTCCCTTCCCACAATCCATCTTGATTGCGAACCAATAATATACGGTCACCATTATGATGGTAAAATAAATGCCCATCTTGTATATCCACATCAAGATTGATGACATATCCTTGCCGGCTAGATTCGTTTAACGCTTCCGCGACACCCTTACTTATTTCGGATTGGTGATGAATCATTTGTTTGAAGTAATCCGATTCCATCGTTCGCAATTGCGGATGATGGGCATCAAGCAACACTAATCCTTTTTCTGCAAACAAAGCCGTTGTTAGTTTAGCAAAGAAATCCACGAATGAATTAGATTGATCTAGCTTTTCCTTAATGAACTGATATACTTCAGTCGTATAACTCGTTTCTTTCATTTGTGCAAAAAGACGATCCAACCAAGTGATTACATGATCATAATCCATTTCAACTTCAGATATAGAAGCTTTCGTTAGTTGCTTCTGCATGATTCGAAACTTTTTCATGCGGGGAGATTGCGGCATGTACACATGATTAATCTCCTCATAATCATGGTCTTCCCCAGCAATCCAAAAAATCGGTATTACAGGAACACCTAATGCAGCTTCCTGCTCTCGTGCCATAACAAGAATCGAAACAATTTTATGAATCGTATATAAAGGCCCCGTCAAAAGGCCAGCCTGTTGACCGCCAACTACAACAACGCTATTAGGTTGCTTCAATCGTTCAATATTAGCTAACGTATCATCAGAAGCTCCCCACTGCTCGTTAACGAAGCGTAAATGTTCGGCTAATCGTTCTCGTTGATACGACCTTTCATTTATCTCTTCGCATCGCTGTTGATAATCAGATGATTCAAACGGATTGTAATGAAATTTATCAAGAACTTCATGCGCTTGTTGTCGATATTGCTTCATGAGCTCACTTTGTTTCTGTAATTGTATAGGTTGAATCCACATCGGGTAACCTTCTCCTTTATTCATTTTATCTATGTATCCATTTACGTATTGTATCGAAAAGCACTAGATATTTCATCTTAAAAGGCTTATCCTATCTGTGTTTATTATAATGCTAAGACTCTAACCGTTAATCCATAGAGTGTTAACAATACATAAGCGAAGCTGAATAATAGAAAGGTGAATCGCCAAAAGCCTTTCCACGCCCTTCTAATTTTAACTTCTTCTCTATACTTCCATTGTAAATAGACGAATAAACTTAATAAACATAACAACAATAAGAGGATATATAACAGAAATGATTGCTCAAAAATGGTTTGCAGTGTAAAGTGAACAGCCAATATGTAAAAAAGGGTCGTCGTGTTCACTGTAACGTGTAACGAACGTTTCTTGTTGTTCGTTATTTTTCTTGTCAACCAATAAACGATTACGGTCATTGGTATAGGTAAAGTAATACAAATAGCGATCAAGTACACCACTATACTACTCATTCACTTCCCCCTTTCTTATTCCCTCTATTGCTCGTACACTTTTATACATACATGTCGTATAAGGAATTGATTCCGAGCTATGTTTCAATAAATAACCACTAATTGCTTCAATTTCAGTTTTATTTCCTTCTTTGATATCTTTCATCATCGAAGATTCATTAGCTTCTGTTTGCTTGGCTATATGTTGTACTTCTTCCCACATCACATTTACTGGCAACGACACAACCGAACAAGCCTCTTCACATAGCAAATAGGCAAGGCTGTTTAAATGTTCATTTTGAAGGATTCCTCCATTTTTCACTTGAAAAAGGGCTGTAATGGGATTGATTACCGCATTTATGACTAATTTACGCGCTAACATATCATACCAGTTCTCCTCTAGACGAACCGGAAATTCTACATAATGAAGAGCGTCCTTTATCTCCTTTGCGGAATGAACATCACTCGTCACAGGAGATATCCGAATTATACCACGCCCAGTATGACCGATTAAAGTATCCGAATGTTTCATTGCCCCATGCTCAACAACCCCGACAATAATAGGGTTCTTTAATTTAGAGAAATGATTTACGTGCTCCATTCCATTTTGCAAAAAAAGAAGAGGAGAAATAAACGGTGTTTGAGACAATTGATGAACGATTTGTTCTATTGCGTGCTGCTTTGTACAAATCACGTATACCTCTTCAGGTTTCAGATTTGTGCTTCTATGAACTGTTGGATACAATCTTGTTTGCTCTTCCCTCATTTGCATACCGTGTTGACGAAGTTCCTTACATTGTTCTTCCCTTCTAACGTACATCGTGATGTTATGCCCTTGTTTACCAAAATACCAAGCGCATAGCATTCCTACTGCTCCGCCACCGATGATTCCTATGTTCATCTTCGTCACCCTTTTACTCCTTAGACTTTCGTATATTGTATCAAAAATCCGAAACGGAGGGAGCAACCAGTACTTCGTCACTATTCATGTATTAAATCAATCTCAACATGCAAACTCAGCGGGCATGGTCCTCCCACCTCATCCTATTATATAAAATTCACAAAATTACACAGACATCTAACAAAATTCATTTCATTCTGAAAATTTTTCTATTATAATAGTAATTAGATAGAGAATAGTAAGGGGGCAGAAGCTATGATGATGGATACTATGAAAGTAGAACGTCTAACAGTCAACTTCAAAACGTTGGAAGAATTTAAACAGTTTAAACATTATGGTAATCAAGAATTGTCCATGCTAGAAGACTTAGAAAGTAATATGGTGGAGAACAACATACTATCTCCTTTTTTCGGCATTTATTTTGGAAGCGCTTTAGTGGGCAGAATGAGCTTGTATAAAGTCGATAAACAATACGATCACTACTTCGATCCACCACAACAATATTTAGAACTTTGGAAGTTAGAAGTTTTGCCTGATTATCGTGGTAACGGATACGGGACGAGATTGGTTGATTTCGCTAAAAGTTTTAACTTACCCATTAAAACGAGTCCATTAATTAACTCTCAAGGCTTTTGGGAAAAGATGGGCTTCGAAAAAGCAAATTACGATATGCAACGTGATTTAGGTACGAACCCATTAGTTTGGACTCCAGATGGGGTACATCAAAAGCCAACAAAACCGAACATACCTCAAAACATTCAACTAACGGAAACCACAATAGAACAAAAACAAGAAGGCTGATCGCTTTTGATCAGCCTTCTTGTTTTTGTTCTGAATAAACCCATTCCCATACTTTCCCTATTTCTTCCCAAGCATCTTTGTATCTTTGAATTTGCTTTTTTAATGCATCGTTTTCAGATTGTAATTGGTGCAATGTTTCTTCCTGTAATTTCGGAAGATTAACGGTATAAGATTGCTTCATCTTCTCTAAGAAGGAAATAGCGTCATCAATGGAAAAGCTCTCTTCCACATGGTTTTCTTTTATATCTTCTTCACCAAATTGACGGACACCTTTTTTTCTTTCTGACTTTGCCAGAACAACCTCTTGTTGGTGTTGCCTCCTTACCGTTGCATTCCATCGAAATCCACATGCAGCTGATGTTCTTGATAACTTCTTAGCAACTTCCTCAAATGCTTCTAACTGTGTTCTCCCCATTCGAATATAACGTAACACTGTTTGCGCAAGTAGAACATCTTCATCGTCCGTCCAAGCATCTTGCCTAGTGGCGTTCATCCTATCCCTCCCTATTACACATTTAATAAAAATGTATGCACATAGTAGGAGAGATAGACTATTTCCTCACGCTTTTTTCTAATGTAAGTTAAGAAATGAGAATGAGATAACTAATAGAACCTATCGTGCATTCAAAAGGTAGGCCACGCGAAACGAGTAAGCTTTTCTTACAGGTCTATGGTCTATTATTCTTTAGTGAGAAAAGCTTTCACAACTTGTTTATGCTTATCATTTCCCCATAAAGTTGAGCAACGTCTCACCTCTTCATCCATCTCAACAGAAAGTGAAACAGGAAACTCATATCGAATATATTGTTGTTTAAATTCTCTTGCCTGCTCGACAGATTTACCTAGAAACGGCTTTAATATCTTCTCTAGTTCTTCTTGATAAGAAGTATGCTCATACACGCCTTGTAACCACCCTAACCGTAAGCTCTCGGATGCACTATATGCCTTTGCTTCTATAAGCATTTGATACGCGATTAAAGTAGGAAAACGATGATATAACAAAGCACCGCCACCCCATCCTGGCATAATGCCTAGATGCGATTGAATAAAACCAAATGACGCTTCTTGCTGGCCGTATCGAAAGTCACAAGCTGTCGCTAACTCACTACCACCACCTACTGCATGCCCATTCAGCATCGCAATGGTCGGTACAGGAAAACGTGCAAGTTCGTACAACACTTCTTTCATTTGATACAACGCTTTAAACGCTTCACTTTCTGATAAATCCGGACGAAAATCTCGCAAATCACCACCTGCACAAAACGCTTTCTGACCACGTCCAGTTACAACTAAGCATCGCAAATCCATTTCCTTTGCTTGCTTTAAAGCTTCTGTTAGTTCCTCTATCATTTGAAAGGACACAGCATTACGACACTCTGGCCTGGATAATATAAGCTCTCCGTAGCCCTCCTCATGTATATGTAACTTAATAGTCTGGAACATGTACATTCTCCTTTACAATATGTGTTATTGATTTATTATATCACGCAACGAAAGTGGACAATGACATTCAGACAAAAAAAAGAACGCCCCTTATGGACGCTCTTCTTTTTGATATTATTGTTCAACCACTTGTTTTCCATTGTACTGTCCGCAAGAATTGCAAACATGGTGTGGCTTAGTGTATTCACCGCAGTTTTGGCACTCTACCATGCCTGGTACGTGTAACTTCTTGTGAGTACGACGTTGGTTTTTCACCTTTTTAGACGTTCTTCTCTTTGGTACTGCCATGTCTTACACCCCCTTCATACACGATCCAGACTCTATGTGATGGATCTCTTACTCGTTGTTATTGTTTAAATAGTTTTGAAGCTTTGCAAAACGAGGATCTATCTTATCTTCTTTTTTCACTTCAGATATAAACTGCCATCCTTCACCTTCCATAGGCGCTTGATCCAGCACTTGTTCATCATCAGAGAAAACTTGCAAAGGGACTTCCAATATTACATTTTCCTTTATATAAGGCGTTAAGTCAAGAACTTCTCCATGAATTTTATGAATCTCATCTTCTCCTTCTTCATGATAAGGAGAAAGAGAGAACATTTCCATCGTTTGAAAGGAAAACGGATGCGAAACATCAGCTAGTGTACGTGCACAGGGAAGCACCATCGTACCAGTCACAGTAAAATCAAATTGGAGCTCTTCTCCATGATTTACCGCTTTCCCTTTCACATGTACAGGAGCTATCGAACGGATATCATTGTTCATTTGTTCTAATTCCGACACATCCACATCACCTTCAAATGGAAACGGTTTTTGATCAGAAGCGGCCTTCAATCTTTGTAAAGGAAATTTCATAAAATCACCTCAAGGCAACAAAAGTTATTGTAAAAGGAAAAAAACAATTTGTCAATATTTTTTCTTTACAGTATAACTACTATACCGCATTCATAAACATGTTTCAATTCTACATTTCATTATAAAGAAGCATTTTTTATTATAATGAATTTCTTTCAATTATGAAAATTGTATGAACAATTGCTCGAAGGAGCGTCATGTCATGTAAACCTGTTATAATAAAAGAGAATCCATAATATTGAAGGGAGCGATAGAAATGGGGAAAATGAATAATAAAGTTGCCATTATTACTGGCGCAGCAATGGGAAATGGAAAAGGGATTGCAGAAGTGCTCGCTAAACATGGTGCTATTACGATCCTCGCTGATATTTCCACCGAAGTTCATGAAGCAGCTAAACAATTAACCAATCAAGGGTATGAAGCAATGGCAGTGGAAATGGATGTTAGCAACAAAGAAAGCGTTGACAAAGCGGTGCAGCAAGTAATCGATAAATATCAACGCGTGGACGCCCTAATCAATAACGCTGGTGTAGTACGGCTAGCCAACTTTTTAGATATGGATGAAGAAACGAGAGACTTTCAATTTAATGTGAATATTAACGGGGTATGGAACGTAACAAAAGCTGTGCTCCCATACATGAAGGAAAAACAAAAAGGCAGAATTGTAAACTTATCTTCTGTTACAGGAACAATGGTGGCTGATGAAGGAGAAACGGCTTATGCAACGACGAAGGCAGCCATTCTCGGTTTCACAAAAGCCTTAGCAAGAGAAACCGCACATTACAACGTAACAGTTAACGCTATTTTACCAGGATATATTCAAACACCTATGGCTGATCAAATCGCCAAAGAATCCAACCCAGATGATCCAAATGCAGTCATTGCAGGTATTGCTAGCGGTGTTCCTCTTGGGCGCCTTGGAAAGATTACTGAAATTGGTGAAGTTGCAGCCTTCCTAGCTTCTGATGAATCTAGCTACATAACAGGAACGCAACTTGTACTTGATGGAGGAAGCACTCTCCCAGAAACTGTTTCCGTAGGAGTATAATGCGAAGACGACGTCCACAACTTGTTGTGAAGGCGTCGTTTTTTATATAATAAAGAATCATAATGAAAAATCTACAAGGAGGTGGCATTCATATGAAAGCTAGTGGATTAATTGTAGAATATAACCCTTTTCATCACGGTCATCTGCATCATTACCAACGAGCAAAAGCAATTAGTGAAGCGCCATGTATGGTGGCTATTATGAGCGGGAACTTTTTACAACGCGGAGAACCAGCGATTGTAGATAAGTGGCATCGAACGAAAATGGCATTGCAATCTGGCATTGACCTTGTATTAGAACTTCCTTTTGTCTTCGCTGTGCAGCATAGTGACTATTTCGCGAAAGGAGCCGTTCTAACACTCGCAGCTATTGGCGTACAATCCATATGCTTTGGTAGTGAACACGGTGATATACAGCCTTTTTACGCAGTGTACGACACAATTCAAGAAAGGCAAGCTGACTACCATCAATTCGTAAAAGAAGCATTGCAACTTGGACACTCTTACCCTCAAGCCAATCGTCTAGCATACGAACGACTTGGTATAAAAGATGCTAATTTTGATTTATCGAAACCAAACAATATACTTGGATATAGTTACGTGAAAACGATTCATGATTATAAGGTGGACATCAAACCATGTACCATTAAACGAAAACACGCCAATTACCACGATTCACACATTGATCATCACATCGCTAGTGCAACAAGCATCCGTAACTCTATTTTCTCTAACGGAGCCATCCTCGAGGAGGCGAAAAGCGCTTTACCTAAATGTTCTGTGCAACTTCTTAATCGATACAAACAAGAAGCGGGCATGTGGCATGAATGGGACAGTTACTTTCCATACTTACAATATCGCATAAGTACAATGTCTAAACAGGAGCTTAAACACATACAAGGGATGGAAGAAGGCTTAGAGAACAAGTTAAAACAAACAATCCTAAAAGCACAAACCTTTACACAATGGATGAATATAGTGAAATCAAAACGATATACGTGGACAAGATTACAACGTATTATGGTAAATATCTTAACCAATACTACGAAAGAAGAATTAAAGATGATTAAAGAAATAGATAAAATTCCATACGTTCGTGTTTTAGGGATGACGCCTACCGGAAAGAACTATTTACATCAAATAAAAAAACAGATGGATGTTCCTTTAATCACGCAAATTCACAAACATTCCCATCCCTATTTAACGATAGAAGAAAGGGTGATGGACAGTTATTACGCCATCATTCCACCTAACAAGAAACAATCCATACGTAAAAAGGAATTTCAACCCCCGTTGATGACGCATTGATCAAAATATGAAACTTTTCCTCTTGTGCATCCGTCTATGATGTAGGATAGCGAATCAATTGTATTTAGGGGGAAACATAAAGTGAAAAAAATACTCCGATGGTTTTTGATTTTTGCTTTTGTTTTTTCATTAGTCATTGGAGCCTTTGCCGTCAAATTTTCTGATACATTGTTTCAGGAAGGAAATCCATTACCCATTATAAAAGGTATTATTCAGCTTCAATTGGAAGATGTCACCTATGTTCCAATCAATAAAGAGAATACTCGTTTTATAGCCGTTCACAAAGCAGATAGTGAAACAGAGGAAGAGGATTCCTTTCCAGAGGCCATACTATATATGGGAAACAAAGGTTGGGCTTTCGATAAACAAAAAGGCAACGAACTACATTTCACAAAGGAAAACAAAACCACTATTGTAAAAACTGTCATGTATACATCGGATTACTATATATTTGATGTTGCACCTGAATAAGTTACATCAAAAAAAGTTAATATCCCTCATTGTCTTTAAAAGAACGAAAACCTGCGTATAAACTAACGTGTTTGTACGCAGGTTTTCATTTTAATTTGATTCAAGTTGCTCTAAATACGTCACCGCCTCTTCAAATGTATCTACAGGAACAATTTTCATGTCAGTCTCAATGTCTTTCGCGGTTTGTTCAGCAATATTATAGTTTGAACCTTGCTTCCCGCCTTCATTTGGTGCAAAGAATATATCAGCGCCTTCTTTATCAGCAGCTACCACTTTTTGATCAATTCCTCCGATTGGGCCAACGTTACCTTCATAAGAAATCTCACCTGTTCCAGCTATTTCTTTCCCTTTTGTTAAATCTTCTTCTGTTAACTGGTCATATATTTCAAGAGAAAACATTAATCCCGCACTAGGTCCACCTATTTCGCCACTAGTAAATTCTATTCCTGGATCTACATCTACGTTTCGATCTGTCACTAATGTAATACCAATTATGGCCCTATTTTCGTTTGGATGCTTCACCATTTGAACGGATTCCGTTTTAGTCTCGTCTTTACGTTCAAAGGTTATTTCTACTGCATCCCCTACTTTTTTTCCTTCTACATAATTTAGTAGGTCTTCTGATTTCTTAATAGGCTGGTCATCTACTTGAATAATACGGTCTCCGACTTTTAATACGTCGTTAGCTGGAGCGCTATCCTCTACACTCATGACATAGACACCGTCATAAGTTATTGTAATGTCTTTATTAGCAGCTTCGTAAGCAACTACTTTTGACTTTTCTTGAGAAGATTCCATCATTTGCAGCTGCATATGCATATATTCGTTATCACTTATACTTTCTGGAATAACATCTTTCTTTGGGTATATGGTTTGGTAGGGCATCAGCTTTGCTACAGCATATTGTACAATTGACGCTTGCCCCCCTCTAATTGTAACTAAATGCATATCCCCTTCACTTTCATACCCATTGTCCACTTGTACTATCGGATTTAATGCATCGGCTGATCCAGGTTTATAAATATAATACGGTAAACGATAAAAGGATAGAAAAAAGACAAGTAATGCCACAACTATCCCAAAAATAAGGTAACGTTTATTCTGATTCATGGTTTGACTCCTTCCAATTGGCTATACAGTTTTTCAATGTTGCGATGTGTAATGCGGCTTCTTTTTCACCTTCTTTTATGATGGCTTCAATGCCGGTATATGCTCTTGAACTAAATTGTGCTACATTAGGACGCATCACGACGTGGGCATCAAGTGGAATGCGGTTCATAAATTCATCCTGCATAATATCTAAGCTTTGCATAATGACATCAAATATAGAAGCGATGTCATCATTTGCATGAAAATGAGCGCAATCTACTGCAATAATGATATCGGCTCCCATTTGTTTTACTGTGGAAATTGGCAGTCGATCTACTACGCCTCCATCAATGAGCAACCGTTTCCCTACTTTTTCGGGAACGAATATACCTGGTATGGATATGCTTGCACGAACGGCTTCTGCAACATTTCCTTGTGTAAACACGACCTTCTCTCCATTATATATGTCTGTTGCAATTACAGAAAGGGGTATATCTAATGCTTCAAGTGGTTTATTAAATGTAAACATACGAATCAACTCTTTTATACGCTTCCCTTGAATAAAACCCATTTTAGGAACGGTAATATCGGTGTAATATTTTCGTTTAAATGTACGAGCTAGTCGATACATCGTTTCCATCTCTTGTCCTGCACAATAAAAAGCTCCAACTAACGCTCCCATACTCGTTCCTGCTACCATATCTATTGGTATATTTTCTTGTTGTAATACGTTTAATACGCCTAAATGGGCAAAACCTCTCGCCCCACCTGAACCAAGTGCAATGCCAATTTTGGGCCTAGTCAAGAAAATACCCCCTCTCTTGTACGATTTGTATTATTTTATGGCATAATCACCCTTCACATGAGCGTATAGTGGTAAAGAACGCTTGTACTTCTTAATCTTTTACATACAAATTCAAACCGCCACGCGGTACGTACAAGTAGTCGATTGTTCATAGGGGGCAAAACCGATGAAATCACAAATAAAATCATTTATGCTCGCCTGTTCCGCTTTCTTTGTAGCTATCGCCCTCATCCGTTTTCCTGCTCAATCTTATGAAGCATCTATTCGCGGACTAGAAATGTGGTGGGAAATTGTATTCCCATCTTTACTACCGTTTTTTGTAACGGCTGAATTGTTAATCGGTTTTGGCGTCGTCCGATTCATCGGGATTTTATGTGAGCCTATTATGAGACCCGTCTTTAAAGTGCCAGGAGCAGGTAGCTTCGTTTGGGCAATGGGAATGGCTAGTGGATATCCTTCTGGCGCTAAGCTTACTGCAAGACTAAGGCAGGAAGGCCAATTAACAAAAATAGAAGCGGAACGGCTCGTCTCTTTTACGAATGCTTCTAACCCATTATTCATCTTTGCCGCTATTTCTGTTGGTTTTTTTAATGATCCAAAACTCGGCATATTAATAGCTGTAAGCCATTATGTTGGTAATACTCTTGTCGGTATATGTATGCGATTTTATGGCAAGGACGAGGAGAGAAAGCAGGAGCGTTTTCAGCCTGTCTTTTCTGTTAAGCGAGCAATGCAAGCGTTACATACTACTCGAGTCGAGGATGGCAGACCGTTCGGAAAATTATTTGGTGATGCAGTACTTTCTTCTATTCAGACGCTTTTAATTATTGGTGGATTTATTATTTTGTTTTCTGTTCTTAATCAGCTATTATATTTAGTTAATGTCACCCCATTGATTGGGAGTGGTATTGCTATCTTTTTTCAGTTGTTAGGTGTAACTCCTGACCTTACTATCCCGTTTATATCAGGCTTGTTTGAGATTACATTAGGTGCTCAACTCACTTCAGAAGTAGATACGTATTTATTGCAACAAGCTATGTGCGTTAGCTTTATATTAGCTTTCAATGGTTTTTCAGTTCAGGCACAAGTTGCAAGCATACTAGCAGAAACAGATATTCCATTTACCCCATATTTTATTGCTCGGCTACTACACGGCGTATTTGCCGTAGTATTAACTTATATGCTTTACACACCATTATACGTGAATAACACAGCTGAACAAACCGCTATTCCCGCTTTCCTTCAAAAGGGGGATTTATGGAATGATGCATTGCTACACATGACACGTATCGGCCCACCATTGACTTTAATCACCTTATTGATTGGTATCTTTCTTCTATGGGCGCAAGTGAAACGTCGCCCTTCGAAAAGAAAGTAAGCAGGGGCTCTATGCATTAACCATCTTCTAAATAAAAAAAGAAAAGCCCGCTTGATCAAAAAATCAACGGGCCATATTTGCGTATTTTTCTTTTAAGGCGCTATCAACGATTTTAGGAACTAACTCCGATACATCACCATGAAACCTAGCGACTTCCTTCACAGTACTTGAACTTAAAAAAGAATATTGATTGTTTGTCATGACGAAGAACGTTTCAATATCTTCATTAAGTTTACGGTTCATAGAGGTGATTTGCATTTCATACTCAAAATCACTTACTGCCCGTAATCCGCGAACAATCGCATTAGCTCCTTTCTCTTCTGCATAGTTCATTAACAAGCCACTACTTGAATCAATCGAAACGTTACTATACTGCTCTGTTGCTTGTTGTAGCAATGCTTTTCTTTCTTCTACTGTAAATAACGAGTTTTTAGCACTATTGTTAAAAACGGTAACGACGACGTGATCAAACACCTTCGCCGCCCGTTCAATAATATCCAAATGACCATACGTAACAGGGTCAAAACTACCAGGACAAATTGCTAATGTAGCCACCAAACTATCTCCTTTCATCATGAAAAACGGATACACTTTAATATGTATACAGACTTACGGTAATAATACTTGAGTATGTTTCACTGCGTTGTTGCTTAAATGGTCCTATTTGTTCTGAAAGCATCTGATCAACAGAATGCTCACATACTAAGACACCATCTTCTGTTAGTAATTCATTTGCATCAATGAATTCAAATAAATCCTCAAATGAGATTTTATCGTAAGGAGGGTCTAAGAAAATATAGTTGAATTGTAACCCTCGTTTCGCTGCGGCCTTCAATGCACGAAAAGCATCTGTACGATATACCTCTACTCGATCTTCTATACGTAACGATTTGACATTTTCATAAATCGTCGCAATCGCTTTTGGATGCTTATCAACGAAAATACCTTGATCGACACCACGACTAAGACTCTCTATCCCTAGTCCGCCACTTCCAGCGAATAAATCCAAACAAATTCCACCTTCAAAGTAAGGACCTATCATTTGAAACAAGGATTCCTTTACTTTATCCGTTGTTGGCCGTGTATGTTTATGAGGGACTGGTATTAATTTTCTACCTTTAAATTCACCAGAGATTACGCGCATAGGAAGAAAACCTCCTTTCCTTTATGAGAAAAAGGTGCAAAATAAGTTATCCTCGTTCCTTTTCATTCCACCATCTATAGATGAGCGTCTTGATGGCTAACTCATTCGTGCTTTTTCGTTAATAATCCTACCATAAAACGCACTAAACGGAAATATTCTATGTTTATTTCCTCTAGGAATCCCTTTTGCAGTGCGACTCTATTTATTATATTTATTTATCGAAACCACTATTTTTATGTATATCTCATCTATTGCATGTACATAATACTATTGAGCAATCAGGTCTCCCTGGTTACTCTGAAGACGGAGAAGGCTTACGTTTCCCCATAAGTTCTTCCTCCGGTTTCTCCTCTCCCTTTACCTTTTGGAATAGCATTCGTCTATTCCAAAAAGGTGCCTGCAGATGTCAAAATCTGCAGGCTTTTTTATTGATTTCTATAGGCTAAATAAAGACCAATTTCATCATGATAAACCGTAATGTCCCAAATGTCTTCTATAAGTGAAGACTTGATATATACTTCTTCTGCTATTTCAACTACACCCTTCTTTTTAATACCGAAATCCTCTTGATTGTATATAAACGTATCTTTATTTACATTAAAACGCCAGCTATTTTGACCCTTTCGAACGATATACTCTGATTCTGAAGGTATAGCAACTACTTCAAATTGAAATAGTTCAGCTAGACCAGCTAGAGGAAAATATCGCTCCTCATTCAAGAGAACAGAATGCCATTTAACATTTGCTTCATCCCCATTCACATACAGAGGTCTCGTATCGAAAAAATAAAGAATAGGTACATTTCGTTTACCACTCGTTTGAAAATATGTTGTTGGGTATCCATACACAGAAGATAGGGATTGGTCAAGGGCATGTGGGAAGTTCTGTCCTTTTCCTTCTGTTGTTAGCACCAATTCTTTCCACAAGTTAACCTGTTCTAGGGTAAAGGTGCTTCTTATTTGTTCTGCTATCGCTTTACTTTTCTCGCTTACCTCTACTTTCGGTTCGAATAAGTGAATCACAGCATGTAGAATATGTTTATCTTGGTCTGTAATGGTATATTGATTGTGCAGACGACTTGTTAACAAATCTGCTTTAATGCTAGGTACATTTGCATTCGGTGTTACAATATATCCATCACCAACCTGCGACTCTATAGTAGGATCAAATACCATCACAAGCGGTTCATCAATTTTATCCTTGGCTAATTGAATGTCTTCTAAAGGAACAGAGAAACCTTCTTTTGCATAAACGAATAAATCATTGAACGTGTATTCCTCATAATTACCATTTATTAAATGAATCAATGGCATGTCAGATACGTTGTCTTTTTCCCATTGGAAGAACTGGATGTGTTCTTTTTCAATCGACGCCATTGAGTTTGATGGAGCAATCCATTTAGAAGGCTTCCCGGATTCAGTAGCAAAATTCACTTCTACATCCATCAAGACATCTTCCCCATCGTCCTTCAAATGTGTAAACCAATTTGTATACAGCATTTGATCGGCAGGAGCAGCGATTGTATATTCTAATTCGAGCTGCTCCTGCTCACGAATTGTAACCCACTGCTTGTCTTCCTGTGTTTCTACTATACATTCCTCATTTTCATTGTACTTACACTGCATGTGCTCAGCCTGTTTAGGAATAACAACTTCATACGATTTTTCACTTAAATCAGTAAAGGTTTGGGTAATATAAAATTGATGATTACGATGTGTAACCTCGACTACCGTTTTAGGGTCGTGCTGTTGCTTACTCAACTGTGCTGCACTTCCACTTTGAAATAAACTCCATTGATAGGTAAGGAGAAAAGTTAGTAAAAGCAGCACTGGTGTCATCCAAACCAAAAAACTACGGAACATTTCATTACCTCTCTTTAATTAATCTAATGCTATTTTAACAAATTTGAGGATTAATAAAACAAATGATTATGACAAGTAAAGAACATATCATTCACATCTCTTCCACTTCATGCTACAGTAACAAAGAGAATATGCATAGAGGTGAACATAATGATACAACGATTTATTGAATTAGGGGAAGGGTACTCTGATATTTATGAACTGCTAACTATTGCTCAATCCATGCCACAACGCATTCAGCATATCTTTGCTTTTCATACCGTGATAAAAGACGAGAAAAGAACTTCCCTTGCAATTAGCATGCATCCGACAACAGTAGGTGATTTTCAGCCAATCTATATTTGCCGCGAAGGAATCCCTTTTCCTCACGATAAGGCGAATAAGCGATACGAACTAATGAAAAAATTCGCCACCAGTATTGATAAAGACATCATTGAGTTAACGGTCCAACCAAGCCATATATTTAATGAAACCGAATTGTATTACAACCACTTGATTGGTGTATTACGAATGAATCGTTACATTGCCCCACTTACTTAAGAAACACATTCAAACTCTTCTGAATTGAACGCAATGGTTCTTACCCACATAGATTTGTTCAAATTTCAATAAGAATAGTTGCATTTCGAAATTCATTCTCATCATATAAAAAGCATGGGGAAGCCCCATGCTTTTTATAAACTACCAAATTTGTAGTCATATTCTTTTGCTTTATCTGGTTTAGAATTTTCATATTCCGTCTTAATAAACGGCTTATAAGAAGGCTCCACTTTAGAAACATAATGTAAACGGTTCAATTTCTGTGTAACGTTTTCTATTTCGTCTTGATTCACATAAATCATCGCGTAACGGTGCTTCTTAGAAACATAAACTAAATGACCGTATCGCTTAATATTTCTCACATGCTTCATATGTTGAAACCAAACAATTAATCCTTGTCTTTTTGTAAACATATGTATTCCTCTCTCATCTCCATCTTTAAGCTAAAGTTTAGCAAATTTTCTTTCGTGCATCAATATAAATCAACTGGTTTCAGCAAAGGAGAATCATCATGTCCGATTTAGCCCAAGCTTGGAATATTTTTTTAGAAAGCTTAAACGATCACGAGAAAATCAAATGTTACGTGACAAAGCACATTACTAGTGTGCCGTTTATATATGAAGAGTGTATAGTCGTGACGTTACAAAAACGTGTATAGAAAAAGCGTTAACCCATGGAGCTGCTAAAGCTAAGAAAAATAAACGCCTCACACTTTCCTTGTATTTTTCAGAAGGCATGAGACGCTTATAGTTGACCAATGCCGGTTTCTAATTCCACAGCGAAAATTATTTTGCTACGGTAGCATGTGCGCAGACTGCATTCGATTGGAAAAATAACCTACGAGCAGCCACATCCTCCACCTGAGCCGCAACCACACCCACCACCAGTATCTTTTAGCGCAAGTCCGTCTCTCGGTACTTTAATATTTGGACTCACGCTATAAGCTATCGCTTCACTGATATCATCTAAAAGGCTTTGTAATGCTCGTTCCGCTAACTTATATTGTGCTACACATTCATTCATATCCACTTCACGCTTTTTAGCACGAACCGATTTCATAATGTGGTTATAATCTGGATGGTAGCGACCAAAACGTTGCACATCCTCGTATTGCTCTTTTATTTGTTGAAAAGCAGCGATTAGCTGTTGTGCTTCTTTATCTCGATTTAAAGCTTGCTTCGCTTGTAAAAATCGTTCATAAACATTTGACTGTATAATGAATTGGCTTACGAAATCGCATTGGTCCAATATTTCTACAGTTTCTGTAGTAGCTATCATGCGATTCACCTCCATATATATCATAACAAATACTTCATTCAATCTGAAATAGTAAGTTTAGTCTTTCATTGCTTGAGCCATTTGGATAAGCGTTTGGACCATTTGCAATTGATTTGTCATTTTTTCCATACGTTGAGGTGTTGTTTGACCAAAGTAATATTTAGACTCTTGTTCTATTAACGATAAAACGCTAGGGTCTCGAGTAACTCGTCGATACCACTTAGGATTCATTCGCATAAAACGAAGTAACTCTGGTTTACTTTCTAAATATTGATATACTCTAGGTTGCATCACTCTCGCCCTCCCCTAATCTCGACCAAATTGAAAAGGAGACCGTTTTTGCTGTTTGCTTATACCCGAAGACTTCATATCTTGAAATTGGTTTACTAACACTTGAACATTGTCAATTGCACTACTTAATTGATGTATATGACCTTCTACTTTATTTAAATCAACATTTTCTATAAGGTTCATAAATTGGGTGAATAATTGATTTTCGCTATCTTGGTCTGCTTGTTGATTCGTTTGCTTTGTAGGTTCCGCGTTATCTTCTACAAGCTTCTCCGCCCCAACTTCTCCTTTAAAGTCATTCCAATACTCGTCATCTTCCCCGAGTAGCACCCATTTTTCATAATAAGATTGCCACGTTTCGTTTTTCTTCCTAACTACTTCTACCATTTTTGGGTGCTGTTGAACAAATGCTTTAAACTCTTTTACAGAGGGATCTAACTTACCTTCACTCATGCATTCTCTCCCCTTCACGCATATCGTACTATACTTATATGAAGAAGAAATGTACATGTGCTTGGACATTTTACTAGTTTCGTTTTTCAATAAAGTTTTGCGTATAGTAATACCGGTACACCCCAACACCTAAATGCGTATAGGACTCATGCAACAATGCTTCCCTGTGGCCTTCACTATTTAGCCATCCTTCTACAACAGCAGGTGCATCTGGATACTGTGCGGCAATATTCTCCCCTGCTGACAAATAACGAACCTCCCCTTTTTCTAACCGTTCTTTTAATCCATTCCCATCTTGCGCAATATGAGAAAAGTAATTGTTCTGTTTCATATCTTTGCTATGTTGAAACGCTACTGATGCGACTTGTTCATCCCATTTAAGCGGTGACTGTTTCCACCGTTTACGGATGTGATTCGTAATATCAAACACTTGTTGAGCCGTATTCGTTTCTATCTCCATCCAATCTTTCGAAGACAATGGTGTCACTTCAGGTAAAGTACCTCGGTAATACATCTCATAGGAACGATGTTGTAATAAAACGTCATCTGTTACCAACCTTACTGAAGACAACGCATCATTTAATGTATCAAAATATAACTGCATATATATGTTTTCCTGCACATGTAACAATGGCCTTTGCTTCAAATCTTGTTCGGTGAGTTGTAATTGGAAGGAGCCTCGTTTATTGTTTATTTCAACTTCTTGGGACTGTTTAGCATCAAAGGTTTCCCATACATCAACGAAATTTGCACCTGTTTCAATAGATGGTAAGGCTAAATCTTCTCCAATGCGATAAACTGTAACCACTTTCCCATCTTGCATTCCTATTTGCATGTAATTATCAGCCCACTTATAGATCCACCACGAATACGCATAGGACGTTTCATCACGCCGAACTGGTTGACCGAACTGTTCTATTATACGTTCTTCCGATTGTCCCATTAACTTGATAATAGAAGATGAATAAGCGTCGTTTATAGAACCTTCTTGTTGCTTGTCTAACTGTTGTTCTTTATGAGAAACTTCCTTTTGGTTGTTAGGCTGCGCTTCTTCGTTCCTACCTTGCTCAATCAAAGAAGGAATATATTGCTCTACTAAAGGAAATACTATGATCATTGTAATTATAAGGACCAACACCCGTATCAATCGTTTCATTGTCCATCTCCTTTGTCTACCCGATGCTATTATTATATTAGACATTCTAGCAATTATGTATTCATTCTAGTAACACATGCACTCCAATTGACACAAAAAAAGTTCACTCTGGCAGTTTGCTCGGCCAGAGTGAATGCTTATTAATGTAATTCTGGTCGTTCTGATATTTCTTCTAATGCATGGCCGGCTGCTTCATTTGAATATTTGTCCAAGGATAAGTCTCCTAACGATACAATACCGACTAATTTCCCTTGATCGACTATAGGAAGACGACGTATTTGCTTTTCGGACATGACTCCGCTTGCTTCTTTTAGGGATGTATTCGGTTCACACGTCACAAGTTCTTCACTCATTACATCTGTAACTGGAGTAGAACCTGCTTTTTTTTGAGCATAGCCTCTCACTACTAAATCTCGATCTGTCACCATGCCAATGAGGTGATTTTGCTCATCACAAATAGGAATCGATCCGACTTCTTTGTCAGACATCTTCTTTGCTATTTCATACACATTGCTATCAACGGAACAACTCTCTATATCCGTCGTCATCATGTCTTTCACAACTTTCATTTACATATTCCTCCTTTTAATGACTTGCAAAGAGAAAAAATATCTTCCCATATAACGATAGCATTTCCAATTTCATCGAGTTCATGAATGTAATTTTTTGTATGTCATTCTTTGTTACGATACATTTCACTTACTTTTTTTACGTTTTATACTGTAAACAATTGCAACTTATCGAAACTTTTTATATGATGTAAATAGAATGCGTTTTCTTACTTGTTATATTAACAATCTTTGTGAGGTGTAAGCATAATGAAAATTGAAGGAATTGGTATCGAAGGTGCTACTCTAGACCTTAAAGAACTGGATTATATTATGGATAAATCAGGATTTGTAAGAGCAGATCAATGGGATTATGAACGTGTTACATACGATTATAAGTTAAAAACGAACACAAAGGGACTAACGTTTTATGTACGTGTACAAGGATACGCAATAGAAGGCGATGTAGATCGCGGAGATGCTTTAATGAAACTAATGTCTCCTTTGCTTGGGTCACATTATTATCCACACGGCATAGAATATGGAGATAACGACGAAGAATTTCCAACAAGTGCTGTTGATCGCGCGAAAGGCCTACTAGCACGTGTAAAAACCCACTTATTAGATTTTGAAGTTGGTAGCAGGCCTTCTCAAGCAGTGTTAACGGAACTAAAAGAATGGGCAGAATTAAATAATCAAAAAGAAGTTCTAGAAAAGATTAATGCACTTAAAACTTTTCCACCTGAAGAAAACAAATAAAAGGCCCAATTTAGTAAAAAGCGACTGTTCATCTTTCAAATGCAACAGTCGCTTATCTTTTACGATAGAAAGCATGCTCTCGAAGTCCCTATACATAATGCCCAACCTCTCCTTCATCAACCCCATAAGTATAAAAGGAAGCAAACTTATCGATACTGCTTCTATATAGCAAAAGGAAATTAAAAACAAGTAATAAAGTACTTCCACTATACAAGCCTAATAGAAGATAAGGAATTTTTAACGTTATTATCTGTTCAAAGCACCATCTTCATGCTATATTTTGAAATAGATAGTTGTTGGAAAGGAGCCTTCTGATCTAAATTGTTTAGATATCTTAGCAAAAAACAATGGATTATACTATTGATATCCATCATATTAATCATTGCAGCATATTTCTTAATTCCCATTTCTATACCAATTATTTTAGCATTCATTACAGCCTTATTCTTAAATCCAGCTGTACGCTTGTGTCAACATAGATTGAAATGGAAACGGAAATTGTCTGTAATCTTCGTCTATATTACTTTTTTAATTATATTATCAGTAGCTGGTACTTTTTTAATCACAAAGGCTGTTTCACAAATTGCTACCTTTATAGATAAAGCTCCTTCCTATGTTGCTCAAGTGGAAGACTTTTTCAGCGAATGGGAAGAAGATACCATTCAATTTAAAGAACAATTTCCTCCCCAATTAGTGAAGCAAGTAGAAAATGGATTTCAATCTAGTCTCGAACAGTTTAAGGACTCCATTAATGAAAAGAGTAACTTAACAGAAATTGCGGGATTTTTTTCAAGTATTCCAAATTATCTTATTAGTTTCTTGATTTATTTAATTGCATTATTTTTGTTCATGTTAGATATGCCAAGGTTAAGAGCGAAAGCATATGAACATATGACCGTTCAAACAGCGGAAAAAGTTCACTTTATGAATGCACGGCTCACCTATGTTGTGTTGGGCTTTTTGAAGGCTCAATTTCTCGTTAGTATCATCATTTTTATTGCTACGTTAATCGGTTTATTAATCATTGCACCAGAAGTAGCATTAATCATGTCCATCATCGTTTGGCTAATCGACTTTATCCCGATTATTGGATCGATTGCCATTATCGGTCCTTGGTCTGTGTACATGTTCATTGTTGGTGATTTATTCATGGGAACACAATTAGCCATTCTCGCCATCGTCTTACTAGCGATAAGGCGAACAGTAGAGCCGAAAGTTATGGGAAGTCACATCGGCTTATCCCCATTAGCAACACTTATTTCGATGTACTTAGGATTAAAAATCTTTGGCATTCTCGGCTTCTTTATTGGACCATTATTTGTCATTGCATTTAATTCCGCAAAAGAGGCTGGTATTATCAAGCTTAATTTTAAAATATAGACACACAGAAACCAAGCTAACCCTTATAGGAAGGATTAGCTTGGTTTCTTTTTAAAAGAAATCTAATAAAGCTGGTGTCCGATTACAAATGAATTGTTTAACAATACGTACATCTCCATCCACTTGTACATAGCCAAATTGTTGTAAATGTTCAACTGATTGACTATTTAGTAGAAGTGCAGCAAATGTGTTGATATTTCCACTTAAAGCTACATCAGCCTTGGCTTGCCATCCTTTCTCAACCTGTGCTTTTCCATTTTGAAGATGTATCGTCCACTTCCCATCGTTCCAGTATGCATATTCATCTTGTACATGTAAATGAATCGTATATTCTCCAGTAGTCAGAGCATACGGATAGATGCGTAGAAACTCATATAAATCAACGATACGAGTCATAAAATACGCCTGTCTTTGCTCTTCAACGTGAGGATTATTTAAATAGAACACGAATGGATCATCTGGTAATAACAACATCTTTACTTTATCAACCATACTATCATGATTTTTCACCCACATCATCAATCGTTGCCACGCTTCATTTGTTGTATAAATAAACTCTTCTATGCATAACTGACCTTCTTTAATCTTCGTTAACATGTAACCATCACTTTGCCTATCGTCATTATATGACACAATGATACGTAATTCTTTATCTGATAAAATACGATGCTTCCACCAAAATTCCGTCCGATTGATCATTTGACCGTACTGCTTAGCCTTCTGCACATATAAGTAATGAAGCTCTTGTTTATTTCCTTCATATGTAACCTGCTTGATGTAACCACTTGGCTTAACAGACGGTATATGATTAGGAGATAAACAAATCATTCTCTTTTCAAGCGTAAGTTCCCAACCAAATTTACGATAAAATCCGATGTTAAAAGGGTGAAGAAGGGACAATACCATACCATTACTATGCATTTCTTTCAGCGCGTGCTGCAATAGTTTCGCTACATAGCCTTTACGGCGATATTCTGGCCACGTAGCAACAGATGCAATGCCTCCAAAAGGAATGATATCCCCCCCTAAGTAAAGGTGCAGAGGAATTACATTTAATTTGGCTGCAAGACTATCTTCATTAAATAATCCATAAATGTTTTCTATTTCTAGTTGCTTGTCAGTCACCTCTCTTCTCTCTGCAGTTAGGGGCACTTGAAAGGCGTATGAATCTAATTGTAGTGTTTCCTCCGATAAATGACCTTCAGTGCATTGCTCAATTCTTACCATGTGAGCTCTCCTTTCTGTTCTTTAACACTATTGCTTTTCAAAACTTAAGAGGATAACGTATTCCTTGTAAAATATGTTACGATTATACAAGGGACACACCCCTGTTGAAAAGCTCATTAAATTAAATATTCTACACCCTCTTTTGCATATCCTTGTTTTCGAGACGATGGAAACATAATAATGTAAATGAACAATCCATCTAGGCTTACTAGTGAAATCCGTCGCCCTAATTATTTCCTTTAATAGTGATCAGACGCTATGTATGATTGCGCTTGCCACGGCAGCGATATATACATTCAATATCCCTCCAAGCAAATGCTATTCACGTTCACTAACCCCCTTATTCCTATCCAAACAATCACCCATAAAAAAAACACCTGTCTAAACAGGTGTTTAAAATCCTAATATAGCTTTAATCATACTCGTCGTTTCTCCACCTTCATAAATGATGTATAACAGTAAATATACCATAACACCAGTTATAGCGGTAAAGAACCATATGACACTCGTAATCGGTCCAAGCTTTCTATGTTTGTCAATGTTACGCTTGAATGCCAAAGTTAACGTAACAAGGCCAAAAACTGCTCCAACTGTAGCAAGAATGATATGGAAAATCAAAAATATTGTATAGTAAATTTCTAAATGCTCTGGTCCACCAAAGCTCGTATTTCCTATAAATATGGTTCTTGAAAGATAAATAATAAAAAACGTCAATGCACTAATTGCAGCAGCAATCATCGTTTTCTTATGAGCATGAACCTTTCCGCGAGCAATTAGCACCCATCCTATAGCTACTAGAATAGCACTTATTACGATAAAAGACGTACTTAACGTCGGCAATAATGGCATATTTCTCCCCCACTTTACTATTCATTCTCTTTATAATAATGGTTATCGATTAGTTTGATTCTTCCGGTAATGGATCAATCTTATCTTGCTCTTTTAAGAACCATGGGAAGAATATCATACCAATATAGATACCATAAACAACTTCTTGTGTAACCTTCATAATAATACCACCTAGCTGCTGATCTTCAAGAACAGGCATTGGTGAAAATATTTGAGGTCCACTTAAAGATAACGTTCCCAAAACATCTCCAGGCACACATAGGCTCAATGCAGACATCCATGCACTAGCATCTGTATATGTACTATATAATGGCTCTGTAGAAAAAATAATTAATGCACAAGCTGGAGTTAATAAAACCCCATTTGCAAATACATAACCTATCTTAAAAACTGGTGACATGGTATCCTTTTCCTTTATAGGTGGGAATATTGGCATCCAAACGATAAAGGCAGCGAATAAAATACCTGTAGTAATTACAGCATGTGCAACAACACTCGTTTTCGCGAAATCAAACACTGCAGGATAATGATACAAAGAAAATAAACCGTTAAAAAGAAGTAGTGATATTAATGGCTTTGTCAACAAATTAAGAAGTGGAGCAATAATTGGAGCTGAAAATAATTTTCTCCACATCCACTCTGGAATCCCTTTAATAATTAATGTTGGGAATAATATATAATACAATGCCATCTGCATCATATGTGCGGTAAACATAATATGACTTAATAAATCAATTGGTGAACCTTTAATAATATACAATAATACTAATCCAGCATAAAAAGTCACCTGTTGAGAAACAGTGGGACGATCCACATCACCAAACTTCTTTCTCCAAGGACCAGTTAATAAATAATATAATACACCTAATGCAATAACAAACAATGCATAAAATGGACTCCACAAAGCACGAAATCCAAATATTTGTATTTCTAACCACATAATTCTCACTCCAAGGTGTGTTAAATTTACAATCTATTTTTCATTATAACCTATTTTAGTTTGAAATACATACAATTGACACCATCCACATACGACCTTATTGTGACAAAATTGTGAACTCAGTATGTATATTTTGATAACAAAGAAATTCGTTTTATTATTTTTTTATAAAGCTGATATGCAAATAGAAAAGGCCGGAGCACTTAGTCTCCGACCTCATCTTATTACCACCAAACAATAGTGACCATTGCAAGAATTGTTATGAACGCCACAAATATACCTGAGTATAAAAACACCGATGGTAAACTGTGTCCTTTATGACTCATATGCATAAAGTAATATAGTTGAAAACCAACTTGAACACATGCTAATAACAAAATAATTGGTATGGTAAACATTGGGTTGAATTCCGCAATTACTAATCCAAAGGAAATAAGAGTAAACACGATCATACACGCAAATGTAACCAATTGAAATTTCATATCTTGTTTATTTTTCTCTTTTTGAAATTCATACGATGTGGAACCGGCGTACTTCTCCATGAATTAACCCACCTTTCCCATCAAGTATACTACTGTAAAGATGAATACCCATACAACGTCAATAAAGTGCCAATATAAAGAAGCTACATAGAACTTTGGAGCGTTGTATAGATTTAAGCCTCGCTTCGCATTACGAATCATCAAGCTCGTAATCCAGCATAGTCCAAATATAACGTGAGCTCCGTGCGTACCTACTAACGTATAGAATGCGGAGCCAAAGGCTGATGATGTAAATGTGTGTCCGTCATGCATCACATACTCATAGAATTCGTAAACTTCAAGACTTAGGAAAGAAAGACCTAATAAAACGGTAATTCCTAACCATATCATCATCTTCTTAAAGTCATAGTTCTTCATGTGGTACATAGCGTAAACACTTGTTAACGAGCTTGTTAACAAAATCATCGTCATAATAAACACAAGTTCAAGCCCAAATAATTCTTGAGTGGATGGACCGTCTAGATTCGAATTTTTTAACGCTAAATACGTTCCAAACAGACTAGCAAACAGCACTGTCTCTCCACCAAGGAAAAACCAAAAGCCTAAAAACTTATTTTTACCTTCAAGGGTAGCTTTTTCAGGTTCATGTGGTCCCTGACCTGGTTTAAGCTGCTTTAATTCTTCTGCGCTCATTTAGAACCAGCCCCCTTTTCTAAATCTTCTTTATGAACGTGATAACCAAGATCATCTTTCATAGAACGTACAAACATAGAAATAAATGTAATCAACAATCCTGCAATACCAACAATTAACCATTGTTTATTATCTACTTGATAAATAAACCCGATTCCGGCAATAAACAGTCCTAGCGATATCATGAATGGAATAAACGTATTATTCGGCATATGAATATCACCTAATGGTTCAGCAGGAGTCATTTCGCCATTTCCTTGTACTTTCTCTACCCATAGTGCATCTAAACCACGAACTAAAGGTATTTGCTTAAAGTTATAGAAAGGCGGTGGTGATGGAACAGTCCACTCTAATGTACGTCCATCCCAAGGATCAGTTCCACACTTCTCTTCTTTCAATGCAGTGTAGATAATGTTGATAATAAACACAATTGTACCGATAGCCATTAAAAAGGCACCAATTGTACTAACTAAGTTACCTATATCCAAACTCTCATTCGGCTGGAACTTCCAATAACGACGTGGCATTCCCATTAATCCAAGAATGTGTTGAATAAAGAACGTCATATGGAATCCAATAAAGAATGGCCAAAACGCGATTTTACCAAGCTTCTCATTAAGTACTTTACCGAACAATAGAGGCCACCAATAAGTGATACCTGCGAATATACCAAACACTACACCACCAACAATAACATAGTGGAAGTGACCAACAACGAAGTACGTATCATGGTATTGATAGTCAGCAGCAGCAACGGCTAGCATCACACCACCAAATCCACCGATTGTAAAGGATGGTATAAATCCTACTGCCCAAAGCATTGGCACAGTCATTCGGATATTACCGCCCCACATCGTAAATAACCAGTTAAAGATTTTTATACCAGTTGGTACTGCAATCGCCATTGTCGCAACCGCAAAGATCGAGTTTGCTACTGCACCCAATCCAGTTGTAAACATGTGGTGCGCCCATACCATAAATCCTAAGAAACCTATTAATACTGTCGCAAATACCATTGCGGAATAACCAAATAGACGTTTCTTAGAGAACGTAGAAATTACGTCACTGAATAGACCAAACACTGGAAGAATTAAAATATATACTTCTGGGTGTCCGAAAATCCAGAATAAATGCTCCCAGATGATGACGTTTCCTCCCATTGTTGGATCAAAGAAATTTGCTCCAAACATACGGTCAAACATCATTAAAATTAAACCAACTGTTAGTGCTGGGAATGCAAATAAAATTAAGATACTTGTTACAAAAGATGCCCAAGTGAACATTGGCATACGCATGTAAGTCATTCCTGGAGCACGCATATTCACGATTGTAACAAGGAAGTTAATACCACCAATAAGCGTCCCTGCTCCTGATATTTGTAACCCCATCACATAAAAATCCATGCCGTGACCCGGTGATTGAACTGAAAGTGGTGCATATGCTGTCCACCCCGCATCTGGTGCTCCACCAAAAAACCAAGATAAGTTTAGCAATACTCCACCAAAAGCAAATAGCCAAAAGCCTAGTGAGTTAAGGAATGGAAATGCTACGTCTCGAGCACCTATTTGCAATGGTAGCGCAATGTTCATTAAGGTAAATATAAGTGGCATTGCTGCTAAAAATATCATTGTTGTACCATGCATTGTAAACATTTGGTTGTACAATCCAGCTGAAATAAATTCATTATCTGGTTTAATCAACTGAATACGGATAATCAATGCCTCTAATCCACCAAGTAAGAAAAAGAAGCCACCAGCAACCAAGTATAAAATGGCTATTTTCTTGTGGTCAACTGTGGTTAAGTAGTCCCACAAAGTTGCGCCAAAGCCTCTTTTTTGTACAGTAGCTGTACTCACGATACCGACCTCCCTATTCTCTCTATTTTTCTTCCTTCGCATCTTCAGGTGTTACTTCTGAAGGTTGTAATTGTAATAAATAATCAGCGATCTTGCTTGCTTCATCATCAGTTAATGGTTTCTCTGCTTCCGTATTTCCATATTTACCAGTCATCTTATTACCTGGCTTAACATTCTCTGGATGCTGTAACCATTCAATTAAGTTCTCTTTATTATTATCCATAATCCCCGCAATTTCAGCACGGTCACCAAAGGATGTTAAGTTCGGACCTACCGCTGCTGGAGAATTACCGATTGCATGACAAGCAATACAGTTTTGATCTTCAAATAGTTCTTTACCTTCTTGCGCACTAGCTGTTTCAGGTGTTGCTTCTGGATCTGCGTTCTTCATGTCATTAAACCATTGATCAAATTCTTCTGCACTCACGGCCACCACTTTGAAATCCATTAAGGAGTGTGATGGACCACACAATTCAGCACATTTCCCAGAATATAAACCTTCTTCATATGCATTTAAGAACATCTCATTTTCATTATGCCCTGGGTTTGTATCCATCTTTCCTGAAATAGTTGGAACCCAGAAAGAGTGAATAACATCAGTGGCAGTTAATTTCAAGTAAACACGTTGATCAGTAGGAATATAAAGGTCTTGACTTGTTTGAATTTCTTCTCCTTTATATTTGTAACTGTAATGCCACCAGTATTGATTTCCCGTTACCTCTACAACAACAGCGTCTTCTTTATTTTCTTCTGACGGAGTTGTTTCAGCAAGCATAAATGTCTTTTGTACTGTTGGTACAGCTAAAATGATTAGTAAAACTATTGGGATAGCTGTCCATACAATTTCCAAGGATTTACTACCTTCTACTTGCTTAGGTACATAGTCTTCCTTGCCTTTTTTTTGTCGATAACGAATTAGTACAAAAACGTATATAATCGTTACAATTGCACCTACACCAGCCATAATAATAACGCTTAACATCATTAAATCATAACTTGCTTGAGCGCCCTCACCTTTTGGCTGTAAGGCAGAAAGTTGCGGATCCCCACACCCTGCTAGAAAAAGCATCAGAAAACTAAATAGTAACACGATGCGAGATTTTCCCATCCATCCTTTCATTAAATGATACCTCTCTTTCTGTTCTTTCTTTATTTTATGACAATCAAGCTGTCCTAATGAAGGAGCATCTTGATAGCATTAATCAGTTAATAACTCTAACTTCCCCAATAAGTCTGTTTTGCTCTTGTAAGCATTTACTTTACCCTCTTTATTATTCATAGCCATGAACGTTCAAAATACGTTCCCTACCGAAATCTTTGAAAACGCATGCATACCATCATTATACATCATGAACATTTCATAAAAGGAGGAGTAACATGTGACAAATTTATGAATTTTTATTTACAACCAAATAATATTGTATCATGTAATTCTGTTTCTTTCTATTTTATTTAGCATTCTTTCAACAAACTATAGAGATGAAATTTAAAAAAACAATCCACCTATAGCGTAAAACAGTTCTTTATTTGTGAAAGTTTTCGATATTTACGAGATTGCAATTTCAAAAATATTTCACAAACGTTACAAAGAATGACTGCTATATCCAAAATTAACCCTTCTCTATTTCTAGCAAACAAAATTATACAATGCAAGTACTTTTTATTCTAATAGTGAAATTCCATGAAATCCATGATAATATATAGTTTGTGTCAAATTAGTGACATGACTATGTATAATTGGACGTAACTTCCGTTCATATATTAAGATATACAATAGTGCCCTAGGAAATGTAGTGAGGTGAAGAAATGAAATTATTAAAAACACTAGCAATCCTATCTACACTTGGCATGCTATTCGTGTTAATTGGAGGAGCACTCGTTACCAAGACGGACTCTGGTATGGGCTGCGGAGATAGTTGGCCTTTATGCCACGGGGAATTGATTCCTTCAGAAATAACCTTTAGTTTAGTAATAGAATTAAGCCATAGACTAGTTTCAGGTGGTGTAGGATTTTTAGTACTGCTTCTATCGTACTTTTCGTGGAAAAAAATAGGCCATATTCGCGAAACGAAATTACTGGCATTTTTATCCATATTCTTTTTAGTTCTTCAAGGTCTAATAGGAGCTGCTGCAGTTAAATGGGGGCAATCAGATTTCGTATTAGCCATTCATTTTGGTATCTCTTTAATTTCATTCGCAGCTATTTTGTTACTAACTTTACTGATCTTTGAGATAGATAAAAAGTTTGATGCGAAATCATTAATTATACCTCGAGCAATGCGTATCCAAATTTACTCCATGGCGATTTACACCTTAGCTATTACGTACACCGGTGCATTAGTACGTCACATCGAAGCAAGCTTAGTTTGTGGAAGTTGGCCTTTTTGTACGAACAGTAATCCGTTTGCATTTGGGGAATACAATTTTCACCAATGGGTACAAATGGGACACCGACTCGTTGCTGGTTTATTATTCATTTGGGTGCTCTTTTTATTCATCCACGTATTAAAACATTATAAATCAAGTAAAATCATGCGTTACGGCTGGACAGTATGTTTCTTATTATTACTGCTCCAAGTATTGTTAGGAGCAATGATTATTTTTACTGGACAGAACTTAATTGTAGCTTTATTACACGCTCTTGTTGTTGCTTGTTTCTTTGGAATGCTTAGTTACTTTATACTACTTTCTTCAAGAAGTGCACGGTATGAGAAAGACTCATCAACAAATTAATTATTGAATTTGTTAGAAATAGCACAGCTACCACTGCTGTGCTTTATTCATATAAAAAAGAAGGTTGGCGTTATAAAATCAACGCTAACCTTCTTTTTCTATCTCTTATTATTTTTCAAACTCAATTAGTAAGTCTCCAACATGTATCGCATCGCCATTTGAAACGTAAATGTCCTTTAATTTCCCGTCAAATGGAGCTTGAACTGTAGTCTCCATTTTCATTGCTTCGGTAATCATAATGTGATCTCCTTTTTTTACTTTCTCGCCCTTTTCTGCGATCACTTTAACTACCGTACCAGGCATTGTAGCACCAATATGTCGATCATTATTTTTATCAGCTTTTGGTCTCGCCTCTATAGAAGCTTTAATACTTTCATCTTTCACAATCACTTCTCTTGGCTGACCATTCAATTCAAAGTAAACAACACGTGTACCATCTAATTGTGGTTCACCAATCGAAACAAGTTTAACAATTAGTGTCTTTCCTTGTTCAATTTCTACTTCAATTTCTTCCCCTAAACGCATTCCGTAAAAATACGTTAACGTGTCAAGAACAGACATATCACCATACTGTTCATAAGCTTGATGATAATCCATAAATACTTTCGGATACAATGCATATGCTATCATATCAAAGCTCGTAACTTGACGATTTAATTTATGGAATAATGTTTCTTTCAAGTCTTTGAAATCAACAGCATCCAAAAATTCACCAGGACGATCTGTAATCGGCTTACGTCCTTTTAATATAATTCGTTGTAATTCTTGAGGGAAACCACCATAAGGTTGGCCTAAATACCCTTCAAAAAGTTCAATTACCGAGTCTGGGAAGTCGATTGTTTCTCCTTGTTCATAAATATCATCTTCAGTTAAATTATTTTGCACCATAAATAAAGCCATATCTCCAACAACTTTAGAAGATGGTGTTACTTTAACGATATCTCCGAACATATCATTCACACGGCGGTACATTTTCTTCACTTCGTCCCAACGATCTTCTAGTCCAACTGCTTTGGCTTGTTGTTGTAAGTTACTATATTGACCACCAGGCATTTCGTGCTCATATATTTCAGAATGTGGTGAGTTCATACCACTTTCAAAATCTTGGTAGAACTTACGAACGTCATGCCAGTATAACCCTAACTGCTCATATGCTTTCACATCTAAATTAGGCTGGCGTTCGTTTCCTTCTAAAGCATAGTAAAGAGACGTTGCGCTCGGTTGTGATGTTAAGCCTGCCATAGAGCTTGCCGCTACATCTACTACATCTACTCCTGCCTCAATGGCTCTTGCATAAGTAAATACACCATTGCCACTCGTATCATGCGTATGAAGATGAATTGGAATATCTACAGAATCTTTTAATGTTGAGATTAGTTGATAAGCAGCTTCAGGCTTCATTAATCCTGCCATATCTTTAATACCTAAAATATGAGCACCAGCATTTTCTAGTTCTTTGGCTAAGTTTTTATAATATTGTAAGTCATACTTTGGACGCGATGCATCTAGAATATCACCTGTATAACACATCGTTGCTTCCGCAATTTTATTATTATCTCTAACAGAATCAATAGCTAATGTCATACCTTTTACCCAGTTTAGACTATCAAAAATACGGAATACATCAATACCAGCTTGACTACTCTTCTCAACAAATTCACGAATTAAGTTATCTGGATAGTTTTTGTAGCCTACTGCATTGCTGGCGCGTAATAACATCTGGAACAAGACATTTGGCATTCTTTCTCTAAGCTGTAGCAAACGTTGCCATGGATCCTCTTTAAGGAAACGATAGGCTACATCAAACGTCGCTCCACCCCACATTTCTACTGAGAAGAGATCTGGTAGTAGTCTTGCAGTAGGATCAGCAATGTTCAATAAGTCTTTTGTGCGTACTCGAGTTGCTAATAAGGATTGATGCGCATCTCGGAAAGTTGTATCTGTATAAAGTACTTCATTTTGTTGTTTTAACCATTCCGCTACTGCTTCTGGTCCTTTTTCATCTAATAATTGCTTTGTGCCCTGTGGAATTTCTAAGGACGATTTCACTTCTGGCATACGCGGTTTACTTAAAGCAGGTTTTTTCTTATTTTCCGCTCCTTGGAAACCGTTTATTGTCGTAGAAGCAATATATGTTAGCATCTTCGTTCCTCGGTCTTTACGCTTAGGAAATACGAATAATTCAGGTGACTGATCGATGAATGTCGTATTGTATTCGCTTGCTAAAAACTGAGGATGACGAATAACATTTTCTAAAAATGGTATATTCGTTTTGATTCCACGAATACGAAATTCACGTAAGTTTCGAACCATTTTATTAGCCGCTTGTTCAAAGCTAAGCGCCCATGTGGATACCTTCACAAGCAATGAGTCATAGTATGGAGAAATGACGGCACCTTGGAAACCATTACCGGCATCTAATCGAACACCGAAACCTCCACCTGAACGATATGCCATAATTTTTCCTGTGTCTGGCATAAAGTTATTCAATGGATCTTCTGTTGTAACCCTTGATTGAATCGCATATCCGTGCGTTTTAATATGTTCTTGATGCGGTATACCGATTGGCTGATCAAATAAGTTGTGACCTTCCGCAATCATAATTTGAGATTGAACAATATCAATACCAGTAATTAACTCGGTAATCGTATGTTCCACTTGTACACGCGGATTCACTTCAATAAAGTAAAACTCATCACCAGAAACGAGAAACTCCACTGTACCAGCATTCAAGTAATTAACATTGTTCATTAATTGAATTGCTGCTTCACAAATGTCTTCACGCATACGATTTGATAAGGATACACTTGGTGCTACCTCAACAACCTTTTGGTGACGACGTTGTACAGAACAGTCACGCTCATATAAATGGACAATGTTCCCATCTGCATCTCCAAGAATTTGCACCTCAATATGCTTAGGGCTTTCTACTAATTTCTCTACATATACTTCATCGTCCCCAAACGCAGCCTTTGCTTCCGATTTAGCACGATCGTAAGAATCTTGTAACGCTTCTTCACTGCGGACGATTCGCATACCCCGTCCTCCTCCGCCAAGAGAAGCTTTAATGATGATAGGATATCCGTGTTGCTGACCAAAAGCTTTCACTTCTTCTAAACTAGAAACAGGTCCATCGCTCCCAGGAATTACCGGGATATTAGCTTGAACTGCTTGATATCTAGCTTTAACCTTATCACCAAACATATGTAAATGTTCACTGGTTGGCCCAATAAATGTAATACCCTCTTCTTCACAGCGTCGAGCAAAATTAATATTTTCTGACAAGAAACCATATCCTGGATGGATTGCATCTACTCCAACGCTTTTAGCTAATTCGATAATGCCTTCAATGTCTAAATAAGCGTCGATTGGTTTCTTTCCTTCACCAATAAGGTAAGCTTCATCTGCTTTATACCTATGGAAAGAACCAGTATCTTCCTTTGAATAAACCGCAACCGTACGAATATTTAATTCGTTACATGCACGGAATACCCGAATAGCAATTTCTCCTCTGTTAGCTACTAGGATTTTATTGATTTTCTTGATTGTACCCATGATCTTCCTCCTTTAGATTGTGTTGCATTCCCTGCATGAATGTCAGAATATGCATTCTTTGAAGTTTGTTTAATATATGTGTAATCTTCTTGAAGTTTAGCTTGTTTAGCAATATTATTCAATATTCCAATTGAAGCTAACAAAACAAGTAAAGAAGATCCGCCATAACTAATGAACGGCAAAGGGACTCCAGTAATAGGTAGCAAACCACTTATCGCTCCTAAATTAATAAGTGCTTGAATACCAACCATTGACGAAATCCCAATCGCTAATAAACTGCCAAAAGCATCTTTGCACTTTCTAGCAACATAAAGTCCTCTTAATACAATAATAGTTAATGAGGCTAACACAAACAAAACACCAATGAATCCTAGCTCTTCAGCAATAACCGACATAATAAAATCTGTATGCGGCTCTGGCAAATACCCTAATTTCTGTACTCCTTGTCCCAAGCCAACCCCTGTTATTCCACCCGTTCCAATTGCCAAATAGGATTGAATGAGGTGAAAACCACCATCTTCTGGATCTTCAAAAGGCGCATAAGCACCAGTGAAACGCGAAACTCGTTCAACCGATGTCATGTTCGGAATCGCAAAAGCAAGAAATACGATACCAATGATTGCTAGTAAAACAATATGTTTCGTTCGTATCCCTGAGCTTAAAATAACTGTACAAGCAATTGCAAAAATAATGCCTGCTGTACCGATGTCAGGTTGAACAGCAATTAATGCGAGAATTGTTATCGTAATAACTAATGGTGGTAAGACCGCTTGCCAAAAACGATCAATATAAGCTTGTTTCTTAGATAAAACAGAGGCCAAATAAATAATTAAAAATACCTTTGCTGGCTCAGAAGGTTGTATTTTAATCGGGCCTACCTCAAACCACGAACTAGCGTTTCCAGTAGCATTCCCCATTAATTTAACCAATACAAGGCTTATTATAGTAAATAGTATCATAAGCGGGACTAATTTTTGATACTTTTGATATGGAAATAGCATTGTTAACACAAATGCCACAATTCCTAAACCAAACCACATCGCTTGCCGAAGCATAAAATAGTTGCTCGGTACATCGTACAAAACGACGGCTGATACCATCGATGCACTATAAATCATCATAACCCCGAAAGCGGTTAACATCAATGGTATAAATATTAACGTAAAATCATAGTCTTTAAAAAATTTCTTCATATTGTCCATCCTTATGTAAGATTATAGAGCTCCATTTAAGAAATCTTACTTCTATCACTTTACTACACAAAAGTAACATATTCCTGCTTCCTATAAAAAATATAATGATTCTTTATTATTTTACTATTTTAAAAACGTAGATGAAATAAGTTACTTCTCCTATTTTAACAAACAAAAAGTGTTCCTGTACGTAAAAAAACTCAAATTATCACCAATTGGCGTAATTTGAGTTTACACATTAAGATTGATTAGAAGCCGCCTCATGCAAAGCATTCATTTCATGCTCTAAATCTTCTAGAAGTTTCTTCCCATCCTCTTCATTAACAAGGTTTAAACGTACCGCAAAGTCAATCTCCCTAGATAACCCAAACATCTGAGTATCAAGAACTTCTTCATATAGAGGGCATTGCGGCATAGTTAAATTATCCATCTGAACTCGAATCAGTCTTGCAATTTTCTCTGCATCGGCCTTAAGAAGGGCATATGCTTGATGGCGATGATCAATCGCTACTTCAGATGACACGTTAATCCCCTCCGTTCAAAACAGACTTTCTTATATTTATATTAGCGTTTTATTGATTATTATGCAAGTAAAGATATGTAACAAGCCTCCATTAAAAAATGGAAAGTTCTAAACGACTAGACAACATCTCTAGCAATTGCATTCCAACAACACTATTCCCCTTTTCATCCAAAGAAGGTCCAACGACAGCAATTCCTCCTACATCTTTCACACACCCCATAATTGCGCCAGAAACACCACTTTTAGCAGGTATTCCAACTCGAATTGCGAATGAACCAGATGCATCATACATTCCACAAGTCACCATAAACGTTTTACAAATTCTAGCCAAGTGTTTCGGGATGATTTGTCTACCGGACTGTAAATCACGACCTTCATTTGCAAATACGGCTCCAATACGAGCAAGTTGTTGAATGTTTACCGCGATGGAGCATTGCTTCGTATAAACGTCTAACAACTCTTCCACACTGCCTTCTATAATACCATTTTGTTTCATGTAATAACATAATGCACGATTTAAATGGGCAGTTTCAAACTCTGAAGATGCAACCTCAGTATCAATACCAATTGTGTTGTCCCCCGCAAGTTCATGTACGAAAGACAATAGCTTACCCACTTTATCTGTCGGGGACTCCCCTTCAATCATGTTGGTTACCGCTAAGGCTCCAGCATTTATCATCGGATTTAATGGTTTTGACGGATTGCTTGTTTCTAATTTGGCAATCGAGTGAAACGGATCACCTGTTGGCTCCATTCCTACTTTGGAAAAAACATAGTCCTCTCCTTGATCCATGAGTGCTAACGCTAACGCGATGACCTTGGAAATACTTTGAAGTGTAAATAAATGATCCACATAACCCGCTCGAACGCATTCCCCATCTAAGTGAAACACACTAACCGCTATATGCTCCGGATCTTGCTTCGCTAATGCTGGTATATAATCTGGCACTTTTCCTAATCGGGTAAATGGTTTTACGTGCTCTATCCATTCCTGCAATTGTTGTTCGGTGACTTTTTTATTCAAGTTAATTCCTCCTTGATGCATGATTCCGTCATATTCGATATACTTGTATGAGATTGATAAATTAGAAAGGGTGTCTCAGTTTGGTTATACAACTTACAGGCAATGTGCAATATACGATTACGCTTGATCCAAGTGTATGGATATTCGATGATCGTAAAATCGATTTCTCGAAAGCGTTCTCAAAGATAGAACAGGACAAATCTGACGATGATGAATTAAAGAAAAAGGCACAATTTTGGGATAGGGAAGTGTATCAACAACAAATTAATCCACCTGTCAATAAAAGTATCAATTCCTTTGAAAAAAAGAAAATATTAGAAGGTACGTTTGTTATGCCTATTCATCATTTTTTAGAGAATGCCCTTGTCTATGATAACGCAAAGGGCGCCATTTTAGAAACAACAAACGGAGAAATACATATTACATTAGATGAATTACAACATTCGTTATTATTATTCGCTCAAAAGGGTAAACAAATTCAAGAAGATGGTCCCGTTCATTTATATTTCCAAGACGGCTCTAATCAACAAGACCCTATCACTGG
The DNA here is from genome assembly GCF_000775615.1 of Pontibacillus litoralis JSM 072002. GTDB lineage: Bacteria > Bacillota > Bacilli > Bacillales > BH030062 > Pontibacillus > Pontibacillus litoralis. Next base: position 232,201 of record NZ_AVPG01000002.1, read on the forward strand.
AATTAATAAAATTGTCATCGAGTAATCGAGTAGAGGGAAAAGTTAAGTAACTT
>NZ_AVPG01000019.1 GCF_000775615.1 Pontibacillus litoralis JSM 072002
CTCACATATACGAACATGGAAGAAGCCATTAATATAGTACATTATAACTGTAGATGCTGTTGACAATTAATCGTTTCAAGAATAACTCCCCTTTTCTTACATGTAAGAAGTAATATATTTCCAACAAACTATTTTTTAGTCGAGGATGTATTTTCTTCAGGTCGGACTGTTAATCTCAAGGATCCAAAGACGGCTTGACTTCTAAAGTTGTTCCTTGTAACGTTAAACGGATATGGAAAAGCAAGTATTTGAAGGTTTTTTTCTTTATCTGTATTAGGTATTTTGAACTTTTTTGTTTTCCTTTCACCTTCTTTTACATTAAAAAACTTTATAAACTCTCCATCTTCAAAGGGGATTTGTTTCCAATCTAGTAGTTGGATAACAGCATAGGTTAGTTCCTTATTAGTTATATTCCCTACTGATAAATGTAAGTCTTTATTTTCTTCTTCTATCGGAATAAATTTCATTTTATTTGGATCTTTACTAATAAACACAAAATCATTAGGTCCTTCTTTATAGAGATTATCAGATTTAGAATATACAAACTCATTTTCCCTTGAATTATTATCTATTGAATATCTAACTGGTAATACTTCTTGTAAAATGGACGCTTTATTCATATCTATTTCTTTCAGTTTATAATCCGGCTTTTTAATTATGATAAGGTCTAATTCTTTTGCGGTTTCGTCTAGCTTTATTTCAATGGGTAAATCCATTGTTGAATCAGGCTCCATTTCAAATGAGTAAGTATAATGTTTTTCCCCACCCACATTAAAAGCAGTTTGTTTAAAATTGTTAAATACAATTAAAAGGTAATTCCTTGTTTTTTGTAAATTATGATTAAGTTGTAGAGTGGTATTAAAACTACCTTTATTATCTAATGTAATAGTTGAACCATTATCTATTATGTTTCCATTGTAATCTAGATATCCAAAAGCAATTGTGCCTTCCATAAACTCTCTATCATCAAGGTTGACATCATTATTAAATTCATTGTTTCTAAAAAATCCAACTAATTGCGTGGTTATGATTGTTATTATTAAGATAAATAGTAATATTCCATTTAATGATTTAAAAAACCTCAAATAATCAGCCCCCAAAATTCAAAAAAATGTTGAGTAGTTTTATTACTACTCAACAACAAATTTCAGAAATCTCAAAAGTTGTCTTTTGTCTCGTGTATAACATCTTTGTACCCAGATTCTTTATACACATGGTTACCAACAGCCCAATCATTACCATAATAAGTAGTATCATTATAGGCTTTTGCACTAATATAAGAGCTATGGTTTTGTTCATTGAAGTCTGAATCAATTAAACTTCCATCTGTACCATTATACGTTCTATTTTTAGCACTGATGTAATCCTCTTGGATGGTAGATTCTGATTTGGAGACAGCGTAGTTATCGCCCCAAGGTGTGTATGCAGTCGTAGTTGAAGTGTTAGTTGGTGTGGCGGATGCTGAAAAAGTTTTTTTGGATTTATCCTTAGAAACTTTAGCTGTAACTATTTCAGGCTTCTGTGACTTATCGATAATAGCATCATTTGTTTCTTTTGGTTTTGGATCTGCAAAAGCAACTGATCCCACACCGATAATCGAAAAAATAAGTACAGTGGACAAAACGATTTTACTTAGCTTTCTACTTTTCATTTAAAATCCTCCTCTGAATATTCTGTTTTCATAGACATAGTAACATAATAACCTAATGTAACTATAATTACTAAAAAATGGTTAATAAACCTACTTAATAACGCTGGAAAAGGGGTGGTTATAACTTTTCCCCATATATTGTACTACTTTTTGCTTTTAATATAATTAAATACTAGAAAAAAAATTAATATCAAAAAAACAATCCCAATAGAATTCAATAAATCGATCATATAAATCCCTCCTTCAATAAAGTTGATTTTTCTTCCAAATCCTCGCTTATTCTCAATATTTCATACTCAACAGATAGTTGACACACCATTTTCATTGTACATAGTTTGAATATATGCAAATAATTTACAGGATAGAGCCGTCCTATTAAACAAACTGATTTAGTTTGGAAAATAAATGTATAACCGTGCTAGGAAATCTCCACACAACTCATGGTCGCTAACCCTCCCATATCTCTTCGGGTCGTATCCATACTTTCCTTCGTTTAACCTAATAGTTCCATATTCTTTTGTTTCATCTAACCGATATACTCTTTTAGTCTCAGGACTGTTTTTGATTGCTGTAGCTTGACTTATGACTAACCCCTTCACAGTTTCAAGCTGAACTTGTGTTAAGTTCCCTTTTAAAATTATTTCCACCCTTCATCTTTCGTAAGAATGTATTCTTTTATTTGATACCTAACTTCTTGTGTTTGTTAATCCGTATATTTAACAGCTGCTGTTTGTTGCCTCTTTGTTCGCCGGTCAACAACTAATAAGCCATTATGTACTTACCATATCTAGTGAAGGACAGATACTTTTTAGGCGTAAGATTATTGTCTGGAACTTAACCATTTTCAACTTAAGTAGCGTCTAATATGCTGCATAACCTATTGTTTCACCGGAAAATATGCCTTATTATACCGTGTTCCTTTAACCTTTCTCTCACCGTAATCTTTAATAATACAGACAGGCGCTAATCATATTCGAGAAAAGCGCCTGTTTGCTTAATAAAGTCCCCATCCATATTTCTTTGATTCGCTCCGCCAATTCTAAAATAATCCCTTCTGGCCCACGAATATAGCATCATTTATAGGCATTTTCATAGTTTTGCACCTCACCAAAAAGTTCCGCGCCTTTCCTTCTCAGCTTGGTGACAACGCCTTCAATATCTTCAACAGCAAATGCAATATGCCGAATACCCAAAGTATTTGCAAAAGATTGCTGAATCCCTTTTTTATCTGACGGCGTATGAAATTTGACTAGTTCTATTGTTGCCTGACCACCTGGAATCCCTAGCATTACAACCGTCTCTCTAACGTCATTAAGCCCAATGATTCGTTCCACCCACTCCCCTTTCACCTCTGCTTCCCCTAACACTTCAAGTCCAAGTTCAAGAAAGAATTCTTTAACAGTAGGAATATCATTCACGATTACACCTACATGATCTATTCTATGGATTTTCAAATTTCATCCCTCCTACGTTGATAAGTTTATTCACATATGTTTACTAAGCTTTTTTCTCGATTGTCGAAAGATTCTCCTCTTTATTCCAGACTAACAACTTCAAATTACAAAGTAAATAATTACAGAAATTTCCTTTGTTATAAGCTCTACTGTGACAAGGGGATAAACGAACCATATAAAAATTTGATTTATGAATTTTATTAGAAGTTGACCGAATACACTTCGAAACCACGCTATTGTTACACTTGATGCACGATTTCTCCATTATTGGCATGGTCAAAAGTGTCGTTGGTGCGATTATAAGGAGCTACCGTCTGTTGTTTAAAGTCCCAGTTTCAGTCAAGTGGGATGGAAATTTTAAGCTCTCCATATTCCATTTTAAGTGTACGGGAATAAGAACCGTTGCGAGAGTTTCCGGAGTTGAAGCCCAGACGATCATACTTTTCATAGTCTAAGAAGGCGATCAATTCAGTTTGAAGTAGCGTATTTACAGCGATTTCTAGATGACTGCGAAAGATTTCTGTAATATCTTCTTTTTTCACTAGAGCTTGTATAACATCTGATGTAAAATGATTCATAAGGAAGACCCTCTTTTCTTTGGATTGGTTGTGGTGACTTAATTCTACAAGAAAAGGTCTTCCTTTTTCTATGTTTACGGTTATTTACACAAAATATTTTATGCTCTCATAGTCATTCCAAAACCTGCATCGGTAAAAGTTTTACTTATTACCTTACTCAACCCTTCTGATTAATATCCAATAAAACAGCAAGCATTGTTGTAATAGTGTTTTCAATCATTGGAACAAACTCTTGTTGGGATATTTCCATAATAACACCTGTAAACGCCCATCTAATGGGATTTCCTTCAATAATATTACATAAAGCATAAGTTACTTCAAAGGGGGATGGACCTATTTTCATAACTTTTTGGGAGTGCCGCTGCAACTTTAAGGGCGGTCCCCGTGCCTACTATTGTCCATCGTGCCGGGCAGAGCGTCAGAAAGCCCAGGGGCGGGACTATCAGCGCCGTAAGCGTACAGGGAACGTCCGACAGTTAGGATCGTATGACAAGTGTGAGCGTTGCGGTGATCCGTATGAGGTCCAAGGCGGACTGCAGCGTTTTTGTTCCGCGTGCCAGCCGATTCACAACGCAGAGCATGATCGGGAGACATCAATCGAGTATTATCACGGCAATAAAGAGGACATCAACCCCGTACGCAATGAGCGCAGGCGGATCGGATCTAAAACCTGCGTAGAGTGCGGCAAAGTGTTTACGACATCCACAGCGGCTGTGACCTGCTCGGATGAGTGCCGGACCGCTCGGCGGAAAAGGCAGACAAGGGAGTCTGAGGAGCGCAGGAAGAAGAGAGGAAAATAAAAAAAGCGGCCAACCCACTACCGGGAAGGCCGTTTTTCTTACCTTATATGTTTTAAGAGTCTAAATTACTGCAAGCTGTTATTACCGCGCTTATGCCAAAGAAGTCCAAGAAAGCATCTCGGGTTTCTTGAGGCAAGGTATCTGATACTTTAACTGCTCACTCAAATACAGGTTACATACGCCTATTTATGGTTAAAAGCCCATTAGAATTCTAATGAGCTTTTAAATGCCATTTAACTTCAATCCAAATAATATTGTAAAGCTTTATAAGCCGACATTTTCGCAGCTTTTTTTAACAATAATCTTACTGCATCATCATCAGCGGGGAAATTCGTCATTTCCAATATCTCTTTTAAATCTTTTGAGAGTTTTTCAAACGGTATTATTTCGTAATCATCATTTATAAGACTTAAAACACTTTTCTTTAGTATTTGTTGAATACTATGTAATTGCTGGTTATTTAATTGATTGACCATAACCCAATCCCACAAACTATATTCTTCTTGATCAATTATAAGCTGACGCAAAAGATGAACATACAACTCTAAACGATCAATACGTTCTTCTTGTGTTTCTACATTATTCAAAATTTTTCTCCTCTCAAAGGAAATTAAATTGAAATTACAAAAAGACGAAAACTAATACATTTGCTATAACATTGGCAGTTGAGCTTGGTGCACCTGTAGCCATTATAGCTTGTACAATGACATTTTGCACATACTCTTCCCCTGCATCTCCCATTGCAGCCAAATCCCTTAAATTATCTACAATTCCATCTTTACTGTTTTTAAACGCTGGCCGATATTTCTTAGGTATAGCATCAATAATATTATCAACATAACTACTATCAATTAAATCTGCTAACTTTTCGATAGATTCTGATGCTACTTTAGCTTTCCACCGAGGCTGAATTTCTCCCTGAATTTGGTTGGTATTCTCTACAACAGACGGTGCAGTTGCATTCCCCCCTTGTAAAGTTGTTTCAGAAGTTGATGCTAAACTAGGAGAAACACCAGACAAAAATAACATAGAACTCAATGATGCAATTACAACAGCTTTACTTTTTGTCATTATAATCCAAACCTTCTATTATTTTATAAATATATAATATACTAAAATATTATATATTACAATAAAAAAACGGAAAAAAAAGGGAAAATTCCAGATGCGCCTAACCGAATGTGCTAGTAGCTGAGTTATCAATTTGCTCACCTTTGACAGTTCGGTAAAGATCAAGTTACCATTTTCTGTGAATACTTCTAATCCTGTATCCATCTGGCTCATTTTCTGCGGCTATTACTAATGGCGTACTTACTGTTGAAAAAAAAGCACCGTTTACTTTTCATCCTAATTCCTCCATTCTATAAAATGAGTTAGCCATTTTACATTATTGGTTAACTTAAGATATCTCATCATAACTACTGGAAAAAAAGGAAGAATATATTTATAGGAGGATGAAAAATTGAAAACCAATCTTGGAGTAGCTGCTGCTTTTTGTATTATTTTAGTTTTGACGATTGACAACTTCATAACCAATTCATTCATTTCAAATACAATTAAAATAGTGGTAACCGTTACTTTTATCACGTATGCAATTATCGTAAGAATTAAAGCACGTAAAAACGTTACCAACTATAGAAAGTAGCAATCGAGTAGGAGGAGATGATTAACCTCCGACCTCTCACACCACCGTACGTACGGTTCCGTATACGGCGGTTCAGATTAAGTTTGACGCAATTGAGTGTAACGGACATATAGACTTTCTAGCCCTTGATGATACCAATAGGTGTTATCAAGGGTTTTGTGTAGAACTGGACTATGGGCGATTCGCCAATATCCTTTCCTACTGTTTCCCCACTCATATGCCTTTTGATGTGGAACACCTAAACCTTTCAGTTTTCTGATTCTCGTTTTCGGACGTTTCCATTGTTTCCAAAGGCACATTCTGAGTCTTCTTCGAATCCATGCATCCAATCCTTTCAGGACACTTGGGGTATCCATAAGAGCGAAGTAACCCATCCATCCTTTAAGATATTGCTTTAGTTTGGTGATTCGCCTTTCCATTGGGATCGGTTGCTTTCTCGAAGTGATTTCTCTTACTCGCTTCTTCAACCTCTGCACCGTTTGTTTGGCTAATCGAACTTTGGGATTCTTCTTTGATCTTGTGAAACTAAATCCTAGAAAATTTCGATTCCAAGGGCGGTCGTAAGCAGATTTCGCCTCATTGACCTTTAACTTTAATTTAGTTTCAATAAAGATGGAGATGTTCTCCAACGCTCTCTTGGCGGCTTTTCGTGTTTTCACAAAAATATTACAGTCATCTGCGTATCGGACGAATCGCAGATTTCGTTTCTCCAGTTCCTTATCTAATTCATTTAACATGATATTAGACAGTAAAGGACTTAGTGGACCCCCTTGTGGAGTCCCTTCTTTGCTTCTGTGAAATAGACCACCGATCATGATACCTGCCTGAAGATATTGACGAATCAGTTTGAGGACTTGCTTATCTTCCATCTTTCTCGCCAATAATCCCATCAGCTTATCATGATTGACTTTATCGAAGAATTTCTCTAAGTCTATATCCACTACCCATGAATATCCTTCGGTTATATAGGTCTTCGCTTTCCTCACAGCTTGATGTCCTTGTTTATTCGGACGAAAACCGTAGCTGTTTTCTGAGAAGGTCGAATCATATATCTTCGTTAATTCTTGGGCAATGGCTTGTTGGATGAAACGGTCTAGGACGGTTGGTATGCCTAACAACCGAACTCCGCCGTTCGGCTTCGGGATTTCGATTCGACGGACGGGCTGTGGTTGATAGGTTCCATCTAAAAGGGAGGATTTGATCCTTTGCCATTCTGTGACGAGGTGCGGTCTCAGGTTTTGAACCGGCATGCCATCGACACCATGGCTTCCTTTATTCCTCTCTACACGCTTCAATGCCTGTATTAAGTTGTCCCTTCCTAGTATCCGTTCTTCTTTATCTGTTCAGTCCTTCCTTGTCTTCTCGAGTAGACAAGTACTATGACCTCTGCTGACTTCTGATGATTCAGCTGTCCATCACTGAACAGGTTACCAAGTGTACTTGGCGTGTTCATCAGATCTCCCTGGGTAAGAATGCACTCTTTCTCTCCATGTCCCCACTACATTTACCCACTGTCACCTTTGGCAGTATGAGCTTTGTTTTGTTTAGCAAACTCACTCAATGACAATCAGCCTTCTATGTAGTTTGTATTCCTTGGGGCGGAGATTTGCCTCCGACTTCCTTCAGATTCCGTGTCACCACGGACACCCTTGTCATCTGCTAACCCCTATCTACTGCCTTCGAGGTTCGGGACTTTCACCCTAAAGATTACACCCATGCCAGGCGCACTAAAAAAAGAATCCGCGAAAGTTTATCACGGATTCGATGAAGATTATTTTGTGTTCGGCGGGCCAGCGCCGTATCACTATTCACATTATCACAAACACTTCAAGCGTGTCTTTCCTGATCTGCGCATCCACGACCTACGGCACAGTTTCGCCGCGCACCACATCAACCACGGAACGGATCTCTATCTTCTCCAGCAACTGATGTGGCACGGGACATTGAAAGAAACTGCTGATACCTATGGTCATTTATATACCGAGCGGAAGCACACCGCAATGAGTGTCTTTGACTAAAACGGTATCAAAACGGTATCACGGTCATGATACCAATGATGAAAAGCCTTTAATGACGGGCTTTAAAATCATCCAATACTACCTTCCATCTCGAACTTGATTAGACGGTTCATTTCTACTGCATATTCCATTGGTAGTTCTTTCGTAAATGGCTCGATGAAGCCCATTACGATCATTTCTGTTGCTTCTTCTTCTGAAAGACCACGGCTCATAAGGTAGAATAACTGCTCTTCTGATACTTTCGATACTTTTGCTTCATGCTCAAGAGAGATATTCTCGTTCATGATTTCGTTGTAAGGAATCGTATCTGATTTTGATTTGTTATCCATAATTAACGTATCACACTCGATGTTAGAGCGAGCGCCATCTGCTTTGCGTCCAAACTGCACAATACCACGATACGTTACGTTACCGCCTTGCTTAGAAATCGATTTAGAAACGATTGTAGAAGACGTGTTAGGTGCTAGGTGAATCATTTTAGAACCTGCATCTTGGTGTTGTCCTTTACCTGCAATCGCGATGGAAAGTGTCATACCACGCGCACCTTCACCTGCAAGAATAACAGCTGGATATTTCATCGTTAGCTTAGAACCAATGTTGCCATCAATCCATTCCATTGTTCCGCCAGCTTCTGCTTTGGCACGCTTTGTAACTAGGTTATATACGTTGTTAGCCCAGTTTTGAATGGTAGTATAACGGCAATATGCGTTCTTCTTCACGATGATTTCTACTACAGCACTGTGTAAAGAGTTTGTCGTGTAGACTGGTGCTGTACAACCTTCTACATAGTGTACAGACGCATCATCATCTACAATAATTAACGTACGTTCAAATTGACCCATATTCTCTGAGTTAATACGGAAGTACGCTTGAAGAGGTGTATCAACCTTCACACCTTTAGGAACGTAAATGAAGCTACCACCAGACCATACTGCAGAATTTAACGCTGCGAACTTGTTATCTGATGGAGGTATGATCTTTCCAAAATACTCACGGAAGATATCCTCATTTTCTTTCAATGCAGTATCTGTATCTTTAAACACAATACCTTGTTCTTCTAAATCTTCTTTCATGTTGTGATACACAACTTCTGATTCATATTGTGCGGATACACCTGCAAGATATTTCTGTTCTGCTTCAGGAATACCTAACTTATCAAATGTTTGCTTGATTTCATCTGGTACTTCATCCCAAGAACGCTCTGATTTCTCCGAAGGCTTAACGTAGTACGTAATTTCGTCAAAATCTAGTTCATTTAAGTCGCCACCCCATTGCGGCATTGGCATTTTGTAAAACTGTTGAAGAGACTTCAGGCGGAAATCTAACATCCATTGTGGTTCGTCTTTCTGCTTAGAAATCTCACGTACGATTGCTTCCGTTAAACCACGTTCTGTACGGAAGATCGAAACGTCCTTGTCACTAAAGCCATATTTATATTCACCAATTTGTGGTTCTTTTTTCGCCATCCTACAAAACCTCCTTTAGGTAATAATTACAGAGTATTTCTTATTGCTTCTCTGCAACACCTTGCTCCATCGCCTTCCATGGCAATGTAGCACATTTAATACGAGCAGGAAACTTCGCAACACCTTGTAGTGCTTGAATGTCACCTAGATCATCGATGTCGATTTCAGGTTCTTTCCCTTGCATCATATCAGAGAATATACCTGAGATTTTCACAGCTTCCTCTACACTTTTTCCTTTAATCGCCTGCGTCATCATGGATGCAGAAGACATGGAAATCGAGCATCCTTCACCGTCAAATTTCGCATCGACTACTTTTCCATCCTCTACTTCAAGCTGGAGTTGAATTCGATCTCCACAAGTAGGATTATTCATATCTACTGTTACATGTTCACCAGCTAATGAGCCTTTGTTACGCGGATTTTTGTAGTGATCCATAATAACTTGTCTGTATAGCTGGTCAAGATTGTTAAAAGACATTACTAAAAAACTCCTTCGTCTTTTGTAATCCAGCGACAAAAGCGTCAACATCTTCTTTCGTATTATACACATAGAAGCTAGCTCTTGCTGTTGCTGATACGTCCAACCATTTCATTAAAGGCTGCGCACAATGGTGGCCAGCACGTACGGCAATTCCTTCTGCATCTAATACCGTTGCCACATCATGTGGATGTACATCATCTAAATTAAACGTTACAAGCCCTGCCCGTTCCTCTGGCCCATAAACCGTTACACCTTCCATTGAACCAAGTCTCTCTAGTGCATATTGTGCAAGTTGTTGTTCGTGAGCTTCAATAGCTTCCAAACCTATTTCTTCAAGGAAATCAATGGCTGCTCCTAATCCAATAGCACCAGCGATGATTGGCGTTCCACCTTCAAATTTCCACGGTAGCTCTTTCCAAGTGGAATCATATAAGTTAACGAAGTCAATCATTTCTCCACCAAACTCAACTGGCTCCATCGCCTCTAGAAGGTGCTTCTTACCATATAATACCCCGATTCCTGTAGGTCCACCCATTTTATGTCCTGAAAAAGCGAAGAAGTCACAATCTAAATATTGCACATCTATACGCATGTGAGGTGTACTTTGAGCTCCATCTACAAGCATTACAGCCCCGTGCTCATGCGCGATTTCTGCGACTTCTTTAATTGGATTAATAGTACCAAGTACATTAGAAACGTGCATCATAGCAACGATTTTCGTCTTATTTGTAATGGTTGCTTTCACATCGTCAAGTGTGATTGTACCATCGGCTTGTAATGGAATATATTTCAATGTAGCTCCTGTTGCTTTAGCTGTTTGTTGCCACGGAATAATATTACTGTGGTGCTCCATCGGGGTGATGACAATTTCATCACCCTCCTGAAGGTTTGCCTTACCGTAACTAGAAGCTACAGTATTAATAGAAGTTGTTGTCCCACGGGTAAAAATAACCTCTTGTGTGCTTTTCGCATTGATAAATCGTCTCACCTTATCTCTAGCACCTTCATACCCGTCTGTCGCTTTTGTTCCTAGCGTATGCACTCCTCGGTGTACGTTAGAATTATATTCTCGATAGTATTGCTCAACTGCATCAATAACAACTTGTGGTTTCTGTGATGTGGCAGCACTATCCAAGTAAACTAATGGATGGCCGTTCACTTCCTGATGTAAAATCGGAAAAGACTGGCGAATTTTGTTCACATCCATTAGTATACCTTCCTCTCAATCACTGCTTTTAATTGGTTCTTCACCGCTTCAATTGGCAGTTGTTTAACTACTGGTGCAAGGAATCCATGAATGACTAGACGCTCAGCCTCATGCTTGGAAATGCCTCGACTCATTAAATAGAATAACTGCAACGGATCAACACGACCTACAGACGCTGCGTGACCAGCTGTTACATCGTCTTCTTCAATTAATAAAATCGGGTTTGCATCGCCTCGTGCGTCACTACTTAACATTAACACGCGAGATTCTTGCTCCGCATTAGACTTAGTGGCACCGTTATGAATTTTTCCTACTCCGTTAAAAATAGAGCTTGCTTTATCCTTCATAACACCATGCTGTAAAATGTATCCTTCTGAATTCTTACCATAATGAATAATGTTAGATGTGAAGTTTTGCTTCTGCTCTCCACGACCTACCGTTACAGATTTCGTATCGCCATATGCGTTATCACCCATTAAATAAGTGATATTTTCGCTTACTGTATTACCATCATTCATTTGCCCTAAAGCCCACTCGATTTTGGCATCACGATAAGCGACTCCACGACGATTTAAATACGTAGTTGTTCCAGGAGCAAAGTTATCTACTGCACCAAATGACACGTTTGCGCCATCTTTAGCAATTACTTCTGTCACGATATTAGCAACAGATGCTTCTGTTTGATTGTGTGAAATATAGTTTTCTACATACGTAACAGAGCTTCCTTCTTCAGCTACAACAAGAACATGGTTCATTAATCCAGCTTCTAAATCTTCTTGCCAGAAAATTGATTGGATTGGTTCTTCAATTTGTACGTTTTTAGGTACATATAAGAAGATACCACCGTTCATTAGTGCTGCATGCAACGCCGTTAGACGATTTTCAGTTGGTGCTACACCATCTGTCATAAAATACTTTTGTACTAATTCGCTATGCTCTGACATTGCTGTAAAGATATCCGTAAAGATAACTCCTTGATCTTGTAATGTTTGAGAAAGAGAAGCAAATGCTACTGTATGATTACGTTGTAGCACAAGGTTTTGCGCTTCTTTCTCTTCATCAAGGAAACTTTTGATGGATGTTGGTAATTCATCTAGAGCAGTAATTGTTTCTCCCGCTACATCATGTGTGAAACGTGAGAAGTTCCATTTATCTATCTTCGTTTTATCTGGTTTAGGCATCGGCAGTGAATCAGCTTGCTCTAACGCTTGCAAACGAAGATCGCCCATCCATTTTGGCTCATTACGTTTATTTGAATATTGGCTGACATACTCTTTATCATATGGCAGTTGTTGAATTTCAACAGTCATGATATTCCTCCTAACTGATTACGCTTCTACCGTTTCATCTTCAATGCCTAGTTCTTGCTTAATCCAATCGTAACCTTCAGCTTCTAAGCGTTGAGCTAATTCAGGTCCGCCAGACTTCACAACGCGACCTTGCATCATTACATGTACTTTATCTGGAGTGATGTAGTCTAGCAAGCGTTGATAGTGTGTAATAATTAAGCAACCAAATGCTTCACTACGCATTTTGTTAATTCCTTTTGATACTACTTTAAGGGCATCAATATCTAATCCAGAATCAATTTCATCTAGAATTGCTATTTCAGGCTTCAGCATCATTAGTTGAAGAATTTCGTTACGTTTTTTCTCACCGCCTGAGAATCCTTCATTAAGGTAACGCTGTGCCATGTTTTTATCCATTTCTAAATAGTCCATATTGGCGTCCATTTCTTTAATGAACTTCATTAGATTAATTTCGTCGCCTTCTTCACGTCTTGCATTAATAGAAGAACGCAAGAAATCAGAATTCGTTACGCCTGAGATTTCACTAGGATATTGCATAGCTAAAAATAGACCAGCTTGTGCACGCTCATCTACTTCCATTTCAAGCACGTCTTCCCCATCTAGTGTAATACTTCCACCAGTGATTTCATATTTAGGGTGTCCCATAATGGCTGAAGCCAACGTTGATTTTCCTGTACCGTTCGGCCCCATTACTGCATGGAACTCTCCTCCATTTATCGTCAAGTTAACACCTTTTAAGATTTCTTTCCCTTCGATTTCCACATGAAGATCTTTGATTTCTAGAGTTGATCCTGCCATGTCAATACCTCCAATATAATTTCTTTCTAACTTACTACACGTTAAAGCATCGTGTTCCATTCTCAATCTATTATCAATCACAATCTTATATCAAATTAAAATTATTATCAACTGTTTTCCCTTTCAATTATAAGATTGTTACTTCATTTGACAATTTTTAATGATTAAGGATGTTCAACACATTATTTTCTACACTATTTTTATAAAATTTTCTTTTATTCTATGATAACAAAGATAAAGTCAAATGAACAACTTGTGAATTCCTTTCTCAAATAATCAATAGTTATTGAAAAGATAAATGCTATATAATTCCTTTTTACGAACTATGTAATCATTCTATTCCACAAAACGCAGACGACTAATGAGCCGTCTGCGTTTGCAAATGTACTATGAGATTAACGGTGTAATTGCCGATCTATTTCGGAAACAATACGATTACTTTGCTCAAATTCAACGTGACGCCGTTGTTCGACCTTTAACCTTTGATCTAAACATCGACTATACTCTTCATAACCAATTCCGTGCGATTGTTGCATCGCCTTCTCCATCTCACTCGTGTAATTTAAATTCAACTGTTCACCAATAGTGAATCCTTCCCTTCAAAGAGTTTGAATTTTCTTACATAACATAGTGTAACACGAGAAGACTTGTACAAACAAAAGCCATTTAAACGTGTATGAAGCGTTGAAGACTTATTCTAATCGTACTCATCGCATTACGTACACTCCATAATAAAATAATCCTTTATCCTTACATTTTCTAACGTATATTCAGTATTTGCCGATAAAGGTACGATTATTGTAACTGTCTCATACTTTCCTGAATAAGAGTAACGGCTTGGCTCAAAGCAGCTCCGCCTCCAAATGCTGCCGCTACACCACAAGCTTCCATCACTTCTTCTTCTGTTGCTCCTTGATCTAAGCAACCTTTCGTATGATAAATCATGCAATATTCATCTTGTGCTACAATGCTGATGCCTAAAGCAATTAATTGTTTCTCCTTTTGTGTTAACTTCCCTTCTGTAAAGCACACTTCAGTGAATTGATGAAAATGATGAGCCACATCCGGCATATGCTTCTCAAACACCCCCATCCCATGCTTATAATGAAGTAAAGCTTCTTTGGCTTCATTAGTTTGATGATTGTTTTCCACAATTAATCCCTCCATTAAAGTAACTTCCACACGTAGTATGACCAGTGTGTTACGTTCTATCCATAGAGGGATTAAGATCTTCATCTATTTTACCGGAACAATTGCACCATTATACTCTTGTTCAATAAAGGTCGTCATTTCTTCTGATTGCAGTACTTCTAAAACGGTTAGAATTGCTGCGTTCTCCTTTTGCTCACTTGTCGTTACTAAAATGTTCGAGTAAGGAGACTCGCCACCTTCTATAAACAAAGCATCCTTCGCTGGAATTAACCCACCTTCAATAGCGTAATTCGTATTAATTGCAACGAGTGCATCTTCTTCTCGTTCATACGTCTGAGGTAAAAAGCCAGGATCTACATCAGCTGAAAATTCCAAGTTTTTTGGGTTATCTTTAATGTCTTCCACTGTTGCATTTTGTTTATCGATTCCATCTTTTAACGTAATGATTCCTTGTGTCTCAAATAAAGAAAGAACGCGACCATGGTCTGCAACGGAGCGACTCATAATAACTTCCGTCCCTGCTGGTATATCATCGATCGTTGTAATACTTTTTGAATAAACCCCCATCGGCTCAATATGAACAGGACCTACATTAACAAAATCATAGCCGAATTCTTTTTTCTGATCTTCTAAATAAGGAATATGCTGATAAAAGTTCGCATCAATTGTACCATTATCTAAATCTTTGTTGGGCAAGACATAATCTTGATATGTTTCAATCTTTACCTCTATCCCCTTTTCTTCGAGAATAGGCTTCGCTTCTTCTAATATTTCAGCATGAGGTACACTTGTCGCTCCTAACGTGATGGTAGTTGTATCACCTCCAGATGCTTCCTCATTAGATGTTCCACAAGCAGCTAATAATCCAATAAATAATGTACTTATTATAAGTAGTAGTGTTCTTTTCATTTGTATATTCCCCTTCCTTATCGTTTATCTAATTTCTTAGACGTTATATCGCCAATCATTTGAAATAAAAATACGATTAACACAACGAGAACCGTACTTACTAATACAACGTCAAAATCCCATCGCTGAAACCCTTTTAAGTATGCTAAATCCCCTAATCCACCAGCTCCTATAACACCAGCCATCGCCGTATAGCCAACTAACGCAATGGCAGTAACTGTGATTCCTGATATTAAAGCTGGCATAGATTCTGGCAGCAATACTTTAAATATAATGGTAGACGTCTTTGCCCCCATGCCTTTGGCAGCTTCAATAACCCCTTTATCCACCTCCTTCAAAGCAATTTCAACCATTCTTCCATAAAACGGGGATGCTCCAATAATAAGAGCAGGTAACGCCGCATTAGGACCTCTCACCGTACCGACGATGAAATCGGTAAATGGAGATAATAACAAAATTAAAATAATGAACGGTATGGCACGAAAGACATTAACAAAACTAGCTACAACCACATATATTGCCCGATTCTCCCATAGGCCACCTTTAGCCGTTACAAAAAGCAATAACCCTAACACAATGCCAAAAATAAATGTTCCTATTACCGAAATGCCTGTCATATAAATTGTTTCTTTCGTCGCTTCTACTAAATCTGCAACTTGAACATTTGGAAAAAGATTATGAAGCATTTGGATTCACCTCTACTTCTACTGATGTTGATTGTAAATACTGAATAGCTGCTGCGATTGCTTCTTTCTCCCCAGTTAAATAAACAATTAATGCGCCATATGGTCCTTTTTGTGTTTGAGTAATCTGACCTTGTAAAATATTAATGTCGATTGGATAACGTTTAGCTACTTCACTAATAACTGCTTGACTTGTTTTTTCTCCTATGAAATGAAGCTTATAAAGTTGATCTGTTTCATATTCTCCAACAATCGACTGCCAGCTTTCGTCTTGTTGATTGCCCATAATTTGCTGCACAAATCGCTTCGTAACACGTTGCTTAGGATTACGAAAGACATCTAATACCTCTCCTTCTTCCACTACACGTCCTGCTTCCATCACTGCTACTCGATTACATATCTTTCGAATGACGTGCATTTCATGAGTAATCAGAATAATCGTTAACCCTAGTTGCTTATTAATATCCCTTAACAATTGTAAGATTGAATCCGTCGTTTCCGGGTCTAATGCTGAGGTAGCTTCATCACACAATAACACGTTCGGATTATTCGCTAACGCCCTTGCAATGCCGACTCGTTGCTTCTGCCCACCACTTAATTGAGATGGATATGCATCTTCTTTTCCTATTAATCCGACTAATTCAATTAATTCCTTCACTCGCTGCTGTCGCTTATGTTTAGGGATGCGAGCTATCTCTAATGGAAAAGCAATGTTATCCGCTACTGTTCTAGACCAAAGCACGTTGAAATGTTGATACACCATCCCTATTTGTTGCCTCGCTTGACGTAACCCTTTTGCTTTTAATTGATTGATGTCTTTACCATCTATTTTTATCTCCCCGCTTGTTGCATCTTCAAGTCGATTCAACAACCGAATAAAGGTACTTTTCCCAGCACCACTATAACCAATAACACCGTAAATATCCCCTTTATTAATCGTTAGACTAACTTGATCTACTGCACGAATGTCCTTCCCTTTCAGATTAAAGACCTTACTCACATTCTGAATCGAAATCACGACGCATTACCCCTTTAATAGTAATCTTATAGTTATACTTGGTTTATTTTATACTGAATATTCCGAAACCTATTTTCATAACTCGCCAACATTAGCCCGACTTGTTTTAGTAATAAAAAAACCTTCCTGTCGTAAGAGGACAGAAAGGTTTAAAGATGCCATATCGTCCTCTCATCTATCTAAGTACATTACTTAGCAGGATTTAGCACCTTTCAAACATGGTTTGATGGTTGCCGGGTTTCATAGGGCCAGTCCCTCCACCGCTCTGGATAAGAGTTATATTTCACTATTCATTTGCTGTTTTAAGTATAAAATGATTCTAGCATGAGTTTGCTCAGTGGTCAAACTGTTTTTTCAAAAATTTGATTTCTTTACGAAGTACGACTAGTCGTGTTACAACATCTTATATGATAGGATGAGAGGAAGAAAGGAGTAAACACTATGATGCATGCACCAACGTTTAACTTATTTACTACAACAGGAGAAATCGTTCGATTAGAAGATTATTTAGGATGTAATATATTGATCACTTTTTGGGCTTCCTGGTGTCCTGACTGTGGAAAAGACCTTCCTAAGAAAGAACAACTATTTCAATCTATCGATAAGAATAACGTCAAAATGTTGACCATCAATGTCGCAGGACGTGAGCGAGATAAAGCAGATGGGATTGCTTATGCGAACAAATATTTAACCCAGCCAACACTTCTAGATAACGGACGAGAAGTATATGATGCTTTTCAATGTAAAGGGGTACCAACAACCGTACTCATTAACAAACGTGGTATCATTGTCGAAAAACTAGACGATCAAGCTACGATGATAGAAATTGTTGAAAGTATGGGAAAACACCTTCTTTAAGCAGCTAACCGGAACACCGCCTCAACAAAAAGCAAATCCTTGTAACGACCTTGCCTGCGTATAACGCTATCAGGGAAAGCTAAAAGCAAATGATTCCCATCCCATAGTTCCTCTAATAAACTAGGTTCAGCTTCGATTGTTACATGTACGGTTTGATACTGCTCCGTATTAATATGGCATTTCCCTTGATCGATATGAACAAAGGCCACTCCCTCTTGATGACGAAAATGAATGACAATCGATTTCCCACTCAGAAGAGGGACTAAATCCTTTCTTTGTTCAAGACGATCCTTCCAACAAAATAAAGATTGGAGATTCAACTCAAGACCCCCTTCACAAAATGCTTATCATACCTTTCTTCATCATGCACCATACTTCCTCTTAAAAAATTTTAGAGGTTTTGCCGAATCATGCCGTCATTTATTTCCCGCGCAATAATAATGATATCCAGGTTTCATTGATTTTCACTATATGCACATTCCGCTTTCATAACCACTGATTGCACGAAGATAGTCTTCACATAATGATGCGTGACTGAATCAACTTGATGGACCCTCGTTAATATTGAAGTATGAGGCAAACCCTTCAACAATCTATAGGCAATTCTCAGGATTTATGGGCAGACTTCCCCCCTTGGTACGATAGACCAGACAAAAGAAGACATAATTAGACAAATAAATTAATAAATTTATCTATATAATAACTATGGCCCCCTTGAAATTCAAAAAGATGGTAGCAAATCAATTAATGAACTATCATTTATACGCCCACAAAATAGATAATCGATAACAACAGGAAGGAGCATAACAAAGAGCCATAGAATCGAGAATCTTCCTGTCTTCTATGGCTCATTTGATGTCATATTGTTGCAATTTATTTTGTATAAATGGAACGGAATGAAATGCGTAAATCTTCTCTTTTACTGAGGGGCCTTTCATAATGAGCAAACACGGTACGCTCTCCACTTGCAAAGTGTGTAAGAAAGTCTGATGGTAAGGAGCATTTAATTCGTAAAACATCTCCTTTTCATATAGCACTTCTATTGTGTCTAATATTTTTCGAGCTACATGGCACGTACCGCAAAATGGGCTATAAATATATACCATGCTATACGTAATTGTGTTGTGCTGTAGTATTTGCAGTGGTTGATCCATCTTCATCATTTCTTTAATCACCTTCATTAAGCTAAAAATAGTGGATTCACAGATATGCGTTTACTTACTAGGGCTGTCGCCAACTCTGGTGCAGGTGTAGCGGCTACTTCTCGATATGCCTTATCAACATAAATATGTTCAGCATGAGGAAGTTCCATTTGCAATTGTTTTCGTAACTTATGACCTGAATCATCTTCATCGACTAAAATGTAGACTTCTTTATTATCTAAATCATGTTCCAAAATTAATTCTTCTAATCGTTCAATGCCAAGCGTGCCATTTGTACAAATGATTTCGACTGGTTCATTGATGATTTTCCTTATTTCCCGTTTATCTGATGTGCCTTCTACAATAATGGTTTTCGTCATATTATCACCTATCATCAGTGGATATTTAGCTATATATAAAGAAATGGCAGCGGAAATCCCACTGCCACCTCATTTAACACCAACCATTTTCCTCATCACAATCCACGTATTGATGAACTTCTGGTGGTCCAGATTGATCAGCATCAGTAGTTTGTTGGAGGATGGAATTGCTTTGAACAATGCTTGTCTGTTCATTATCCTGTATTACTCGATTGGTTTTCTTTTGCTTTGTAAATGAATGATGATTATTCATTGTACATCACCCCTTAATTATAGGGTGTCCCAATTAGACCAAGCTATGTTGATTAGTCTTCTTCAATCATCGCTTGGTATTGGTCAGCGGACATAAGCTCGTCCATTTCAGACTTGTTAGAAAGTTCTACAACAATCATCCAAGCTTTTTCATACGGGGATTCGTTTACAAATTCAGGACTATCATCGAGGTCTTCATTTACGCTTACGACCTTACCACTTACAGGAGCGTATAATTCAGAAACTGTTTTAACAGATTCTACACTTCCAAAAGGCTCGTCCGCTTCAATAGTGTCACCTACTTCTGGCAATTCAACGAAAACGATATCGCCAAGCTCAGATTGCGCATGATCTGTAATACCAATACGAACTTGCTCTCCTTCAACTTTCACCCATTCATGTTCTTCTGAGTAATATAATTCTTTTGGTAAACTCATTTTTATCCCTCCATTTAAACTGTACATACTTAATGTATTAAACATAGCTGTAAAAGCCAAATGTTTCGCTCATTATTTCCAAATATCAGCAAATGTTGCTTCTTTAAATCCGACCGTTACCTTGTTGCCATCTGTGACAATTGGGCGTTTAATCAACATGCCGTCAGAAGAAAGCCACGTTACCATTTGTTCTAGCGTAGCATCCTTTACCTTATCTTTCATACCTAATTCGCGGTATTTCTTCCCACTCGTATTAAAGAATTTCTTCGGCTCTAAGCCACTGTTTTCAATAAGTGTCAGCAATTCTTCTTTCGTTGGCGGGTTTTCTACAATATGTATCGCTTCATAAGAAACATGTTGATCCTCTAGCCATTTCTTTGCCTTTTTGCATGTTCCACATTGAGGGTACCAATAAAAAGTTAATGTCATGAATATCCCTCCTTCTTTCATTAATGGTCTATATTTTAACACATGATACATTTATGTCCTAATGATACAATGGATCGCCGAAATAAGAAAGGGAAAAACACCAAATTAAAGTAAAGGAGGAGCTCTATTGTGAACGAGCTCCTCCTTGCTTATTCCTTATACACTATATTGTTCTTCTTGAATGACGTGTGCTGCAATTTCCCGTTTCTTTGCGATAACATTTGTCGGTGTATGTCTTGTTAGCTTCCGTAAAGCAGACAGCATCATACGTAAAGAATCTCCTTCTTCCACAGCAATTAACGTTTCTTTCGCATGCGCTTCCATTCTATTAAATGCTTCTTGTACATATACTTGAGTCATGAGTAACTTTTGCGTATGCTTTTCTTCTCCGTCTTTTTGGATAGCTTTGTCTGTACGCAAAATAGCAGATTCCACATTGTATATTTCGGCGACCATATCAGCTATATTGACAAGTAGTTCTTGCTCTTTATCCAGTTTCTCTCCGTATTTTTGAGCGGCTAGCCCAGCAGCTAACAAGCCCATTTTTTTAGCGTTATTCAATAGATGCTTTTCTTGAGCTAATGGTTCGGTACCTGGCTCCTCTGGCATCATCATCATTAACTCTTCCTGTAACCCTTGTGCTTTTTGTAGCAATGGAAGTTCACCTTTCATCGCCTTCTTCATTAGCGTACCAGGAACAATCATACGGTTAATTTCATTCGTACCTTCAAAGATACGGTTAATTCTTGAGTCACGATAAATGCGTTCTACTTCATATTCTTGCATAAATCCATAGCCACCATGTAGTTGGACAGCTTCATCTGCTACATAATCTAACAATTCAGTAGCAAACACTTTCGTAATGGAACACTCAATCGCATATTCTGCTATTGCTTTTGCTACTTCCTTCCCATCTTTCAGTTGCTCTTCTGTGAGATTCCCCATGCGTTGTTCAAATAATCCTACTGTACGATACACAGCACTTTCATTGGCATAAATATTCGCAGCCATTGTCGCTAATTTTTCTTGGCTAAGGGAGAAACTAGAAATCGGTGTTTTAAACTGTTTTCTTTGGTTAGCATATTGGACAGCAAGCTCTAATGCTCGTTTCGCTCCACCTACACCACCAATGGCTAATTTATAACGACCAACGTTTAAAATATTGAAAGCAATAATATGACCGCGACCAATTTCACCTAGTACGTTCTCTACCGGTACTTGTGCATCTTCTAATATTAATGTACGTGTGGAGGAACTTTTAATCCCCATCTTCTTCTCTTCAGGACCTGTTGATACCCCTGGATAATCTCGTTCTACGATAAACGCCGTAAAGTGTTCCCCATCCACTTTCGCATAAACGACAAATACGTCAGCAAAAGCAGAGTTGGTAATCCACTGTTTCTCTCCATTCAAAATGTAGTGTGTTCCTTCATCATTTAACTTTGCCGTTGTTTTTGCGCCTAAAGCATCAGACCCCGAGCCTGGTTCTGTTAAAGCATAAGCAGCGATTTTCTCACCGGTTGCAAGCAAAGGTAAATACTTGCTCTTCTGATCTTCATTCCCAAAAAAGACGATAGGTAATGAACCAATTCCTACGTGAGCCCCATATGTGACAGAAAACCCGCCAGCTAGGGAGAACTTTTCTGTAATGAGTGAGGAGCTAATTTTGTCTAATCCTAATCCACCATACTCTTCTGGTACATCTGCTCCTAACAAACCTAGTTCACCAGCTTGTTTTAATAAGGCAACAGAATGTTCAAATTCATGGTTTTCTAAGTTTTCTATTTTTGGGACAACTTCTCCGACAACGAAATCTTCTGCTGTTTTCGCAATCATTTTATGCTCTTCGGAAAAATCTTCTGGTGTAATTACATCCTGCGCTGTTAAATCTTCTACAATAAAGCCTCCACCTTTAAACACCTTATCTTTTGTTTCGCTCATATTCGTTCCTCCTCTATATTAGTTCAATAACTCCAGCAGCTCCCATTCCGCCACCAATACACATCGTGACAACACCAAACTGTTCATTTCTACGTTTCATTTCATAAATAAGGCTTAACGTTAGCTTCGTTCCTGAGCAACCAAGCGGATGCCCAAGTGCTATCGCTCCCCCATTGACATTTACTTTCGCTTCATCTAATTCAAGCTGTCGCATCACTTGGATTGATTGCGAGGCAAACGCTTCATTTAATTCATAAACTCCGATATCCTCTTTGCTTAAGCCCGCTAACTTTAACGCTTTCGGTACTGCTTCTACTGGCCCTATCCCCATTATTTCTGGTGGTACGCCTGCTACAGCAAAGGAGCGGAATTTCGCCAGTGGAGTCAATCCTTCTGCTTTCGCTTTGTCATGATCCATTACTAACACCGATGCCGCTCCATCACTCATTTGCGAAGAGTTTCCAGCTGTTACAGAACCGTTGAGTTTAAACGCTGGACGGAGCTTAGCAAGCGTTGCTGCGTTTGTATTGGCTCGCACTCCTTCATCGACTGAAAAGAGTACTTTATTTTCTTCTATCTTGTTTTCTTGATTAATTATTCTTTGTGTGACGTGCACAGGCACAATCTCTTCATCAAACTTCCCAGCTTCAATAGCAGCAGCAGCTCGTTGATGACTTCGTACCGCAAAGGCATCCTGTTCTTCCCTTGTAATGCCGAACTGCTTTGCAACTTCTTCTGCTGTGTAGCCCATCCCCATATAGTATTCTGGAGCATTTTCCACTAGCTTCACATTCGGTTTTACGACATGGCCTGGAACTGGAACTAAGCTCATAGATTCTGCTCCTCCAGCAATAATGGTATCGCTATGGCCGAGCATAATTCGTTCTGCTGCATAAGCAATACTTTGCAACCCACTTGAACAATAGCGATTAATTGTAATGGCCGGAACGTTGTGGCTTAAGCCTGCTAGTGCCGCTATACTTCTAGCCATATTCGTGCCTTGCTCTGCTTCTGGAATCGCACATCCAATAATGACATCGTCTATATTCCCATTGTAATTGTTTGCGCGTTTTAACGTTTCTTGTACCGTTAATGCCGCTAAATCGTCTGGGCGTGTATGCGCTAACGTTCCTTTTTTGGCTTTCCCGACAGGCGTTCGAGCACCTGCAACAATCACTGCTTCTTTCACATTCCTTCCCCCTTACAAGCATATTAGTTACGTAATGGTTTCCCTTTCATTAACATGTGCTGCATTCGTTGCTGCGTCTTCGGTTCTCCGATTAAACTCAAGAATGCTTCTCGTTCTAAATCTAATAAATATTGTTCCTCAACGAGTGTATTTGCCGCAACATTCCCTCCTGCAAGAACGAAGGCAAGCTTTTGGGCAATAGCCATGTCATGCTCTGATGCATACCCACCGAAGCCCATTGTTTTAGCACCAAGCAGCATCGTTGCATAGCCAGCTTCACCTACGACAGGAATTTTCTTTTGTTGTGGTGGTTTATAACCCATTTTTGCTAAGCCGAGTACCTTTTGTTTCGCATCATGCAATAAATGATCTCCATTTACACTAATGCCATCTTTACTATTTAAGAAACCAGCTTCTTTCGCTTCGTCAGCAGAGGTGGACACGCTAGCAGTAGCTATTTTCTCAAACACGGCGTTCGTTACTTTTTGCAAATCGAAGTCTATGCCATCAGGTAGCCCTTGTAATTGCTTCATATATAACTCTTTATTTCCTCCCCCTCCAGGAATAAGACCTACTCCAACTTCTACTAATCCCATATACGTCTCTTGTGATGCTTGGATAGAACTAGCAGGCAAACAAACTTCTGCTCCTCCACCAAGTGTCATGCCGAAAGGAGCCGCGACAATTGGTTTATCACTATATTTCAATTTCATCATGGTTGACTGGAATTTCTTAATCATCATGTCAATTTCCATAAAATTATGATCTTGAGCTTCCATCAACATCATTGCTAGGTTCGCTCCAACACAAAAGTTCTTTGCTTGGTTTCCAATAACTAACCCTTCGTAATTTTCTGAAATTTCTCCAACGGCATATTCTATCATTTGCATAATGTCTAAACCTATTGCGTTGCTTTTAGAGTGAAATTCCAGTAGCGCTACACCGTCGCCCATATCGATTAAGCTCGCACCTTTATTCGACTTAATGATGCCTTTTTGTTCTTTTATTAAGTGAAGCTGAATTTCTTTTTCATTTGTACGTTTTTCATGATAGGCACCTTTGTCGTAATAGAAAACGGTTCCATTTTCTTGTTTGTAAAATGTTCTATGTCCATTAGCTATCATCTCTTCCACCCATTCAGGAATAGAATGCCCTTCCTCTTTCATACGAGCAACAGATTGTTCAATTCCAATGGCATCCCACATTTCAAATGGACCTAGTTCCCAGCCAAAGCCCCACTTCATCGCTTCATCAATAGCAGTAATGTCATCAGCTATATCGCCTAACAATTGTGCAGAGTATAACAAAACAGGTTTGACTACATTCCATACAAGCTCACCTGCTCGATCTCCTTTTGCTGCTACGAGTGCTTTCAGTTTACGTCTAGCTCCTTTTTCTTGCTTTGCCATTTCTGTCGCTTTCGTTTTTAACGTTTTGCGCTCCTCATATTCCAATGTGCTTGGATTCAGCTCAAGGATAACGCTTCCTTTTTCCCCCTTTTGCTTCAAAAAGAATCCTTGCCCACTTTTGGAACCAATCCAGCCTTTATCTTGCATCGTTTTCATAAATGAGGGCGGATCAAATACAACCTTTTCTTCCCCATTCACTTGGTCGTATACATTTTTGGCAACGTGTATAAATGTATCTAAACCAACGACATCTAGTGTTCGGAACGTCGCACTCTTTGGTCGCCCAATCATAGGTCCTGTTACCGAATCAACTTCTCCAACACTATAGTCGCCTTTCATCATTTCCTTCACTGTTACTAATAAACCATACGTTCCTATACGATTAGCGATGAAGTTAGGGGTGTCCTTTGCTTCTACAACACCTTTTCCTAAAACGTTTTCCCCGAACTGTTTCATAAATTGGAGAACATCATCCGCTGTATCTTTCGTAGGAATTACTTCTAACAATTTCAAATATCGAGGTGGATTAAAGAAGTGTGTGCCAAGAAAATGCTTCTTGAAATCTTCTGATCGCCCTTCCTTCATTGCCTCTACAGAAATACCTGACGTATTAGAACTAACAATAGAGCCTAGCTTGCGATATTCATCAACAGAAGCAAATACTTTCTGTTTAACGGATAAATTCTCAACTACTACTTCAATAATCCAATCTGCCTCTTGAATACGATGCATATCATCTTCCATATTCCCAATTTCAATTAAATCTAGATGCTTTCTACTCGTTAATGGTGAAGGCTTCTGCTTGAGTAAACCTTTTTTAGCTGTTGCACTCATTCGATTTCGAACTTGTCGATTTTGCAATGTAAGCCCTTGTTTCGCTTCTTGTTCTGTTCGTTCTTTCGGTACAATATCAAGCATTAATGTTGAAATACCTACATTCGCTAAGTGTGCTGCAATTCCTGCTCCCATCACGCCAGAACCTAACACAACGGCGCGTTTTATTGATTGCTCCATCCCTTCTTCCCCCTATCTTTTTTTGAATGAATACTCATTCATTTATCAGACAAAAAAAACCAAAAACTTTAATCACTATCTAATTCTACTATAAAATAATTTCTGACATTTCGCAATATTATTTTAATATTCTTTTATAAGATGACAAAATACCACAAAAGTCGTCCTCTCTTTTTTAGCATAGGGACCAAAAAACGAGGCAAACTACAAAAGAAATATGACTTATTAATAAAGGAGGACATTCGCGTGCAACAACAAGGAACGAGTCCACAAACACAAGGTTCTATTATGCCACAACCACCGACCATGATTAGCACCAAAGACCATCTGTACATTACGGACATGCTTTCATGGACTTTATTAGCTTCTAAAAAAGCACACTTCTATGCTGGCTTTTGTCAAAATGCAGAATTAAAGACCACTCTTGAACAAGCTGGACAAATGCATCAACGGCACTATGAACAACTACTTCAACATCTAAACAATCAACCTAATCAAACAAACCAATAGAGAAAGGAGAAAATCATTTATGCAACAACAAAATCAAAAAGTACAAAATCCTGAAACAAATGTACCGAAAAACGCCCAAATGAATGAACGCGATTTTATAAATGATATGCTCGCAACAGAAAAGTATATGACAGATTCTTTTTGTACCGCTTTAAATGAAGCGAGTTGCGATCATCTTTATCAAGACATTTCTACCATTTTCAATGAAACACAAGACTGCCAGCGAAATTTGTATAACTTAATGTTCAAAAATGGCTGGTATAGCTTAGAAGCAGCAGAGCAGCAAAAAATCCAACAATCTCATCAACAATTTAGCGGTTACACCAATCAATTGCCTTATATTCATTAAATGTCTTGAGGGGGGATTGCATTTGCATCCCTCTTTTTTGTGTGAAATTTCAAAGAAAAGATAATTTAAGTTGATAATAACTATTGTTTAAAGTTACAATGATGGTGGGACATATGGAAACATTAGAGTAATTCTAATGATACTATAATAGGAAATGGAGTAGTACGATGTAAAATGAGTAATGAAAATAATGCAATTCATATAACTAAACCGTCGCTGTCGGAAATCATATCTAAAACTGTGAAAACAGGCATCATAAAGTCCAATCTCGTTCCCATGTTTGCCGGTTTAACGTTAGCGCTATACACGTATCAACAAGGGATTATGGAGCATTTACTGGACATCTTACTCGCAACGATTGGATCGGTTCTCATCATGGGAGCAGCCGGAGCTTACAACAACTTATATGACCGTGATATCGATGCAATTATGGAAAGAACGAAGAGTCGACCAACTGTTACCGGAGCAATACATTCCACAACAGTATTATGGTTAGCCAATGTCATGACCATACTAGGGTTAGTAGCACTAGCGTTTACCACACCACTAGCTGCTATCTTTGGTTTCTTAGGTCTGTTTTTTTATGTTGTTCCATATACGATGTGGAGTAAGCGAGTAACGGTATACAACACAGAAATTGGTAGCCTTTCTGGGGCCATGCCTCCTCTAATTGGCTGGACGGCCATTGAGCCTGATGTCACCCATCCAGCTATTCTTGGACTATTTATCGTATCGGTTATTTGGCAAATGCCACATTTCTATGCCATTGCCATTCGCAAGCATGATGAATATAAAGCTGCAAATATCCCTATGCTTCCTGTTGTAAAGGGAATCAAAAGAACGGTTGTGCAAACGAATTTGTATTTAGTCATTTTGATTGCTATTAGCTTCTTATTTTTACCTTTAAGTCTTGGACTAACGTTAGTTGCCTTACTGTTAAGTATCATGTGGCTTATTTTAAGTATTTATGGTTATAAGCGAATGGACGGAGAGAAATGGGCAAAATCAATGTTTCTTTTCTCACTTCTATACATGACCATATTCTTTGCTACTGTTATTATTTATTCACTTATGGGAATTATATTTCAATTGTATTAATTGTATTAATTGTATTAATTGTATTAAATAGTCACAAAAAAGCGCCAAACCGGTATAAATCGGCATTGGCGCTTTCTTTTTTTTATGAAACAACATCATATCCTTGCTCTTCAATGGCATCGGCAATTTGCTGCTTCGATACAATTGCATCATCATAAGCCACAGTTACTCGGTTGGAATCAAGCGTAACTTCTACCCCATGTACCCCATTTAATTCTTGAACTGCTCCTTTAACCGCTTTCTCACAATGACCACATGTCATCCCTTTAACATTCAATGTAATTTCCATACTTTCCATTCATCCTTTCTTAACATTATTATATTTTCACTCTCTTTAAGCGAAGAGAGTTACTAACGACACTCACAGAACTAAATGCCATGGCAGCACCTGCAATCCATGGAGCTAACAATCCAAACGCTGCAACTGGAATGCCTGCACTATTGTAGGCTAAGGCCCAGAATAAGTTCTGGCGAATATTCTTCATTGTTAAAGCACTCATTTTAATTGCCTTAGGAATTAACGTTAAATCACCTGCTAAAATGGTGACATCAGCTGTCTCAATGGCAACATCTGTTCCAGTACCAATCGCAATACCTATATCCGCTTGTGCTAAAGCTGGAGCATCATTAATACCATCTCCAACCATCGCTACATGTTTGCCTTGGTTTTGCAATTCCTTAATAAAGTCTGCTTTCTGTTCTGGAACGACTTGAGCGATAACTTGATCCATCCCTACTTGCTTTGCAATTGCTTGCGCAGTTCGTTCATTATCTCCTGTTAACATGACTAACTCAATGCCTTGATCCTTTAATTGTTGTAAGGCTTGTGCTGCAGTTTCTTTCACTGTATCAGCTACGGCAATGATTCCTGCTACCTGGCTATCGATACTAATTAACATGGCAGTCTTTCCTTGCTCCTCCCATGTTGTCATTTGAGCATCATATTTACTATATTCCACATCATGCTGCTGTAATAACGTCCGAGTTCCAATAAGTAACGTTCGACCATCGACTGTCGCTTGAATACCGTGCCCTGGTATTGCTTCGAAATCAGTCGCTTCTTGAAGATCATACCCTTCCTCTTTCACATAGGTGACAATTGCTTGAGCGAGCGGATGTTCTGAACCACGCTCTGCAGCACCAACGAGCGGTAAAATTAACGGGTCCCCTTCAAAGTTCGTTACTTCAGGCTCCCCCTTCGTAATTGTGCCTGTTTTGTCGAACACAATCGCATTTACTTTATGAGTTGATTCAAGATGTTCTCCACCTTTAAACAAGATGCCTTTTTCTGCTGCCTTACCTGTCCCAACCATAATAGAAGTTGGTGTCGCTAATCCTAATGCACATGGACAAGCAATGACGAGCACAGCAATGGTTGCTTCTAACGCTGTAGAGATATCTCCTGGTGCTACAAAGGATATCCAAATGATAAACGTTATAGCTGCAATAGCTACGACAATAGGAACGAAGTAACCAGAAATAATATCGGCCATTCGTTGGATTGGCGCTTTAGAACCTTGAGCTTCTTCTACAACCTTTACGATACTCGCTAAAGCTGTATCTTTTCCTACTTTGGTCGCTTTCATATAAATTGTGCCATTTTTATTAATAGTAGAACCAATGACTTCTTCCCCAGCATGCTTTTCAACTGGAAGAGATTCGCCTGTTAACATCGATTCATCAACCGTTGTATTCCCATTCGTTACTTCACCATCAACTGGGATTTTCTCACCTGGTCGAACCACAAGTATATCGCCAACTTGCACTTGTTCAATAGGGATTGACTGTTCTTCCCCGGTACGAAATACATTCGCTTCCTTCGCTTGAAGATTTAATAAAGAAGAAATCGCTTCCGTTGTTCTTCCCTTTGCTACATCTTCAAAGTATTTTCCGAGCAATATTAACGTAATTAAAATCGCACTCGTTTCAAAGTATAAGTCTGGGTGATACCCTGGTACTGTCGCGGATTGAATTGCCTCAGCAACGCTATAAAAATACGCCGCACTCGTACCAAGAGCAACTAAAACGTCCATGTTCGCTGTTTTGTTCTTTAAATTGTGATAAGCACCTTCATAAAACTGCCAACCAATAATGAACTGGATAGGCGTTGCGAGTATCATTTGGAACCACGGATTCATCAATATATCTGGGACTGGGACTCCAAATAAATGCTGTACCATCGTAATAAGTAATGGTATAGATAGTAGTGCTGAAATAATGAGTTTCACACGCTTCTTCTTTAGTTGTTCTTCCTTTTGCGAGGATTTCTGCTGTCGATCCACTCGTTCCTCCGCATCATAGCCCAGCTTCTGAATACGTTGAATAACAGAAGTTGCATCTATTATACCTGGGTAATATACCAACTGCCCTGTTTCATTAGCTAAATTCACATGTGCTGTTTCCACACCATTTAGTTTATTTAATACTTTCTCAATTCGAGTTGAACATGCCGCACACGTCATCCCATGAATATCAAGGTCTAACGTTTCTGTTACCACTCCATAGCCCAGCTTCTCTATCTTTTGTTTCACATCATTTACACTAACTTGCTCTTGATCGTATTGAATATGCGCTGTTTCTAGCGGCAAATTCACCTCAGCATGTACGCCCTCCATTTTATTCAATACTTTTTCTACACGAGTAGAGCAAGCTGCACACGTCATACCTGAAACGCCAACTTTTATTTCACTTTGTTTACTCATCATGCACCCCTCTTTTCTATTTAGAGAATTGCTGAACTACTTTCATTAATTCATCAATCGCTTCTTCACCGTTCCCTTTATGAATGGCATCTGCAACGCAATGATTCGTATGCTTCTCCAATAAGGTAAATCCTACCTTCTTCAAAGCTGCATTAATGGCTGATATTTGGACTAATATGTCTACACAATAACGATCTTCATCAATCATTTTCTGAATTCCACGTACTTGACCTTCTATTCGCTTCAATCGGTTAAGCAATTGTTCCTTCTCTGCTGCACTTTTAGCGTGGGATGGATGCTTCCCACTATGCACAGGAAGTTGTTGTTCATTCATAGCAACCCCTCTTTCTTATATTGTACATTTACTATACCCCCGTAATGTATGTATTGTCAAGTGCATGAATAACAAATAAATATAATCATTAGTATAGTGGGGTATATATAATTCCCCACTAAGGGTTTTATAATCGTAATCATTCTTATTTACAAACCGAAATGATTACGATAAAATAACATAGTCTTACGATAAGGGAGCCAAACTAGCAATACATATGGCTTATAAGGAGGATGAAGCAATGAGTCGCTCACCCATATTACGTATTAACAATCTTAGCTACGCTTATGAAGATAAACACGTATTAGAAAACATTGATCTTGAAATATACCCTGGAAACTTTGTCGGCTTAGTAGGTCCGAACGGTTCAGGTAAAACGACTTTAATCAAGATTATTCTTGGACTATTACCACATAAACAAGGGACAGTAGATTTGTTTCATACACCTATTCATAAGTTTAAGGACTGGAATCGAATTGGATTTGTTTCACAAAAGGCGAACAGCTTTAATAGTGAATTCCCAGCAACGGTATATGAAGTCGTATCTATGGGATTAACAGCGAAAGTTGGTTACTTCCGATTTTTTAATAAACAACATGCAAGAAAGATTAAAAAAGCGATTGATACAGTAGGGATGACAGATTATATCAATCAAAATGTAGGGAATTTATCTGGCGGACAACAACAACGTGTCTTTATTGCCAGAGCAATCGTAAGCGAGCCCGACTTTCTCATTTTGGACGAACCGACAGTTGGTGTAGATGCAGAAAATGTTCAACGCTTTTATGAAATGCTTCGCGACTTAAATAAAACGAAAGGGATGACATTATTGCTCGTCACCCATGATACGGGCACGATGACATCTTACGCTACCGACATTGCTTGTTTAAATAAACACATTCATTTCCACGGGGATTCCCATACGTTTACACAGATGGATCAAGAGGATTATTCCAAAATGTATGGCCATGACGTTCATGTCGTAAAGCATGACCATTAGGAGGGTTTTTTTATGATTTCTAGTTTCTTTCAATATGAATTTTTACAAAATGCATTTATCACGGCTGTATTAGTAGGATTTATCGCACCTTTACTAGGTACATTTGTCGTTGTTAGAAGGCTCTCCTTAATTGCTGATGCTTTATCGCACGTTACTTTATCTGGCATCGCATTCGGTTTAATGCTCGACAAAAAGTTGGGGGGATTTGTCATATCTCCTTTTTATACTGGCATGGGGTTCTCTGTTCTAGGTTCGATTTTCATTGAGCAGTTACGCGGGGTATATAAGTCATATCAAGAATTAGCTATTCCGATTATTCTCTCTGGTGGTGTAGGATTAAGTGTTATCTTTATCTCTTTAGCCGATGGGTTTAATACCGATTTGTTTAGTTATTTATTCGGCTCCGTCTCAGCAGTTAGTCGCCAAGACTTGTGGATGATACTTGTCGTTTCTCTTGTTGTAACCGTACTTGTTATCGTGTTCTATAAAGAATTATTTATGCTATCCTTTGATGAAGAACATGCGGTTACATCAGGTATTCATGCAAAAAGAATTCATTTTCTATTTATTGTGCTAACAGCTCTTGTCATTGCAGCATCTATTCGCATTGTCGGCGTCCTACTCGTATCAGCTTTAATGACATTACCAGTAGCCGCCAGCATCCGAATTGCCAAAGGATTTAAACAAACCATCCTGTATTCCATTATCTTCGGTGAATTTTCTGTCATGACAGGAATTATTACTGGTTACTATTTTGAAATACCTCCAGGTGGTACAATCGTAGTAACTGCGATTATTATTCTATTGATTACATTAGCATTTAAGAAAATAAAACATCTCTCTCGACTACAAAAGGTGACAACATGAATGTTCAACACGGTTTAGATCGATTGATGAAAAAAGGCTATAAATACACGAAGAAACGTGAAGATATATTACGCTATTTCAATCAAGAGAATCGTTACTGGTCAGCAAAGGATTTATTAAGAAGCATGCGCGCGTCTCATGAATCGATTAGTTTTGATACCATTTATCGGAATTTGTACTTATTTGTTCAATTAGATATATTAGAGGTTACTGACCTAAATGGAGAGAAACACTTTCGCATCAAGTGTGACAAGCATCATCACCATTTCATTTGCTTGATGTGCGGGATAACAAAAGAAATCAATCTTTGCCCTATTCATGATGTTATCAAAGAATTACCTCATTACTTCATTGAAGATCATAAATTCGAAGTATATGGAACTTGTCCAACATGTAAAAGCGCGTAAGTCTGTTTAAATAATTTAACGATAGGAGGAAACAATATGAACGAATACATCAGTGTGTTTATTGGGGGATGTATTGGGGCAGTAGGAAGATTTATCATTACTCTTGCTGTACCTGATTCGTACTTATTCCCATATGAAACACTGCTTGCGAACTGGTTCGGTTGCTTCCTCCTCACGTTCTTAATGGCTCACCCATTTCTCTCATCGCGAGTACCGAAACACCTTATGACCGGAATTGGCACTGGCATTATCGGATCTTTCACAACCTTCTCTACCTTTTCCGTTGAAACAGCGAACTTGTGGATGGAAGGGTATGGCATAGAAGCTCTACTATACATTTCCTTAAGTATTATAGGTGGACTTGTACTCGCGTGGTCTGGAACTCAAGCCGCTAAGATGAGGGGGTAACAACGATGCATTTTATTTTCGTCGCAATTGGCGGTGGATTTGGTGCAATAGCTAGATTTACAACTACCAAGCTATGGAATACCGGAAAAGCAACATTCCCTTTAGGAACATGGATGGCCAATATATTCGGCTCTTTATTATTAAGTATATGCTTCGTTTTATTCCAAAAAGGAGTTATACAAGAATGGTTCTGGTTGCTTATGGGGGTTGGGTTTTGTGGTGCTTTCACTACTTTCTCTACTTTTAGTAAAGAAGTGCTGCATTTAATAGAGAGTAAGCAATACAAAGTCGCGATTTGGTATGTCGCATCCTCTATACTCATCGGCATGACCGTTGTATCCATTGTTTTACTACTATTTTTAGATATTTAATCGGAACAAGCCATCTGTCACAAAGAATCTTTACTTTGCAGGTGGCTTTCATTTATTTTCACAGCCTTGCAATAATAATATGAGATTGCTATAGTAATGAAAGCATCTAAGAAAAGGAGAGA
Source organism: Pontibacillus litoralis JSM 072002 (assembly GCF_000775615.1). Taxonomy (GTDB): domain Bacteria; phylum Bacillota; class Bacilli; order Bacillales; family BH030062; genus Pontibacillus; species Pontibacillus litoralis. Next base: position 34,390 of record NZ_AVPG01000019.1, read on the forward strand.
AAACCATTGAGAAATTATAGATTATTATTCCTTTTGAGCCTTGCTTTTCTAATCATTTTATCGGCTTGTAACTCAGATGATTCAGAACAAGGACAAGCTGAAAAATATAAAGAAAAAAACGAATCTACTACCTGGGATAAAGTACAAAAAGAAGGAAAAATAGTGGTTGGAACGTCTGGCACGTTATTTCCTTCTTCTTATCATCCTGCAGACTCTGATAAAATTACTGGATATGATGTAGAAACGATGCGTGAAATTGGGAAGAAGCTTGGTGTTGAAATAGAATTTGAAGAAATTGGCTATGACGCTATGTTTGCTGCCTTAAATAGTGGACGTATTGATGCAGCCATAAATGATATAGCCATTACAGATGAACGCAAGAAAAAATATGCATTTAGCGACCCTTACAAATACTCCTATACAACCATGATCGTACGTGAAGAGGATCTCAGTGGCATCGAAACGCTAGAAGATTTAAAGGGGAAGAAAGCAGGCGGAGCCGCAACTACTACCTATAGTAAAATCGCTGAGCATTACGGCGCAGAAGTTAAAACATATGGCAATGCGACCAATGATGTATATTTACGTGATGTAGATAATGGCCGTACAGACGTCGTTATTAACGATTACTATTTACAAAGTCTTGCGCTTAAAGCTATGCCACAATTCGATATTACGCTACATCCACATATTCGTGTACATTCTTCACAAGCTGGCATCGTATTGAGAAAAGATGATACCGCATTACAACAACAAATTAACGACGCTTTAGCTGAACTACATGAAGACGAAACGCTAACAGGGATATCCAAAGAATTCTTCGGAGGAAAAGATGCTTCCAAAAAGCCACAAGAAGAAATTACGGAAATTGAAGGAATAGACTTTTAAAGGATGATGACAATGGGAAGTTTTTCATTTTTCCAATCTATCGAGTTAAATAAGCTGTTCGATCCACAGCTCGCTTGGGAAAGCTTACCGATTGTCCTAGAAGGATTACCATATACGGTTGCCATCTCATTTAGCGGGATGGCAATTGGTTTATTTCTAGGCTTTTTTCTCTCTTTAGCACGTACGTCTGAAACAATCTTGTTGCGATGGCCAGCAAGGTTATACATATCATTTATGAGAGGTACACCTGTATTAGTATTTTTATTCATACTGTACCTTGGTCTTCCATACGTCGGCATCACCTTTTCAGCCGTCACCGCTGCTATAATTTGCTTTGGACTTAACAGTGCGGCATACATTGCTGAAATCATTCGTTCCGCTCTAAATAGCGTCTCTAAAGGTCAATGGGAATCATCAACTGCCTTGGGACTAAACCGCTGGCAAACATTATGGCACGTCATCGTTCCACAGGCTACTAGAATTGCACTGCCTCCCCTTACGAACGTATTTTTGGATTTGGTAAAAGCAACTTCTTTAGCTGCTGTCATTTCCGTACCAGAGATGATTCAGAAAGCACAAACAGTCATTGGAAGAACTGCTGATTCGATGACGCTGTATATACTAGTTGCACTCATTTATTGGCCAATATGTATAATGATCGCTGCTTTCCAAGAAAAACTAGAGAAGAAATTTGATTACTATCGCAAATAAACGAACCAAATGCAAAATGCAACTATCCTAATTGAAATGTGAACAAATCTAATAGGCAAATTCCACTTTAGGAGGACGGTTTCTCTGGAATCTTCGGATTGCAAGAAGTCTTGCTCTTCCAGCAAATCAGGCGACATGAGTATCTTTTTCCACATACATTCTAGCAATATATTTGGTGTAATAGACAGTTATGAAATGGCCTTACACAAAAAAGAATGTGGCATGGTCTATGTATGAGACCACGCCACATTCTTCTTTCATTCCTTATTGCAACGGCTTAATCCATTCATCGATTAACGCACGATTTTCCTCTACCCATTTCTTTGCACCAGCTTCGGCATCTTCTTCTTCTTTAATCATATTCATTAAGCTCCCTAAGCTCTCATCATCCATTTGCCAGCTGTTCAGCGTCTCCGTTAGTTCAGGATGGTCCTCTTCAAATGACTGTCTAGATACCCAGCTAATATCTTCTTTTTCACCGTATACTTTCTTCGTATCTTCTAGAAATTTCACGTCATATTCAGCGAACACCCAATGCGGCTTCCAAAGCGTTACGAGAATTGGTGCTTCATCTTCCATCGCTTTTCCTAACTCTGCTGTCATAACAGGCCCAGAAGAAGACTGCAACTCATAGCCGTCTAAACCATACTCTCCAATGGCTTCTTCCGTTAATCCCATCAAGCTGGCACCTGCATCAATGCCGACAATTTTACCATCAAACTGATCAGCATTTGCTTTTAAATCTTCCATCGTTTCAATATTTTCCATATACGTCGGTACTGCCAATCCTAATTCTGTACCGCTAAACCACGTTTTGTGCCATGCTAAATCTTCTTTATATTGCTCGTAGAATACTTCATCTGTATAAGGTAACCAGACTTCTAAACCAAGATCTAAATCGTCATTTTCCAAGGCAGTGTATAGAGCACCCTTTTCTACTTGCGTTAAATGAACCGTATACCCTTCTTCCTCTAATACAACTTTCCACATATTTGATACTGCTACATTCTCTGCCCAGTTATTCAAACCAATATTAATTTCACCTTTATCTTCAGTGGACTGTTCCGATTCACTTTCATTTCCACCACAAGCTGCTAGCACCAACATCAGTCCAAGAAAAATAATCGGAAAGAACTTCTTCCCCATTTTCATAAAATAAAATCCCCCTTATTTTGTATACTTTTCACACAATTTTTATTGTACAAAAAGTTCATACAATTTATATTACATTATTATTAGCGATGAATCAATTTTGAATCATCAGAATAATACAAGGTCGTGTTTCTTTCCTTCTTCTTGCAAAGTAATGGAATGTTCCTCAATAGTTTGTTAAAATCACTTTAGATTAGTATGTGTGGAGGGTATTGAAATGAAAATCGTGTCTATTGAACCGACACCAAGCCCGAATTCAATGAAGATTAATTTAAATGAGCATTTACCAGAAGGGGTTACACATCACTTTAAACAAGGAGATGACGTCGAACAAGCACCTAGTCATGTCAAAGAACTTCTTAACATTGATGGGGTAAGAAGTCTGTATCACGTCATGGATTTTATCGCATTAGATCGAAATGCTAAGCATGCTTGGGAAGACATTCTCCCTAAAGCACGATATGTATTTGGTTCATTAGAAAACAATGACGACTTAATCGAAACAAAGCAAGACAAACAACTAGAAGAAAATTTCGGCGAGGTCAAAGTGTTCATCCAAATGTTCCGCGGGCTTCCTATGCAAGTGAAGCTTGAACAAGGAGATGAAGAAAAGCGCGTCGGTCTTCCTGAATATTTCATGAATGCTGCTCTAGAAGCATCAACAGCATCTACGAATATGGTGATGGAAAGACAATGGATGGAGCAAAATCCTCGATATGGTGATATGGAAGAAATCGGACAAGAGGTAGTGGAAGAGTTATCTGCAAGCTATGATGAAAAGCGGTTACAACAACTTGTTGAGCGTGCATTCAAAGAAGACACTGGCAACTTTGATACACCAATAAATCCTGAACATCACATTACTCTAGCTACACTAGATGATCCAAACTGGAAGGTGCGCTATGCTGCTCTAGATCGCTTAAACCCAACTTACAACGACTTACCTATTTTAGAAAAAGCACTAGATGATGAAAAAGCATCGATTCGGAGATTAGCGACTGCTTATTTAGGTATGATTGAAGAACCTGAAGTATTGCCTTATTTATATCAAGCATTAAAAGACAAATCAGTTACCGTCCGACGAACAGCTGGTGACTGCATTTCTGATTTAGGCTTTCCAGAAGCAATGCCGGAAATGATCGCCTCTTTGGCTGATCCTAACAAACTCGTACGCTGGCGAGCAGCTATGTTTTTATATGAAGTGGGAGATAGTGCAGCACTCCCCGCTTTACAAGAAGCGATTCATGATGCAGAATTTGAAGTGCGCATGCAAGCAAAGATGGCATTAGAACGCATTGAAGGTGGCGAAGAAGCCAAAGGATCCGTATGGCATCAAATGACACAAGCGCGTAAAAATAATTCGTAAACTGGAGGTATAACAATGAATGCTTATGAACAATATATGAGACAAATGGCGCAACCAATGCGCGATGAACTTACACGAAATGGGTTTGAAGAATTAACAACCCCAGAAGAAGTCGATCAATTTATGCAACAAAAAGAAGGCACAACTTTAGTCGTTGTGAACTCGGTATGTGGCTGTGCAGCCGGATTAGCACGTCCATCTGCAATCCAATCATTAAACCATGATAAACACCCAACGAATGCGGTTACCGTTTTTGCTGGTCAAGACCGTGAAGCTACTAGTCGCATGCGCGAATACTTTGAAGGATTTGAGCCGTCCTCTCCATCGATGGCCCTTGTGGAAAACGGCAAAGTGCTTCACTTTATTCCGCGTGAGGAAATTGAAGGTCATGAACCTGAAGAAATTCTTGCTAACTTAACGAAAGCGTATGAGCAATATTGTTAATTACAAACAACCGTTCAGAGGCAATCCTTCTGAACGGTTGTTTTATCAAATGCTCCTTATTCCATATCCCAATCGGTTACTGCTCCTCTCGCAGACGAGGAAACGAGCTTGGCGTATTTAGCAAGTGCCCCTGTTGAATATTTCATCGAAGGCTTCACCCAGCCCTTCTTCCGGCGCTCGTACTCTTCTTCTGATACGTCAAAATTGATTTCTTGCGTTTCACTATCAATCGTGACGCAATCACCTGTTGCAAGAAAAGCAATCGGACCACCAACATGGGCTTCTGGTGCCACGTGACCGATGACAAAACCATGCGATCCACCTGAGAAACGTCCATCTGTAATGAGAGCCACTTTACCTCCTAACCCTTTTCCGACGATCATCGCTGTAATAGATAACATTTCCGGCATGCCTGGCCCACCTTTTGGTCCAACATGACGAATTACTAACACATCACCTGCTTGAATATCATTACGTACAATTGCTTCTGTAGCCTCAGCTTCACTATTAAACACTTTAGCTGTCCCTTCAAAGCGAGTAATAGTTTGTCCACTCATTTTGGCAACTGCACCCTCAGGAGCTAAGTTCCCCTTCAATAACACTAGTGGCCCAGTAGGCTTTATCGGCTCTTCTAACGTCTTAATTACTTGCTGTCCTTCTTGAAGGGAAGGGCATTGCGCTAAGTTTTCTGCAATGGTTTTCCCTGTTACAGTTATGCAATCACCGTGTAACAAGCCATGCTCAAGGAGAAGCTTCATGACTGCTGGTACACCACCAATTTCATATAAATCTTCCATCACATATTTGCCGCTCGGTTTTAAATCCGCAATATGTGGAACACGCTTGCGCACTATTTCAAAATCATCCACAGTAAAGTCAACACCAGCTGAATGGGCAATCGCGGTTAAATGTAGAAAAGCATTCGTCGATCCACCTAGCGCCATCACAACTGTTACAGCATTTTCAAACGCTTCTTTCGTCAAAATGTCACGAGGATAAATACCTTTCTCTAGTAACTGCAACACCGTTTCACCAGCTTGACGACATTCCTCTTCTTTATAATTCTCTACAGCCGGAGTCGAAGAAGAACCAGGAATACTCATCCCTAACGCTTCTACTGCCGCCGCCATCGTATTTGCCGTGTACATACCACCACAAGCTCCAGCTCCAGGACAAGCATGACACTCTACTTTATGTAACTGCTTGTCATCAATCGAGCCTTCATGATATTGACCAACTGCCTCAAAAGAAGAAACGATATCAATGTCTTGTCCATCTAATTTACCTGGTTTAATCGTCCCGCCATAAACATACACAGAAGGAATGTTCATGCGAGCAATTGCCATCATACACCCTGGCGTGGTCTTATCACAACCACCAATTGCAACAACGCCATCTAAACGCTCGGCATTGGTTACTGTTTCAATCGAGTCAGCAATAATCTCTCTACTTGGCAAAGAGTAGTGCATTCCCTCATGTCCCATCGAAATACCATCCGAAACGGTGATGGTATTAAAAATCATCGGTGCTCCGCCTTGATCTTTGGCCCCACTTTTTGCTTGCTCTGCTAATTGGTCAATGTGGATATTACACGGGGTTACTTCACTCCACGTACTAGCAATCCCAATCATAGGCTTTTGAAAATCTTCATCTGTAAATCCAATTGCCCGAAGCATGGAGCGGTTTGGTACTCGATTCACACCTTCACTAATTACTTTACTACGGATGCGTAAATCTTTATTATGTGTCATGCTACCCTCTTTCCCTTCGTTTATACTTTTAATAGTTCAGATGATTACAATAATACTAGGCTAATAATTCTTTATCAACTGAATTTTCCGAATAATTTATTTAGAAAAAAAGAGAAAACCTTTTAGCTATCTTTCATGTATCGTGTAAAACGACGTAACGCTTCTTCTATTTGTTGTTCTGAACTAACCAACCCGATGCGAACATATCCTTCACCATAGCTACCAAAACCAATACCAGGAGCAACTACAACCCGTACTTTATCAATTAAATCATTCGCAAACTGCTCAGATGTAAACCCATCCGGTACACGCATCCAAACAAAGAACGATCCTTTACATGGTGCTACATGCCAACCGAGCTGCTCCAACCCAGCAATAAGTTTATCTCTTCTCCTTTCATACGTAGCTACTAATTGGTTTACACTTTGCTCTGAATCTAGTAAAGCGGTCGCCGTTGCTTCTTGTACCGCTCCAAATACACTTACATAATAATGATCTTGCATGAGCTCAAGTGCTTGTATAACACTCGGATTACCTACTGCAAATCCAACACGCCAACCAGCCATATTAAACGTCTTAGACATCGTGTACATTTCCACGCCTACCTGTTTCGCCCCCTCAACTTGCATAAAACTAAGCGGTTTCTTCCCATCAAAACCGATAGCTCCATAAGCAAAATCATGAACGACACACACATTATGTTCTTCCGCCAATTGAATCGTCTCTTCAAAAAAAGCACGATTTGCTACTGCTCCAGTTGGGTTGTTCGGATAGTTTAAGAACAGTAATTTTGCACGTTGTAAGTCTTTTGGATCCAACTGATTATAATCAGGTAAAAAACCACGTTCCTCAACTAACGGCATCTTCTTCATTACGCCATTGGCAAGAGCGATACCAGACCAATAATCAGGATAGCCAGGGTCAGGTACAAATGCTACGTCCCCTTTATTTAAAAAGCATTGACTTACTTCCACTAACCCTGTTTTGCTACCAAAAAGAATCGCAACCTCTTTGTTTGCATCTAGTTCGACTCCATACTCTTTCTTATAAAAAGTAGCCACCGCCTCTTTTAGAAAGGAGAACCCTTTGAAAGGGGGATATTTATGATACAGCGGTTTTTCTGCAGCTTGTTGAAGAGAAGCGACAATATGATCAGGTGTTGGTTGATCTGGATTCCCTTGTCCTAAATTAATTATGTCCATACCACCTAACGATTTTGCCTGTTCTACTCTATCCACTAAATGAGCAAAAAATTGTTCCGGCAGCCTCTTAAGAGCATCTGATGGTGTAAATTGTTTCAAAGCAACGCCTCCTTTATTGTCTTATTTTTCTGTTTATTTACACATGTTATACTTTCCATCCTTCTTTGTAAAGTCATAAAAAAAGCCAGCTCACCGCGGATGAACTGACCTAACTACCCTTATGCTTTTACCCATTCTGTATCCATTTCTACGCCAGCTGCTACCAATGTTTGATAAACAGGGCAACGATCATCTACAATTGCTTTTAGCTCCTGAATACGCGCTTCACTCTCACTAGTTTCAACAACTGCACGAAGCGTTACTTTTTCGAAATGACGACGAATGCCTTCTTGTCCCATAAATCCTCGAGGATCGAGCTCTCCTTGAATATCAAATTCAATCCCTTGTAAATCAAAGTTCATTTCTTTAGCTACCATATTGGAAACAGCTGATTCACAACCGCTAAGAGCAGCAAGTAATGTTTCTAGAGGATTAGCACCTTGGTCTGTGCCACCTTGCTGTTTGCCTTCATCAATAATTAATGTGTGTTTTCTTGCTTTCGCCTCAACATGTGCACCATTTGCTTTTGCTTTCAATTGTAATTTTACTGTAGACATTACTTCATTCTCCTTTAATTCAAATAATATAATTCTGTTTAACTTGTACCATATTCAAACTATATAATACCCTTATAGGTATAATCAACTAATTTGCTTGTTCAGGAAAACAGTTGCATTTTTCATGTGATTCTCTATAGTAGGAAGAGAAGAGGAACAATTTATATGGGAATTCCACATAGGAGGCAAAAAACCTATGAAAGAACAAACGATTTTCAAGCAATTTGAGACAGGTCGTCAAACCATTTTGCAGCTCGCAACGGAAATAACAGAACAAACAGCAGATATCATCGCTTTTGGCATGCCCAATTCCTTACGCTGGCAATTTGGTCATATTTACGTAACAGGTGAACAACTGTTGTTTCGTCACACTGGAGAGCGCATGCTTTTAACGGAAACGTATAGTACCTTTTTTTCTCCAGGGTCACATCCTGCTTATTGGGAAGAAGAACCACCAACAGTTGAAGAATTATACTTTGCTTTAGAAGAACAATTACACCGAGTAAAGGAAGCTTTCTCCGGTCGTTTACAGGAACGATTAACTGAACCCTATTATTTAGGTGACCATAAGCTAGACACTATTGGAGAACTGCTTCTATTCATTATTTACCATGAAAGCGAACATATTGGCACTATGAAAATAATGAAGAATGAAATAAATAAACAAAGAGCGATGTGAATGGTTAAATAATAAGGATTCTATATACGTCTTAAGTCCGATTTTCATGAACCAACTAGTGCGTATAATGAAGTGGTATATCATGTTTGTAATGATCATGTTTAAAGGGTGAGAAACTATGTTAAAACGTATTACTTTCCTCGTGATGGCCTTAACGATGATGATCGGCATCACAGGGAATCAATCGACCTTCGCTTCTTCAGGTAACACAGAACCAGAAGTAATTAACGAGAAATTAGGAGTGCCAACGATTGTGTATGGAGATACGCTAACTGAAACACAAGAAGCGGAAGTAAGAGAACTATTAAACGTTCAAGATCAAAATAATGTTGACGAATTAAGAGTAGACGGCCAAGATATAGCCAAATATATTGACGGTAACCCAAACTCCAGAATGTACTCTTCCGTTAAAATCACTCCAAGAGATAAAGGGGAAGGGTTAGGCGTTGTCATCGTTACACCGGACAATATTACAGAAGTAACAGAAGAAATGTATGCAAACGCCTTGTTAACAGCAGGAGTAGAAAACGCGTTAGTAGAAGTTGCATCCCCATTAAAAGTTACCGGACATTCTGCATTAACCGGAATTTATAAAGCTTTCGATGAAAAAGGCATTCAACTAGATCAAAACCGCATGAAAGTGGCCAACGAGGAACTAGACGTCGCTACTGATTTGTCACAAAATAGCGAACTAACGCCAGAACAAGTATCCCAATTAATTACAGAGATTAAGAAAGAAATCTCTGAACAAGCCCCAACTTCAAGAGAAGAAATCGAACAAATTATCCATGTAACCATTGAGAACTTGAATGTTAACTTAAACGCTGAAGAAATTAACATGCTAACCGATCTATTTGATCAAATGCGTGACTTAAATATCGATTTCAGTAATGTAGAAGAACAATTAAATGACATTGCTTCAAGCGTGAAAGATGTGTTAAATGACGAAGGTTTTTGGAATAACGTAGAGAATTTCTTCAAGAACATAATTGATGCCATTCTAGACATTTTCCAAAGCATCATTAATAGCATAAGAGAAATGTTTGCATAGGTCAAAAATGCTAGAGAGGCTAATTAGCTTCTCTAGCATTTTTTAATCAAGCATCCTCTTTAACCTTTAATCCGAGCAATGCGGCAAATCCAATTGCCTGATCTTTAGAGACTATACAACCTGTAAGACAGTCTAAGTCAACGGTAATTCGTTCAAAACTACATGTACTAATATCTACGCCGTTAAGCTCCGTCTCTGTTAAATTTATATCATCTATATCACAGTGATCAAAACCAATATGCTTGAATAAAGTTCCATGAAAATTAGCGCTTTGTAATGATGTATGTTGGAACGCGACTTGCTTTAACCGAGCTTCATAAAAATTACTCATATTCGCAACACAATGGTCGAACAACACATTACTTAAGTGACATAGGGACAAGTTCAGCCCTACCAGCTTGCAATCCTTAAACACGACCCGGTGCATGATACCTTCACTAAAGCTCGCATTAGATACATCACAGTTTTCAAACACGACATCAGTCATATCAACTCGCTGAAAGTCAGCATGAAGGAAACGAACATTTTTAAATTTCACTCTAGAAAGGACTAGCTTCTCAAGCTCTTCCCCCTCTATAATAGTGTTGGAAATAAGCGCGTTCGCTAAATACGGATCTTCTTCTATGTATACGTCTTGGAAGTTAGCTTCTGGAAGACGTGCTGGTATTTTAGGAGCTTGTTGCTTTTTTGGAACAGTTGACATAATTAAGCCTCCTACACGTTAATATAGTGTACAATTAGTTTGAAAAGAGGTCCTCTATAACATCTTGTAAGGTTTGCGTGGATAATTCGCGTTCTACTGCTTGTTGTGCACGTTCAAAAGACATTTCTAACGTGGCCTTAATTTTAGCACCTATATCACAATTGGGATTGGGATTTTCATGTGTAGAAAATATAGATGATGTTTTTTCTGCTTGAATCGCATAGTAAATATCCAGCAATGAAATATTGTTCGGTTTTTTCGTCAATAGGATTCCCGGTACACCTCGTTCTGTGTGCAAAAGGCCAGCTTTTTTTAATTGGCTAATTAACCGGCGGATAACGACAGCGTTGGTATTCACACTTGAAGCGATGTAGTCTGAAGTTAAATCTTCCCTCTTATAGATTGCCGCCATAGAAAGAATATGGATTGAAACCGCTAAGCGATTGTTCTTCATTGGTTATCACCACCTGTAAACATTCTAGTTACAAGATGGTGGAATGTCAATGAAGTAAATGAGCCAACGAAATATAACTTTCCTAAAGTAGAAAGCGGATGAAATCAAGGTTTGTATAATTGATTTCATCCGCTTTTTAAAATTTGCTAGGTTATGTCCAAGCCTCTTCTAAGTCGATTCGAAAGAGTTCTATTCCAACAATTTGATTAACTCATTCAACAACATTTTTAACAAATACTGTAATCTTAAGGAGCAGTTTTCGAACGAAGTACCCTATCATTTAACGTCGTCTAATTAAGAACATATATACGCCAAAAGCTATAAGATTACATCCAGCAATGACTAATGCCATTGGCAGTGCCGTTGTTCCATCGCCTATTCCCACCAATGGTGCAACGGCTGCGCCAAGTAAGAATGGAAGTAGGCCAAGAAGCGCCGATGCACTCCCAGCATGGTTTGATTGATTTTCCATCGCTAATGAGAAAACGGTTGTATTAACTATTCCAACACTCGAAATGGTTAAAAATAGCATGATACACACAAACACAACAGATGCATTCATTACTATAATAACAATTAAAAGCAAACTACTAATGACCGCTTGTAAAATGCCATAGATAAGCAACATCTGATCATGAATCACACCACTTAACCTACCAGTGATTTGTGTAGCCAATATAAGTCCAACCCCATTGATAGCAAACACCACGCTAAACATTTGTGGAGAAAGTCCATAAATGTCTTGTAACACAAAGGTTGAACCAGATATGTAGGCAAACATCGCACTCATAATAAAGCCTTGTGATAACGCATATCCAACAAAGACACGATCTTTCAATAGTAAACCAAAAGTAGCGAACACTTCCGTCACGCCACCTGTTTTTCTAGCTTGGACTGGCAGCGTCTCTTTTAACCCTAAAACGATCACAATGAGCATAAGCGCACCAATTGCGGCTAATACACCAAATACACCTCGCCACGACATAAATTGTAGCAACTGCCCCCCTACTACAGGTGCTAGAATTGGGGCTAACCCGTTTACCAACATGAGCATCGAGTAGAATTTCGTTAATTCCGTACCAGAAAACAAGTCACGAGCACTAGCACGGGAAATCACCATTCCTGCCGCTCCTGACAATCCTTGAATAAACCGCAAACCGATAAATCCCCAAATCGATGTACTAAATACACACCATAAAGATGAAACAGTATAAATAGATAAAGCAAGAATAAGCGGCTTTTTTCGACCTTGAATATCACTCATTGGGCCCACTACAATTTGACCTAGAGCAAGTCCTATTAAACAAGCAGTTAAACTAAGTTGAGCGATGGAAGCACTCGTATGAAGGTCTTGCGCAAGTGACGGTAATCCTGGCAAGTACATATCAATAGTTAAGGGACCAAATGCACTTAAAGATCCAAGTATCAAAATAAATGTAAGGACATGTTTTCGAGTTAATGTATTTTCTTTTTCTATGTAATATTCTGGTTGACTTTGCATTTATGCGTTCCCCTTTCTTTCATTACACCTTATTAATCTTAAACTCTCAAAGTATAAAGTCAAGGTAGACGCCTTTCATGCTAGTTGGATAAATCCACATTTAAGCCCAACTAAAAAAAGACGCTCTCCTATACGAGAAAAGCGCCGGTTCGATTTCCTTTTCTATTTCAGATACAAAGCTTAATCAAATTCCCTGATGGATCTTCTGTAACAAAAATGTTCATTTCTTGCTTTACTTGAAAGCCTAATTCCGTTACTTGACGAATAACCTTTTCTCTATGTGCTTCACTTGGAAACACTAGTTCAAAGGACTTTAGTCCAACACTTTCTTTTGAGGCCGGTGGAGCACCAGCACCCTGCCACGTATTAAGACCAATGTGATGATGGTACTGACCCGTAGACATAAACAGCGCTTGGTTGCCGAATTGGTTTACAACATGAAATCCGAGTCCATCCTTATAAAATTGTAACGCCTTATTTAAGTCAGACACATGTAGATGAATGTGTCCCATAATCGTGTTAGAAGGAAGACCTTCCCACCGCTCCCCATTTAGCTCATTTAAGATACTTGGAGCATCTAATGGATCAACTGCCATCTTCACTTCACTAGCTTGCCAATCCCAATTCTCTTCAGGGCGATCATGATATATTTCAATTCCATTTCCATCAGGATCATTTAAGTAAAGTGCTTCACTCACCAAATGATCCGAGGCACCTATCGGAACGTTATGATCGATAAAATGTTTTAAAACCTTTGCTAGTTCAAGACGGTTCGGTAGCAATAATGCGAAATGATAAAGCCCCGTCGTATTGTCTTGTTTACCAACTACAAAATCAGGTTGTTCTAAAGTCAACAATGTTGTTTTACCATCAGCCGTTAGCTTTACTTTCTTCTCCGTTTGTTCAATTATTTGGAGTCCAATTACATCTCTATAAAACGGAATCGATTTCTGCAAATTTTCCACTTTTAAGTTGACTGACCCTACGTACGTATTAGGTTCACGGAAAAATTTCAGTTCCATGATTATCCTCTCCCTTATGCAACTTTTTAGTTAAGATTTTCATACTATAAAACCTCACCCTGGTGTAATTATAATAGTTACATCTGGTGAGGTTTGTCAATCACTTTGTCTTATTTCGTTAACAAGACGCTTCAGAATTAAAAGCTTATTTGAGTACGTTTCATTTAATAGTTGATATAATAGTTGATAATGCATAAGTGCTCCCCACAGCTTAGCCATATCAGAAGCAGTTACTAATGCACCACCACCTGAACCGGATTTGAACGACAATATACCCATTAAATACTACTGTTTTCTAAGACGTAATTAGGGGGTATAAATTTACAAAATAAACTTTCAGAGGAGAGTGTCTTATGAAAAGTAATACCTTTATAATAATCCCCATTATTATATCTGTTTTAATAGGCCTTATAGCGTTACCAAACCTTCCTAATGATTTGGCCATACATTGGTCCACTACTAATAACGCAGACGCTTATATAGACAAACGTATTGGGGTATTTATCATTCCTTTAATAATGATTATGACAATTGTAACTCTTAAACTTGCTTTTAAGAATCAAAAAATGAAACATATCAATCTTATTTTACTCTCTTGTACAATACTTTTTCTCATTATACAAGTTTTATTAATACTCAATGGATTACATATACTAAATAGCAATTCATTTTTAGGTTTATTTGTAGGCGCTTTAATTGTTGTTTTGGGCAATTTCATGCAGGATGTGAAGATGAATAATCTTTACGGACTTAGAACTAAATGGTCCATGAAAAATGAGGATATCTGGAGATTATCGAATAGATTTGCTGCCAAAGCATTTGTAATCACGGGGCTACTCATTATTTTGTCAACAATTGCATTTCCGAACTATATACATTATATAGCAATTGGGCTAGTCGTAATTGCAGCTGCTATTTCTTCATATGCTTCTTATCATTACTATAAAACATTTAAATATCGAGTTTAAAGTCTACATTGCCTGTTAGGTTTTATATTTTACAAATTCCATACATTAACAATTTTATTTATCAATAAATTCTTGATCAGTTCGGGTACTTTTACTATTAACTCTAAGTCCAACTGCCGCTTTCCATAAATAAAAATGTTACCAGTAAAATAAAAAAACCACCATATCAACGTTTTAAAGTGATTGGTGGAGACGGCTCTCCGTCATCTAAAGCCAAAAAGAGAGCCGAAATAAATTTAGCAAATGCGGAAAACTGGTCATTTGCTTTAGAAATTACTTTATTTGTCTTTGGTAAGTTTCGTTTTCTAAAGTTAACGATTTTTTGAATGTGTGGATGATTAAACCTGAAATAGATTTCAATCTTAGTTTCTTTACTGTTTAATCTAGTAGCAACTATCTTCTCGATAAGAGTGTTTACAATTGCTTTTATCACACTAATATCAAGGTGATTCACATATTCAGGGTCAATTAGGTATTCTGTTTTTACGATATCCAAGTCAAATGGGAACTTTACTTCTTCAGGGAGCGGCTCTCCCATTTGTTCCAACCTTTCTCGTAGTTCCTCAACTTCTTCTTCGTATGTTTGTTATCTATGACAATTCTTACTCAGCAAAAAATAGGGGGATATGTCTTTTTTTATCTTACTTTAGTTTCTTATCAATTGTAATTTCACCCACTTCTATACTACTAGTTTATACATACGAAGCGTTTCACAAAAATCCGCACAATTCCCTTTATAAGCAGGTATTGTTAAGGTGTATCTGGAATCTAATAACGTAGAATTATCTAATAATGAAAGAAGGAAAATAATGAATCAACATCGTGATTTAAAAATAATTACAGTATCTGATATTTTACATTCATTTGAAGAATTGAAAGATGAATTAGTTAAGGAGCCACACCTTATCAATAGTTTCAGGTTTCTTAAATTCTACTACTACAAAGAGTTTAAAAAACAAAAAGACTGGGAGTCGATATGACTTTGAGAAGGAGTTTATTGAAAATGAAATAAATGCATTAGAAGAACTAATCAACAATTCACAAAACTAAAAGCCCCGCAGAAGCGGGGCTTTTTTTATACAGTCGTCATTTCTTCATTCTCTTTTTTATTTTTTGTGTTCTTTTTATAAACCTTTTCCAGTGCATCTAACTGTTTCTCTGCAATTCTTTTAATAACTGGAACACTAACAGCATTTCCTGCTTGCATATACAGATGACTGTTTGCCATATCTTCCGGGAGAGAATAATCATCATCCACCGGGAAGCCTTGGAAACGGAAAGTCTCCTTCGGTGTTAATTTTCTTATACCCCAATCATCAAGAATTAGAGGTACATTGTGGCCGCCGCCACCCATATTTGCTGTGAGAGTGGGACATACATTGCTTTGGTTTTCACGCACATACACACGCCGAAGTTGATAAACAGTGTCTTTCCGTTGCATTGTCTCAGAAAGCATAGGGTAGTATTGAGAACTATCACGATAATAGTATTTTTCATCCTGCTTTTCGTTACGATCCAACACATCATCAATGGTGTTAGTTAATGGGAGTTTTTCAGGCCACTCAAATTTTTGCAGAGCCTTTTTATTGCTGAAGCCAACAATAAATACTCGCTCTCGGTTTTGAGGGATATTGCCGTACTCCATTGTGTTATAAATTCGGCTCTCAAAGTGATAGCCACTCTCTCGAAGCATTTCTTCAATTACTTTAAAGGTTCTTCCTTTATCGTGACCATGTAAGTTCTTTACATTCTCTAAAAAGAATGCTTTAGGTTTCTTAGCACGAATAAAACGAACAACATCATAAAACAATGTACCACGTGGGTCAATTGCTTCCGTATTCCCTCCACATTCAGGACAAGTGGCTCCTTGTACATATTGTTCATATGTCACCATATGCTCATGTCCACAGTCACTACATGTATATTTCATTCCGTGTCTCTGTCCAGCAACACTAAACGCAACACAAGGCCATCCAGCGGTTAGAATATCAGTGTCAGGCATTAAAAATTCGTGAACGTTTCGAACATCATCCTCAAGAAGAGAATGATTGAAATTCTCACGATAAGTAATACATGCATTTTTATCCATTTCATTGGCCCATATTACTTCTGCTCCTGCCTGTTCAAAACCTTTATCGATTCCACCAACACCTGCAAAAAGGGATGATACAGTATATTTATAGTCATTCTTTGTTGTCATATATAGTACACCTCCATACGAACTGACGTTCCGTTCGATTAAGCATACTTTATTGTATCATGTTTCGACACTTTTAGCTGCCCCCTGTGCTTAATTCTTAAATTCTTCCTCAAAATCAGCATAGGAACCTTTACTGGCAAAGTTTATCTTAAAACGATGATCGTTATATTTGGTAATAAGAATTGAATCAATACCTACTCTATCAAGGTCATCATAAGTCACAACTTGACCTTCAGGTAATTGCAAAATGGTTCTTAGAATCCAAAAGCCCAACTCTTTATTAGGATTACTCATTAACCCTTTCCCTCCACCTTGACAAATACTCGCATCGATTTCTTTACCGTCAGGTAGAATAAGTATAAATGGATCCTTATTTCCAGTATGTCTATCATAAGGGAAAAACCCTTCAAACTGCTTATGAATCCACGCAGGGATTGGTATATATATTTCATTTGGTTTCCTAGGACGTTTATCTCCCTTAGCATTCCACTGGTTTAAGCCACTCTTTTCTTCCACTTTCCCAGAACGTGCAGAATATAAAGGTAAAAAGATTTGCTCATATTTCTCTTCTTCTGTTTCATGTACCATATAGTATTTTTTACTTTCATCACTAAGGAGAAATTGAAACGGGTCATCAAGAATATCAACATCAAAACTTGTAACGGGATTGTCACAGATAAACTGTTTATATAATGTACTCTTTGCAATATAAAATTTATAATTTGCGTGCTCATCTTTAAAGAAGATGTTTTTATCTGTTGTCTTCTTTCTATCCAACTTCAAGGTATCAAAATCAATGTAGTGCATTTCTTCTTCATGCAACTCAAATATACCATCTTTGCGCGTAACTAAATGGTAAATCATTCCATCTGTTCCGTGAGCACGTTCAGTTGCGGCTATTCTATTATTTCTTAACTCGGCTATCTTCTCCATCGTCCCTTTATCGTCAAGGTGACGAAATTTATCTATGTCTTTATTGAACTCGGCTATCTTCTCGTACTTTTTTCCACTACCATGCATGAAGGTTTTCAAACCAATACCTACATTACCTTTAAACGCATCAAATGACACATCACCGCGTGCGAGGTTATTTGCTCCTAAAGCCTTACAAAAAATATTTTCTGCAGCACGATAGTATAAATATGGTGTCTTGTTCTCGCTAAAGAGGTTAGAGAGAGACCCAACCACTTGTAGCAATTTAATATAATGCTTTTGTTGTTCTTCTGTCTGTCTATCAAAAAACATTTATTTCCTCCTTACCACTATGTAAATTTTAGCAGAATTATATCGGCATATATAGATCCATTTAAAAAAGAACAGAGGAGTTGATTCTCTGTCCTTTTTACAAATGTTTCAACAAATAGTTTATATATAAATTGCCTAGATAGTGCTTCTAAATCTCTTTAAACAACCCTATTACTGGATCCACAAGCAATGTTCTATCTAGAAATAAGTTAACAGCCTCGCACGATGTTTCAGGTAAATAAGAGCAACTATGACACGATGCTCCATTAATGTTGTTAACCCCTTGCCCCGCCTCTTTTCCTATTTCAGAACATACAGGATCTGAACTACACCACATGGCTTTTTCCAGCGCTCTGCTTACAATTTGGAAGAAGTAATCCTCTCTTCCCATTCTCACAAGTCCTCCAAATGTCCCGTCAATATCACCAGAGGAAGTATAAATAAGAAGGCCCGATTGATCTTCATCTAAATATAATCTTTCCCTCAAAGACGCAGCATTGTAGCCACAGGTCAATGCAAGTTCATTAATAATGAGATGTGACAAAGTATGCAATAACACTTGTTTGGGTGATGTGAAAGATTCACTAACGTCAAGCCCAGTTTTTTCAGCATTTGTTAGCATTCTATTGAAGTAGTTTTTCACATTTTTTTCGTTTTCCCATTCCAATAACTTATCAGAATCTAATGTAAAAAATATACCTTCACCGAATACTTTGTATGCCGGCAACCAATTGTTTTCAGGTTTATCAGGATTTTTAAAGAGTAGTTTTTTCCCTTCAATTATTCTTTTGCTCTCACCACTATCACTATTTGAATTTAACCTATTAAAACCAGTTAAAGCAATCGTCTCTTTTAATTTTGTTACCTTGTTTAACTTACTAAAGAACATTTTTATTCCTTTTTCCGATCTGTTCTCTTTAATCCAAGTGTTTTTAACTTTTAGATTCTTATTATCAATCTCAGATATTAATGCCTCAAATTCTTTTCGACGTAAATGATGCTCTATATTTTTGGTAGAAGTCCCCTCTAGTGACTCAACTTCTATTTCACCCTCCGTATATAAAATAGCAAGTTCAATATCCCTATCATTGAAATCTTCAATAACTGCAGGGCAGAACTTTTTCACATATTTTATTTTATCCTGTATTGTCTCATTTCCAGTCATATTGAGAAGTGAAGGGGTTATAAAGTTCCTTTCAAAAATGTTGATTATTTCCTCTGCGTTTTTATTTTCTCCCGGTAAATATATTGCACTTAACTTATTAGGAAAATATACGTTTATGGAATTTTTAAGAACTGCGATTGGATATGCATTGCAAGGTTCATTTTCTTCTTCTGAACCGTACCATGGCTTATTACCGGGACACTCATAAAGTTCCTCAGAATCGTTCAGCATTTTACTAAGTTCACTAATCCCCGTCTCTTCTTGTTCAGAATTACTCCTTCTAGACATGATTCCCCTTAAAGATCTCTCTTTACTACAACTACATCTTACTTTAAGGGAATCCAAAGTAGCGCCTCCTGTTGAAACAATCTTCATTAATCCTTCACATGTAGTGTCTTGATCCTTATGAACCCATTCCCTCCATGGAAAATCAGATAAATGACCATGTTCGCAAACTATAACAAAAGGAACTTGGATCATTTTACTTTTTCTATTACAGCCTTTACACACAAGCCAACTAGACCTATGGGACAACTGCGCTCGATGCAACGTCTTACAATATTGACAATACTGCCATGTTGGAAACCTTAACAATGGGATATACACATCAGTATTTGATTGGGATTTCCCCAGTTCATCACCTTTAAAGCGATATCCCTCCCTGAAATCAGGTGGCATAAATAATTTATCTACTTTAAGGGCTGACCTTAATCTAGGTTCTACAATTTCAAACTCGTTCATTTCTTGTGCCTTATTATCATTTATGTCATAGAACCATTTATCTAAAGACCCGATTAATGCAGATTCACCTGTTGGACTTATTACAAGTGCCCCCGGACCGAATGTTGTAATTAATTGGCTGCTCCTTAATGGGATATGTTTCATGACAGCAAATCCTCCCAACTACTGCTTTGACTGCTTTCTGACATAGATTGGTATAAGGACACAATTAAGCCTCTGCATTCAGCATCTACATTACGCAGAGAGTTTATCATTGGTGAAGAATTCTTTTTTAATGCCGGAGGAATATTTTTACCGGCAGAGTACATATATCCTTCTACGTCCTTGTCTACTTCCCATGAGTTGTAAGCACCTAATTCTAGATTCTTTAGGATCTTCCTAAAGCGGTCCTTAAACTCATCAACTTGTTCTTTGTCCACTAATTCTACTCTCTTGACTAAACGGTTATAAAATGGAACAATCTTTTCACTCATGTACTTCTCAATCTCTCTCCAATCTGGAGTTTGAGCGATATATTGATTAAGCGCTTGTCGAAGAAAACCAACGACCACCGCTTGTAAACCTTTATCTAAACAAGCGTCTGAAAAAGGTGTGACACTTGTAGGTTCAACTTGTGAATATAGGCGTTGGTGATATTCTCTAAAATGTTCAAAGTGTGATTTATCTCTTGATTTAGTGTTAGAGTACAAAGTAAATACAATACCGGGACGCTCATCCCATTTCCTCCCTACCCTACCACTAACCTGAATATATTGAGCAGTCATTTTAGGTTGACCCACAATTGCCATAACTGAAAGTCTATCTATATCTACCCCGACCTCAATAATGTTAGATGCTAAGCATAAATCTATTACTTCATTTTCTTTTTTACTTTTGTCAGGTTTATAATTAACTTTTAGATCGTCAATTGTTTTAGAAATCTCGTGACTTTGTTTTCGCGAGGTTAATTCTAGGTAATTATTAATATACCTAATATCTTTTGACATACCTTTTCTATTAGCCATGGAATTGGAATATTGTGGTATATCCGTTTGAGTTAATGTTAAGCCTCCACCTAGTTCACGTAGTGTGTTATAAAATGTAAGCAACGTCCAATAGGGATCTTTCCCTTTACTTTCTATTTCTGAAGAAGCCTGTAAAATTGATGAAAAAGTCATTACCTGTGACATCATAATCCTTACTTTTTGAGTGTACACACCTACATATTTTCTTCCGGGCATAGGTTTCGTTTCACCTTCATCATAATAGGCAGGCTTAGCAAAGAAAGAATCTTTGTTATCTAGCCCCGGACTTGGAAAAAGTCTTGCTTCTTCTCTACCAAATAAGGCTAAAGCCTGTTCATTAAACTGATTAATCGTTGCCGTGGCAGAAATTATTTTTGGTTTAACAGTTTTACCATTTATATTTTTTAAACACAATTCTTCAATTAGTGTTTCGAATAGTCCCGCTAAGGTTCCTAACGGTCCAGATATAAGATGTAGTTCATCTTGTACTATCAACGACGGTGGACTCACTACTCTTTCACCATTGGCACCTAATCCAAATAAAGACCTTGATTCAGGCTTCCAAACTAATTGAACAAACTTATCTATCGTTCCAATCAAAAATGTAGGCTTTTTTTTGTATATTGTTTCATCAACTAAGTAAATTGGTAATTCTTCACTATAGATACAGTTACTATCCGGACAATGTAAAACTAATTCATTATTCTCCATTTTGTAACCCAAGTAATGCTTTTTTTTATTTCTCTCTTCAGAGTAATATCCCATCTTAGCGCCACACCAAGGACAATTATTTACAATAAACTCTTGTGACTCTTTAGATTGCTTCCTTAACTTCTCTAGTTCTGTTTTCGCTTTATTATTCTTATTAGGTGTAGTTTTTGATCCTACCCAAATCCCAATTGAAAACGGGGTTTCCCCTAATTGAATTGCGGACTTCTTCCTGATATATTCTAAAGCACAAATTAACCTAGAAGAACGCTGAAACTGGTCTGCAGTCAATAACCTTAATGTATATCTCATTAATATATCAACACCAGTGTCATAAGGGTCTAATAATCTCCTATAGATCATTTGGAAAGCCGCCACACCTAAATAAGCCTCAGTCTTACCGCCACCAGTCGGAAACCAAATGAGGTCTACTATATCTCTCGCCTTTGACCTTTCATTTATTAACGATTCCATTGACATCAAGATGAACGCAATTTGAAACGCTCTCCACGTATTGTTTGCATTCTTTAGTGCATCTTCACCTTCAACGTTTTCTTTAAAGTCTTTATCATATATTATATTTCCATTTGCTACTTTACCATCCCTTAGTACTTTACCATTCCTTTGTTGGAGTAAAATTGCAAGGTTAGCAAGTTTAAATGCTTTTGACGCCTTTTGATCCTCCAGTAACTCCAATCCTTTAACGATTCTTTCTAAAGTTTCCCTACAAAGTTCAATGTGCCTTCTTGCCACAGGCTTTAGGGGTTCTGGAACAGAATCTAACTCTTCTTCCCTCCCTATAATCCAATCACTATAGCCATTTATTAATGGCTGTAGAATTTCATCAGGCTTTCTATCTGAAGATATGCCCGCTAAATCACTCATTTTTATTTTCAGTTCTACTTTTTTATTCCCTTCTTCTACATAAACATTAGGCGTCATACTAAGAGACTCATATTCTGGCATAAATGTTGTAGAAATTTCTTTTATTCTCTCTTTATTTTGCTCCCAATGTGTAGAACAACCATGACCAAAAGCATATACAAATTCATTTCTGTAGAGTAATTCTGTAGATGCTTCTTCTTCGTTCATATTTTTTTTCATCTGATAATCCTTCGGATAAAAAGAGAACCAATAATTTTCAGGAGTAGTGATACTCAACTTTGACTGAAATAAAACAAGTTGTTGAAAATTGAAATTTCCATTGTCTTTAGTTCGATTAGTTGCGCTTATAGTGACTATGTACTTACCATTAATTTCTCGGATACGTCCTTGAAAGTTTATATCTAGATGGCTTATGTTTTGTTCCTTAGCATTTCTCAAGAGTACAGCATGTTTTTTCTCTTTAGTTTCCCAAAGAGCCTTTACATCCAATTCCCAGACACCTTGGATTGTTTCACGTAACCACCATCTCTGTGGCTTATTGTTATCACCATTTAAATAGACATTATGTGGTGTGTATATACCTGCTTCAATTTTCACTTGTAGGGTAGGTACATTTTTATCAATACAGAATGTTAATCCCATAGTAGATGGCATGAAATCATTCGATTGGGGAAGTAACTCAACCTCCCCATGGTCTTCCGAACTTTCTTCATTATTAGTCTCTGTTACCTTATCTACTTCTAAGTCTTTCTCATCTTGTGCAAGATTTTCACTTTCGTCATGAATAGGACTTTCAAGAGAGGTTTCATCGGTAGCGCTAGTTCTCATTGGATATAACATACCACTTACATATCGCTGACTAGGAGTCTCCCTCTGTAATATCTCTTCTTTCTTGTCTCCTACAACCCAGTAGTGAGGACTATAAAAATCCTCTTTAGATTCAAATTTAGTAGTACCTACAGGATTAAATTTTTTGTAATGACTTCTAATTTGAGATGGACCAATTATTTCTTCTTTCACATTGGCATGAACTTTATCTCTATTAATTAAAGAATCTTCTAATTTCATAATTTAGTACCCCCCTTTTTTAATCTAAATTTATTACTCTCATTATACTAGTTTTAGGAACACTTCGAATCGTATGATCTATAGAAACCATTCTTTCAATATTAAAAGATGCTCCATTAAATTCATGTGATTTAAAAGTGTAGTACCCCTTTTCTTGAAGTTCTGAATGGATGCCCTCTGATAATTCAGACATCAACTTTTTAGAAATTATAGTGCCAGCACTAATATGAGCCCTTTTAATTGAGTTCATGCTGTTACTAATTTTCTGGATATCTTCTTTCTTATATTTTAAGGCTTCCAATAACTTATTAAGTTCCCTTGGATAAATCGATTCATCGCTACACCATGAGCGTACAGAAGCAGGAGAAGCAGTATTCATTTTATATTTTCTGTACAAAATATCACTCACTGCCTTTTGGCCTTTTTTATCCACAGCCGAACGTAACCTTTTTTTCCAATGATGCTGTCGATTTCTAAATTTTTTAGCATTGTTCTTTAAAATCTCTTTGTCCGCTATGTCCGCAATTAATTTAGTGTCACTTTCGTTTCTTATTACAATAAAATCATCTTCTTCAACGTCAATAAAACTTTTCTGGACTACTACTCTTTTATTATTAGCATTTGGTGAAAAAATTCTTACTTTCGCATCTAATGGAATAAAAATAACCCTGCTATTCTCTAAAGTAACTACTTTCGCTTCGGTATTATCTTGAGACTCTCCTGTTATGTTATAAGACTGTTGTATTAATTGATTAACAGCCTCTTCTTTATATTCTTTTTCTACTAACACAATCTCTTCTTTTGATTGTAACGGATCAGCAAAATTGACATGGGTAAATAGTGTGCTAAAAACACCATTGTGATCAATATCAGTTAGGATGTTTTTAGGTGCAATCTTGTTGGGGAAAAAATCATAAGAAAAAAAGGTCAAATTTTTACTGTTAAAATTCCTCTTTGCAGCCTCCCCGAAGTAATCAGGGCTTCCTATATAGACTACCTCGTTGTGTACTAATAAACTTTTTCGGAAACTGCTAAAGGTAAGAAATTGGATCTTAAAAGACGATTCAACCTTCTTCCTTAATAACTCTTTTTCAACTTCAGACAAGGCACTTTTTGATACAACTGCTATCCTTAAACCTTTGTCCTCTTTCTTTATTCTTAGATGATCAACAATCTTAGCATGTAAACTATTTTCTTTGGTTTCAGAAAGTTCTTTCAGTAACTTCGCTATATCTAAAGCAGTTGAACTAAATAGTTCTGGATAACTTGCTTTTACTTGAGAAAGGCTAGTCATTACTTCTCTTTCTAAATTCGAAGTAATTATTTGATCATAAGTATTTAAACCGGTTACTAATCTAAAAAGACATTTTTTAAGTGTCTTAAGTACATCAAAAAGTTGTCCATCTTGTTCGTACGTATTAATAACCTCTAATCTAAACTGATTAATTTTGACTGCTAATTTGTTCAAGGAACTATTACTGATATGTTCATATGAAACCCTACTACTTCCAACATCATAAAAATCCAATACTTCACTAAATGACAAGTACCTTACCTCCACCCTATAAGTTCTACACCATTAGGAACCTTAACTTCATTAGAATGAATAAATTCTAGCAATTCTCCTGTAATTAAAGTGGTTTCATGCTGTAAATATTCTCTCTTTAGTTCTTCAGTTATTTCTAGTAATCTACTCTCACTTTCTGTTCTACTTGTAATAATGATTTGTGGATTTCCCTGAAAATTTTTCTTTTGCTTAAGATAACTGAGAGAGTCAGTAAATATTATAGGTGTACTCTCAATGACCTCAAAATCTAATTTCTTCTTTTGTGAAGATATCAACTTTCCATTCGTATAACTGTTCTCTTTATTTAAATAAAGAAAGTCTTGCAAAGAGCCCCTTTCTCCTTCAGAAATGAAAATTTCTTCTTTTATACAATCCTCCACATCAGCCAGGTTACCTATAAGATAAAAGTAGTCTCCCGGGAAGAAAGCATTTCTATTAAGTTGATTCTGGGAATAAATGTTCTTCAGTAAAGTATTCTCATTTAAACCCAATTGTTTCTTTCCATTTACTTTGATGGATTGCTTTATACCTTCATAGTCTTCATCTAAGATTATTATTTTCTCCAACCACTGCCGTTCAGGTATCCCAAATTCAACCCCCTTTGCATCCATTACTTTTAGTAGCATTTCGCCTTTAGTAATTGGGCTTTCTTCCAAAGCCAACACCGACATTTTTCTCGTTTTATCATTATCTAAATATATAATTCTTTTACCAGATTCCATACTTAAAAATGTTTTTCTAATTGACCTTGTTTGTTTATTAACCGAAAATTTTCTATTTGCAATTCCCATAGCAACAAACAAAGAAAAGTATTGTTGGGTTGGTAAAGAAATGACAACCTTAGCGTTTTTTTTGTAGTGATACCCGTATTCATATATGTATTCACCAAGAACATTTGCGAACCTAACCCAACTAGGTATTTCTTTTTCAATTTGATTATGGAGAACTTTTAAGTTGTTAATCGACATGATTTTCCCCCATTTAATAGTTCAATCTCAATTTATCCTATGCTCCTATACTACCAGAAATATGTAACTTATTCATACATTTTTCAGTGTATTCCGACACTACGAAATTGATATAAAATGAAAAAAGATGGATAGTTACACTACTGAATAAGGTACAGTATTTAAGTTTAACAACACAAAAACACTTTTGAACCTGATTGGATCTACGTCAATATTTAGGACACAAAAAAGT
>NZ_AVPG01000020.1 GCF_000775615.1 Pontibacillus litoralis JSM 072002
AAGTTCGTAATGTCTTTCGTTTGCGTCGCTTATTTCGGCGACTTAACTAATATAACATTTTATCGAATCTTCGTCAACAACTTTTTTAAAAGTTTTGAAGTGTTTTCGATTGTTTGTTCCGCCTCGTTTGAAGCGACAATTAATAATTTAACACGTATAAATCATTAATGCAACACATTTTTAAAATTTCTTTTAAAATAATTAGTAAAACAATCAAAAACCACTCTAGCTACTACTTTTAAGCTAGAATGGTCACATGAATTAAGATACAACAAACATTTGAATCGCTACTAGTGACATTAAACCAGGAATACCTAATAATCCGGAAACACTGGCCGTATACACGTTAATAGGTACGTGTAAGCCTATAGACGCCCCAAATACATTGAAGAAGAATAATATAAATACACCAATGACTACTTTAATAGCTCCATTGGCAATATATTTCATCGGTCGCAATGGTGTTCCTACTATTAATAGTCCTCCTATGAGTAAGGAAATAGCCAAGATAATAAAAATAGATCCCAATTAGAAACCCCTCCTTTTTGCTCGTCCTTATTGTTACTATATGAACGAAAAGGGAGAGGCATGCCTAGTTATTGAGCACGTATGTTACGTTTCCTTGCTTCATTTAACAAATATAAATATTTAACTCTTGCAATTGCTAAATCACACTGACCAAATTCACTTGCATCCACACTACAGTCCATAATTTTTTTTAAACTCATCCACTCTTGCTTTAGTTGCCTAATTTCCTCTAATAATTGCTGATCGTATTCTTTCTTTATTCTTTTGCGCTTGATCATGAAGATCCCCTTCTCCACTAAATATCTCTTCTTCCTTCTAATGCTTTCGAAAGTGTCACTTCATCTGCATATTCTAAATCCCCACCTACCGGCAAACCATGCGCAATCCGAGACACACGAACACCAGCAGGCTTAACTAATCTTGAAATATACATTGCTGTAGCTTCTCCTTCAATGTTAGGGTTCGTAGCAACAATTAGTTCTTCTACTTCTTCGTCTTTCAAGCGGCTAATTAAGCTTGATATATTAATATCCTCCGGTCCAATACCATCCATAGGTGATATAGCACCATGCAGCACATGATATTTACCACTAAACTCTTTCATTTTCTCTATCGCAATAACATCTTTCGGATCTTGCACAACACAAATGACAGAAGGGTCTCGTTGGTTGTCTTGACAAATAGCGCAAGGGTCTTGATCTGTAATATGACCACATACCACACAATGGGTTAACTCTCGTTTCGCGCTCACTAAAGCTTTTGCAAAATCTAATACGTCATCTTCTTGCATTTCCAACACAAAAAAAGCCAGGCGCGCAGCCGTTTTGGGGCCTATCCCTGGCAATTTCGTAAAGCTGTCAATTAATTTAGAAATAGGTTCTGGATAATACATTTTCCGCTTCCTCCAATGCCTATAGCAAGAAAAAACAATGCTACACTTTACGCGTAGCAGCTGTTTTTCTATAATTAAAACATTCCTGGCATGTTCAATCCTTTTGTAAACTGGCCCATCGTTGCATTTGTTTTATCATCTACTTGCTTAATCACATCGTTAGTAGCCGCTATAATTAAGTCTTGTAGCATTTCAATATCATCTGGGTCTACCACATCTTCTTGAATTTCCACATCTACAATTTCTTTCGTCCCTTTAGCAACTACTTTCACCATGCCGCCACCTGCTGTAGCTTCAAATGTCATTTCGTGCAGTTCTTCTTGAGCCTTCTCCATCTTCCTTTGCATTTGTTGCATTTGTTTCATCATATTCTTCATATTACCTTTCATGCTAATTCCTCCTTTAATCTTCTTGAATTTCTAATAAGCTATCGCCAACCAGCTTTCTTGCTTCTGCTACGACAGGATCTTCTTGTTGCACAGTACCTTCTTTTTCTTCCTCATCTTTATGGCGTTGTCTTACATATTCTTCTCTTAATTCTTGCCACTTATCTTCTGGAATCGGAATAATTGTAGTCTCATTGCCCATAAATTCAGCCAATAAAGATTGTATAATATCTTGATTTTCCAATGCTAATGAACAGTGAATTTCATATTCAAAAGATAGAACAATGGCCTTATCTGAAGCTGCTCTCGGTTTACTGTTCATTAAGCGAGCGTGCGCAGGCGCGCTTTTCTGTCTAAGCGCATCCATAAAGCTGGCCCACTTCGTTTGAATGGTTTTCAAGCTTTGCTTGGAAGCTTCATCCATCACATGGCGAATACGCTCATAAGGAATTTTATATTGATTCCGTCGATTCATTCGTTGAGGCTTTTTCTCTACTTGTTGCACCCCTTGTGCAGGTACTCCCTGTTCGTGCATATCGGCTAGTTTTCTCTCTAATGAATCTACTTTTTGTTTTAACTGTTGAATCCCCTCAGGTTCTAATGCCGTTGGAGGTGCATTCGGTTGATTTACTTGTATATCACATATATTTAACATTGCAATTTCAATAAATACTTTCGGGCTATTGGTCCACTTCATTTCCTGCTGACATTGATTCAACACCGTAATCGTTTGTTGGATCCAACTGGCTTGTAATTGTTCACTCAACGCCTTGAAACCTTCATCTGGAATAGCTCTTTCTAGAATATTCTCTAGACCAGGTGCACTTTGGTACAGTAATAAATCCCGCAAATAATAAATTAAATCAAAAATAAACCGACCTGGGTCTTTCCCTTCTCGAATAAGCTCATCAACAAATTGTAACGCTTCTTTCACTTCATTAGCTAGCAGTGATTGAATAATGTCCGTCAATTTCTGCTGAGAAACAGAGCCTGTTACAGCTAACACATCTTCTATTCTTACTTCATCTTCACTGTATGAAATGGCCTGATCTAACAAGCTTAACGCATCACGCATTCCACCTTCAGCTGCTAACGCAATTGCCCCAAGAGCTTCTGTAGTTACAGAGAGGCCTTCTTGCTCTACAATATATTGCATACGTTCTACTAGAGCAGTTTGATTAATCCGTTTAAAGTCAAAACGTTGGCAACGGGAAATAATCGTTAGGGGAATTTTATGCGGTTCTGTTGTCGCTAATATAAAGATAACGTGTTGCGGTGGCTCTTCTAACGTTTTTAATAAAGCATTAAACGCTCCAATAGAAAGCATGTGCACCTCATCCACAATGTACACTTTATACGTAACAGCGCTCGGGGCATACTTTACTTTATCCCGAATATCCCTAATTTGCTCAACACCGTTGTTTGAAGCTGCATCAATTTCAATGACGTCAGAAATAGATCCATCCTGAATGCCTCGACACGCATCACATTCATTACACGGCTCTTTAACAGGTCTTCGTTGACAGTTTACGGCTTTCGCAAAAATCTTAGCCGCACTCGTTTTCCCTGTTCCTCTTGGTCCCGAGAACAAATAGGCATGCGAAAACTTATCCTGAACAATCGCATTTTGCAGCGTGCGAGTGATATGTGATTGTCCGACGACATCTGCGAAACCTCTCGGCCGCCATACTCTATACAATGCCTGATAGCTCATCGTCCTCGTTCTCCTTTACGGTTTCTTCCCTATTATACCTAAATACAGTCGTCCTTTTCAATGTGTAAACCTAGACACTATATTCACATTTACTCCATTAAAAAAACTCACCCGTTAAGGTGAGTTGCTATTATGTATACGCCGTGCACCCACCTTCGATGAGATGGTCTTAAGCGTTACTTAAGGTCATGGCTCGACCCAGGCTACCCCGCAACACATGAAGAATACCGCTTACTGCTGCTTCCTTCCGGACCTGACAGGGTTCACGGGTCTCCATTGTGCAGGACCAAGGTGTCAACACCAATTACTTAAGGCAGACCTTAAAACCATCCCACCTAGGGCGGGAATTCAGCCTTGCTATAGCGGATTGCAAGTGCAGGGCACCGCTACCTCCCCACCTAGCACGGCAAAGTTGTTATCCATTTGTATCAACACATTTTTTAATGTGCATACTCCAGTATATATACTATTTACGGAAAATGCAACGTTTAATGATTGTTAATTTCCACCACATTGACATTTATTTTGTTTTACTCGCTTTTTTTCTTCTCGAAGATGACGAAAAAAAGTCGTTAATAATAGAGCGCATGGTTCCTGCATGACTTCCGGCACAACCTCTGCTTGA
The DNA here is from genome assembly GCF_000775615.1 of Pontibacillus litoralis JSM 072002. GTDB lineage: Bacteria > Bacillota > Bacilli > Bacillales > BH030062 > Pontibacillus > Pontibacillus litoralis. Next base: position 4,146 of record NZ_AVPG01000020.1, read on the forward strand.
TGATTAAATCTCTCATCTTGCAATAAATTCATTAGTGTACCTGTACACCCAGCCTTTGGATCATAAGCGCCAAACACAACACGCGGAATTCTCGATTGCAATATAGCACCCGCGCACATCGGGCATGGTTCAAGGGTAACATACAATGTACATTCTTCCAGACGCCAACTTCCTATCACACTATTCGCTCGTTCAATCGCAATAAATTCTGCATGAGAAGAAGCTTTCTGTGTATGTTCTCTTTTGTTGTATCCCGTCGCAATGACTTCATCGTCTTTTACGATTACTGCTCCTATCGGCACTTCACCGATACGTGCTGCTTTTTTCGCTTCCTCCATTGCAAGCTCCATATAATATTCATCATTCATATAGGCCACCACTTTTTGATTAGTTATTCCTTAGTGAGTAAATTCCATAATTCAAACATCCTTATTGAAATCTGGACGAATCTATATGGGTAAAAATATTGCTTTAGGACACTTTCTACGGACATGACCGTCTTTTCTTACAAACATCCGAATTAGAAATTAATACATTCGTTCCGATATTCAGTTGAACTAAACAATTATGAAATTGCTTCTAGTATAAGTAAAACAAACTTTCCTATCCTCGTAAACATACTTTTGCTCTCCCTTTCATAAGTCTTTATAGAGATAATTGCTAAGAAGGGGGCCACAAAGGTGCAAATTCATGTAGTTAAGCCGGGGGAAAGCATTTATAGCATCGCAAACCAATACAGTATTACGATGAACGAAATAATTGTAGCAAACGAACTAGATAATCCCGACCAATTAGTCGTTGGCCAAGCACTTGTTATTCCGATAGTTGGTCAATATTATTTTCTTAAGCCGGGAGACAGTTTGTATAAAGTTGCTTCACAGTTCAATATGACCGTCGATGAGCTAGCAGCGATAAATAACATCCCTACACAAAGTGTTTTACCTATTGGATTACGTTTATACATTCCCCCTAGTCCTAAAACATCTGCAGCGTTTAACGGCTACGCTGAATCATATGGCGGAAAAGTATCACCTGCATTAGAAGAGTACGTACAAGAGCACATGCGTTCCTTAACCTACTTAGGTCCATTCAGTTACCAAATCAAGGAGGATGGTTCTTTACAACCACCACCATTAAATAACTATTTCAATATCGCCAAACAAAATAACGTTGCCATGATGCTAGTGGTTACCAATTTAAAAGAAGGGGGATTTAATAAAGATTTAGGCGGAAAAATTGTTACGGATACGGCATTTCAAGATACACTTCTCAAAAATATTATCGAAATTGCTCAAGCAAAAGGATATACAGATGTCCATTTCGACTTTGAGTTTTTACCACCAGAGAATCGTGAAGATTACAATCGATTTTTGCGAAAAGCAAAGCAACAACTATCAAAATCGGGATTACAAATGTCGACAGCTTTAGCACCAAAAACAAGTGCACAACAAACAGGGGCATGGTACACGGCACATGATTATAAAGCGCATGGGGAAATTGCTGATTTTGTCGTATTAATGACCTATGAATGGGGATATAGTGGTGGTCCTCCTATGGCTGTATCGCCTATTGGTCCTGTTCGTAAGGTGGTCGAATATGCCCTATCCGTCATGCCGTCAGAGAAGATTTTCTTAGGCCAAAATTTATACGGCTACGATTGGACACTTCCATACGTAGCAGGCGGGGATCCTGCAGAAGCGATTAGCCCTCAACAAGCCATTCAACGCGCAAGAAAATACAATGTAGCCATCCAATATGACAACAAAGCGCAAGCTCCTTATTATACGTATGTAGATGAACAAGGGAGAAATCATGAAGTTTGGTTTGAAGACGCTCGCTCTATCCAGGCTAAATTCGACCTTGTGAAGGAACTGAATTTAAAAGGAATGAGTTATTGGAAGCTCGGCTTAAACTTCCCACAAAATTGGGAATTATTAGAGAGTCAATTTAATGTATCCAAAATCGTTTAAATGCCATCTCGTAGGCTAGCATCTTTATCAGATGCTAGCCTTACATAATGACGAATAACGGAGGAAAAGATAACGAAAGCGGAAGTGCCCTAGCTCTTTAAAACAATCAATTACACTTCTTCTAATCCAACAACACAAGCCGTATTCTCATTCTAATTGAAAGTACTAGAACAAGAAGGAACAAACGAGACTAGACGACGGGAATATTCTCCTAGTTCGAAGGCGCGTTCCCAGCCATTTGTATTTATTAAACGCCGTGATACACGTTTGTACGGGAAATCTATGCGAAATGGAGCTCGAAAAGGAAATGGATCAACGCTCACCGTTTGTTCATTATCCCAACGCGCTATCATGCCATTGGGAAATGAGGGAAACACTTGCCGAAACCCGCCCCGAAACCAGGACAATTCTTCTTCTTTCGAAACACCAGGAACATTCATACAACAATATAAAGACAAATCGTCACAAAACTGAAGCAAGGGAAAATGAACCTCCACCTCTTCTTCAGTTATGCTCCCGTAAAGCTTATCCCAAAGCAAACGCTGCCGCTCATTCTCTCTATATAAAAACGCCGCGATATTTTTATCCTTCGATTCTTTCGGAAAAAAAGAACAAAAATGCAAGCTACACAAATATCCTGCGTACAGAGACTGTCGTTCCACATCCGTAATCCCTTCATCATATCGCTGCAACTTCTCTTTCATTGGATAATCCATAAATGAATACGGCTGTTGCTGCTCAGCATTCCAAATAGGCGTTTGGTCTAACGGAATCCATCCTCGGTCGTGATAAGCAATTGCATATTCAACGTGTTGACGCAAAGCTTCATTTGGAAAAGTACCATTCCACATTTTCGCCATAACCCCAGAGGCCAAAGCATGATGATGTTGTTCAAAGACAAGAATTTGTTGGTCATCTGCCATAACAATCATAGTCCCATCCCTCCTGTTACTCTCCTTCTCCTTTCCTAGACCAAATTCCTTTTTTAAAAAGGGCAAAACAGCGCAAAAATTACTCTTTCCAAGTACGTTCTAGTATCATAATAAGGAGGGTCCCAACTAAAAGTCCATTACTAGCAATATTTTGCAATACAGAGGGGAATCCAGTAAATGCTTCAGAAGGTAAGAACATGATACCTATACCAATTAAAAAAGAGACCGCTAATATAGTTAATCTACGCTGATCGAACGGTTCACTAGCAATATTACGTAACCCTAATCCCATTAATTGGACAAACGTCGCTAACAAAGCTGCATTAGCGACAGGAGCTGGAATTTGCGAAATGAATTGTACCATCGGCGGGAAGAAAGCTAAAACCATTAACACAACGGATGCATATAAAAATGGCTTCTTCCGCTTTTGCCCTGTTAACTCAATAAAACCAGCAGAAGAGGCTAACGGGACATTCGCAATGGTTGACCAAATCCCAGATAAACCATGAGAGATTCCGACCATCATACTACCTTTATTCATCTGCTCATATGTATAATTCGGCTTATCGTAAACTGCATCACTGACACCAACGAGGGCAGCAACAAGATTCGACAACAAAATAACCGCTGTCATGAATGCAATTGGCACAACACCTAAATCCCACACAGGTAAACCCCAAGCAAATAACTCCGGCACAGAAAAAACGGCGATATTGCCAGTACTAGACGATTCTACACCGATACAACCTGCATACAATATCCAACCAATAACAATACCAATTAATACTGCATAGCTTTTTCGCCATCCTTGTCCAAAAATCGACATACCTAATACGAAGAAAAACGTTAAAAAAGCAACAATGGAGGCAACTGGTTGAATGGCGGGAGAGTCAGACGTAATCCCTAACATTCCTTGCAAAAATGTCCCACTTAATTGCACCGTTAACAAAAACAAAAAACCCCCAGTAACTAAAGGGGTGAAAAAGAATAACACACGGCTCGATAAGCGCATGACACCGAACAAAAACAGGAAGATACCTGTTAAAATAATCGCAAACTGCAACACTTGCAACGTATGTATGGGTGAATCACCATGCTGTGCAGCCGTTGTCGCCATTACCGCAAATATACTTACCCAAATGCCGGCTGGTCCCTCCATCACCGGGAGCCGATGCCCAAACAACCCTTGCAAAAGAGAGGCTAACCCTACTACGAAAAGCGTTCGTTGCATTAATCCCGCAACCTCTTGACTATCCAGTGCAAACATCGCTCCTACTACAATCGGCAAGGCAACAGAACTCGCAAGGAAGAAAATCAACCATTGTAACGTTTCTAATGACGTCGCACGCCAAGCACTATTCCCTTTCACTTTATAACTCCTCCCCTTCATCGAGATCCATTAATACACGTAACTCTGCATGATTAGCTAATATATCTTGTAGTGTATATTGATCCAACACTGCTAAAAAAGCGCTTAACGCTTCATTTAACACATGCTTTAAGTGACAAGAAGGGGTAATGACGCATTGATTCGTATCCCGGTCGAAACATTCCATTAAAAGAAAATCCTCTTCCATTTGTCGAACAACTGTACCTATGTTGATATCTTCGGGTGCTTTCGCTAATCGAATACCACCACTTCTTCCGCGGACTGTTTCAATAAGCTCCATCTTCCCTAATTGATACACAATCTTACTCAAATGATTCGTCGATATATGAAATACTTCTGAAATTTCTTTAATAGACGCAAGCTTATCCCCTTTTACAGATCCCGTATAAATCAATACTCTTAACGCATAGTCTGTATATTTTTTCAGACGCATGCGATCACGCTCCTACTTTAGTAAATTTAACCGTATAATACCCACCTATCATATCAAAAATAAAAAGAATAAACGACCTTCAAGTGTTAACAACATTGACACAACTTGTTTCAAAAAACGCATTGCACTATGTATCGTCTAACATTACAATAAACATGTATTTTAAATACATGTTTTAAATATTTGAGGGGGTATTTTTATTATGGGGTCCAAAACAAAACAAGTATTAGATGAGCAAACCATTGCCATTGTCAAATCAACTGTACCTGTATTAGCAGAACACGGAGAGGCCATCACAAAACGATTTTATGAATTAATGTTTCAAAATCATCCGGAACTTAAAAATATTTTTAACCAAACAAACCAACGACTTGGAAAACAGCCAAAAGCACTCGCAAACACAGTCTTTGCTGCTGCGAACTATATTGACCAGCTAGATGCCATTTATCCTGTAGTAAAGCAAATTGGACATAAGCACCGTAGTTTAAATGTGAAACCAGAACAATATCCAATTGTCGGCGAGCATTTACTATTAGCAATGAAAGATGTGCTAGGCGATGCCGCTACAGATGAAGTAATTCACGCATGGGGAATTGCCTATGGCGTCATAGCGGACGTATTTATACAAGTGGAGAAAGAAATGTATCAAGAAGTAACAGAAGCAGAAGGTGGTTGGAACGGTTTCAAAGACTTTGAAATTGTTCAGAAAGTAAAAGAAAGCGACGTCATTACCTCCTTTTACTTAAAGCCTGTTGATGGAGACGTATTGCCAGCATTTAGCGCTGGCCAATACATTACCGTAAAAGTAACCGTTCCTGGATATGACTATGTACACTTACGTCAATACAGTCTATCCGTAGCTCCTGGTGGCGACTATTATCGTATTAGCGTGAAAAAAGAAGGTGGAACAGATCATCAACCAGCAGGCGTCGTGTCCACTTACTTACATGAATCTATAAATGTAGGAAATGTGTTACCAATAACAGCACCAGCTGGGGACTTCATATTAAATAAAGAAGAAGAGAAGCCACTTGTTTTAATTAGTGGAGGGGTTGGGCTTACACCACTTGTTAGCATGTTGGAAACGACAATTAAAACCCAACCAAAGCGAGCAATCTACTTCATTCATGCCGCACAAAATGGGAAGGTTCAAGCATTCCAGGAGAAAATGAACGAATGGAACAAGCTAGAGCAAGTACACGTCTTTACTTGCTACCATCAACCAACTGCTGAAGATCGAGCGAATAACAACTTCGATAAAGAAGGGTTGATTGACTTAGCTTGGCTACAATCCATTCTACCTTCTAACGATGGGGACTATTACTTATGTGGACCGGGTGGATTTATGAAGCATATCAACCAATGCTTAACAGAATGGAATGTTCCTCAGACGTCCATACACCATGAATTCTTTGGTCCAGAAGAAGGACTAGCATAAATCAAACAGGAGAGAAACACGGCCCTCTTCAACCGAGTGCCGTGTTTCTACTTTCCATTATGGACGGCTTTATTCTTCTAGCGTCGATACATCTCCTGTTGGCAATCCTAATTCCCACGATTTTAATAAACGCCGCATGATTTTCCCGCTGCGTGTTTTCGGAATGCTGTCCTTTACTTCTAATTCTCGAGGAGTGGCATGTGCACTTAACCCTTTCTTTACAAACTGCCGGATATCGTCTAGCAACTCATCTGATTGTACATATCCTTCATTTAATGTAATAAACGCTTTAATAATTTCTCCTCTTTCTGGATGAGGTTTACCGATGACTCCCGCTTCTGCAACAGCAGGGTGTTCAATTAACTTACTCTCTACTTCAAATGGACCAACGCGCTCACCTGATGTATTAATGACATCATCAAGTCGACCTTGAAACCAGAAATATCCTTCTTCATCATAGTAAGCGCTGTCACCCGAAATGTACCAATTATTTAAGAAATAACTTTCATATTTCTCTGGACGTTTCCAAATTGCCCTCATCATCGATGGCCAAGGTGCTTTTATTGCCAAGTTCCCCATTTGATTAGGCGGTAGTTCATTTCCTTCATTATCAATAATAGAAGCAACGACACCCGGTACCGGTTTTCCCATTGAACCTGGCTTTATATCAATAGCAGGATAATTACAAATCACTTGCGCTCCTGTTTCGGTCATCCACCACGTATCATGAATACGGAGCTTAAACGCTTCTAGCCCCCACACAATTACTTCTGGATTTAAAGGCTCTCCGACACTCGTTATATGACGAAGTTTCGATAAATCAAACGGCTCTATCGCTTGACTTCCTGCACTCATCAGCTTGCGAAATGCAGTTGGAGCAGAATACCAGACGGTCACTTCATAATCTTGCAACGTTTTATACCAATTTTCCGGACTAAAACGGCCACCAACGACTACATTCGTTACGCCATTTAACCACGGCCCAAAAATTCCATAACTTGTTCCTGTCACCCAACCTGGATCTGCGGTACACCAATACACATCATTTTCATGCAAATCTAGTACCCATTTAGCTGTCTGATAATGTTGAATCATCGCATGATGTACATGGTAAACCCCTTTTGGTTTTCCAGTAGAGCCAGAAGTATAGTGAAGCAACATTCCATCCTCTAAATCAACCCACTCCACATCGAAACTTTTGGAAGCTTGATTCATCTCTTCATGAAAATCAATAAAAGATCCTTCCTTATTATCATCTTCCCCGACTAATACAATTTGTTTCAAATGAGCCAATTCCTTATGTGGCACACGCTCTAACAATTCAGGTGTCGTCACTAGCATAGACGCTTCACTATCTTCTAACCGGTCCCGGACCGCTTGCTCCATGAACGCTTCAAAGAGCGGCCCAGCTATTGCACCAACTTTCAAAATACCAAAAAACGCCGAATAAAATTCAGGACTTCTAGGCATAAAAATGAACACCCGGTCCCCTTTCTCAATTCCATATTTTTTTAACACATTGGCAAATTGATTACTCGATTGTTTTAAATCTGAAAATGTATATGTTTCTTCTCGATCAGGGGAGGAATAGATCAGCGCTACTTGATCTGTTTTCATTGGATTCTCCGCATGTCGATCAATTGCTTCATACGCAATATTCACTTTACCAGTACGAGACCAACTGAATGCTTGTTTCACTTCATCCCAATCAAATTGTTGATAGGTTTTGTCGTAATTCGATAAATGATAGTTCCCTTCTTTTACTCCGATTCGCTCCATGTTCATACCATCACCTCACCTGATTTTGTAAAACAACCTCTTCACACGAAAACTTTTAAATTTTCTAAAAAGTCAACTAATTATAGTATAAGTTATTTTTATACATTTTTAAAGAGCGAAGAATCATACAATGCTCATGGAAAAAACAATTAACTATACCACTTTCCACACAATATATTACTTTATTATCCACGGAGTTTACGCTACCTTAACATTATCAATGAATGAAATGGTTGTTATTAACACTTTTTAATATATTAAAATAATATTATTGGTGACTAATAAACAAAAAAATAACTTCCTAATATATTAATATAATATTTTATGTTACTTGCCTCAGTTTTAATATATTTAGGTAAATCATACTATTCCTTTACTTAGCATTAACATTTAAGCGGTAATATAGAAAATGCTTTGGAAGAAAGGAGGCACAAAATGGGACAATTACAATTAAACAAATTAACTAAGCAATTTACCGACCATTTAGCTGTCGATCAAATAGACTTACAAGTAAACGATGGTGAATTTGTCGTTCTTGTCGGTCCTTCTGGTTGCGGAAAATCAACGACACTACGAATGATTGCTGGATTAGAATCGATTTCAAGTGGTGATCTTATCCTAAATGGAACACGTTTAAATGATACACACTCATCAAACCGTAATATGGCGATGGTATTTCAAAGCTATGCGCTATATCCCCATATGTCTGTTTTCGAGAACATCGCATTTGGTATGAAGGTTAGAAAAGTTAATAAGAACATCATTAAACAAGAAGTTGAGAAAGCTGCTAAAATACTACAATTAGAAAATTTACTAAATCGAAAACCTGGTGAACTTTCTGGTGGACAGAAGCAACGTGTCGCAATAGGTCGAGCATTAGTTCGAGAACCTGAAGTATTTTTAATGGACGAACCTCTATCCAACTTAGACGCTAAGCTAAGAACAAAGATGCGTTCAGAAATTAAAGAACTCCAGCAAAAATTAAAAGCAACTATGATCTATGTCACCCATGATCAAGTAGAAGCAATGACAATGGGGGACAAGATTGTTGTTATGAAAGATGGTCAAGTGCAACAAATTGGTGCTCCTGTTGATGTATACAACAAGCCAATTAACCGTTTTGTAGGAGGGTTTATTGGTTCACCACCAATGAATTTTACTCAAGGTGTGCTGTCTAATGAAGGTGGGAAGCTACAGCTCATGACAGAACAACACTCTATCATTCTTTCTCATGATGAGAACATCGCCTTACAAGAATATGTAGGGAAGAAACTATTGATAGGTGTACGCCCTGAAGAAATCACTTTAGGAAATGAAGGAGATGAATATTCGTATTCCTTCACTGTCACAAACACAGAAGTATTAGGCAAAGAAAGCTTAATTTTCTATACCTTTGATGAGCATAACATGTGGAATGCGAAACTGTTCGATCAATATACATATCAAACAGGTGATACGATTTCCCTGCAATTGAAACCTGAAGTTATGCATGTATTTGATGCAGATACAGAAGAACGATTAGCTGATCACTACCAACTTTCAGCAAATTGATTCATGAACCACCAATAAAAAAACAGATGTTGAGGGAGGAATTTAGTTATGAAAACAAATAATAAATCATTATTTGCCTTAGTGTTTGTATTGTTATTAACGTTATTTACGATAACGGCATGTGGCTCATCAGAAGACGCATCTAGTTCTGAAGATGAGACGAAATCTGAGGAAGCAAATAAAGAAACAGAGGAAGCTAGTGAAGAAGTAAGTAGTGATAAACCAGTAGAATTAGAGTTTTATTATCCTGTAAGTGTCGGTGGCGCAATCGCTGAAAAGGTTGAAAGTTATGTAGAACAATTCAACCAACAAAACGAAGGCAAGATTGTTGTAAATCCTGTTTTCGCTGGTAGTTATGCAGATACGTTAACAAAAGCGAAAACGGCAACAGAAGCAGGAAATTCTCCTGACTTAGGAATTTTCCTACAAACAGACATTTTTGATTTAACAGATCTTGATTACGTTGAACCAGTAGATGAGTTTATCGCACAAGAAGACGAAAGCTTTATCGATGATTTTTACCCTGCACTTTTAGATGGATCGGAAATTGGTGGTAAGCGTTATAGCCTTCCATTCCAACGTTCTACTCAAGTATTGTATTACAACAAAGAAGTACTTAAAGAAGCAGGCGTAGAGAAAGCTCCTGAAACTTGGGATGAATTAGTAGAAGCAGGTCAAAAACTAGTAAAAGAAGAAAATGGCGAAGTGACTCGTTGGGGTCTTCAAGTACCAATGGGAGGACCTATGGGATACTGGAATATACAGCCTTTCGCACTACAAAATGGGGTAGAACTTGCAAACCCTGAAGGTACTGAAGTTGCATTTAACGATGCTAAGACTATTGAAGCTGTTCAATTTTTCTATGACTTAGCACATGAGCACAAGATAATGCCTGAAGGACCTCAAGGATGGGGAGACATTCCTACAAACTTCCTAGCAGGTAACACGGCGATGATGGTTCACTCAACTGGAAGCTTAACAAACGTTAAAGAGAAAGCTGAATTTGATTTTGGCGTATCCATGCTACCAACAAATGGTGGAGATCGCACGAACTTAGGTGGAGGAAACCTTTACATCTTTAAAGACATTCCTCAAGAGAACAAAGATGCTGCTTGGGAATTCATTAAATTCTTAACTTCTCCAGAGATTGCAGCAGACTGGAGTATGGCAAGTGGTTATATTGGTGTTACGAAATCTGCATATGAAACACCTGAATTAAAAGCATATGTAGAAGAGTTCCCTGAAGCTGCCGTAGCACGTGACCAATTAGAAGAGGCTGGCGCTGAGCTGGCAACGCACAATAACGGTAAAGTAACACGAGCATTCAGTGATGAAATTGATGCTGTTATTACAGGTTCGAAATCTGTAGAAGATGCAATGAACGATGCTCAAGAAAATGCAGAAAGAGCTTTGAAAGGCTTTTAATCCATCTTTCTAATAGCCAACATAAGGTAAGAGACCGGGGCTGACCAAATGCATAATACTAACCATCTTTTCTTCAGGAATCGGTTTAGTATATATGAAGTCAGTCCCTCTCTTTTATTAGCCTGATTGAAAGCGGTGAGTAACCTATCTTAGGTAGTAAAACAGGAGTGTAGCTATGTTTAAGAAACAAACACTTAAAGTAAACATGTATGGGTATTTATTTTTATTACCAGCGTTAATATTTCTCATCTTGTTTACGTATTATCCAACTCTATTGTCGATTCATGACAGCTTTTATTTGAAAGATAATCTACGCCCTGAAGGAGCATTTGTCGGGCTAGATAACTATAAATACTTACTGCAAGATGACGTATTCCAAAAAGTACTATGGAATAACCTTATCTTCGCCATCGGTACCGTTCCAACGAGTATTATGCTAGCGATGTTCATGGCAGTTAAATTAAATAAAGTGACGCGTATTAATCAATGGATGAAAACATCCTACTTCTACCCGACTGTAATCCCACTTGTAGCCGTAGCAAACATTTGGTTATTTATTTACCAACCAGATTTCGGCTTGTACACACGCTTTGCGGATTTCTTTGGATTACCAGATATTCCTTGGCTACAAAGTGAACTTTGGGTTATGCCAGCCATGATCATCTTAACGATTTGGAAGGAAGCAGGATTCTTCATGATTTTCTTCCTGGCAGGATTGCAGAACATCCCGAATCACATTTATGAGTCAGCAAGCATGGAAGGCGCATCGAACGGTTATGTATTCCGTAAGCTAACGTTCCCTCTATTAATGCCGACAACATTATTTGTATTCATCATTGCATTAACCAACTCGGTCAAAACCGTTGATCACATCTTCGTTATGACAGAAGGTGGACCGAACAATGCAAGTAACTTAATTCTTTACTACATCTATCAAAACCGTTTCACGTTTGGAGACATAGGAATAGCGGCTACTGCGAGTGTCATTTTGATTGTCGTTCTGTTAGCCATCTCGTTAATTAACTTCTTTGTACTTGATCGTAAAATTCACTATTAATAAAGAAGGAGGAAGACAAACTTGAATACGACAAAAGACAAAATCATACACGTCTTCAGTACAGCCTGCATTATTTTATTGTCGTTTGTATGGATTATTCCATTGATGTGGTCCATTTCCATCGCCTTTAGACCAGCAAACGACGTGTATAAAGGTCTATTCGACATATCTGGTATCACATTTGAGAACTTTGTTAATGCATGGAATGAAGCTCCTTTTGGCTCCTATTACATTGCAACCATTATTATTGTAGTCGGCATTCTTTGCGTGCAGCTCGTAACATCTGTACTAGCAGCGTACGCCTTTGCTAGACTAGAATTCCTTGGTAAAAATGTGCTATTCGTTTTATTTATCGTTCAATTAATGATCCCGGCAGATGTTCTTATAGCACCTAACTATGAAATCATCTCCGATTTCGGACTCATTGATACGAAAATCGCTGTCATGCTACCTTACTTTGCATCAGCCTTCAGCATCTTCTTGCTACGCCAAACGTTCAAACAAGTTCCAATTGAGTTTGACGAATCAGCAAAAATGGAAGGTGCAAGCATGTGGAATATTTTAACAAAAATTTATATTCCAATGGCTAAACCTACCCTTACTGCACTCACATTAACGGTAGGTAGCTTCCACTGGAATAATTATTTATGGCCATTGATCGTAACGAACTCAGAAGAAAACCGACCATTAACAGTAGGGTTATCTGTATTCTCTGCTTCATCAGAGTCTGGTGCAAACTGGGCAACTGTAACAGCAGGAATGTTATTCGTTATCCTTCCATTACTCATAGCCTTTATCATTTTTCAACGTCAATTTATTAACAGCTTTATGCACGCTGGGCTGAAATAAAAAAACGACATTCTTCTCTCTAATGGAAGAATGTCGTTTTTTCGTTGTACGACCCCGGCAGGATTCGAACCTGCGACACAAGGTTTAGGAAACCCATGCTCTATCCCCTGAGCTACGGAGCCATTATTATCACTTATCTATTATACTAGAAAAGAAATAAATGTAAAAGCCTATTCCATGTATCTTCTCTCATTTTTCCTTGTTACGGCAATCCATCGGTTGTGATAAAATAAGATTTGTCTGTCAGAGCGAAGCGAATATACTCAATTTATACAAAGGAGGAGAAGGTATGGGGCAAACGCCATTTATTGCGATTGAAGGACCAATTGGAGTTGGAAAGACATCCCTTGCCAATCAATTAGCCTCCCATTTTCAATTTACGTTATTAAAAGAAATTGTCGAAGAGAACCCATTTCTCGGAAAGTTTTATGACGATATTGAAGAGTGGAGTTTTCAAACGGAAATGTTTTTTCTTTGCAATCGATATAAGCAATTAGAAGATATCGAACAAAAACATTTAACTAACAAGCGAGCTGTTATTGCTGATTACCACATATCCAAAAATTTAATTTTTGCAGAACAAACGCTAAAAACTCATCAATTTGAAAAGTATGTACAAATATATGATATTTTGACGAAAGATATGCCAAAACCTAATATTATCATCTACTTAAACGCGAACCTTAATACGTTGTTAAAGCGTATTGAGAAGCGAGGAAGAGACATTGAACAAAATATACAGGCTAGCTACCTAGAACAACTTTCTGCCGATTATGAGCGATTTATGACGAAATTTGAGCTAGATCATCCGGATATCCCTGTTATTCATTTAGATGGAAATAAGCTAGATTTCATGAAATACCGAGATGATTTGACACATATTATCGATATCGTAGAGAAGCATGTAGCAAAAGGAGAGGAATCGAATTGAGTCGAAGAAATGAATACGGAATTCCTAGCGATGCGGTCATTACGATTGCTGGAACCGTCGGGGTAGGAAAATCAACGATGACAAGCGCGTTAGCCAATGCGTTAAACTTTCGTACATCACTAGAGAAAGTCGATACGAACCCTTATTTAGATAAATTTTATGATGATTTTGAACGTTGGAGCTTTCATTTACAAATCTATTTCTTAGCAGAGCGCTTTAAAGAACAGAAGAAAATCTTTGAATATGGTGGGGGATTTATTCAAGACCGTTCCATTTACGAGGATACAGGCATCTTCGCCAAGATGCACTACGAAAAAGGGACCATGAATGAAGTGGATTACGAAACGTACAAAGCGTTGTTTGATGCAATGGTGATGACGCCATACTTCCCTCATCCTGACTTGCTTATTTATTTAGAAGGATCCTTTGAAGAGATTTATACACGTATTCAAGAACGCGGTCGTGCTATGGAACAACAAACACCAATCGATTACTGGAAAGAGATGCATGAGCGTTATGAGAATTGGATTAATAACTTTAATGCATGTCCTGTCCTTCGGGTCAATATTGCTGATTATGACATTATGGAAAGTGAAAACTCCATCGATCCTGTATTAGAGAAAATCGGTCATTTCATTCAACATTCACGTAAATGGACTTCTCGACAATCCCTTTAAAAAAGGACGGATATACCCTTTAAGGTGCATATCCGTCTGTTTTTTATCATAAAAAAAGACACCTGATAACCAGATGCCTTCTATGTTATAAGTAAAATCGTTACGACAAACGATTTTCAATCTCCAATTTTTACGCGCATAAAAAATGGCGGAGGAGGAGGGATTCGAACCCCCGCGGGGCGTTAACCCCCTGTCGGTTTTCAAGACCGATCCCTTCAGCCGGGCTTGGGTACTCCTCCGTAACGACAAGTAATACTATATCATTGATTTAAATAAGTGTCAACAATCTATATCATTTTTTCGAAAAAGATGACGAATAAAGTCGACGTAATTACAATGTCGATTGTATCGAATATCCGGATGCAAATCAATCTTTTTCGAAAAAGAAATAACCGCAAGAAGGCGTGTGACATTCTCGCGGTTTATTCGTGTTATAAAGTAATAACTTCTTTACCACCCATATATGGACGAAGCACTTCTGGAATAATAACTGAACCGTCTTCTTGCTGATAATTTTCTAATATAGCTGCAACCGTTCTACCTACCGCTAATCCAGAACCGTTTAATGTATGAACAAATTCTGGCTTGCTTTGCTTCTCACGACGGAAGCGTATGCCAGCACGGCGAGCTTGGAAGTCTTCAAAGTTTGAACAAGAAGAAATTTCTCGATACGTGTTATAGCTTGGAAGCCATACTTCAATATCGTATTTCTTAGCTGCTGTAAAGCCTAAATCTCCTGTACACATGCTCATCACTCGGTACGGTAATTGTAAAAGCTGCAACACTTTCTCCGCATGCCCTGTAAGCAGTTCTAAAACGTCATAAGAATCCTCTGGCTTCACAAATTGCACAAGCTCTACTTTATTAAACTGATGCTGTCTTATTAATCCGCGTGTATCACGACCGGCTGATCCTGCCTCAGAGCGGAAGTTTGTGCTAAAGGCTACATATTTCTTTGGAAGCTCTGCCACATCTAGAATTTCTTCACGATGATAGTTGGTTACTGGTACTTCCGCTGTCGGTACTAAATAGTAATCCCATTCCTCTACTTTAAAAGCGTCCTCTTCGAATTTAGGCAGCTGTCCTGTACCAGTCATACTTGTGCGATTCACCATTTGTGGTGTAATCATTTCCTCGTAACCGTGCTCTTCGGCGTGTAGATCCATCATAAAGCTAATAAGCGCTCTTTCCAAACGCGCACCGAGTTTCTTATAAAAAGCAAAGCGGCTGCCTGTTACTTTAGATGCACGCTCAAAATCGACAATATCCAGCTCAGCTGCAATATCCCAATGTGCTTTCGGTTCAAATGCAAACGTTTTGATATCACCCCATTTGCGCACTACCACGTTGTCATCTTCATCCTCACCAACTGGAACACTTTCATGTGGAATATTTGGTATAGAAAGTAGTAACAATTCTAACTCTTGCTCTACTTCTTTCAATTGAGTATCAAACGCTGCAATTTTATCTCCGACTTCACGCATTTCCTTAATTAGGTCATCTGCGTCTTTTTTCTCTTTTTTCATTGTTGAAATTTGTTTAGACACTCCATTACGCTTCGCTTTAAGCTCTTCTGTTTCACGAATTAAGTCACGACGGCGCTCATCTAGCTCGCCAAACTTTGCTAAATCCGATAAGTCTTCTCCTCGTTTTTGCAACAATCCTTTAATTTCTTCAAAGTTACTACGTAAATGCTTTAAATCTAACATGATGGTTTCCTCCTTTGATTATTACATAAAAAAAACTCCCATCCCTATTATAAAAAGGGACGAGAGTTGTATTTCCCGCGATGCCACCCTACTTGGAAATAAACATGCTTATCTCCCGGCTCTGTTGATGAATAACGGCGCAAAACACCGGATACACTTACTTAACATTCAGCATATCAGCTCTAGGATGGATTCACAACTTCCTTCACTGGTTCACACCAACCACCAGCTCTCTGGAGAAAGAAACATTGTTACTATTTCCTATCATCGCGTTTCGTATAGGTTGATTGTCCCATTAATATAGCTAATTTCTCGTCATGATGCAAGTGTTTTCTTGGATTCCTCTACCATTTTCACGAAATGCCCTGTAAAACGATGATCATCCGTTAATTCTGGATGGAATGCACTTGCTAGTAACGTCCCTTGTTGTGCTGCTACAATTTTTCCATCATACGTAGCTAACACTTCTACAGCATCGCTAGCCTCTACAATATATGGAGCACGAATGAAGACAGCTTCATATTTATCTGCTATCCCTTTTATATTAAGCTCAGCTTCAAAGCTTGCTACTTGACGGCCAAAAGCATTGCGCTCCACAGTAACATCCATTACTTGCAAATGACCAAAGTCAGATCCTTCTATATGCTTCGCTAGCATAATTAAACCTGCGCACGTGCCATACATCGGCTTACCACTCTTGGCATATTGCTGTAATGGTTTCAGAAATTCATATTTATCAATTAGACGGCGCATCGTCGTACTTTCCCCACCTGGAAGAATAAGTCCATCTATGTCCTGTAATTGTTCCACACGCTTTATAACAATGCCTTCTACTCCATTCGCCTCTAACGAACGAATATGCTCACGAACAGCACCTTGTAAACCTAATACACCAATTTTCGTCATGATGCATACTCCTTTAATGTCGAATGATAGATCATTTATTCGCTACGATCTTGCATACGTGATTCAGGCGATAATGTGGACATCTCTATCCCTTTCATCGGAGTTCCTAATCCTTTAGAGAGCTCCCCAATTAACTTATAGTCATCGTAATGCGTTGTAGCTTCAACAATCGAGCGAGCAAATTGTTTCGGATTGTTCGATTTGAAAATACCAGATCCTACGAATACACCGTCAGCTCCTAACTGCATCATTAACGCCGCATCAGCTGGAGTAGCAATACCACCTGCAGCAAAGTTTACTACTGGCAGACGGCCTTCTTCTTTAATTTGGAATAAAAGCTGGTATGGAGCTCCGTGATCTCTTGCGAATGTCATAAGCTCATCTTCAGACATATTCACCACTTGACGAATTTGCGATTGTACTTCACGCATATGACGCACTGCCTCTACAATATTACCCGTACCAGGTTCTCCTTTCGTACGTAGCATCGAAGCACCTTCTGCAATACGGCGAGTTGCTTCCCCAATATTACGGCAGCCACACACGAACGGAACAGTATAGTCATCTTTCTTAATATGGAATACTTCATCAGCAGGAGTTAATACTTCACTCTCGTCAATATAATCTACACCCATAGCTTCTAGAACACGCGCTTCGACAATATGTCCAATTCGTGCTTTCGCCATTACTGGTATAGACACGGCGTTCATTACCTCTTCTACGATAGTAGGGTCTGCCATACGAGCTACCCCGCCAGCTGCACGAATATCAGCAGGTACACGCTCAAGCGCCATTACAGCTACTGCGCCTGCTTCCTCTGCAATCTTAGCTTGCTCTGCGTTTACGACGTCCATAATAACGCCGCCTTTTTGCATTTCTGCCATACCACGTTTAACACGATCGGTACCTGTTGTTGACATTATGAATTCCTCCCAGTTATCTATACATACTATTTAGTTTCGTGAATCTTGGATAAACAATATATCAAAAACATCCTAAACTTATCAGAACATTTGGATTCCACATTCTATTGTATCGTATAAGAGGTTACCTGCCTACCAAATAAACTTTTTAGAACCAGCCTGTTATTGTGTCGACAACACTATTGAATACATTACTAAAGAATTCTCCGATAGAACGCATAGATAGAGTGAACCAGTTCGCTTTTTCCACCGCTGTTTGCGTTACAACATCAACGGTTTGAGACTTAGGCGCGTCATCTGTAATGTAACCAAAGTCGTCGCCTTTATATTCAAGCTCTATCGTACCAACTTTTTCACCTTTTTCTACTGGTGCTGTTAGTTCGTTATCCTCATTGAATTTTGCTTGATCTAGATTATACGTAACACTGTATTGATCTGCTGTCCCTTTTTGGATAATGGTTTCTAACGGAGCAGCAGAAGCAATTTCAACAGCATCTTCTTTTCCTTTTGTTACGGCTAATGTAGATTCATTTTTAATCTGGTGGTTTGATGGATATAGCTCTTTTCGCTCAAATTGATTGTAACCATATTCCATTAATTTACGTGTTTCCTGAAAACGTTCTTGCTCACTATTTGTTTTCATTACAACCGTAATCAAACGCGTGCCATTACGTTCAGAAGTCCCCGTAAAGCAATAGCCTGCCGTATCAGTCCAGCCTGTCTTTAAGCCGTCCATGCCGTCAAAACTAAAGGCACCATCTTGAATTTCACTACCTGGTAACATCCAGTTTAAATTGTTTAACTGTTGTTCATCGAATGTTGTCGAAGGGATGCTAGATATCTCTAAAGCATCTGGAAAATCATTAATCAAATGATACGCTAACAATGCAGCAGAGCGAGCAGATAGAAGATTATCCGCATCGGGTTCTGTACCTTTCGGATAATTATCCCCTAAGTCTGAATTATGTAATCCAGTAGAATTAACAAATTCCGCTTCAGGTAAACCCATTTCCTTGGCTTTCTTATTCATCATTTTTACGAATTCGCCTTCGGAACCAGCGACTAATTCTGCTAACGTAATCGTTGTAGCATTATCCGAATTAATAGCCATTGCCTCGTACAATTCACGTACAGTGTAATCCTTTTGTTGGGTTAAACCAACACCCGAAAAACTAGTATTAGCTGAAATACTATAAGCATAATCTGAGATTTGTGTCGTTGTATCCCACTTAATTTTACCTTCCTCTATTGCTTCTAAGACGAGATATTCAGACATCATCTTCGTCATACTTGCAGGTGGCAATATCATGTCAGCATTTTTCTCAAATAATATTTTTCCTGTATCTGCATCTACTAAAATGGCAGATTTCGCTTTTACATCTACTGCAGCTGATGCTGGCATTGGATTGCCTATCATTGTAGTAAATGCAACAAGCATAATGGTAAGTAGTAAAAACGATGATTTTAATCTATGTTTCAAGCCCTTTCACCCTCCAATAATGTTTGTGTGCATGAAATTATTTTATCACAGGAAAGCAAAGAATAGAAACAAGACTTTAAACCCACCACTCCATTTTCACACTTTTTAAAAAAAGATAAACAATGCAAAACAAATAAAGATCCTAACACCGTGAAGATGCTAGGACCTTTTCGTTCTTATAAGGAATAGTTTGGTGCTTCTTTCGTCACTTGAACATCATGTGGATGGCTTTCTTTCAAGCCGGCATTCGTAATACGAGTAAATTGCGCATCTTTTCTTAACACTTCTAATGATGCCGTTCCGCAGTACCCCATACCTGCTCGTAATCCACCAATAAGCTGATGAATCGTATCGGCAAGTGGTCCTTTATATGGAACTCGTCCTTCGATACCCTCAGGCACAAGTTTGTTTACTTTTTCCGTTTCTTGGAAATATCGGTCTTTAGAGCCTGATTGCATCGCCCCAACAGATCCCATACCACGATACACTTTAAAACGACGACCTTGGAAGATTTCCGTTTGACCAGGACTTTCTGTTACACCAGCAAATATACTACCTAACATAACAGCACGCGCACCTGCCGCTAACGCTTTTGCCACATCTCCTGAGTACTTAATACCACCGTCCGCAATTATCGGGATATCGTATTTATCAGCTTCTTTTGCACATTCATATATAGCAGAGATTTGTGGTACTCCTACACCTGCTACGACACGGGTCGTACAAATAGATCCTGGACCAATGCCTACTTTTACTACATTCGCACCTGCTTCAATTAACGCTCTAGTTCCTTCAGGTGTTGCTACATTACCCGCAATAATCATTAGATCTGGATACTGATTACGTATTTTAGCAATTTGATTTAGAACACCTGCGGAATGTCCGTGTGCTGTATCGATGACAATGGCATCCACACTAGCTTCTACTAGCTTGGCAATCCGCTTATCTGCATCCGCAGTAATACCGACAGCAGCAGCAGCTAATAAGCGCCCTTGCGCATCTTTAGCAGAGTTAGGGAATTCAATGACTTTCTCAATATCTTTAATCGTGATAAGCCCTTTTAATACACCTTCATCATCTACTAGAGGCAGCTTTTCAATTTTGTAAGATTGAAGAATTTTTTCTGCTTCTTCTAACGTCGTTCCAACTGGTGCAGTTACAAGGTTATCAGATGTCATCACTTCTGAAATCAAAATGGAGTAATCTTGAATAAAGCGAAGATCACGGTTTGTCAAAATACCAACGAGCTTTTGATCATCTACATTATTAACAATTGGCACGCCAGAAATGCGATATTTACCCATTAAATGTTCTGCATCATACACTTGGTTGTTCGGTGTTAAGAAAAATGGGTTCGTTATGACACCACTTTCACTACGTTTTACACGATCAACATGCTCTGCTTGTTCCTCAATGGACATGTTCTTGTGTATAACACCCAGCCCACCTTGACGAGCCATTCCAATCGCCATAGAAGCTTCCGTAACCGTATCCATTCCAGCACTAATTAACGGAATATTTAGCTTTAACGTTGAGGAAAGCTCCGTATTTACATTCACTTCCTTCGGTAATACATCAGACTTTGCTGGTACTAATAGCACATCATCAAAAGTCAAACTTTCCTTTCCAAACTTATCTTCACGCATAAGACCCCTCCTCATATTATTTTTCATGGTATACGGGAAAGTTGGTCATACTAAACTTAACCCGTTCGAATATTATATATTTTTACTAACAATACGATAACCAAACAGTATTTTCAACTGTTTTTGAGGAGGGAAAGCTCGTTTATGAATACACGGAATATTCAGTCCTTTATGGAGTATATACAATCCGCTCCTTCTGCCCAACAATATCTCGTCCATTGTTATCGAAACCTGTTATCCATTGATCCTGAACAACAAAGCTTTTTAAATGCGTATCGATTCATATATTTTTTGCAACATGGCTCGACTTATTATGCGCAAGGAAAAATAGCTCCGTTAGCTGTTAAACCGATGCTATTATTTTACGGAATGGGCCATTTATTGAAAGCATTACTATTAACCAAACGACCTCATTATCCGGAAAATACGAGCGTTCTTGCCCACGGCGTTTCCACTAGAAAAAGAAAAAAACAAAACTACTCCTTCCTCGAAGATGAAGTAAAAGTGCAATATAAAGGATTCTTTCCTTATTTTGCAGACCATATGTTTCACGTGAAACAATTTATGCAAGAAAAATATACAATGGCTAATTTGTTCAAACGAATTCCTGAGCTTCAACCATTATATCAAGCAGCGAAACAACAGCAGCATATCTTCTATTTAGGCCCTTTAAACAGCAATCATTGGAGTATTTCGGAGAGAATTTTAAATGATTATAACTGGACATTTCCCTACTTCACCAAATGTATGAAAGCAGCTTGTCCTGAAGTCGATGCGATTACTCTATCAAAAAAAAATATTGTATGTTCCCTTGCTAAATGTGTAAAAAACCCTAACCATTCCTACTTTTATTACGATCGATTAAAGAAACAGTTAACCATTTCTAGATATCGAACACACTTCGAACCGTTTCCAGAACTGTTAGTGCATTATTTACTATTGTATAACTTAAGTATGATATGTCGATATGAGACGGAATGGTGGGGAGATCAGCTTCACTCTTTTTCAAGCGATGATATTGTTTATATCAAATCATTTCTAACAATTACCGAGGAAAAAGTACCGTTATTAGTTGGAGCAGCTTTAGAAAGTGCTTGGCACCACGAAAACTAGACCTATGAACATCATAGGCCTAATTCGTTATTATACGATTACAATACTTCCTGAATGTGTAAATGAGGATGGTGCTGAAGATGAATAATTTCATCAGTATGTTGCAAACGAATCATCGGACGTGTTGGATGTTTCGCTTCTGTAAAAATAATTTCTCCTACCGTATTATCATTTAATTTAATACGCGTTCCAGTCATACTACTAAGGAAACTATCCATAAGCGCCTTCACAATGCGGTGATCAAATTTACCAAATTGGTCATGTGTAATAGCCTCTATCACTTTAAATGGTGACTGTTTAGAGCGATATAACCGTTCAGAAGTCATCGCATGATACGTATCACAAACTGCAATAATTTTGCCATACGTATGTATTTTATTTGCTCTTAAGCCGATTGGATAACCACTACCATCGATTCGTTCATGATGCTGTAATACGCCTAATAAAACAGCATGTTTCAACACTTTGCTATTTTCAATCATGCGATAGGAATACGTAGGGTGTTTTTTTATGTCTTCAAATTCATTCGTCGTTAATGGTTTCATTTTGTGTAATATGTGAGGATCTATTTTCGCCATACCACAATCACTTAATACACCCGCTAAACCGATTTGAATGACTTCCCCTTTACTATACTTCAATTGTCTTGCAATCAAAGCAGCAAGTAGCCCAACTGCTACGCTGTGATGGTAAAGGTAGTCTTCCTTTGTTGAAAATCGATGCATTTTTAAAATTTCTAGGCGATTTTGTTGAGCTTCATTAATTAAAGGAACTATTAGCTGTCGAACTTTAACGACATCTACTGGTGAACCTGCTTGCCATTGACGAAACATGAGCTTGTATTTTTGAACGGTTTCAAGGTAATGATGGATAAACGATGTCTCATATACTTGTTCAGTGGCTGGAGATTCTTCCTCTAGCGTCTCGATGTTTTTAATAGTTTCTCCATCAGCAAAACGATGACTAATTTCCACTTCATCGATTAAAAATTTGTGTAATATGGTTATATGTATCGGCTTGACTACAGTGTTCTTGCTAATAATAGGATAGTTAGTATAGCCCCACACATCTTTCACGATGATATTCCCTGCTTCGAGTTGGCTTGGATGTACTCGCATAGAATCACTTCCTACAAAGATAGTAAAAAAAGAGGATCACAATACTATGTGTATCCTCTTTTTCCTTCAACTTACTCAGACGGTGTTGGATCATTTTCTTCTGAAGTTACTTCTTCTATTTCATTGTTTTCGTCTTCCTTAATGTCTTCGTCCTCTTCACTCGCAATACGTGCTACAGTGGCAACCTCTGCTCCATCTTTAAGCGATATAAGTTTCACACCTTGTGTGTTTCTTCCTGTTTGGGATACGGATTCAACAGACATACGAATTAAGACTCCGTCCTCCGTCATGATCATAATATCTTCATCACCTGATACAGACTTCACAGCGACAACGTCACCATTACGTTCTGTTAGATTACATGTAAGAACACCTTTGCCGCCTCGTCCTGTAATACGATAATCTTCAGCAGGCGTTCGTTTACCAAATCCTTTTGTCGTAACGTTTAACACTTGCAAGCCATCTTCAATGATTTCCATTGAGACAACTTCATCAGCGCCCCGCAAGGAGATTCCTTTGACCCCAGCTGCACTTCGTCCCATTGTACGTACATCTTCTTCAGGGAAACGGATGAGATAGCCACCTTTTGTCCCTATCATAATGTGTTTCTTCCCATCTGTTAATCGGACGGAAATAAGCTCGTCTTCTTCTTTCAACGTAAGTGCGATTAATCCGCCACGACGAATGTTCGCAAATTGTGATAGCGTTGTTCGTTTGGAAATCCCATTCTTTGTTGTGAAGAATAAATACCAATCATCGACAAAGTCCTCAACAGGAATTACAGCGTTTACCCATTCTCCCTTTTCAACTTCTAATAGATTAATAATGGGGAGCCCTTTCGCTGTTCGGCTGAATTCTGGAATTTCGTACCCTTTGGCTCGATATACTTTACC
Source organism: Pontibacillus litoralis JSM 072002 (assembly GCF_000775615.1). Taxonomy (GTDB): domain Bacteria; phylum Bacillota; class Bacilli; order Bacillales; family BH030062; genus Pontibacillus; species Pontibacillus litoralis. The sequence continues at coordinate 28,366 of NZ_AVPG01000020.1, forward strand.
TTTATTTGTAAAGAAGAGAATGGTATTGTGCGTTGACGTAGAAAGTAAATGTTCTACGAAATCATCCTCATTTGTACCCATTCCTTGTATGCCACGGCCACCACGTCTTTGCGAACGATACGTTGAAGCTGGCAAGCGTTTTATATACCCTTTATGGGTTAACGTTACAATAATCGTTTCTTCAGGTATTAAATCCTCGTCTTCTATATCTACACCGCCTGATACGATATCTGTGCGGCGTTGATCATTAAAACGCTCTTTAATCTCCATTAGTTCTTCACGAATAATCTCTAACACTTTCTCCTTATCAGCTAGAATTGCTTGTAATTCTTTAATAAGTTGAACAAGATCTTGATACTCGCCCTCGATTTTCTCTCGTTCTAAACCTGTCAAACGCTGCAGTCGCATATCTAATATCGCTTGTGCTTGTTTATCCGTTAGATCGTAATTCGTCATTAAACCTTCTTTTGCAATATCTGCTGTTTGTGATTGACGAATTAACGTAATAATTTCATCAATATGATCTAGTGCAATGCGTAACCCTTCTAGAATATGGGCACGAGCCTGTGCTTTCTTTAATTCATATTCTGTTCTTCTACGGATTACGACTTGTTGATGATCTAAATAATACTGTAACGTTTGCTTTAAATTCAAGACTTTAGGATGACCATCTACTAAAGCAAGCATGTTAATTCCAAAAGAGGTTTGTAATGCTGTTTGTTTATATAAATTATTTAATATGACACTAGCATTAACGTCTCGACGTAGCTCAATAACCACTCGCATGCCTTCACGGTCTGATTCATCCCTTAAATCGGTAATACCGTCAATCTTCTTATCACGAACAAGATCTGCAATTTTTTCAATTAATTTTGCTTTATTTACTTGGAAAGGCAATTCATGAACGATAATACGCGTTTTGCCATTCGCTAATTCTTCAATGAAAGATTTAGCACGTATCGTGATAGAGCCTTTCCCTGTTTCATAAGCTTTACGGATGCCGCTTCGTCCAAGAATTTCTCCACCTGTTGGGAAGTCTGGTCCGAAGAGGTAATCTGTCATTAATTCATCAATCGTAATATCTGCATCTTTACTTACTGCTAATACAGCATCAATTACTTCTCCTAATTGATGGGGAGGGATATTCGTTGCCATCCCAACGGCGATACCACTCGCTCCGTTCACTAGTAAATTAGGGAATCGAGAAGGTAATACAACGGGTTCTCTCTCGGATCCGTCATAATTATCAATGTAGTCTATCGTATCTTTGTTAATATCACGTAATAATTCCATCGAAATCTTGGACATGCGTGCTTCTGTGTAACGCATGGCTGCTGCTGCATCTCCGTCTACAGATCCGAAGTTACCATGCCCATCTACGAGCATATACCGATAGTTAAAGTCTTGTGCCATACGAACCATGGCATCGTATACTGCTGAATCACCATGTGGGTGGTATTTACCAATGACATCACCGACGATACGAGCTGACTTCTTATATGCCTTGTCTGAATGCATACCTAAATCATGCATAGCATACAAAATCCTTCTGTGTACAGGCTTTAATCCATCACGAACATCTGGTAAAGCACGAGATACGATAACGCTCATCGCATAATCTAAAAAGGATGTTTTCATTTCTTGACTAATATTAATTTCTTCTACCTGGGGACGTTGTTGATCCACTATAACGACCTCCTATCAAAAATGGGAGCACTCAGAATATGTCCTATCTTCCAAAAGCACATATTCTGACTAACTCCGTACCATGTCCTCATCTATATTCAGCTTGCACACCCTAGCAGATTGTTTTATTTCTAATGCTCCGATCGGGTCCGCTATGCTTATCGTTTATACATCTAAGTTTTTAACGTATTGGGCGTTATCTTGGATAAAATTACGACGTGGTTCTACTTTATCACCCATTAAAATTTCAAACGTTTCATCTGCTTCAATAGCATCTTCTAATCCGACTTGTAATAATGTACGGGAGTCTGGATTCATCGTTGTTTCCCACAGCTGTTCGGCATTCATTTCGCCTAAACCTTTGTAACGCTGCAATCCAGGTTTCGGCGTTTTTGGTAATGCCTCTAGTCGCGCTTCCATCTCTTTATCGTTGTATGCATAATAAACAGCTTTCCCTTGTTTTATTTGATACAACGGTGGTTGAGCAATATACACATAACCAAATTCTAATAGTGGGCGCATATATCGATAAAAGAACGTCAATAATAAAGTTCGAATGTGAGCACCATCTACATCAGCATCGGTCATAATAACCACTTTATGATAGCGTGCTTTCGTAATATCGAATTCTTCGCCGATACCTGTTCCAAGTGCTGTAATAATAGAGCGTACTTCATTATTAGACAGAATTTTATCTAGTCGCGCTTTTTCGACGTTAATTATTTTTCCACGCAAAGGAAGAATGGCTTGAAAATGACGATTACGACCTTGTTTAGCGGAACCACCTGCGGAATCCCCCTCTACTACGTACAACTCGCTTATTTCAGCATCTTTAGAAGCACAATCTGCTAATTTACCTGGCAAATTGGATACTTCTAATGCACTTTTTCGACGAGTTAATTCTCTTGCTTTTTTAGCTGCTGCACGAGCACGTGATGCCATTAATCCTTTTTCAACAATTTTCTTTGCTGTATCCGGATTTTCAAACATAAATTGAGAAAAGTGCTCATTAAAAATATTGTCTGTCACCGTTCTCGCTTCACTGTTTCCAAGCTTTGTTTTCGTTTGTCCTTCAAACTGTGGATCTGGATGCTTAATCGAAATAATGGCCGTTAACCCTTCTCGCACATCATCTCCAGTTAAGTTTGGATCATTTTCTTTAAACATTTGATTGCGACGAGCATAATCATTAATGACTCGTGTCAATGCTGTTTTAAACCCAGATTCGTGCGTACCACCTTCATACGTATGAATATTGTTGGCAAAAGAATAAATATTGCTTACGAAGCCGTCGTTGTATTGTAACGCTACTTCTACACTAATATTATCACTTTCACTTTCTACATATACCGGCTCATGCAATGCTTCACGAGTACGATTTAAATGCTCTACGTAGGAAATAACGCCTCCTTCGTAGTAAAATTCTCTCGTTTCATTATCTGTATCCCTTTTATCTACAATGGAAATCCGAAGTCCCTTATTTAAAAAAGCTAATTCTCTTAAGCGAGTAGCTAATGTTTCAAAATTATATTCTTTCGTTTCTGTGAAGATTTCTTCATCAGGATTAAAACGAATGCGCGTTCCAGTCTTTTCCGTCGTGCCTACCACTTTTAAATCTCCAGCTGGAACTCCACGGTGATATTTCTGATAATGAATCTGTCCATCTAAGTGAACGAACACCTCAAGCTCACTTGATAAAGCATTTACGACTGAAGCACCTACCCCGTGTAAGCCACCAGAAACTTTGTAGCCACCGCCACCAAACTTCCCTCCCGCGTGTAACACGGTCAAAATAACCTCAACAGCTGGTCGATTTGCTTTCTTGTGCATCCCTACTGGAATACCACGGCCATTATCCGTTACAGAGATACTATTATCTTCCTCAATCGTTACTTCAATGTGATCACAATATCCAGCTAAGGCTTCATCTATACTGTTATCCACAATTTCCCAAACTAAATGATGAAGTCCTCTTTCATTAGTCGAGCCAATATACATACCTGGACGCTTTCTAACAGCTTCCAAACCTTCTAACACTTGTATTTGACTTTCATCATATGATTGCTGCTCTAATTGTTTATCTTCCATCGTCATGCTCTCACCTACACTTCTTTCAACAGGTTATATTTCAAATTTATTCAGCAAATCCCTCTGAAAAATCTTCTATTTTATTCAATGTCGTGGAAATATTTGCTCGTTTTTTAAGAGTCACGACAGATAACGGGCTGAAATAGATATATTCTTTCGTTATAACAATTGATTTCGGCTCTGCATTTAGTGCATCATACACACGTTGGTTATTTCGTTGATTACGCACCATCTCCTCTACTATAGTAGTCGAAGAATAAAGGTCATAATCAATAATCGCGATGACATCATCGGATTGTAATACGAATTCCTCTCCAATATGAATAAACACCAATACCCCTCATTTCTTCTGCGAAACATTTCCTTGCGTCACATAGAATATATCCGCTTGTTTCAGCGTTTCGTGCTCAATACCATCTACGCTTGTTGTAGAAACAAACGTTTGAACCTTCCCTTGAATACTGTTCAATAGATGAGATTGTCTAAAATCATCTAGTTCACTTAATACATCATCCAACAACAAAATAGGATATTCTCCAACTTCGCTATGGATTAATTCAATTTCAGCAAGTTTTAAAGAAAGAGCTGTCGTTCGTTGTTGTCCTTGAGAACCGTATGTCTGTACATCTTTTCCGTTCACATAAAAAATCAAATCATCGCGGTGAGGACCAACTAACGAGGTTCCTCGCTCTATTTCTTTTTGTTCTATTTCAGTAAATTTATCTTGAAATACTCTTATCATTGTGGACAAATCGACGTCCTCTGATACATCTATACTTGCATCATAAGCGATTTCTAACTGTTCAAGCTGCCGGCTTATCCCTTCATGGATTGGAGCTGCCCATTTTCTCAATAAGCGGAGGAATTTCATCCGCCTCCTAACAATGGTTGCTGCATGCTCGATTAATTGTTCTGTTAAAACATAAAGCATCGTCCGATCAGCATCTTGTTTGCGTTGTAAATCTTTCAATAAATGATTTCGTTGCTTTAAAATCTTTTGGTACTGTCCTAAATGATAAATGTATGCAGGTTGAATTTGACCAATTTCCATATCTATAAAACGACGTCGAACCTGAGGACTTCCTTTCACTAAGTTTAAGTCTTCAGGTGCAAACATAACAACATTAAGTGCCCCAATATAATCACTTAACCGTTTTTGCTCTAAATGATTTAATTTCGCTTTCTTTCCTTTGCGAGAGACGACAATTTCTAGTGGTAAGCTACGATTACGTTTAACTACATTCCCTTTTATTTTAGCATATTCTTGCTCCCACATGATAAGTTCTTTATCACGAGGTGTACGATGGGATTTTGAAAAGGCTAAAACGTAAATAGCTTCCATCAGATTCGTTTTGCCTTGGGCGTTCTCCCCAATAATCACATTTACTTTATCATCAAAGGTTAAATTTAAGCTTTGATAATTCCGGTAATTTCTTAGTGTTAATTGTTCGATATGCATTAGGATTCCCCTTTTAGCTCTGTTGAGAATTATTTCTCTTCGACAACAACATAGCTTCCTATCCCTTCAATTTCTACAACATCTCCGTCGTACAATTTTCTACCACGCCGATTATCTCTTTCTCCATTCACAGTTACGACATATTCTGACAGAAACCATTTAGCCATGCCACCAGTATCAATTACATTAGACTTTTGTAAAAATTTACCCAACTGAATCATTTCTGTTTGTATTTCTACACGTTCTTGCATTTACTTCACCCTATTTATATATAATTTGACCTTCTATCTATTTTACTAAAGAAAGTCATATAAGAAAAGCAAGGGTGTCATTACCCCTGCTTCTTTAGAAAATATTATGCTGAAATTTAGTACGTTCTCACCGGAAGAATAAGCTGTAGAATTTCGTCGTTATCCATTGGACGAATCAAAAATGGGCGCATAGCACCAGTAAATTGAATATTCACTTTTTCTGTATCCATTACTTTCAGTGCATCCATCATGTATTTGGCACTAAAGGATATTTTTAAATCTTCTCCCTCAAGTGATTCCGCTTGAAATTCCTCTTCCACTTTACCAACTTCTGGTGAATTACTTGATATTTCAATTTGATTATTCGTTCTCGTTGTTAATTTCACAACACTGTTACGGTTTTCTTTCGCTAATAACGCGGCACGGTCAATCGAGTGAAGCAACTCTTTCGTATCAACTTGAATCATTGTTTTTGTTTGATCTGGAATAAGTCTCGATGTTTCAGGATAATTACCGTCTAACAAACGAGAAAGGAAATATAAATGTTGTGTGCGGAATAATATTTGGTTCTCTGTCACACTTATTTCAATCGTCTCTTGAGAATCAGCTAATATTTTGTTTAATTCTGTTAAGCTTTTTCCCGGTATAACAACATTTTGGAAAGATACGTTGTTTGCATTTTCTTGCATTGGTATTTTTCGAGAAGCTAAACGGTGACTATCTGTCGCCACAAATTGTAATTCGCCATTTTCGACAATCATATTTACTCCTGTCAAGATAGGGCGTGTTTCTGACGTGGACACTGCAAATACAGTCTGACGGATTAAGCCTTTTAGTAAATCAATCGGTAATTCGAAACTTTGTTCAGCTTGTACTTGTGGAAGTAATGGGTATTCTTCTGCATCCTGGCCGTTTAAATGAAATTCCGCACTACCAGAACGAACGCTAACATTTGCATGATCATCCACTTCTAATTCTACCGTTTGTTGTGGTAGCTTGCGAACAATATCAGGAAAATACTTTGCTTGTAAAACAATACTTCCTGGTTGAATATTTTCGACATAAACAATACCGTTTTGTTCAATTGGGATGAAGGACTCAATCGATATATCTGAATTGCTTCCTGTTAACTTTACGCCATGTTCTGTTGCCTCTACTTTCATACCTGTTAGGATTGGAATCGTTGTTCTAGACGAGATAGCTTTCATTACATCTTGTACGCTTTCCATAAGTTGATCCCTTTGGATGGTAAATTTCATTGCGTTATTCCTCCTAATGGATGTATCTCTTTATTATATTAATTATTTATTTAAAAAAACAGTAGTAGTAATATAGGCTGTGGATTTGTGAATAACTACAAGAAACCCTACAGCGCCTAAGTTATACACATGTGGATAGATTGTGGACAACCGCAAGGATAAAAAGAGAGTTATGCACATGGTGATAACTCTTTATGGAGACTTTATGGTTTCCGTTAGTTCATCTAAATCCTTCTGTAATTGCGAATCATTTGTTATTGCTTTTGAAATTTTTTCGTGCGCATGTATGACCGTTGTGTGGTCACGTCCACCAAATTCTTCTCCAATTTTCGGCAAAGAAAAATCCGTCATTTCTCTAGATAAGTACATAGCTATTTGTCTAGGAAATGCAATTGATTTTGTTCTTTTTTTCGCTGCGAAATCTTCAATTTTAATGTTATATTTCTCCGCGACAACTTCTTGAATTCCTTGAATTGTAACCACTTTAGGCTTCGAACTAGGAATAATATCCTTTAACGCTTCGGCTGCTAAGGAAGCATCAATATCAGAATTAATTAAGGAAGAATATGCAACGACACGAATTAACGCTCCTTCTAGTTCTCGAATATTGGTATCAATCTGATTGGCAATATAGAGCATGACTTCATTTGGAATGTCTAACCCTTCTGCTTTAGCTTTTTTACGTAATATTGCAATACGTGTTTCTAAATCAGGAGGTGTAATATCCGTTATAAGACCCCATTCAAAGCGGGAACGTAAACGATCTTCTAATGTAGGAATTTCTTTAGGTGGTCGATCACTAGAAATAATAATTTGCTTATTGTTTTCATGTAACGTATTAAAGGTATGGAAGAATTCTTCTTGCGTTTGTTCTTTTCCAGCTAGAAACTGAATATCATCTATTAAAAGCACGTCCACATTTCGATATTTATTGCGAAAATGAACGGCTTTGTTATCTCGAATAGAGTTAATAAATTCGTTCGTAAACTTCTCAGAAGAAAGGTATACTACTTTAGCTGCTGGATTATGATCAAGAACGTAATGACCAATTGCGTGCATTAAGTGTGTCTTACCTAATCCTACCCCCCCATATATAAACAAAGGGTTATACGCCCTAGCTGGTGCTTCTGCTACTGCTAGAGATGCGGCATGGGCAAATCTATTTCCAGAACCAATAACAAATGTATCAAATGTATATTTCGAATTAAGCATACTTTGTGGTGATTCCTCTTGGTCATTGGTATTTACTTGTTGATTCTTCATGGCGGGTTTTACATCATCTAATGTTTCGTCTTTCGTCTCTGGAATAATGAATTTCGTACGTAGTTTTGCACCGGTTACTTCATAGAGAGTTTCGGAAATGAGCGTTGCATAACGACTTTCCAACCAATCGCGGGCAAATTCATTGGGTGCGACGATGATAAGCGTATCCTCTACTAACGAATCAGCTTTTGTACTTTTTAGCCACGTTTCAAAGCTCGGCTTGCTAATTTTCTCTTCTATATTGGTTAATGTACTTTTCCAGAGCTCATTTATATTTTCCAAGTTATTTCACCCCTTTCATCAATAGAAAAAAACGTGTATAGAACGGTGTCGCGGTTATTTGTCGGGTTTTAAAAGAAACAAAAAAGAGCCTCGCGTTTCTTTCCTTTATAGAGAACGAAGCATTCCAGAAAAGAAAGATCCGGAGGTGTTTGTACAACTTTTGTTTAAGGTCAGAGCCTTTCCTTATTGTGGACGACAAACTGTTACTATAACAGCTTCTAAACTAGTTATAATCATTATCCACAACCTTGTGGGTAAATAAAATAACACAGCTGTTAACAACTATCCACAAGTTATCAACAGTGTGTGGATAAATGTATTTTTTAGATGTACTTTTACATAATGAAAACACAAATATAATACCAAAAAAAAAGCGAAAGCGCAATGGTTTAGGGAAAGTTATCCACAATATCTACTGGTTGTATATAACTTTTATCCACAACACTATATTTTGTGATTAACTTGTAGATGGCTAGTGTGGATAAAAAAATATGGCTGTTTTTTTGTGCACAAGGCTTGTGAATAACTATTTGTGAAGCAAAAAGTATGTTTGTGATAAAGTAAATAGAGGATAAGAATATGATTTCTATTTTAGAAGGGAGTTTTCCCCGGCCATGCCCGGATGCGACTCTATCAGCTTCGTTAACTGGGGGACTTCAAGGACGTATTATTCTTGCTGGAGTCGCCACATTTTGTTGAACGAAGCAATGATGAAATGGATTCAATTTAGAAAGAAGTTGACATATAACCTATTCATTTTCTATAATAAGTTAGACTGTCTTTTAAGTATTGATTTTTAATTTCCTCAGGGAGGTGTCTATAAATGAAACGCACATTTCAACCAAATAACCGTAAACGTAAAAAAGTGCACGGCTTTCGCGCTCGTATGAGTGATCCAAACGGACGTCAAGTTTTACAACGTCGTCGTCGCAAAGGTAGAAAAGTATTATCTGCATAGACCACTGAATTTTGTCAGTGGTCTTTTTTCTAGCTATTGTTTAGAAATACGCCTTACTTCTTAACATATTTAAGGAAGAGGGGTACAAGCTAGTTCCTTCATATGAGAGTGAGGATAAACGATGAAGAAACAAAATCGGATAAAGAAGAATGAAGAGTTTCAAGCGGTATTTAAACACGGGAAATCGTTTGCGAATCGCCAGCTTGTTCTATACTATTTACAAAAAGAAAATCAACATCATTTTCGGATTGGGTTGTCTGTTAATAAAAGGATTGGGAATGCGGTGATGAGAAATCAAGTGAAGCGTTATTTACGCCAGGCTTTTCATGAATTAGAACCTAGCGTTGATCCTTCATACGATTTAGTCATTATTGCCCGTAAGCCGACGAATCAAATGGATTATTTTCAATTGAAGAACAGTTTGACTCATTTACTAAAGAAAACAAATCTTTTGGCCAAATCAAATAATTCGTAATCCGGAAGATTTTATATAGAAGCAGATGAGGGAATAGTGGTAAAATACAAACGTATTGTATTTATTAATTGGATAAGGAAATGTTAGGAGGAAATCACGTTGCGAAAGAAGGTCCTTTTTTTATCAATGATGACAGGACTTCTATTCGTGCTTTCAGGTTGTACAGAAGTCAATCAAGATATAACTTCCGAAAGTACAGGAATATGGAATGAATTTTTTGTTTATCCACTGTCACAGTTGATTAAATATTTTGCCGAATTGTTTGGAGAGAGCTATGGCTTATCCATTATTGTTGTTACGTTAATCATTCGTTTAATTTTATTACCTTTAAACGTTAAACAGTTAAAGAGCTCTAAAGCCATGCAAGATTTACAACCGAAATTACAAGAATTAAGAGAAAAATATAGTTCTAAAGACCAACAAACTCAACAGAAATTACAACAAGAAACGATGCAGTTATTCCAGAAACACGGGGTCAACCCGCTTGCTGGATGTTTTCCAATTTTGCTACAAATGCCGATTTTAATCGCTTTTTACCATGCGATTGTACGTACAGAAGAAATCAGACAACATAGCTTTTTATGGTTTGAATTAGGGCAATCGGATCCATATTTTATATTACCGATTATCGCTGCATCCACTACTTTCTTACAACAGAAATTAATGATGGCTGACGCAATGAACGACAATCCACAAATGAAAATGATGCTATATATTATGCCAATTATGATTGGTGTATTTGCAATGACATTCCCAGCAGCACTTGCTCTGTACTGGGTAGTAGGTAACCTATTTATGATTGCACAGACTATTTTCATTCGTAAACCAATGATGGCAAACCAAAACACAGGGGGAGCGAGTAAGTGAGACAAGTAACTGCTACTGGACAAACAGTTGAACAGGCGGTCCAATCAGCTTTGGAGCAGTTAAACATCTCAAGGGACCGAGTCGATGTAGAAATTATTGACGAGGGAAAAAAGGGTTTATTTGGTATTTTCGGAACGAAGCCGGCTATTGTTAAAGTTCGTACAATAGGAACGACTGAGGAAAAGGATGAACAGATTCAAGTTCAAGTGCAAACAGAAGCACATAAGGGAAATGTGGAAGTATCCAGTATAACGAGTGAACCACAGTGGGTGGAACAAGCAGAAGAGCTTCTAGAAGATGAAAAGGATAACAAAGAGTCTGACGTTGCTAATTGTATTGAAGAAACGAAGCAATATTTAATAGAAGTTGCTGCTGGTATGGGAGCTCCTATTGATGTTCATGTTCATCGAAAGGGAAAAGAAATCGTTTTTGAATTAGTTGGCAGCAAAATCGCGTTACTCATTGGTAAACGAGGACAAACGTTGAATGCACTTCAATACTTATCTCAAATCGTCTTAAATCGCACAAGTTCTACGTATTTAACTGCTATTGTAGATGCAGAGAACTACCGGATGCGAAGGAAAGAAACGCTAACAAAGCTTGCTAATCGACTTGCAGATCAAGTAGCTCGCACGAAGAAAGGTGTCGCATTAGAGGCAATGCCTTCCTATGAACGTAAAATCATTCACTCTGCATTACAACATCATAAGAGTATTACGACTTTTTCCGATGGAACAGACCCTCATCGCCACGTAGTAATTAAACCAAAATAAACGATACAGGCCCTTGACCTTACTAGAAAGGTTGAGGGTTTTTTACTTTGGAACAAAGCTAATGGCACAATAACCATATAGAAACGTTCCACTTGTGGATAAGACGTGATAAAATAACAAATAGATAAAAAGCGGTAAAACTTATGCACATGTGGATAAGTTTTATCACGGATTATTACGTCTATACTAAAGATAAAAAACTTTTCAAATAAAATCGATTTGTGCTAATCTAATAAATTGGTGATTGATAATTGAAATAGACCGATTATGGATAAATATATAAAGATGAAAGTTAGGGGGAAAGACATGGAGACGGATACAATTAGTGCTATTTCGACACCACTTGGAGAAGGAGCTATTGCGATTGTACGCTTAAGTGGTCCGGAAGCAGTTGAGAAAACGAATCGCATTTTTCAAGGTAAGCATTTAGAAGAAGTAGCCTCTCATACGATTCATTACGGTAAATTAGTTGATCCTGAAACGAATGAATTAGTTGAAGAAGTTATGGTGTCCGTAATGCGAGCACCAAAAACATTTACACGTGAAGATGTTGTGGAAATCAATTGTCATGGTGGGCTTGTGTCGGTAAATCGAGTGTTAGAGCTTGTGTTAGCCCAAAATGTTCGATTAGCTGAGCCAGGAGAATTTACGAAGCGTGCTTTTTTGAATGGAAGAATTGATTTGTCTCAAGCGGAAGCGGTAATGGATTTAATTCGTGCCAAGACGGATCGCGCGATGAGTATTGCGTTGAAACAAATGGATGGACGTTTATCGAAGCTGATTCACAATTTGCGCCAGCAGTTATTAGAAACATTAGCGCAAGTGGAAGTGAACATTGACTATCCTGAATACGATGATGTGGAAGAAATGACGAATGAACTAATGATTCATAATACGAAAACGGTGCATCAAGAAATCGAGCGTATTTTACAAACAGCAAAACAAGGGAAAATATTAAGAGAAGGTTTAGCGACTGCGATTGTAGGAAGACCAAACGTTGGTAAATCTTCTTTAATGAATGCCCTCGTGCAAGAAAATAAAGCCATCGTAACCGAAATTCCAGGAACGACAAGAGATGTGATAGAGGAATATGTGAATGTCCGTGGTGTACCGTTACGTCTTATTGATACAGCAGGAATTCGCGAAACAGAGGATTTAGTAGAACAAATTGGTGTCGAGCGTTCCCGTCAGGTATTACAAGAAGCGGATGTAATATTGTTAATGTTGAATTATGGAGATGAATTAACGGAAGAGGATGAGAAGTTATTCGCAGCCGTGCAAGGAATGGACGTTATTGTCATCGTGAATAAAACAGATCTCCCCCCTCGATTAAATATGGATAGACTTCGTCAAATAGCTGGTGAACACCCGATTGTCCAAACGGCAATTACGCAAGAGCAAGGAATTAATCAGTTAGAGACAGCTATTTCAGATATATTCTTTGAAGGAGATATCGATGCTGGTGATATGACGTATGTATCAAATGTACGCCATGTGCAATTACTAAAGCAAGCTAAACAGGCTTTAGAGGATGCTACAAATGGGATGGAAGCTGGTATGCCTATCGATATTGTGCAAATTGATGTAACGAGAACGTGGGAGTTATTAGGAGAAATTATTGGAGATACAGTTAGTGATAGTTTGCTCGATCAACTATTCTCTCAATTCTGCTTAGGGAAATAAATGAATAAAAGGAGAGAGTGTTATGTCAACATTTGACGCTGGACATTATGACGTAATTGTAATAGGTGCTGGTCATGCGGGTGTGGAAGCAGGATTAGCGTCAGCCCGTCGTGGAGCGAAGACGTTAATGCTTACATTGAACCTTGATATGATTGCCTTCATGCCGTGTAACCCATCTATTGGAGGACCAGCTAAAGGGATTGTCGTCCGTGAAATTGATGCACTTGGTGGTGAAATGGCCAAAACCATTGATAAAACGTATATTCAAATGCGCTTGTTAAACACACGCAAAGGACCGGCTGTACGTGCTTTACGTGCACAAGCGGATAAGCATTTATACGTTCAAGAAATGAAACGAGTATTAGAAAGTGAACCGAACCTTTATCTTCGTCAAGGAATGGTTAAACAACTCATGGTTGAGGATAATGAGGTAAAAGGAGTTATTACCGAAACAAAAGCAGCGTATTATGCAGATAATGTCATTGTCACAACAGGTACGTTTATGCGTGGGAAAGTGCTCATCGGCGATATTGCGTATGAAAGTGGCCCGAACAACCAACGATCATCTACAGAATTATCGGTGCATTTAGAGGAACTTGGTTTGAAAATGGTGCGTTTCAAAACAGGAACCCCGATGCGTGTGAATAGTAACACTATAGATTATTCTAAAACAGAAATTCAACCAGGTGATGATGTGCCGCGCGCTTTTTCTTATGAAACAACAGAATACATCACAGATCAACTCCCTTGTTGGCTAACGTATACAAACGAATTTACGCACCAAATTATTGATGATAATTTAAGTACTTCTGCTATGTATTCTGGCATGGTGAAAGGAACAGGTCCTCGTTATTGCCCATCTGTTGAGGATAAAATTGTGCGTTTCCATGATAAGCCTCGCCACCAGGTTTTCTTAGAGCCTGAAGGACGTCACACAGAAGAAGTGTATGTACAAGGCTTATCGACCTCTCTTCCTGAATACGTGCAAAAGAAAATGATTGAAACTGTACCAGGGTTAGAGAAAGCAGAAATTATGCGCGCAGGTTATGCAATCGAATATGATTCCGTCGTGCCAACGCAATTGTGGCCAACGTTAGAAACAAAGGCAATAAAAGGTTTATTTACTGCAGGACAAATAAACGGAACGTCTGGTTATGAAGAAGCTGCTGCACAGGGATTAATGGCAGGTATTAATGCCTCTTCAAAAGTGCTAGGAACAGATGCTGTTATTTTAGATCGCTCGCAAGCTTATATTGGTGTATTAATTGATGATCTTGTAACGAAAGGCACAGATGAACCGTATCGTTTGCTAACATCTCGTGCAGAGTATCGCCTCATTTTACGCCATGATAATGCTGACTTACGCCTAAGTGAGATTGGCCATAACCTCGGCCTCATTTCAGATGAACGCTTTGCTAAGTTTGAAGAGAAGAAGCATCTAATCGAAGCAGAGAAAAAGCGCCTAGATAAGGTAATGCTAAAGCCAACCGAAGAAGTGCAAAGGAAAATAGAGGAAGCTGGCGGAACGAGTTTAAAAGAAGCTATACGTGCCTCTGATTTATTGCGCCGTCCGGAAATGCAATATACGGTTATAGATGCATTAGCACCATCTGAACAACCACTAGCAGACGATGTAAAAGAACAAGTAGAAATTCAATTGAAATATGCTGGATATATTGAGAAATCGAAGCATCAAATTGAACGCATGAAAAAAATGGAGAACAAATTAATCCCAGACAATATAGATTACGATGCGATTAACGGTCTTGCAACAGAAGCTCGTGATCGATTGAAGGAAGTACGTCCATTATCAGTTGGCCAGGCTTCCCGTGTTTCAGGTGTAAATCCAGCAGATGTATCCATTTTACTCGTATATATTGAACAAGGAAAAATTTCTAAGGTTTCCGGAGACGAAGCTTAAGTGGAAAGGAATGTAGGAATGAATAGTGAAGCCTTCCTCCAAGCGTTAAAGCAACAAGGAATAGAATTAAATAATCAGCAAATCGAGCAATTTGAAACGTATTTCCACACGTTAGTAGAGTGGAATGAGAAAATGAATTTAACTGCTATTACGGATCAAGAAGAAGTGTATTTGAAACATTTTTACGATTCGATAACAGCTGCGTTTTACATGGATTTCAACGAACCAATACACATATGTGATGTAGGAGCTGGTGCCGGTTTTCCTAGTATCCCATTAAAAATTGTGTTCCCACAGCTAAAAGTGACGATTGTCGATTCCTTGAATAAGCGTATTACATTTTTGAACCATTTAGCGAATCAGTTGCAACTAACAGATGTCGCTTTTTATCATGATCGTGCAGAGAACTTCGGTAAAAATGCGAAGTTTAGAGAACAATATGACTTAGTAATGGCACGTGCTGTTGCTCGAATGTCTGTGTTATCTGAGCTTTGCTTACCATTGGCCAAAGTTGGTGGAGCGTTCTTAGTAATGAAAGGCTCTCAATTTAAAACAGAATTGGACGAAGCGAAATTCGCTATTCAGTTATTAGGGGGAGAAGTGAAGGAGTTTCATACTTTCTTCCTACCTCAAGAAGAGAGCGAGCGTAACATAGCAATCGTAGATAAACGCCGGAAGACACCGAAGAACTACCCACGTAAAGCTGGTTTACCTAATAAAAGCCCGATTGCTGAGTAAGAAAAAGTATGCTTGAAAGAGACTTCCTGTTACGTGCTGTAGCGGGATGTCTTCCATTTTATAGCGAGTATGAATAGCTATAGAGCAACAAACGTTATTCTAGTAATCTATCGTTTTTATATATTTTTTCTTAGAATAGGGAAAGTCGACAAAGATTTTTGAAACAGGTCACTGCTATTTAGCCTATAGATATGGTAAAATGAGAAAAGATTAGTATAGAGTCGGCATATGCGCATCAGCATACCGCTGGAGCGTTTTTTTTGGTACGTTATTTGTTCGTTACTAAGTATGAATTAGTCGGCAAGTAACGCTCAGATATAAGTGTACTATGCGTTATTCTTCTTTGTATGAGGCGCTACTATATCATGTTTCACGTGGAACATATCATTGAGGTAACACTTATATGGATTAAAGTGTGTGAAATAGAAAAGGTGGTGTCAAAGAATGAAACACCCATTCAGTCGCTTATTTGGACTTGGTGAAAAATCTGGAGAAGGGACAGAAGAACTACCAGAAGAACAACAGGAGTACCATTCAGATGAAGTAGTGAAAATTGCTATTAAGGATATCCAACCGAACCGCTACCAACCAAGAACAATATTTAACGAAGAGAAGATAAAAGAATTAGCACAAACGATACATACACATGGTATGATTCAGCCAATCGTCGTACGCAAAATTGATCAAGGTGAAGGTTATGAATTAATTGCTGGGGAAAGAAGATGGCGAGCGGTACAAGTTTTGGAGTGGGAAGAAGTTCCTGCAATCATTCGTGACATGGATGATACGCAAACAGCATCGGTTGCTTTAATTGAGAATTTACAAAGGGAAGAACTTTCTGTGATTGAAGAAGCTGCTGCTTATGCGAAATTACTTGAACTTCATGGATTAACACAGGAAGCCTTAGCTCAGCGTCTAGGAAAAAGCCAATCGACGATCGCGAATAAATTGCGTTTGTTAAAGCTGCCGGAATCCGTTCATCATGCTATTATAGACAAGAAGATAACAGAACGACACGCGAGGGCATTAATTGCATTAAAGGAACAAGCGATGCAAGAGAAGATGCTAGAGGAAATTATTGAGCATCACTTAAATGTAAAACAGACAGAAGAACGCATCGAGAAACGGTTAGGCAATAACGATGCACCAAAGAAGAAAAAGAAACCGAAGTTAAAAGGGATAAACAAAGACATGCGCATTGCGATGAATACGATTCGTCAGTCTCTAACAATGGTTTCCGATACTGGTATTGATGTGGAAACAGATGAAGAAGAACATGATGACTATTATCAAATAACGATTAAATTACCGAAAAATAAATAACGCTGCAACACCCATCTTCTAGTGAAGGTGGGTATTTTTTGTAAGATGGAGGAATTATTGCTTTTCTGTCCTAAAAAAGATGATAGAATAGTAGTTAAAAGATTGGACAGATAAGAGGTAGGTGGCTTCATGGGTAAAGTAATTGCAGTTGCTAATCAAAAAGGTGGCGTAGGCAAAACGACGACATCGGTTAACTTAAGTGCTTGCCTAGCTTATTTTAACCATAAAGTGTTATTGGTTGATGTGGATCCTCAAGGTAATGCAACGAGTGGGGTAGGGATTAATAAAGCGGACATTGAACATTGCGTATATAATGTACTTGTAGAGGATGTAGAAGCAAAGCAAGTGACGGTATCTACGAATGTAGAGAATTTGAAAGCGATACCGGCTACCATTCAGCTTGCAGGAGCAGAGATTGAATTGGTACCAACGATTTCAAGAGAGGTTCGTTTAAAGAAAGCGATTGATGAAGTGAAGGATGATTATGACTTCGTCGTTATTGATTGCCCTCCTTCGTTAGGGCTATTAACAATTAACGCCTTAACTGCTTCAGATGCTGTATTAATTCCGGTACAATGTGAGTATTATGCGTTAGAAGGATTAAGTCAGTTATTAAATACCGTACGATTAGTTCAGAAGCATCTTAACACTGAATTAAAGATTGAAGGTGTTTTACTTACCATGTTGGATGCACGTACGAATTTAGGATTGCAAGTAATTGAAGAAGTGAAGAAGTATTTTCAAGATAAGGTGTACCAATCTATTATTCCCCGTAATGTGCGCTTAGGAGAAGCTCCAAGTCACGGCGAACCGATTATTTTATATGACCCGAAATCAAGAGGTGCGGAAGTGTATTTAGATTTAGCAAAGGAAGTGATGGTTAATGGCAAGAGGGTTGGGTAAAGGTATTGGTGCTATCTTCACGGAATTAAAGGCAGATCAAGAAGAATTGGTACAACAAGTTGCGATTAAGCAATGTCGTCCTAATCCTTATCAACCTCGTAAAACCTTCCATGACGAAGCTATCCAAGAGTTAAAGGAATCTATTATACGACATGGCATTCTTCAACCGTTAATTGTGAGAAAGAGTATTAAAGGGTATGAAATTGTCGTAGGGGAACGAAGATATAGAGCTGCACAAGAAGCTGGTTTAGAAGACATTCCGGTCGTTGTTCGTGATCTAGACGAGACGAATATGATGGAATTAGCTCTCCTTGAGAATTTGCAACGAGAGGATTTAACTGCAATCGAAGAAGCAACAGCGTATAAGAATTTAATAGAAGAGTTACACATAACCCAAGAGGAATTAGCCCAAAGACTAGGAAAAAGCAGGTCGCATATCGCTAATTTAGTTCGCTTGTTGTCTTTACCTGAACCTGTTATACAGCTCATTAATAATGGTGAGTTATCAATGGGGCATGGTCGAGCGTTGCTAGGGTTAGCAAATAAAGACCACTTAATTCCATTAATTGAAAAGATTCGAACAGAAGGCTTAAACGTACGTCAAGTAGAGAAGCTTATTGTAGAAATGAATAATAAGCAACCCGAGCCAAAAAAGAAGAAGCAGACGAAAGATATCTTCATTCAAGAACGAGAATCCGTGTTGCAAGAGCGTTTAGGAACAGGTGTTAAGATTCATAAAGGGAAACGAAAAGGGAAAATTGAAATCGAATTTTTTACCGATGATGATTTAGAGCGGATACTCCAATTGTTTGAAGAATAACAAGCGCCCAGTAATGTGATTAGCTGTCACATACTGGGCCTTATTTAGTAGGATGGATTCGACCATTCTGGAAGGAACGAGTTTTTGTTTGAGTAAGAATAAGGGAATTGTTGGTCGAAGCGGACGAGTAGCGCGACAATTTGTTTAGCCATTTGCATCACTAAATGAAGCCGCGTGTTCTGTAAGACGAAATATTCCATGAATCCACTTACATTCACAACCCCTGTTATATGAAGGTGTCCTACATCGGGGAGTTGTTTTTTAACTGCTAATCCAGGCTTAACAGGTCCTTGACCGACAATAATCGTTCCAATAGATGTTACTTTACCAAGGCATGCATCTATCCCAATCACGCATGCATGTGGATGAGCTCGCTGAATCGCTTCCAGTTTTTCTACTAGATTTACCGCATGAACAGGATTGTCTAACGTGCCATAGACAGTCAAGTTTTGCAAAGGGTGTTCCTGTAATAAAGTGCCAATGAGTGGCCCTAATGCATCTCCTGTCGAGCGGTCTGTTCCAATACATACGATGACAATAGTTTGCTTCGGTGGCACCCATTCCATTAACGTATTACACAGTTGGGTTATCAATTGATCATCTTGGTAATGAAAGCGATGCTCCGTGCTTTTTGAAAAAAGTCTCTGCTTTAGATTCATAGCTTTTCCCCCGTATTCATATTGTTATTAGTATATAGCGCTTTTTCTTCATCTATACATCGAATGAAGGAGAAGGTAGGAGGAAAGCAATATGATACGAGCCGGGCTAAAATGGATGTTCTTAATTATTGGTACGATGATTGGCGCAGGGTATGCTTCTGGGCGGGAACTTTGGCAATTTTTTGGCTATGAAAGTGGACTTGCTATTTTGTTGTTTGCTATTTTATTTACCATTTGCTGTTACGTTATTATGGATATAAGTTATCAAAAGAAATCGACACACTACCTACCTGTACTACGAACCATTGTCGGTGATAAGTTGACACTAGGGTATGATGTGATGATTATTCTTTATTTATTTTCGACAACGGTTATTATGCTAGCTGGTAGTGGTGCGACGTGGCAAGCGTTTCATCTTCCTTATTGGTTAGGCATTACAGCTATTGTTATCCCACTCATCCTCGTATTTATATGGGGGGTGCAAGGGCTTCTTTCCATGAATGCTGTGATTTTACCTTTATTAATAGGGGGGCTTTTGTACGTCTTAATTTTATTTTCGGTTCAGCAAGAGTTATCATGGTTGTCTTCCCTAGCGGAGCAGCGAAATTGGGCGGCTGCGTTTCCTTTTACAGCACTTAACATACTACCACTCATCGCGGTGCTAGGTGCTATTGGGGATAAGGTAGTTAAGAAAGGGGAAGTATGGATTGCTAGTGTAGGTAGTGGTCTTGTACTCGGTGCTATTTCTTATATATATAACAATAGTCTTATTCAAATTGCCGACGATATTTTATTGTATGAGATACCCTTGTTTGCTATCCTTAAACATTATCCGATAGAGATGTTTTTATTTATTTCTATTTTGTTATGGGTTGCTATTTTTACTACAGCGGCATCAGGTGTATTAGGGTTAGTGACGCGTATCCAATCCCGCTTTCAAGGACCGTTATGGTTACTCGCATTCGTCATTATCATGGTGATGGTCCCCTTAACGAGTATTGGTTTTTCGACATTAATTACATATTTGTACCCTATATACGGCTTACTGAACTTATATGTTCTCTCTAGTTTATTGCTTTACCCGTTTACAAATCGATACAAATAAAATTGAAAAGCTGTTAAAATAATAGCCATAAGCAAGAGTTACAAAAGAAAGGTGACGGATAAGGTGTCAACGCAAGTGAAGGAAGTGAAGACGGATTGGGAAGCCTTTTATAATATGTTAACAGGTCCTGATTTATGGGTGGATATAGCTTTAAAGATAGGAACCATTTTATTTATCCTATTTATGGCAATGCTCGTAATACGCATTGGCAAGAAAATTATTCAAAATTTATTTAAGAAGCGAAGAAGAGGACCATTTCAAATTACAGAGCGTAGAGAGAATACGCTTATTAAATTGCTGGAAAATACATTAACGTACACGATTTATTTTGCTGCTATCGTTATGATTCTGCAAAATCTTGGTTTCGAAGTAGGCGCTATGCTTGCAGGGGCTGGAATAGCTGGATTAGCGATTGGTTTTGGAGCGCAAAGTCTTGTACAAGATATTATAAGTGGATTCTTTATTATTTTTGAAGATCAATTCTCCGTAGGGGATTACATACAAACGAACACATCAGAAGGGTTTGTAGAGGAAATTGGTTTTCGAACAACGAAAATTAAGCACTGGACTGGAAAGATTTACATCATCCCTAATGGCAACATTAAAGAAGTGACGAACTACTCTATTCATAATAGTATTGCCGTTGTGGATGTTAGTATTGCGTATGAAGGAGATATAAATCGTGCAGAAGAAGCGATTGAGGAGCTATTGCAAGAGATGCCGAATCGCTATGAAGAAATAAGAGCTGTACCAGAGTTGCTAGGTGTGCAACATTTGGGAACGTCCGATATACAATTACGTATTATTGCTGAAACAGAGCCGATGATGCACTGGCATATCGCACGTATGATGCGCAAAGATATTAAGAATCATTTAGATGAACGAGGGATTGAGATTCCATTTCCGCGTCTCGTCTTGTATAGTAGAACAGATGAAGCACAATCCATTGAGGGAGGTGAGGACAATGGCTGACAAGCAGTATCATTTAAATGATGTGGTGCAAATGAAGAAAGCTCATCCTTGTGGCGAGAATAGATGGAAAATTATTCGTTTAGGAATGGATATTCGCATTAAATGCCAAGGGTGCGGTCATAGTGTTCTAATTCCTCGAAAAAAATTCGAATCACGTATGAAAAAAGTGGTTGAAGCAGCGCCACAGGAATAAGAAAAAGTGTTTCACGTGAAACAGTTAAAATGGAAGAACGTAAAGATGAACAGCGTTTGTTTTTATAATTTCAGCTGTATAAAAGAACAAAACATGGAGGGGAAGGTCTCTTGTTTTGTTCTTTTGTTAGCTTGTCTTTTTACGGATACAAAATTATAATTGGGTTGACTGCGAAACGTATATTTAGATAGTCGGAAACCTTTAAGGAGTGGAAACATTTATGTCTCTAACAGCAGGAATTGTAGGTTTACCGAATGTTGGTAAATCAACATTGTTTAACGCCATTACACAAGCGGGTGCAGAGTCTGCGAACTACCCGTTTTGTACAATTGATCCAAACGTTGGTATCGTAGAAGTGCCAGATGATCGTCTCCAGAAGTTAACAGAGCTAGTGAAGCCGAAGAAGACAGTCCCAACTGCTTTCGAATTTACGGATATTGCTGGGATTGTGAAAGGTGCAAGTAAAGGAGAAGGACTTGGTAACCAATTCTTATCTCACATTCGTCAAGTGGACGCGATTTGTCAAGTCGTTCGTTGCTTTGAAGATGAGAATATTACGCACGTATCAGGTAGTGTCAATCCCATTGATGATATTGAAGTCATTAACTTAGAACTTATTTTGGCTGATTTAGAAACAGTGAATAAACGTTTAGAACGTGTACAGAAGTTAGTACGCCAGAAAGATAAAGAAGCGATGGCAGAACATGAAGTATTAGAGAAAGCGAAAGAAGCATTAGAAAACGAAACACCAGTCCGTGCGCTACAATTCACAGAAGAGCAAACGAAAATCGTAAGAGGGTTGCATTTATTAACGTCAAAACCAACCCTATATGTGGCGAATGTAAGTGAAGATGAAGTAGCAAATGCAAGTAATAACGAACACGTACAAGCAGTTCGTGACTTTGCAGAAAAAGAAGGCGCACAAGTCATCGTTGTATGTGCGAAAATCGAATCAGAAATTGCAGAACTAGAGGGCGAAGAAAAAGAAGAATTTCTTCAAGAGTTAGGCATTGAAGAGTCAGGTTTAGATCAATTGATTAAAGCTGCTTATAACCTATTAGGCTTAGCAACGTATTTCACAGCAGGTGAGCAAGAAGTACGAGCTTGGACGTTTAAAGAAGGTATGACGGCACCACAAGCAGCTGGAATTATTCATAGTGACTTTGAACGTGGCTTCATTCGCGCAGAAACGGTTGCATATGACGACTTACTACAGGCCGGAAAAATGTCCATTGCTAAAGAGCAAGGAAAGGTTCGTTTAGAAGGGAAAGAGTATATCGTCAAAGACGGCGATGTTATTCATTTCCGATTTAATGTATAGCGCATTAGGATTCCTATTGTAATCTGCAAATTAGTTTGGTATAATACTACATTGTGAGTAATGAAAACATATTACTCCTTGCCCAAATAAGGGCCGCTAAGTCCAAAAGGAGGTGAAGACGGATGAGAAATTACGAAATTATGTACATCATCCGCCCAAACATTGATGAGGAATCTCAGAAATCAGTAATTGAGCGTTTCAATACAGTTCTTACTGATAATGGTGCGGAAGTAAAGAAAACAGAAGAGCTTGGTAAGCGTCGCCTTGCATACGAAATTAACGATTTCCGTGATGGTTATTACGTAATTGTTAAGCTTGCAAGCGGCAGCGAAGCGATTAATGAATTTGATCGTCTTGCTAAGTATTCTGATGATATTATTCGTCATATCGCAGTACGCGAAGACGATAAATAAGGAGTGGTTCTGTGTTAAATCGTGTCGTACTTGTCGGCAGATTAACGAAAGATCCTGATTTGCGCTATACACCAAACGGAGTTGCTGTTGCTAATTTTACCATTGCAGTAAATCGTCCTTTTACAAGTCAACAAGGCAGTAGAGATGCAGATTTCATTAATTGTGTTGTTTGGCGTCGTGCTGCTGAAAACCTAGCGAACTACATGAAAAAAGGTAGTATGATTGGTGTTGATGGTCGTTTGCAAACCCGTAGCTTTGATAACCAAGAAGGAAAACGAATATTTGTAACAGAAGTTGTTGCTGATAGTGTTCAATTTTTGGAAACGAAAGGCTCTTCAGGTGGGTCAAATACATCAGGATTCCAGCCGAACCAGAACCAAATGAACCAGCCAAGACAAGAGGACCCATTCGCGAATAATGGGGAACCTATCGATATATCAGACGATGATTTACCATTCTAAATAAAGAAAGGAGGCATACATTATGGCTCGTCGCGGTCGTGCGAAACGTAAAAAGGTGTGTTTCTTCACATCTAACGGAATTACACACATTGACTATAAAGATGTAGATCTTCTTAAGCGTTTTATCTCAGAGCGTGGAAAGATTCTTCCTCGTCGTGTGACAGGAACATCTGCTAAATATCAACGTAAACTTACAGTAGCGATCAAGCGTGCACGTCAAATGGCTTTATTGCCTTACGTGAACGACTAGGTCTTACATTTGTAAGCATATAAGAAGAAGCACAGCATATAAGCGCTGTGCTTTTTTTCTTACGATAATAGCCTTGAATTGAATACGATTGTCCCATTTGGTATCTTTATATCATGGACTTTAAAAACAATGGAAACAATTTAGAGGAGAGCAATATAGAATGAATCAAACTACAAAGATAAAAGAAGGAATCGTATACGCGGCTATTTACATCATTTTGCTACTAATGAGTATTTTCATTCCTGGTGTCGCCGTTATTGGAATGGTACTCTTACCTTTACCTTTTATGATTTATACGGCGCGTTTTGGATGGAAGTCTTCTGTTATTTTAGCAGCTATTATAATGCCAATAACGTTAATAGTTGCTACAGTCGCATCACTTCCTATTACACTGTTAGCAATTTGTGGCGGAATCGCGTTAGGTACAGGTGTCTATTTGAAACGTTCATCCTATGAAATATGGGCGCAAGGAACCGTAGGCTATGTACTTGGAATGGTGTTATTTTATGTCTTGTCATTACTACTATTCCATATTAATTGGGTAGAGGAAATTCAAGTTTATATGCAGGAATCGATAGAGGCGTCTAAGCAAATGATTGAGTCGATTAGTGGAACTGTGCCAGAAGAGCAACTAGAGCTTGTGGAGGAACAATTATATCGAATCATTGGCTTGCTTCCTAGTTTCATGGCTATTATGTCTATTGGTTATGCATTAATGACGCTTTGGTTAGGGTATAAACTTATGAACTTAACCTATAAGACGAAGCACCAGTTTCCACCAGTACGAAACATGTCGTTTCCTAAAGCGTTAATATGGTATCATTTAATTGCGATTATATTAACGTGGATCAATGCAGACCCCGGTTCGTTTATGGACCAAGCAAGTCAGAACGTCTATACACTTACAGGATTTCTAATGACGTTACAAGGCTTAACGTTTTTGTTTGCTTTTGCCGATTATAAGAAAATAACTAAAGCTTTTCCGATTGGAATGGTGGTCTTGACATTTATGCTACCATTTTTATTACTATATCCTTTAATGATTTTAGGTATAATTGATTTAGGATTTTCCTTACGAGCGCGATTTTCAAAGAAGTAAGGTCGGACAAATAGTTTAGGAGATGACGGTCATGCCGAATTTCTTTCGAAAACCGAAGATGAGCAGTCATTTATGGGTAATTTATGCATTATCCGTTATATTACTTGGCCTCACCTTTTTCTATGAGTGGAGGCTCGGTTTAGTGATGGCCGCATTATTGGCTGCATCGATTTATTATAGTGTACGAACAGAACAAGATTTAATTACGGAAACAGAAGCATATATTTCCACGCTTTCCTATCGAGTGAAAAAAGTTGGCGAAGAGGCGTTAATGGAAATGCCTATTGGAATTGTTTTATTTAGTGAAGATTATCATATTGAATGGACGAATCCGTACATGAACAATTTCTATCCTCATGATAACTTGATTGGACATTCATTAAATGAAATTTCGAATCAAGTTATCCCAGCAATCAAAGAGGATAAAGAAGACATTTGGGTGAACATTGACGGCTATGAATTTCAGACGATCATTAAAAAGGAGGAACGGTTGCTTTATTTGTTTGACCGAACGAAGCAAAGGGAAATCCAAGACTTGTACATGAATGATCGTACGGTTATTGCCATTATTTTTCTCGACAATTATGAAGAAATCACACAGGCCATGGATGATACGTCTAAAAGTAGACTAAATTCACAAGTTACGGCTAATCTAAATGAATGGTCAGAAGAAAACGGGGTTTATTTGAAACGATTCTCTCAAGATAAATTCTTTGCCGTCATGAACCAACAAATTTTATCGAATTTGGAGCGGACGAAGTTTGATATTCTTGATGACGTGCGAGCGTTACACACAGATAAAAATGTTCCGCTTACGTTAAGTCTCGGTATTGGTGTTGGAGAAGTTTCTTTACGGGAATTAGGAGAACTTGCTCAATCTAGTTTAGACTTAGCGCTTGGACGTGGTGGCGACCAAGTAGCGATTAAAGATGAACATGGAAAAGTGCGCTTCTATGGCGGGAAAACGAATCCAATGGAGAAACGCACAAGAGTACGAGCTCGCGTTATCTCTCACGCATTGAAAGAATTAGTGAAAGAAGCGGATAACGTTATTGTGATGGGGCACAAAAATCCGGACATGGACTCCATTGGGGCGTGTATCGGTATTTTGAAAATAGCTCAAGCCAATGATAAAGATGGATTCGTTGTATATGACCCGGATGAATATACTGGTGTGCAGCGTCTAATGGAAGAGATTCAAACGAATGAGCAGCTTTACACTTGGTTTGTATCTCCTTATGAAGCACATGAAGTCGTGAGTAAGAATTCTTTATTAGTTGTCGTGGATACGCATAAACCGTCACTTGTAATGGACGAACGATTATTAAGCAGGACAGAACACGTCGTCGTCATTGACCATCACAGAAGAGCAGAAGAATTTATTAACGATCCAACCCTTGTGTATATGGAGCCGTATGCATCGTCTACTGCTGAACTCGTTACAGAAATGTTAGAATATCAGCCGAAGAAATTAAAGCTAAGCATGTTAGAATCAACGGCCCTACTAGCAGGTATTATTGTTGATACGAAGAGCTTTACGTTACGTACAGGATCAAGAACGTTTGATGCGGCGAGTTATTTGCGCTCACGAGGGGCGGATACCGTACTTGTGCAGAAGTTCATGAAAGAAGACTTAGATATCTATGTGAAGCGAAGTCGTCTTATTGAAAGGACAAAGATTTATCGAGACGGTATTGCCATTGCCAAAGGGGTACCTGGTGAAACGTATGGCCCGGTCATTATTGCCCAAGCAGCTGATACGCTGCTGACGATGAGTGGTGTCATTGCATCGTTTGTTATTTCCGAACGCGTCGATGGACGAATCGGTATTAGTGCCCGGTCATTAGGCGATGTGAACGTACAAGTGATTATGGAGGCCATGGAAGGTGGCGGCCATTTAACCAATGCTGCAACACAACTATCGGATACAACGATGGATGAAGTGGATCAGCAGCTAAAAGGTATATTAGATAAATATGTAGAAGGGGGAACTGAATCATGAAAGTAATTTTTACCGCAGATGTGAAAGGCAAAGGGAAAAAAGGTGAAATAAAAAATGTGTCAGAAGGATATGCACGTAACTACTTGCTTAAGAATAATTTAGCTGTCGAAGCTACAAAAGGGAACTTAAAAGCGTTAGAAGCAAAGAAGAATAAGCAACAAGAACAAGCAAAAGAGGAACTAGAAGAAGCAAAGCGTTTAAAAGCCACACTAGAAAACCTTACTGTTGAAATGCAAGCGAAATCCGGTGACAAAGGAAGTCTATTTGGATCGATTACAAGTAAGCAAATCGCGGAACAATTGCATAAATCCCACGGTATTAAAATTGATAAACGAAAAATCGAGATGGACGCGCCTATCCGTTCATTAGGTTATACGAATGTACCAGTGAAACTTCACCATGAAGTAACAGGAACAATTAAAGTACACGTTTCCGAAAAGTAACGTGTAGTTCCTCTGAAGAGATAAAAGGAGGAAGCGAAGTTGAGTGACTATCTAGACGACCGCACCCCTCCTCACAACATTGAAGCGGAGCAGGCGGTGCTTGGTGCTATTTTCTTAGAACCCCAGTCTATTTCGACAGCAGCAGAAGTATTAATGCCAGATGATTTCTATCGAGCTAGTCATCAGCGCATTTTTGAAGTAATGCTACAACTGTCGGATAAAGGGGAACCTATTGACATTGTAACAACGACAACCGCTCTATCGAATATTCAAGTGTTAGAAGATGTCGGTGGTGTATCGTATTTGAGCGATTTAGCCAACTCTGTACCGACTGCGGCTAATATGGAATACTATACGAAAATTGTAGAAGAGAAATCGATTCTACGAAGATTAATAAAAACAGCGACCAACATTGTGACTAATGGATTTGCGAATGAAGATGATGTGGAAGGGGTACTAAACGACGCTGAGAAATCCATTTTAGAAGTGGCACAGCGTAAGAATACAGGCCGTTTTAAGAACATTAAAGACGTGCTCATAGATGTGTATGATAATATTGAGCAGATTCATAATCAAGATGCTGATATTACTGGGGTACCGACTGGTTTCAAGGATTTAGATAAAATGACATCCGGATTCCAGAAGAACGATCTCATTATTATTGCCGCACGTCCATCGGTTGGGAAAACAGCTTTTGCTCTCAACATTGCCCAAAACGTGTCCATTACCGCGCAAGAGAACGTAGCAATCTTCTCTCTAGAGATGGGGGCAGAGCAGCTTGTCATGCGTATGCTTTGTGCAGAGGGGAATATTAATGCACAGGGACTTCGAACAGGTCAAATGGACACAGAAGATTGGGGTAAGCTAACGATGGCAATGGGGAGTCTGTCGAATGCGGGTATATTCATTGATGATACACCAGGTATTCGCGTCAATGAGATCCGTTCTAAATGCCGTCGCTTGAAACAAGAACACGGCCTAGGCATGATCCTAATTGACTATTTGCAATTAATCCAAGGAAGCGGCTCTTCTAAAGAAAACCGTCAGCAAGAAGTATCAGAGATTTCTAGGTCATTGAAAGGACTTGCGCGTGAATTGAATGTCCCGTTAATTGCCCTATCTCAGCTGTCCCGTGGTGTAGAAGGACGACAAGATAAACGCCCAATGATGTCTGACATACGTGAATCAGGGAGTATTGAGCAGGATGCCGATATCGTTGGTTTCCTTTATCGTGATGATTATTATGATAAAGAGTCAGAACGACAGAACATTATTGAAATTATATTGGCGAAACAACGTAACGGTCCTGTTGGTACAGTAGAATTAGCCTTTGTAAAAGAATATAATAAATTCGTAGATTTAGACCATCGCTATGATGCAAGTGATATTCCACCTGCTTAATCTAATACAAATGAAACGAATCGCCACACCATTAATGTATAGGTGGCGATTTTTTTCATTTGGCATTACATAATTGCTTACCAATGTGGGGAAAACTAAAAAGATAAGGTTTGTCGAACAATAATCAAATTATGCAACTTAATGTTCGTGTTATTTGTTGACTTTTGATTCTCGTCTTGATAAGCTACAAAATGTCTTAATAAAAAGTAAATGTGTTAAAAGGCGGAGGTGCCCTATATGTCTTCAGTTGTTGTAGTAGGAACTCAATGGGGAGATGAAGGAAAAGGGAAAATTACAGATTTCTTATCAAAGCAAGCCCATGTCATAGCCCGTTATCAAGGCGGAGACAATGCTGGTCATACCATTCAATTTGAAGGAGATACGTATAAGCTACATTTAATTCCTTCAGGTATTTTTTATGATGATAAACTTTGTGTGCTCGGAAATGGCATGGTAGTTAATCCGAAAGCACTATTAAAAGAGTTGAAATATCTACACGATCGCAATGTAACGACAACGAATTTACGCATTAGTAATCGTGCTCAAGTAATATTGCCATATCATATAAAGCTTGATGAACTACAAGAAGCAGAAAAAGGCGATCAGAAAATCGGCACAACGAAAAAAGGGATCGGTCCTGCTTATATGGATAAAGTCGCTCGTGTCGGTATTCGTATGGCGGATTTATTAGATGCCGATACGTTCCGCGTGAAACTAGAACAAAATTTAAAAGAGAAGAATAAACTGTTTAAGCATATTTATGGAGCAGAAGAAATGTCTGTTGAGGAAATTTTTGCAGAGTATTTTGAATATGGTCAGCAAATTGCCCAATACGTATGCGATACGTCTAAAGTGCTTAACGATGCGATTGATGCAGAAGAGCCGGTATTATTTGAAGGTGCCCAAGGCGTCATGCTAGACATTGATCAAGGGACGTATCCATTTGTTACATCCTCTAACCCTACTGCAGGTGGAGTAGCTATTGGAGCTGGTGTTGGTCCGAATAAAATCCATCAAGTTGTTGGAGTATCTAAAGCGTACACAACTCGTGTAGGTGATGGTCCATTCCCAACAGAATTACATGATGAAATCGGCAATCAAATTCGTGAAGTCGGTCGTGAATACGGCACAACAACCGGTAGAGCTCGTCGCGTTGGTTGGTTTGATAGCGTCGTGGTTTCCCATGCCCGCCGCGTAAGTGGTATTACAGCTTTATCTTTAAACTCCATTGATGTACTTACAGGCATCGATACATTAAAGATTTGTACAGCTTATCGCTACAACGGGGAACTTTTAACAGAATACCCAGCCAATCTTAACGTATTAGCACAATGTGAGCCGGTATATGAAGAAATGTCGGGGTGGACAGAAGATATTACTCATGTGCGACGCTTCGAAGACTTACCAGAGAATGCGCAGCACTATGTAAACCGTGTGACAGAGCTTACAGGTATCCCACTTGCAGTATTTTCTGTCGGCCCAGATCGTGAACAAACCAACATTATCAAAGATATTTATCAAGCATAATGATGAAGCCTGTCATACGTTGATGTGACAGGCTTTACATTTCTTAAATATTTTTAAAAAAACTATTGTCAATACAGTTTCAACGTGCTATTATTAATAACGCTGTCACATTAGGAAATCATTTAGGCCCGTTGGTCAAGTGGTTAAGACACCGCCCTTTCACGGCGGTAACACGGGTTCGAATCCCGTACGGGTCACCATTTATTACTAAGGTCCGGTAGTTCAGTTGGTTAGAATGCCTGCCTGTCACGCAGGAGGTCGCGGGTTCGAGTCCCGTCCGGACCGCCATTTTTATAAACTATTATGGCTCGGTAGCTCAGTCGGTAGAGCA
>NZ_AVPG01000021.1 GCF_000775615.1 Pontibacillus litoralis JSM 072002
CAAGTTTCCGCCCATGCAGGGCGCACATCCAAAAAACACCTTCAAGATTTTGGAGGTGTTTTTTGGTATTATAATTTTTTATATAGTCGGTTCATAATATATAAACAGTAAACAAATACTACAACGTAACAAATGAAAAAAGGGTGAAGGCAATGATTTTAGCAATGGTATTATCCGTATTAGTTTCTTCTGTTCATATCCCTATAGAAAAGGCAGTCACGATTGAGAAAAACACGTTACAACAAAAAGAGGATTGGTATGATATCAAGGTTGAATATCCGATCATGACCTCTAATGAATACGGAACTTACGCTTCACAAATGAATACCATGTTTCACAACAAAGCGAAAGAGCACATGGAAGGTAGCATCCAACATGCAGAAGTGTATCGCTATTTAGCTCAAAAACGAGATGCTCCATTACAATACCAATATACATACGACATCACCTACAACGAGAAACCACTCGTAAGCATCCTGTATACACATTATGAATTATCAAGTGGACCGAAAGACTTCTCTTATCATTATGCCAAGACGTTTCATATGCAAGAAGGTAAAGAACTCAAGCTAGATGACTTCTTTGTGCCTTCTTCCACGTTCCGAACGTTTTTAACAAAGTATGTAAAAAGCGAACTTAACAAACAAACAGACACCGTTTACTTTGAACAATTAGAATCTAGGCCTAAATTTTATTTAGATAAAAATGATCTCGTCTTATTCGCCCTGCCTGGTGATTACGTTCCGCCTGAAGAACATGCCCCGCACATTAGAATTCCATACGAACAGCTCCGGCCATATTTGAAAGAGCAATACAAGAGCATCTTCCTTTCCTCCATGTACTAACACAACGAAGTCGTAAAAGAAGCTGTCTGAACAATGTAAAGCTAGACTACTTCAAGACAGCTATCTATTTCTATTCTTTTACATCTATTAAAGCACCTTTATACATGTTCGTTTGTTGCAATGGAGCGTGCATCGTTTTGGTGTGCTTTTTCAACTGTTTTTCTTCACCTTTTGCTATAATGGCTAATACAGTACCCTCATTAGATCCTAAGCGCCCTGTACGTCCGGAGCGGTGAACAAATGTCGCTAAGTCATCAGGGATATCCATATGAATGACATGGGTAATACCCGAGATATCAAGTCCTCTTCCCGCCACATCAGTCGCTAATAACACATTCACGTGTCCATCACGGAAATCGTTTATTGCTTGCGTGCGATCTTGCTTTTTCGTATCACCATGTAAAACCGCTATATTCACCTTTCGATATGCTAACTTTTCCGCTAACACTTGTAGGTTACCAACATCTCGAACAAATACTAACGCTTTGCCGTTAATGGCGTGCAACACTTTGCGAAGGGTTGCTTCTTTTTCCCGCACTTCACACAGGATGTAACGATGCTCTACTTCTGGTTGATTGTCTTCTTCCCTCTTTACTTGAACCATCTGTGGCTCAACCATTAATTCACGGGCTTTCTCCACAACTGAGTCAGATAATGTTGCCGAAAATAAAAGTAGTTGACGATCTCGTAACGTGCTTTTTACAATTTGTTCAATCGTTTGTTGGTGCTCAGGAACGAGTAATTGATCCCCTTCGTCTAAAACGATGGTTTGTATTTCATGCATTTTTAGTTTCTTTTGTTTAATTAACTCCAACAAGCGCCCAGGTGTACCGATTATAATGTGTGGCTTTTTCTTAAGCTTTTCGATTTGTCGTTTGACATTTGCTCCCCCAATTAAAGTTGTGCTTTTTATCGAGGTTCCTTCTGCCCACTTTTGTACTTCTTGATGAATTTGCATCGCTAACTCATGAGATGATGCTAGAATGACTGCTTGAGCTTGCTTTTTGTCTACATCAATCTTTTGTAATATTGGCATAAGGTACGCTAACGTTTTGCCACTTCCTGTCGGTGCTTCTGCCATTACATCATGTCCTGCTATAATATACGGTATTACTTCTCGTTGAATTGCAGTTGGTTCTTTAAACCCGGCCTTGTCCCAAACGGCTTGGATAAATGATGGGAGGGTATTGTAAAAGGTTTCATGTGACATAGTGAATTATTTCCTTTCTTCCGTTAAATAAATGATGTCCTTAAGTATACCTTATTTACGGAACAAAAAAAATGCCCTTAACCAAGTGTTTCACTTGATCAAGAACACTTTCTTATTTATTCATATCGCAAAGATTCGATAGGGTCTAATTTGGACGCTTTGTTTGCAGGTAATAGTCCGAATATAATACCAATTACCATCGAGAATAGTAATCCGCCTACTACCACTTGCCATGAAATGAGAGATGGCCAACCAGCAATAGCTGATACAATAGATGCTATCCCCCAGCCAATGAGAATACCTAATATACCACCTACTAGCGTTAGTGTGATTGACTCAATTAGAAATTGAATTAATACTTGGTGTCTTGTCGCCCCTAACGCCATTCGAATACCGATTTCTCTCGTTCGTTCTGTAACGGATACGAGCATAATATTCATTACACCAATTCCACCAACAAATAACGATATACCAGCAACGCTTCCAATAATTAACGTCATAATCTGTGTAACCTTACCGATTCCCTCTGCCATTTCTTCAATGTTAAACACTTGGTAGGATTCTTCGGTATTGTGTGCGTTATTCAGTAAAGTTGTTGCTTGTTCACCGGCTGATTCAATATTTTCTGTATCATCAATTTGCAATGTAATTTGGGTAATGTCATTTGATCCATAAATCGTTTTCCACGTATTAAATGGAATGAACATTTGTACCGCTCCAAAATCAAACATACTTGAAGGTGGTTCAAGTACCCCTATTATTTCTACAGGCTGCGCACCAATCCGTACAATTTTACCAAGTGCAGATTCTCCATCTAATAGCTCTTCTTCCATTGACTGACTTACGATGGCGACTCTACGCCCGCCGATAAAGTCAGCAGACGACAAGCCTCGACCGTCCTGTACATGTAGCCCATTTACATCGACATATGCTTGATTAATACCAGAAACAGAAGTATCTAACGTTTGGTCACGATACCTTACAGTAGAGCTTTGCGAGCTAGATGTGACAATATTACTTACCTCAGGTATAGTTTCTAACAAGCGCAAATCCTCTTGGTTAAACGCCGCTTCATTCCAAATATTTGGGTTGGACTGCATTTCCTCTTCCGACGGTTGATAGAATACCTCCACTGTATTACCAGGTCCAGCAATTTGCGACTTTAACATCGCTTCCCCGCCTTGCCCAATCGCGACAACAATAATTACAGCTGCAACGCCAATAATAATTCCTAACATCGTAAGGATCGATCGCATTTTGTGAGCCATTAAAGAAGAAAGGGCCATTTTTATATTTTCCATAAAGCTCATCGAACAGCCCCCCTCACTTCTTCGTCCACAATTAACCCGTCTCGAACGAGTATGGTTTTGCTCGCATATGCCGCTATTTCTGGTTCATGCGTAACTAATATAATGGTCGTTCCCTCTTGATTAAGCATAGAGAAGATGTCCATAATAGCATCACTCGTCTTCGTATCTAATGCACCAGTTGGCTCATCAGCTAAAATTAACTGCGGTTGATTCACTAACGACCGTGCGATTGCCACGCGTTGCTTCTGTCCTCCTGATAACTCGCTAGGAAGGTGATCAACTCTGTCTTCCAGCTCTACCTTCCGCAACGCTTCAAAAGCCCGTTCTTCTCTTTCCTTCTTCTTTACACCGGCATAGATCATCGGTAACTCGACATTTTTTTTGGCTGTTAATCGTGGAAGCAATTGAAATTGTTGAAATACAAACCCAATGGATTCGTTTCTTACTTTGGCTAAATCCATTTCTTTATATTGAGCAATATCCTGGTTTTCCAAATAATAAGCGCCAGAAGTTGGTTTATCCAGACAACCAATTATATTCATTAACGTTGATTTACCAGATCCAGATGGGCCCATAATAGCACTAAAATCACCCTTATGAATTGTTAAGTCAATGCCCTTTAATACATCTAGTTGTTCAGATCCCGTCATATAACTTTTCTTTATTTGTTCTAGTCGGATCATTGGATCGTCACTTCCATCCCATCTACCGCATTGTCTGGTAACTGTTCGGCGACTTTATCTTCTTTCGTTACTCCTTCTACTACTTCCATTTTGTCGCCTGTTGTTAATCCAACTTCTACTTTCTTTTTCTTCAAGACGTTGTTATCAATAATAAACACAAAGTAGTCTTCTCCATCTTGTTGAATGGCGGTAATAGGAAGTGTATTTGTCTTTTTGGCATTTGTTTCAATCTCCATTGTCAATTGAAACCCAGGCTTTACATTCATTTTTTTGCTCGTTACGTTCACTTCAACAGGATACTGTACCGCTTGACTTTCGTTCCCTAACCCTTCTGCTTGTTGCTTAGGTAGCGTACCAATGCTCGCCACTTCTCCTTGCCATTTCTTTTCTGGATAAGCATCTGACGTAAGGATAACGCTTTGCCCTTCTTTCACTTCAATCGTGTCATATTCAGACAAAGTGCCTTCTACAACGAAATCAGACATATCCCCGACATATACAATTGGCTGAGAACTTTCACCGGAAATAAACGACTCTGGTTCATTTCTTTGTAAAACGGTTCCATTCACATCGCTTGTCACCGTTAACTCATTTGTTCTTTTTTCGAGCATATCTTTTTGCAATAATTGCTGTTCTAACTCGCTATTGGCTGTGCGCTTCTCTAAATCTAATTGTTCCCGTTGTTCTTCTATTTGCTTTTCTGCTTCTTTTTCCCCTACTTGCTTCTGTAAATCTTTCTTCGTATCCTCAAGACGCTCCACCTGCTTATCAATATGATTAATACGGTAATAACTGTTATTGATCGCCGTTTGATTTTGCTGCTTCTCTAAATCTAATTGCTCATTCTCATACTCAACGAGAACGTCACCTTTTTTTACTTTATCTCCTTGTTGCACTGGAATAGATTTTACTTCTCCTTGTTCAGGTGAGGGATAGACGACGTGCTTAGACCCTAGCTTAAGTGTGCCAGGAATAATGATATCAGATGATAACGTTTCTTTTTTTATTTTGGTAACTTTCACGCTTGGAGCTACTGCACTAGCTTGACGATAAACTCCAATTCCAATTGTTGCAACAATTAGTATCACAACCCCAGCTATAATAAAGCTTTTTTTCATCTATAATGCCCCCAGTAAATAGCCTAAATTGCCAATTAATAACCCAATTACATAAATTACGATTGCCGTTGTATAAGCAACACCTTTCGATAACCCGGCCACTTTATGAAGACCTAAGCCAACTAAAAGCATTTGCCATATAGCAAATAATTCAATACTGTTTAACAACATATTGTCAGAGTTTAACACACCGGCAAGACTCGTCATTAAGAAAAGGGAATTCCCACCAATCGCCATAACTATACCGTAGTTTAACAACGCACCAATTGCCCCAATAAAAATAATAAATGTATTCATAGAAAATAGTTGCTTAAAAGTAACAGAAGAACCGGCTATTTTTGTTACGATTAAGTGAAGGACTGAATAAATAAATACCATGAGAACAGCTGTAACGATTCCCCAAATAACCATAAAAATTCGGGTGAATAACAGCATCCCCTCCCATTCAGCTTCCGAAATCCCTTCTGTACCTTGCGTTCCCATAAGAACTTGAATGTCCATCGATATAGCTGCCATGGACATACTTACCAAAAACATAAGACTTACTATAATAAGCGGGACAAGGATACGTGGGTTTTGTTTCATTCGTTCGAATTGCTGTCCTGGATTTAATATCATTCCAAATAAAGACGGCTTCCTTTCCTTTGTAACATTTGTGTTCGTTTCCACATTCGATTCCATTCCATCACTTCCCCTTCTTTTGATTTATTTCCATTACAAATACGAAGCATCTGTCCAATAGGTTTCAAGAATATACGAAACATTTTAAAGTTTACCATGAGACGGATAAGGGAATGGAACATATACACCATGCAAATCACTATATTTAATATTAAATTAAAATTATTTTAATTAAGCATTGATTTTTATTCATTCTCTATTTATAATAATTATTGTTAGATATTATTTATTATGAGGTGATTCTATGAAACAACAAAAACAATACATGACAAACCAAGCTGGCGCACCAGTTGGAGATAATCAAAATTCAATTACTGCAGGATCAAGAGGTCCGACATTAATACAAGATGTTCATTTATTAGAAAAGCTGGCCCATTTTAATCGCGAGCGTATTCCAGAACGCGTCGTTCATGCGAAAGGCGCAGGTGCTCATGGCTATTTTGAAGTAACGAATGATGTAACAGCATATACGAAAGCAGCATTCTTATCTGAAGTTGGCAAACGCACTCCTATGTTTGCACGCTTCTCAACAGTTGCAGGGGAAAAAGGTTCCGCTGATTCTGTTCGTGATCCACGTGGCTTCGCCTTAAAATTTTATACAGAAGAAGGAAACTATGATTTAGTAGGAAATAATACACCCGTTTTCTTCGTTCGTGATGCCATTAAGTTTCCTGATTTCATTCATACGCAAAAACGAAATCCAGCAACAAATTTAAAGGATCCGAATGCAGTATGGGACTTCTTCTCCCTATCACCTGAATCATTGCATCAAGTAACCATTTTGCATTCAGACCGCGGCATTCCTGCTACATTCCGTCACATGAACGGCTATGGTAGCCATACATTTAAATGGACAAACGCTCAAGGAGAATCGTTCTGGGTAAAATACCATTTTAAAACAGAACAAGGCATTAAGAATATGGATGAAGCAACTGGGCAGAAATTGGCTGGGGAAAATCCTGATCACGCAACAGAAGATTTATATGTATCTATTGATAATGGCGACTTCCCTACCTGGAAACTATACGTACAAATCATGCCGCTTGAAGACGCAGATACGTATCGTTTTGACCCATTTGATGTAACGAAAGTATGGTCTCATAAAGACTATCCGTTAGTAGAAGTTGGTCGTATGGTACTTGATCGAAATCCAGACAACTACTTTGCTGAAGTAGAACAAGCTGCTTTCTCTCCTGGCACTTTAGTACCTGGTATCGACGTTTCACCTGATAAAATGTTACAAGGAAGATTATTCGCTTATTCCGATGCCCACCGTTACCGCGTAGGAGCAAATCACGAAATGCTTCCAATCAACAGGCCGCGTGCAGATGTAGAAGTACGAAACTATCAACGCGACGGTGCAATGCGCTTTGATCAAAATGGTGGCGGTTCGGTAAATTATGAGCCTAATAGCTTTAACGGACCACAAGCAACACCAGAAAATAAACAAGCAGCTTACCCTGTTTCAGGAATAGCTGACAGTGTAGCGTATGATCACCATGATCACTTCACACAAGCTGGGGACTTGTATCGCCTTATGCCAGAAGATGAAAAAACAAGATTAATTGACAATATTGTAGGATCTATGAAAGGTGTTGCTAGTGACGAAATTAAGTTACGTCAAATTGAGCACTTCTACAAAGCAGATCCTGAATACGGACAACGTGTCGCCGACGGTTTAGGTTTATCTGTACCAGCAAATGCATAATTAGCATAAAAAAGCAAGAGCCTCATTCTTTTCATAAACGAAGAATGAGGCTTTTTTTGTATGGAACGTAGGATCAATGGTATAATATACATTCCATTATGGACATTACATAGACTGAAGGTGATGAAATGAAAAAAATCGTCCGTAACAGTTTCATTGGAGTTTTAATAGTCGTGGGACTTATTTTTTATTTCGATGGAAAACACGTTCATACGAAACAACTGCAAGGCGTTGAAATTCAAGAGAAACACGAAAACCAACATAACGGCAAAGTTCAGTATACGATTGTAGCAGGGAATGAAGAATTAATTGTCGATCATCAAGCAACGTGGGACTTGATTGAAGAAGGCGAAGTGTACAACATTGAATATGAATACGCAAAAAGTATTGACCCAACTGTTCTTTCTATTGTTGACGAATCACAGTCGTTAAAAGGAAGTGGGCATTAAATTTGAGTTTTAGTATGAATGACGAAAATAAAACCGCACGAGATCGGTTCCTATAACCGATGTCATGCGGTTTTTTCATACAAGAGTTTTGCCCCTTTTTTCACGTTTCTTCTACAAAGGACGTCTCATACACTAAAACACCTTTTATTTCACAGACAAATGTAAAGCCAAGAGAACGCCAAAATATTTCCGCCCTCTTATTTGTCGGTAATATCCCTAAACGTAAAGCACGCATTCCTTTGTCTTGTATCTGTTGACGAAATGTCAAGTAAGCTTGCGTACCAAACATATACCCTTGATAATCACGATGAATCATTAGTAGCCCGAGCCACGGATAGCCATCATTCGGATTATTGTCCATATAATTTATGATGCCAATGTAAGTGTCATCTAATTTAACAAACAAACTAGTCGTGTCGTGATGAAGCAACTCTTCTTCTATTTGTTCAGATGTTCGATAGCTCTCTCCATGCTCTACCTCTATATATTCTGGATTAGAGTTCCATATTTCTTCTGCAATATACAAAGTATCATGCGCTACTCGTTCGAAATGAATCACGGCCTATTCCCCTTTTCATCAAAAAAACCCGACATCAAGCGTCAGGCTTTGTTTATCCTTTCTCTAACATGAATATACCGTAATATCGACGGACAATCCATTCTTTTCATCTCATGAAATTTCTATTTATACTAAGAAGACTTGATGGATATATGTTCTTCATTTGGCCAGAATAAAAGCCTTTGTCCCGTTGATAAAATGATTGCTTCTATAACGTCCGGTACTCTTTGGAACATTTGCTTCGAGCACTCGACTACTTTACGTTGAAATTGTTGAAGTTGCACACCAGCACATTCCACGAAATACTTCTGCACGCTAAATAATGCATCAGACTGTTGAATGACGACATGATCTAATATGACTTCTTCTCCAGTATCTTCATCAAATTTATTCCAAAAAGCACAATACCATGCCTCTTTATTCGTAAGTTGTTCGTATGTAAGTTGCTGCATTAAATGATCCATAACTTGAGCTAATTTAATATAATAACACCCATGAGAAAATACGTGTTCATTTAGTTGTTCTTGTTTGTTGTTAATTATTTCAAGCGTTGCAAGCATACTTCGCTCCGTCTGTGGAAGATAGTACAAATCTTGAATGACATCATCAACGAAACGCTGGAGATCTCGTTTCCAATCGAATTGATGCTCCATTACATTCCCTCCTTGTATGTCTAGATACAACCATTATAATTGAAAATGATTATCAAAGTCAATGATTGGCAAATAAAGAAAGGTCTATCTCATTGCCGAACCCATCAAAAAACGTATTCGTCTAACAAAATTAGGGACGAATACGTTCACACACACTTAATGCAATTCATGCAAGCTTATTACTCGAGTAAAGTAGTCTAAAATCGCTCGATTATGTGTCACAACCACAATCGTTTTACCTTGCTGATGTAACTGCTGCAAATAATCTAGTATCATTTTTTCGTTGTCATCATCTAGGCTAGCTGTTGGTTCATCAGCTAAAATCAAATCACTTTCCTGTAAAATGAGTCTTATAACCGCAATACGTTGTTGTTCCCCGCCACTTAACTGATAGACGTACTTATCTTTTAAATGACATAAATTAAACTGCTTTAACAAGTTATCAATTTGCTCTAGCTTCTCTTTTTTCGATAATTTCTTGTATTCAAGCGCCAATTGTAAATTCCATTTAACGGATTCATCTTCAACTAAACCGTAATTTTGAAACAAATAACCGATTTTCTCTCTTCTTAATAACATACTAGTTTTGGAGTGAATAGGAGGGTTTTTCTCATTAAATAACCACAAATCCCCTTCATCTTTCTTCGTAATTAACCCTATAATATTAAGTAATGTCGTTTTTCCACTTCCGCTGTCACCAGTAATGGCTACCATTTCGCCTGCTTCTATCTGTAAATAAACATTAGATAAAATGGCTTCTTTATTAAAATATTTACATACTTGTTCAAGCTTAATAACAGACATAATTATCCACATTTAACTATTTTGTGAATATGACGTTTTATAACGACGTTGTATAGCAACAATAGAATAAAGAAATCTATGACTAGAATAAAAATATAAAACAGCACGTTAAATTCTATGAATAAAGTTATTAAAGAACCACTCAGTAATAGCACATACGTAACGAGATGGGATTTAAACGTTTTAAACATGCTGTACCCGTATACATATTGATATGCGTACCGTCTACTGTTCGTAGTGACATCAACATAATTCGAAATATACATAATGAATAGTAGTGTAAATAGAAAAAGAATGGTAAAAACCAAAGAATGGTACATAATAAATTCCGCATTATGTATGCTCGTCATAAATGGCGTTAATAACGTACCGACATGAACAAGTTCGGTTAGATTATACTCTCCTAATATATTAATCAATGCTTCCCTTTCTTCTAATTTAAAGATAAGATCTCCATTATTTAATACATTATAATAATATAAGCTATCAAAATCCCCTGTATCTATTATTATAATCGGATCTTTTAACCTAATTTTCGAACCATCATATTCCATGTCTTTCCCTAACATTTCAAACTCATGGTTATTTTCTGTATAAATAATCTGCAATTCATCTATCTTATTTGAATTAGCTGTTGGTATACCGTTCCATTTGTTATATTGCAACATATCATTGTAGCGCTCGGTATATATTTCTTGTATCTTTGCGTGTTGTGATTGATACTTCATTGGAACTAATATCGTGGGCTTTTTTAATGAAATATTGTTTAGGTCATTACCATCTTCATCACGTAGATGCAGGAAATCTTGCACATACCGTTCGTTAACGACTATATAGTTTTCCTCTATATTAGAATAGATATCCTCTATACCATCACCTGAGTAAGAAGAAATCGCTAATGCATCAATTAGATGAGTAACACGATGTACATATAGTTGTCCAAGCTCATCAAAATATTGATAGACTTGCTTAATGCCGTCACCATATGCTTCCAGTTGTTGTGGATTATTCATAGCTTTATCATCTGCATCAGCGTTATATCCTGCCGCAGTAAAATAATGTTCCAGTTTTTTATATTCCTCTAACTGTCGAGTCTTTTCTTGATAATCTTCATAGTTTGCGAAAAACAACGATACAGACACCGTAATCGCTAACATCAGAAGAATTTTCACC
The DNA here is from genome assembly GCF_000775615.1 of Pontibacillus litoralis JSM 072002. GTDB lineage: Bacteria > Bacillota > Bacilli > Bacillales > BH030062 > Pontibacillus > Pontibacillus litoralis. The sequence goes on from NZ_AVPG01000021.1 coordinate 11,194, forward strand.
ATATAGAGAAAATAATTCAGTCGATTCGAGTACACGTTGTTTTTAATCATTGAATGAATGTCAATAAATCTTAAACTAATTTGCGTACATAGTAACATCACAACATTTAGGACAACCATACAAATTAAAAAAGCAAAAAGCAAATAAATATAGCGTGAAACGAAATGGTCCGTGTACAAGTAATATAGACCATGAATACTAATAGTAGTAACAACGATCATTAATTCCATTGTTAGAAATTGTTTTAACGAAGCACGTACCATCTTCCCGTTAGAATAACCTAGCACTTTTTTTATGGCATTAACCTTTATTCGAGTAAACGTGTAAATAAACAAAACTAACTGAGAAATAATAAGGAGAATGCCGAAATTCAATGCGTTATATAGAATAATCTGTTTATAATTAATCATACTTTGATACGGTTTAATACTAATGCCAACTTGGTTAGCGATTTGATCTAACACCTTAGAGTCAAGGTCCGTATAAAACACTCCATTACTGTCCACAAATTCTTCGTTTGTTAACGGAAAATACCGAAATGTTTTATTAGCTGCAATGGCTTTTGGCTGTTCTATACTTGCTACTTCCGAATGGTACACATCATAGACAATATGTTGATCCGAAACTGGTGTTTTAATTAATTGCAATTGGCAATCATTTTCACCAAAACACTCCTCACTAACTTGTTCATAAATCGCCAGCAAATGATCAGACGAAGCATCTTCAGCTATGTACCCATCAAGAGAAGAATCCCCCAAATGATTCAATTCAAAGATTGCATAGATTGATTGGTTAAATATATAGGACAGCAGCATTAGTTGTCCTAATAAAAAAATAAATAATAGTTTTTTCATACGTACCACCCACGTATTATTTGAATAAATTTACTGAGAAGAATACTGCGCAGATTACGTACCTCTGTTTTTGTTGTACTCCATAAATATTCCTACATTTCATCCTTCTCCCAAAATAAATAATAACACACTAAAAAAAGGATTTAAAACACCAAAAAAAAGAATTATTTAGAAATAATTAATAGTAAATACCAAATGAGAGTTAATTTAATAAAACGTAACCATATTCGTTGACAAGCAACTCGCAATGCTTTATTGTATCAATTTAGTTTCTATTTCTAATAATAAACTAGAGTTTTTCAAAAAGTTGGAGGTCCATCATGAACAACACGACGAAAGGCATACTATTATTGTTAGCATCAGCGTTCGGATTCGCGATGATGTCGATGTTTATAAAGCTATCTGGCGACTTGCCTACTGTGCAAAAGACGCTATTTCGTAATCTAGTAACAGCTATCATTGCACTAGGGTTTGTATTAAAAAATCAAGAACGTATTTTTGGTGAAAAAAAGAACCAAAAGTATTTACTGCTTCGTTCGTTGTTAGGTACGTTCGGTATCGTTCTGAACTTTTATGCTATTGATCACTTAGTGCTATCTGATGCGGATATGTTAAACAAACTTAGTCCATTTTTATTAATTATATTCTCAGCTATATTCCTAAAGGAGAAGGCGAGAAAATTCCAAGTTGTCGCTGTATTCATTGCCTTTATTGGAACATTATTTGTAATTAAGCCTTCTTTCTCTGTAGAGGTAATTCCTTATGCTGCTGGCTTAACATCAGCAGTATTCGCAGCAGGAGCCTATACCGTATTACGTTTCCTTGGAGATAAGGAACAATTTTATACGATTGTATTTTACTTCTCCTTCTTCTCAACTGTTGTACTATTACCGTTTGTTCTATTTATGTACGAACCAATGTCACTACAACAAACGATTTATTTATTACTAGCAGGATCCTTTGCGACCATCGGACAATTCGGGATTACTGTCGCCTATAAATATGCACCTGCCAAGGAAATTTCGATTTATTTTTATTCTACTATTATCTATACATCCATCATAAGCATGGTCGTGTTCGGACAATTCCCAGACATGTATAGCATAATCGGTTACTTCATTATTTTTGGAGCATCTTTTTATATGTATATCCAAAATAAAAAACAAATGAGCTAAGCAAAAGTAGCATTCGTCCATTCGAATGCTACTTTTTCTATTGTGGCTTAGAAATTGTTACTCCTCGCATGTATCCTAAAATGTGCGTATGATAGAGGTATAGGAGAGGAGTTTTTACCATGAAGTTATTGTTAACAGGATTTGAGCCTTTTTTGAATTATTCCATCAATCCGACCGTGACGATTGTAGAGAACTTACATGAGCAAAAACTAGAAGATTTTTCAGTAGAGGGCCGGCTTTTCCCTGTTGAATTTCGGGAGGCGCATCAACAAATGATTAGCGCTATTCAAGAGATGCAACCGGATGTTGTTTTATCCCTTGGGCTTGCGGCAGGTCGAAATAAAATAACCCCCGAACGGATTGCAATTAATTGTCAAGATGGAGATGCAGATAATAGTGGTTTTAAACCTGTAAACCAGCCGATTATTCCAGGTGGAGATGCGGGTATTTTCAGCACGCTTCCAACTACAGAAATCGTTCAGACTCTTACAAACGCTGGTTTTCCAGCTGCTATCTCCAATACTGCAGGTACATATGTATGCAATACGGTAATGTACGCTGCGTTACGTCACATCCAGGAGTACTCATTACCAATCCAAGCAGGGTTTATTCACATTCCTGCTTCCCATGAACTGGCGATTGAACATGGTAATCTCCCAAGTTGGTCACAGGAAGACTTAATAGACGGTGTAAAACATTGTATACAAGCTTTAACAAAAAATTCATAACCTTTTCACTAAACCATGTAGCCATTATTTGCTATAATACAATTAGACATCACGATTTCCCATCATGAGCAGAAAAATCTGTACATATGAGGAGGAAATGAATCATGAAGTCTGTAACCGAAATGCTTGGCCAAGAAGCGGAATATCTACTGGAGCATAGGTCAAATACGATTCCGAAAGAAAGGCTATACGCCCCTAGTCCTAATTTTGTCGATGAGGTGTACAAATCAACTGATCGTTCACCTGTCGTGCTTCGTAACTTACAAACGTTATTTAATCATGGGTATTTAGGTGGCAGTGGTTACTTATCTATCCTTCCTGTCGACCAAGGGATCGAACATTCCGCAGGTGCTTCTTTTGCTCCCAATCCGTTGTATTTTGATCCAGCTAACATTGTGAAACTCGCCATGGAAGCAAATTGTAATGCTGTTGCTTCTACACTAGGCGTCCTTGGTGCAGTAGCTAGAGATTACGCTCACAAAATTCCATTTATCGTGAAATTAAATCATAACGAATTATTATCGTATCCAAATAGCCATGACCAAATTATGTTTGCTTCTGTACAACAAGCATATGACATGGGGGCAATTGCTGTCGGAGCAACCATTTATTTCGGTTCAGAAGATAGTGACCGACAAATTCAAGAAGTTGCGCATTGCTTTCAACACGCTCATGAGCTAGGAATGGCAACGATACTTTGGGCATATCTTCGCAACCCTGCTTTTAAAACGCACGAAAAAGACTACCATTTGGCAGCCGATTTAACAGGACAAGCGATTCATCTAAGTGCAACACTACAAGCGGATATCGTCAAACAAAAACTCCCAACGACAAATGGCGGATATACAGCACTGCAATTTGGCAAGACGCACGAAAACGTATATACGAACCTAACGAGTGACCACCCCATTGACTTAACACGCTATCAAGTCGCCAATTCCTTTATGGGACGAGCTGGTCTCATTAACTCCGGTGGAGGCTCAGCAGATAATGATTTGAAAGAAGCAGTAAGAACCGCCGTTATCAACAAACGCGCCGGGGGGATGGGGCTTATAATGGGACGAAAAGCATTTCAAAAACCGATAGAAGAAGGCATTGAAATCATTCGTGCTGTCCAAGAAGTGTATGCTAATAAACATATTACATTAGCCTAACATAAACGAGGTTAGGACATAACCTAGCAAAAATTAAAAAAGCGCATGAAATCAAATTTAAAAACCTTGATTTCATGCGCTTTCTATTTTGGGAAAATCAGAAATTTCATTAATACCTTAACTTCTGTCCCAGCGTCGCTTCCCTTATAACCTCGTTCTAGGAAGTTTCTTGTTGATACCACGCTCAATCATCGTAAGCATCTGCATATCTTTTGCTGCAACAAACGTAACTGCCACACCATCTTCACCAGCACGGCCTGTTCTTCCAATTCGGTGTATGTAGCTTTCCACATCTTGGGGAATATCATAATTATACACGTGCGTCACACCTTCAACATCTAGCCCTCTAGCAGCTACATCGGTCGCAATTAACAATTGGACCTTTGCCTCTCGAAAAGCGTCCATAACCTTCTCCCGTTTTTTCTGCGAAAGATCCCCGTGCAACTCATCTACTAAATACCCTTGCGCTTTCAAATCACCGTACAATCTACTTACACGTCGTTTCGTTCTGCAGAAAATAATCGCTAAAAATGGACGATTATCTTTTAACACTTTACGTAAGGCATCTTGTTTTTGCCGATCGGTTGTTTCGACTACATACTGCTCAATTTCTTCTACCGTTGTTGTAGTTGATTGAATGTGTACTTTGTGAGGATGACGCATATGCTTATAGGCTAATTTATTTACTTCTGAAGCCATTGTTGCCGAGAATAATGCCGTTTGTCTCGTAGATGGTGTTTGTTGAATAATCGCTTCTACCTCGTTTAGAAAGCCAATATGCAGCATTTGATCTGCTTCATCTAACACAAGCATGGAAACATGAGATAAATCCAACGTTCCTCGACGAATATGATCCAATAATCGGCCCGGTGTCCCAACCACAATATTGATCTTTTGCTTCATTTTTTTCAATTGTTGTTGTACATCTTGCCCACCATATACTGCAAGCATATTGTTCTGGTTAGATAGTTGCTTTAATTCGGCCGTTAATTGAATAGCTAACTCTCTCGTTGGTGCTACAATTAACGCCTGGATAACATTTTCCTCAGGATTAACTTTCTCTAGCATGGGCAATAAAAAGCTAAACGTCTTCCCCGAACCAGTTTGTGCTTGCGCAATTACATCTTTGTCTTCTAGCAATAAGGGAATCACTTCTTGTTGAATCGGTGTTGGTTGCGTAACCCCTTGCTTCTTTAACGTTGTAATGGAATGTTCCTTCAATGAAAACTTTGTAAAATCTTGCATATTTATTCCTCTTTCCGTTCCTATTTTCTAAACGCCTTCTCCATTGTACCATTCTATATTCCAAAAAAGAAAAACTCCCTTCTTCATTAAATGTCACAATTATCTGTTATAATGTTCATTATAGAATGCAAGGTATAAAAGGAGGAAACTGGGAGTGCCAATCAATATTCCAAAAGAACTACCTGCACGAGACATTTTAGAAAGAGAAAATATCTTCTTAATGGAGGATGAACGAGCAAACACACAAGACATACGACCGTTGAAAATCCTCATTTTAAATTTAATGCCGGAAAAAGAAAAAGCAGAACGGCAATTGCTACGATTGTTAAGCAACTCCCCATTACAAGTAAATGTGGAATTCATGCACACAGCATCCTATGAATCAAAAAACGTCAGCAAATCACACTTAAGCCAATTTTACAAAACTTTTTCCGAAGTACATCATCAACGTTACGATGGCATGATTATTACCGGTGCCCCAGTAGAGACACTCCCATTTGAGGAAGTAAGTTATTGGAATGAGCTGACCTCCATTATGAAGTGGAGCAAATCGAATGTTACATCTACTTTACACATTTGTTGGGGAGCACAAGCCGCCTTGTATTACCATTATGGAATTGATAAATTTGCACTTCCTGACAAATTATCTGGTGTATTTCCTCATTTCACCCAAGATGCACAACCAGTAAAGTTAACGCGAGGTCTTGATGATACTTTTTTAGCTCCTCATTCACGTTATACCGGTGTATCAGTGGAAGCGATTGAAAAAAATGAGCACTTAACGCTACTAGCAGAATCTAATCAAGCCGGACCTTTACTCATCATGTCAAATGACGAAAAAAATATTATGATTACTGGTCACATTGAATATGAAGCAACAACATTAGCAGAGGAATATCAACGGGACGTAACGAGAGGAATCAACCCTAATCTTCCTATCAATTACTTCCCTAATAATAATCCGAACAACAAGCCACTTCATCGTTGGAGATCCCAAGCATATCTCCTCTTCTCTAACTGGCTAAATTATTACGTTTATCAAGAAACACCGTTTGAATGGTCTACTACTAATGATACGAATTAAAACACATACAAAAGCCTTCCGCTACTTGAGCGTGAAGGCTTTTGTACCTCTATTTTGCTAATTTTCTTCTACGAATGACGAGTAATACGCCACCTAATACAAGTGCTATTACTCCAATTGTAAGTATGTTAAACGTGGAAGTAGCTGTATTTGGTAATTCATATGGGTCATCCGATGGTGCTGGTAAAGTTTCTATGTCCTCTGATTCATCGCTTGATTCCGTTCCATTTGGATTATCGTTCTTATTTCCATTTTCATTGTCTTGATTGTCGTTGTTTCCTTCACCCTTGTTGTCACTGTTATCTGGATCATCTGATTCGTCTAGTTCAAATACAGTAAATGTACTGAGGTGACTTGTCTTAGCAACGACTTTCTTTCCTTTTAACTTAGAGCCAGGAACAACTTCCCAATGACCTGCTTGTTCATTAAAGTAGAACATATGAACATTCTTTTTATCGTCTATTTGACCTTTGTTCACATGAAATGTTAATGTGACAGGTTTGTCAAATACATGTACCTTTTCACCATTTTCATCGATAATCGTAAAGTCATATACAGCACTTTTTGCTTCTTTCATATCCTTTAAACGCTTCACTTGAATTGTCACCTTTCCAGCAGGAAGGTTGCTGGCTGGAATATGAACCGTTACATCATCATTTACGATTTGAACAGCTTGGTTATTCTCCTTAAGCAGAGCAACTTGCTCGGCAGTTAGTTCTATGTCAGCTGCTTTTTCTACTCCTAAGTCTAATATAATATCTTTGTTCGGATTCGTCTGTGCTAAATCTTTATTCGTAATCGATGCTTTTCCATTTATAACGGAAAGTTCAATCACATTAGTCTTTTCTTTGTTATCTTCACCATCTCCGCCGTCATTAGGAGTAGGTGCTTCTACGATACGTCCTTCTTCTTGTGGTTCAATTATTTTTTGTTGCTGAATATAAGTGATTACTGATTCATCAAGAGCAGAGAAATCTCCTTGTACATCATACTTTGTAAGTGACGTATATTGATCGCCACCTGCCACTAAGAAATCGTTCGTTGCTAACGTGTATATTGCTTCGATTTCCATTGGTTCACCAGCAATATTAATGGAATGTACTCGTTCACCTACTGGTTTTGCTGGGTCAATAGCAAATGACATTCCGCCAACATGTGGGAATCCACCACTTGTTTCTGGATAAGCTTTCACACCATTTTCTAATGCTGCTTTTAAATCTTCTCCTGTAACATTAATTGTTTGAATATAGTTGCCAAAAGGAAGAACTGTAATGACCTCTCCTTTTGTCATTACACCTTGATCAATAGAAGCGCGAATGGCTCCTCCATTCATTAAAGAAACATCAGCACCCGTTTCCGCAAGCATGGCGTCCGTAATTAAGTTACCTAGATTCGTTTCACCTGTACGTACATGCTCACGTTCCCCATTCAATTCAACTTTCGTTTCCCCAATCTCTTCCGATAATTCTTCTTCTTGGCTAGCTTCAATTTCTTCAATAACCGCTTCAACTGCAGGATCAGGCTTAATGTCAGCCGCTTGTTCTTTCGTAATACGTGATGCTTCACGACGAATTAAGTCATTGTTCTCATCAAATGAAAGTTCCACTACACCAAGGTTTTTTAAATATTCCCCAGCACTTACAATTAACGTACCACTTTCATTCATGTCATCCACTGTATGACTGTGCCCGTCCACAATAACATCAATTCCTTCTGTTCCTCTTGCAACTTTCAAACTTGTGTCCGTACTAGAAGGATCTGTTCCTAAATGCGTAAGCGCAATAATTACATCAACATTTTTCTTTTCAAGCTCGGCAACCATTTCATTTGCTACTTTTGTAGGGTCTTCAAATGTAATGCCCTCTACGTTTTTCGGATGTGTTTTGTAGTGTGTCTCTGGTGTCGTTAATCCGAAAATACCAAACGAAACACCATCTACTTCTTGAATTACGTATGGATCTAAAATTGGTTCCCCAGTTGCATCATCAATGGCATTTGCACTTAACACAGGGAAATGAGACATCTCGTTCAATTCAAGTAAACGCTCATATCCGTAGTTAAAGTCATGATTTCCTGCCGCCATTGTGTCATAACCAATTGTGTTCATAATTTCTACAATACTCTCTCCTTCTACTAACGTGGAAAAAGTCTTTCCATGGAACGTATCACCAGCATCTAACAATAGTGTGTTCTCATTTTCTTCTTCAAATTGTTGAATTAACGTCGATAGTTTCGCAAACCCCATACCATCGTATTTACCTTCATACACGCGAGAGTGAGAGTCATTAGTGTGTAAAATATTGATTGTCTTCTCTCCATCTCCATTATTTGCATGTGCTAAATCAATTTGTGCTAGCAATGGATCATGATCACTTGCACGACCGTGTTCTTCCATAAAAGGGGCATTCGCATGAACAATGTCTAACTTCGCTTGATCCGCTAAATTATTCGATACTAAAATGTGATCTAACGCTTGAGAATTCCCGCGATAGTTATAAGTCCAACGCTCCGTTTCTGGTAACGTATAAGCTAGATTCGTTAGCTCAGACCCTTGTAATGTTTGTACAGGTTTCGAGAATTCAAAATCATTCATATCACCAAGTACAACGATGTTTTCTTTAGGATTGTCTGCTTGAATATTATTTACAAATTTATTTACTTCTGTCACTAATTTCAATCGTTCTGCTTCACTACCTAAATGTGGTGGTTGGGCTTTTCCAAATAAAGGTGTGTCACCAAATTTAGAATTAAAGTGAGCGTTAACGACAATCACTTCTTGCTCATTAAATACAAACTCTGCCGCTAAAGGTTTACGTGTGTCTGTAAAAGTAGAAGGGGCAATGCGTCCAGGGTTTTTCGATAAATCGCCGTTTTTATACTCTACTGCCTCTGTTGCAGTGCCTTTCTCGGCTTCTTTCAATGTGACACGATCTGGATTGTACAAGTAACCAACACGAATATTCGCTCCTGGTTTTCCACCATCTGCATTATTAACAGGGGCAACATCTGTATATTTATATGTTGGTCCACCTGCTGCAACAATCGCATCTACTAAACGTTGATAAGATTGATCCGCTTCCGTTGTCCCATCATTCTTATCACCATTATTATCCTGAACTTCTTGCAAGGCGATAACATCAGGAGATTGTAGATTATTCGCAATCGACGTTGCTAATTTGTTGACTTTAGCTGATTCTGATGTTGCTGAGAAGTTCTGAATGTTATAAGCTGCAACCGTTAATTGCTCCTCTTCTTGATCTATGGTCGTAATTTCTGGCGTGAATGCTCCATCTTCTTTGGGTGGCAACACTTCATTCGTATCACGATAGATTTTGTAATTCTGATAATCGTAACTCATGACACCTGTAATAGAACCGTTGAAGAAGTCACCAATTTTTGCTGTATAGTTTCCTACTTGCACATACATAATTTCTGGATTTGGGTCATCTTCTGATAGCTTATACCCACCAGCTTCTGTTACAAGTTGATCCGCTCCATTATGAACAACAACTGGTAGTTCACCATACTTCTGTGGACCTACAATAGTTGGTTGGTCAATTTGAACGTGCATTGCTTCTAAGCTTTCATAGAAATCAATCGCATCTTGCTTAGGGTCAAATTGTTCAAAAGCGTCGTTATCAATAATTTTGTCAGGGATAACGCGACCATTTTTCCCTAATACAACTGGTTTCGGTAAGGATTGATCTTTCGCTTTTACTTCAATTGTAGATGCATCAATTTCTGTCATCGTTAAGTCTGTATCGAAACGATCACTATAGCCATCTAATACATATTCTTTCACTTCTCCATCTACAACAATGAAGTCACCAACTTGTAAGCCGTGATTTCTCTCATAAACAAGAATACCTTCAGATGTGTTCTCGTTATCATCGGGATTCACTTCTTGCATATAGACGTTACTTCCGTCAATATGCGTAACAATACCATCTACACCTTGAACAGTTTTCCCTTCATAAGGAGATGTATGGCTTGTCCCTTGAATATCATGAATTTCTACATTATTCAAGTCTTTTCCAATTTCGTACGTAAAAGTAGATACATCACTTTTTGTAAATCCGTCTTTAACAGCCAATGCTTTCATTGTTATAGCTTCGTTTACTTCAATTGGTTGTGTGTATTCTTGAGATGAGGTAGATGGTTCTGTTCCATCGGTTGTGTAGTAAATCGTTGCGTCTTTCGTTGAAGTTGTTAATTCTACTTTCGTGCCTTTTTGTACTAAACCTGCTTTCGGTGTTGCGTTTACTTCGCTTACAACGGTTTTGTCCCCAACCATGTCACTCTTGTTTCTCGGTTGTAGCTTGTACTCGCCATAATGAAAATTAACTACTCCCATTACGATATCATACGATTGACCTGTTTCGACTAAATCAGAATAAATGACAAACGTACCATTCGCATCTGCTGCTGTATGGTTCCCATGCTCATCTGTAGAATCAATTGTTACATCATGAAGTTGAACGAGCTCTCCCTCTACCTCTTCTGTCATTTCATCAGATGTAACAACTGGCGGAACTGGAACACCACTATTCGCTTTAACAATTTCTACATTACTTGTATCAGCAGCGATTTGTGCCATATCATAGTATTGAGACGTTATCCCTTGTACTTGAATTTCATCACCAATGTTTACTTTATTATCAAGATTCTCAGCCCTTACAATAATTCCAGCCGATTCATCTTGTATGTAAACATTCGCTTTTCCACCTTTGACAAAAACAGCTGTGACTGTTCCAGTTGTTTTCACTTCTTCTCCTGAAGTGTTACGAATTTCAGCAATTGTTTTAGGTTCTACTTCTGGTGGTTCAACTGGGTCAGTAGGATCTGTCGTGCTGTCACCGTGCTTTCCTAAATTTTCGAAATAATCCTTAGTTTGTTGATCCCATTCTTCTATCGTGAACGTTGGTGATCCTTTCATTACAGTCGATTTGCGTACGAGTGTCGTATCTTTTCCATACTCGGATCGTTCACCAACTGTTCCCAACGAATCAATCACTTGATTGTTATCCTTAAGTACAATCGCATCGTCACCGTTAAAGTTCACGACACTAGATTGTAAGTCAGTATTTGCCTTAATCGCATCATCTGCTTGTTGATGAGCGATTACATATACACTACCCGCTTCAAGTGTTCCTTCTAACGTAACAGCGTTTGTACTTGCGGTATTACCGTTTGAATATAATTCTACTGCATAATTGCTTAAATCTACTGCTTGTTCCGTCCCATTGTATAATTCAATAGCCTTATTGAAACTAGACCCTTCCACATACTCGGAAATAAATACGGATGTTTCTTGCGATTCCTCTTCTGCTGCATAGGCTACAGGTGTTGTTACCATCGATGAGAACGTTAACATAAAAGCCATCACAACAGGAAGTACTTTGTTTAACAACTTTCTTCCATTCATTTTCTTTCCTCCTATATAGTGGTATTGTCATACATTTCTAAAGATAAAGGCGAAATATGTAGGGAGTGTTAAATTCATGTAAAAAAACAAATTATTTGGTATATGAGAAGAAAGAATGGAAAATGACATCCTTTACCTGTACAATGAAGGTAAAAATGATAAGGAGACGCATGTTTATGAAAAAGTTATCCTACTTGTTTATTATTGTCGGAGTAGCATTCGTTTCTTATGCGCTCATAGAATTATACAATACGCACGCACAAACGAATCAGTCCTTAGAAGAAGCGCAACAATATATAGATGCCGGTTCTAATCCAGCTACTCAACTTGATGATGATCGCTTTATTCCTGATCAAGGGGCGTCTGTCGGGTTATTGTCTATCCCTAAGTTAAATGCAGAATTACCGATTATAGAAGGCACGGATCCAAATGACTTAGCCAAAGGTGTCGGACACTACAAAGGAAGCTACTATCCAGAAGAAAACGGCCAAATCGTATTGTCAGGACATCGTGACACGGTATTCCGTCAAATAGGAGAGTTAGATCTCGGGGATACATTTGAGGTTGAACTTCCATATGGCACATACACGTATGAAATGGTCGAAACAGAAATAGTCCCTGCCGATGATGAAAGCGTGATTACATTACAAGATCAGGAAGAAGAATTAATCGTTACGACGTGTTACCCATTCTCCTACATTGGTGACGCGCCAGACCGTTACATTATGTATGCAAAGCGTATCGATGAATCAAAATAAAATTGCCACTACATAAAGATAGCTTCTTCTTTTGAACAGTATTCATTTATCTAAAAAAACCCTTCCAATCCGTTCTAAACTTAGAACTAGATTAAAGGGCTTTTTATCTTTTTCTTTTAGGCTTCTTTATACTGCACTTTTTTTGAGTGTCTCCTCTTCACATTCGGGATAACGATGGCAACTAAGATGAGAAGAACCCCTATCCACTGTAACCATGATACGCTTTCTTGTAGCACTAACATCGAAGATAATACAGCGACCGGGAGTTCTGCTGATCCTAGTATACTTCCAAGTGTTGACCCGATATTCGGCATGCCATAAGCAAACAAAAATGGCGGGATGAATACTCCGAAGAAACCTAACAATATTCCTTTCCATCCTAGTGCAACGAAAGAATTTAGTTCAATGCTGACCAATTGCGGGATAAAGATGAGAACAACTGTCACCAAGCTCCCTGACACCATATAAAAACTACGCTGAACAGGCGATAACTGAGTTGAAACCTTTGCATTCGACATAATAAATAAAGAAAAACAAATGGCAGCAAGTATACCAAATATAAATCCACGCCAATCAAGCGAGGTCATTAACTGTTCCCACGATCCGCCGCTACCTAAAGCCGTTCCTAAAAATAAGATGGCGATTGAAAAAACAGTTACTCTCTCTGGTAACCTTTTATGGATAACACTGTCTAATACAATCCCGATCCAAACGAATTGAAATAATAGAATAATGGCAATCGACGCATCAATGGTCACTAATGACTGATAATAAAACACTCCTACTAATCCAGTTGGCACACCAGCTACCATTAAAGTCACTTTTTCTTTTATTGAAATGCGATTAACCTGTTTTGCAAGTAATAATAACACGAATAAAATAACCCACCCGACGAAAAACTGACCAACCGTAGCGACTGCCGGACTAATTCCTTCCGCATACGCCAGTTTAACAATTGTGGACAATAAGCCATAAGAACAAGAGCCAATTAAAACGGCAAATATATATTTTAACTTTTTTCGATCTGTTTCCATGAGTTCATTCTCCTATTACAGCGTTTAAGCAATATTCTTTTTATTAACTATTAAGTCCCACTTCTATCAACTAACCACCTTTTTTGTTAGTTGACCTTTAACCTCTAGCGTATAACGACATATCGATTTCAGTAGGTAATTCCAGGATAGAATGCGCTAATTCCTTTCCTAAAAACGGGCCAGCTGTTAAGCCAGAAGCACCTAATCCATTGGCTACGTATAGGTTATCTATGTTCGGAACAGGGTAAGCTACTGGCGTTGATTGAGGAATAAACGGTCTAAACCCTACTTTCGTTTGCACATACATGCACGAAGCAAAACCTGGTGCAACTTTTAATGCTTTGTTCATAATCTCATGAACTCCCCTTATCGTAACACGAGTGTCTTGTACGAGATGTTCCGCCGTTGCTCCAATCACGATTTTACCACCGGCAAACGTTAAAAAATATTGCCCGAATGGTGGCATAACGACCGGCCAATCTTTCGTCTCTATATTATTGGGTATATGTAAATGAACAATCTGGGCTTTTTCATAGGAAATAGGAATATGTACATCGATTGGTTCTAACAATTGCTTTCCCCAAGCTCCAGCTGCAACAATTACAGCATCAGCATAAATTGTCTCCCCATGAACGCTTGCACCGACTAGCCTATTCCCCTTCTTTACTAAAGTAGCCTCCCCTTTGATATATGTGGCTCCATTTTTTACTGCGGCACGAATGAGAGCATCTCTTAACGCCGCACCATTTACGCGAGCACCACCACTAATGTGCACAGCTCCATACTCTGGAGCCAATAACGGGAATAGCTCATTCGTTTCTTCTATATTGAGCTTCGTAATCTCTCCCATTTCCGGATTACGCTCTTTTCTTTCTAATGCCACCTTCATTTTGTTGTTAAGCATCTCTTCTTTTGAAAAAATATTTATCGCACCAACTTGGGCATAGCCTGTTTCGGTTTCCCCGTCTTCTTTCAACATTTCTACTAGCGAAGGATAGTAGGCAGCACCACCTGTTACAAGACGATACCAATCATTATTACGCCGTTTCGTTAGCCAAGGACATACAATCCCAGCCGCTGCTTCCGTTGCTTGTCCAACATGTTCCCTGTCCACAATAACGACTTTAGCACCCTGTTTCGTTAAATGGTAGGCGGTAGATGCACCTAGAATGCCGGCCCCTATTATGACATACTTATTCATGATTTACACCTGCTTACTTTGATTTTCCGATGCTTGCTATCTCATTATTGTACTAGACGTACGTGCATCTTACAATTCATATAAAAAAACGATTCATTCGAATACTTTCTTCCATTTCTTCATACGTATCAATAAGAGGTGAGTCTAATGGATATGGTCTTATATGTCTTATTTACACTCATGATACTGATCGCTGTAGCCGTCAAACTAGCAAACCGTTCAGGAAGTCATCGCAATAATGGATTTGTCCCTTACGATGAATCTGAACATACACAACAAACAGATGAATCTGATGATGGTGAGGAAGGGGGTGGTGATTGATACGCCGCCCCTTTTTTAATATATAGAAGGATGCGACGAGTCATCACGACGGTTGTTACGATTATATATGGTGTACATAGCCGATAGCCGAATCGTTTCCGAACGACGCCCTCCTTTAAAGAAGCAGCCAGAACAACTTCTAAGAATTTAGCTTGTATCAAATGTTCAAATAACGATTCCACTCTCCCAATAGTTTCAAAACCTATACAATCGAACAATAGTAAAAGCATTCGCTTAGAAATTCTCTTGAACAATTCAATCGCATTAAATGACAGAAAAATAAAAAAACAGTTACAATAGATATAATCTTGTAAAAAGGGAGCGATGACATGAAAGCATTTGTTCATGAAAGTGCAAAAGGTTTAGCAGGAACAGGCGTGAAACAAGTAGAAGCGCCAGTCCCTAAAGCGAATGAAGTACGAATAAAATTAAATTATGCAGGAATTAATCATCGAGATTTATTTATTGTAGAACAGCATGATCCATCAAAGCCTCCACTTATTATTGGTTCAGATGGGGCTGGTGTAATTGATGCTATCGGCAAGGACGTTTCCAACATTCACATAGGCGATGAAGTCGTGATAAACGCTGCACTTGGCTGGCAAACGAAAAGTGATGCTCCACCAGCTACCTTTCAAATAATAGGTTCCCCAAATCACGGTACATTTGCTGAATACATTACCGTACCTGCTTCGAGTGTTGAGCCAAAACCAGAACACCTCACGTGGGAAGAAGCTGGCGTCCTACCTCTTGCAGCTTTAACGGCTTATCGAGCGTTATTCACAAGAGCTAAAGCGAAAGCAGGAGACACAATTCTGTTACCGGGTGTAGGAAGTGGTGCCGTCACCTTCTTGCTACTATTCGCTAACGCTATCGGAGCTCGAACCATCGTCACATCACGCTCTCCTTACAAACGAGAGAAAGCATTACAATTAGGGGCAGACATCACCATCGATAGTAGTCTGGATTGGGATAAACAGCTTCAAGGGGAACAAGTAGATATCGTTATTGAAACAGTAGGAGCAGCCACTTTCAACAAATCTCTTAACCAACTACGACCAGGTGGTACCATGGTCACATTTGGTGCATCAGCAGGAGATCACATTAATTTAAATATACGACACTTTTTCTACGGCCAGTATAATTTGCTTGGCTCCACAATGGGAAGTCACGACGAATTTAAAGAAATGCTAGCCTTTGTGAACAAACATAAAATTAAGCCAGTAATCGATCAAGTATTTCCTTTACATGAAGCAAAAAAGGCACTGACTCGAATAGAAGAAGCCGAACAATTCGGGAAAATTGCTATTGAAATATGTAAAAGCGAGTAGAAGAGAGCATAAACTCTCTCCTACCCTTCTCTACATTAAGTCCAATCGATCGCCTGAATTTCTTTACAATCAATTTGTTGTAAGCCACCGCCATTTAAGAAAAATGCTAAACCTGTGTTAGGATCGATACTTACAAAGTGAGTAACTTCAATTGTGACACCATCTACAACTACTTTGTCTACTGGATAATAAGGTGGTAATCCAGATAATACCTCACAAAAATAGTTTGAATGATTATAATCTCCCATGTCTATTCCTCCTCTAAATTTTTTCGCCTGAGCTCAGGCTACACTTCAATATATTGAGGAGGGATTATTTATGTATAATTAGAAAACCTATTATTCTTTAAAATAGATAGATTCCTATAAAAAATGGAGAAGCAACCTATTAAACACAAACAGGTTGCTTTCACCACTTCACCCCATGAACACTATGATAATCTACCGTAATTAACTTCTCTCCGTTGCGAAAATGAGCAACACCTAGATTCGGTAATATTTTTACGAAATTCGAAACATGAACCTCTTTTCCCCCTAAATATAAAGTATCAACGGGATAATTCGGAGGAAGTTTAGTAAGCATTTCACTAATAGGACTGACATAACTAAATAAAGCTTGAATTTCTTCATGTGGATGTTTTTTTACTTCCTCCGTTTTCTTCCTCTCTTCTTTTTCCTGTAACAGCTCTTCTTGTATGTGATTCACTTCGCCCATCACTATTTCTTGTTGCTGCTCTTGCTCACGGAGATGATTTTCTAATTTTTCTTGCATCTTTTCTTGTAAGAGGAGCTGGTTCGCTACTTCTCTTCGTTTCACTTCTTGCTTGTGAAGCTGCTCTTCCAATTCCTCATGCCTCTGCTCTTGCTCTTGTATACGTTGTATCATTTTGTAATGCTGTTGAATATTTTCTATTAACTGTCTATCTAATGTCGTTTGAGCTTTTTTTTGTTGGTTGATTTGTTGAGTCATCAACTCACTGCGCTCCTCATATTCATTCATCTTCACATGAATATCATCGACTTGCGCGTTTAAAAAAACAAATTGCTGCTTCATTGTTCTTAGTACATCTTGATATTTATCTTCCATTTTACCAACCTGCGATTCTAAACCGTTTAAATAACAAAGTAATTGTGACGTAATTTCTTGCTGACATGTTTTCCATTGTTGCAACGCTTGTATCCCCTCTTCTAATTCGTTGCATTTAGTTAACAAAGGATTGGTCCGAAAAAATGTTTGATTGGTCTTATGACAAATCGACAGGTTCATAAATGGTTGTGGGTATATGTCGAGCTTCCTCATACACGCCTTCATTTTTCTATCCTCCTATATAGACATATCACCATTATCATATGTATAGACGGTCGTATAGTGTCTGTATGAAATGAATAAAAAAAGACCAAGTTCTATTATAAGAACGAGGCCTTTCTCATTGAAAGTCGTATTCTAATTTTTGTTTCAACACGCGTAATACTAATTCTTCAAATAATTCCATCCATACGACAAGACCGCTACCTTTTTGTAAACAATTAAAGTACGTACTCCCGTATATCACAGACAAATTGGAAGGGGCGATGCCTAACTTGTATTCGTCCCATTTCTCTTGAATCCAAATCCATATTTCTAAATCATCTTTCTTCCAATCCATCTTCATAAACTCATATAACGCGACAGCCTGCAATGGTTCAAGTTCTCTCGGCTGACGTAACTCATTGGGATCCCCCCATTGAGCTAATTCCATCAGTTCTACATCAAACTGCTCCCCTAAATATTGTATAAAAGAGATCATCTTCCTACCTCCTGTTAGAAGCCATCACATTCGTCCTCTCTTCTCGATAAAAAAGAAAACGAACAAGACATAAATAAGTCCTTAATATGGATTAAATCATATTTTTTACTTGAACGAAATGGTTTTATGTATATTTTTAATTAGCCTTAACATTTTTCTTTTAAGGAAAGACATCAAAAAACAGACAAAAGACTCTGCCTCATCGATAGAGACAGAGTCAATAGGAGGAAAAATGAAAACGAAAGAACCTTAACAACTAGTTGACATTTCCGCAAATAGACGATGGGAATGCGTTGTGTCACATCGCCTGACAAGAGTATACATCCACCCTACAACAAACACAGCTTATCATGAACAATGCAAAGGCTACATAATTCATAACCTCTCCCCTCTCATCAAGTTCAAACCTGTTGCTGGGGTGTGTTATTACAATCTTATGACACCGCGTGCAAAAATATACTACATGAAATCCAGAAAGCGTTGATCCACTTTCTGGATTTCAATCAAAACAAAGGCAGATTAGATAAATTGTTGGACGAGTCTCCATCAGGCTCACTGCGCAAATGATCCGCTCCATCTTTTCCTTTAATTAAATCTACATGTGCAAGTTGCCCGTCACGAGCCATTTGCTGTGCTTCTTTATAATCCACAACTTGCCCGTTTGACAACTTCATCTTAATAATACTTCCTTGCCCATTTTTCCGTACAGCTACAATATGATTTGCCATCTTATCTCCTCCTCTTGCTGTTAAGTTTCCCAATCTTTATCAACATATGTATGGCACCTATATGGTACAATCCATAGAAAAGGGGGAGTTAGAAAATGGGCTATCAGCTTGAACGTATTCCTTTTGAACTCATCACGACTTTAGAACCTTTAAAAAATGAACAAGGACGTGTGATTGAATACATACCTACAATTACGGAAGATAAAAAAATCACAAAAGCCGTACACCCTTATCGCCAAGGCCCTTACTGCACGTTTACTATTCCACCAAATGAAAGGAGCGGTGTATATGCCCTTGTCATAAACGATAGAATCTCTTATATTGCAGACACTATGAACTTAAGTCGTGACATCAATGAAGGCTTCGGATCTATCCCAAAAGATGCGTACCTCTCTGATACGCATGAAATAAACGCCAAACTGTTGCAGGAATTTTATCAAGGAGCTTCCGTTCAATTGCTTTTCCACGAAACGTACCACACTCCTCTCCTAACTCACTTTCTCCAAAAGCGCTTTAAACCATCATGGAATTGTCCACACGAGTTAGATTGGTACGATAATATACATTCGAACATTTCTTTCCCTTCACATACTACAGGGAAATACGGGCGAATCTTTGATTATTTAAATAGAATTGATACTGCATATGAATGGCTGACATTTACTGAAATAGAAGCCATTCTTCAACAACCACTACCTCATTCCGCATATATACTTTCTTCATGGTGGGGTAATAACGTGCAACATACACAAGCGAAATCATGGATCCGTGCACATTACCGTGTGAAAAAGTGCATATTAGGACGTTATGTTCTTTTTGAAAAAAAGTCAAACTAAGTACTAGGAACATTACAAAAGCCTTAAGGAAAAGATAGATTTCCTCAAGGCTTTTATATTTAAAACATGAGAAACGATACGACAAAGTACATTGCCGTGACGATAATGGAAGGAAGGGCGTACCTCCATACATGATCGATTTCTTTCTTTCTCAATAAATTATAAATAACAAACAATGTCATTACCATCCCGAGAATAGCTGTATAACTATTCGTTACATCGACATCCTTTAATATAGCATCCTCGCGATACAATGCGTCTGTTATGGCTAGTATTTGCAAATTAAACAAATTACTACCTAGTATGGACCCTAACGCAATACTATAGTTAAACATTTTTATCGCTGCCATTACGGCTACTAATTCTGGTAGTGATGTCGCCGCTGCAATCAAAAAGTTACCTACGAAGCTTGCATTTAATCCTGAAATCTTCGCCAATTGATCACCAGATATAGATAACACACTACCTGCGATAAATACAACTAACGCAGCTATGATAAATCCGATAATCGCCGTACGCTTGGAGTAATCCTTCTCAAGCACGTCTTCCTCTTGTTCTACCTCTTTTTCTCCACTTTGAGAACTAGTAAAACGCACGTACATAATATACAACAGCACAATAACAATCATTTCGACTCCAATATTGAAAACAGTGTAAGAGCCTGGAATAAGAAGGGCAAGCACAATAATCCCTGCAAACAGTAATCCGACAATTGCAGTTGACAAATTCTCCCTTACATCAACATGATGATACAATTTTCTTCTTCGATAGAAAATATCCATCACAGCAATAATTAACAAGTTAAATACGTTACTTCCTAACATGTTCCCTACTGCAATATCGGTATTATCAATATATACAGCCGTTAAACTCGTTGTTAATTCTGGCAATGAAGTCGCTCCAGCAATTAAAAAAGTACCAACAACAGCCCCACTTAACGATGATTTCCTACTAATTACGTCACCGAACGTATTTAAATAAACGGCAGCAACGACAACAATAACTGCTGAGACCAAAAACGACAAATAAACCATAAATATCCCCTTTCCACCAGTTTAAAAACCCCTAGCACGAATATTGTACCAAGGTCTTGCAAACTGAAACCTACATTTCAGCCCGATGAACCAGGTAAACTTACTACCGTGTTGACGATTCATCAGCCGGTGAAACGGTCGCTACTCCCCTTGAAATAGAATTCCCATATGTATGCTAGAAAAAATGATAAGACTACCATAATGTAGTTTACTATATACTAAGCGTACATAAAAGTTATAACTATGTAAATAAGTCAAATTGTACGATATTTTTTTAATAATAACTATCATTTTGTGCCACCAAATCCTTTTTAACTTTTTAAAATTTTTCGTGTTTTTCCTTTCATAATCTTGGATAAATGATACAATGTAGTGGGGATTGATACATAATAAGAGGTGATTTGTATGAACCGTATCGTGATTTTAGGTGGCGGTTATGGAGGGTTAAAGATTGCTCAACAACTACTACCACACATTGATGATGAGACAATGATTACATTAATTGACCGAAATCCTTATCATTCTATGAAGACAGAATTTTACGCTTTGGCAGCTGGAACAATTGCAGAAAAAGATATAAGAGCTAGCTTTCCAAAGCATGAACAACTAACTGTAATTGCGGATGAAATAGTACAAATTAATTTGGAACAACAGGCTGTGTTTCTACGTCATGCCGAGAAGCAATATTATGATTATCTAATTCTTGGATTAGGATCAGAGGATAATTTCCATGGTATTGACGGTGCAAGTGAGCATACGTACAAAATTTCAACAATCAACAGAGCTCGTCAAACCTATGAAGCAGTTAATAACATGAAGAATTATGGAACCGCTACCATTGTTGGTGGTGGTCTTAGTGGCGTTGAAATGGCGTCCGAACTTCGTGAAAGTAGACCTGATTTGAATGTACGGTTACTTGATCGTGGTCCAAGTATTTTACGCACTTTCCCAGAATCCATTCAACAACATGCTATAGAGTGGTTTGATGAACATGACGTAGAGCTCGTTTATGAATCACAAGTAGATTATGTCGAGCCAGACATTTTATGTAATGCAGGTACGTGTTTGTTAAGTGATGCTACCATTTGGACAGCTGGCATTAAACCAAGTAAAATAATTGAAAAACTTGAAGTAGAAAAAGACAAAGCTGGTAGAATTATCGTAAATGACTATCACCAAATTCCAACCTACCCTAACATATACGTTAGTGGGGATTGCGCTAGTTTATATTTGCCTCCTAGTGCACAATTAGCCCAACAACAAGGGAAACAAATTGCAGACGTGCTTATCAGTACGTTAAAAGGACGAACTCCGAAGAAGCCTAGCAAAATTGTAATTAAAGGGACGTTAGGATCTTTAGGTAAACAAGATGGGTTTGGATTAACATTCTCTTCTCCTTTAAAGGGCATCTTACCTCGTGTTATAAAAACCGGCGTACTATGGTATCACAAATTCCAAAATTAACGACACCCAAAAACTGGCATATATTCCATGCAAGATGCCAGTTTTTCATTCCATAATCCGTTAGCAAACCGTTGTTAACTACTGTATAATTAAGAAGCAACATTTCCTACATAATATAACGAAGGAGCGAATGAGATATGCCATACGTAACAGTTAAAATGCTTGAAGGTAGAACAGACGAACAGAAAAAAGCACTCGTAGAAAAGGTTACAGAAGCAGTATCTGAAACGAGCGGAGCACCTAAAGAGAAAGTAGTCGTGTTTCTGGAAGATATGCCTAAGAATCACTATGCTGTGGGCGGAAAACGACTAAGCGATCAATAACATTAATAAATAGGAGTTCGTCGCTTTCTATCCTTATGAGATGTGGTGAACTCCTTCTTCAACTTAAATCTCCAACGTGCCCCTCGACTTCAAAACTTGTTGTAATTTCTATCTTTTTCCGCTCCGCAAACGACAACTCGTTCAGCTTTAACGATGAGTTATCCCTCTCTATCGTCTTCCCATGACATTTACCACCCACTTTTCTATTAAACGTAATAATTGGTTTAAATTATTTATGGAAATAAAACTAGACGCTTTGCTCATCTTATGAAAAAGTCGTGTTTTCACCTATACATTTTTTGTAATGACATAATAAAATGTGACAAAGAGAGTGCAATACCGTCTTCATTCTCTTGATCAAATATGAATGGAGAAAGGAGTAATCGATGATGGGCTTTGGATACGGTGGATTCGGCTATGGCTGTGGTGGTGGCTACGGGTATGGTGGCAGTAGTTTCGTGCTAATTGTCGTGTTATTTATTTTGCTTATTATTGTTGGAGCAACGTGCTTTTACTAATAGGAACTAGCGTCTTACCCCTGCCTTCGGGGTGAGATTTTCTTTCTTTCTTGATGATTCATAAATATGGAACTTGCTCTTCACAAAAAAAGTCACCTGGAGTCACAGGTGCTTTCTTCTTGTTCCTTTAGAAATCGAAATGATCTGGATGTGGTCCAACACGATGGTCTTCATTTAATGCAGAGATGCTAGCTACTTCTTCCTCGGTTAAAGTAAAATCATATACATCAGCATTTTCATGAATACGATGAGTCTTCGTAGATTTCGGAATTGTAACAATACCTATTTGTAAGTCCCAACGAATGACAATTTGAGCAGGTGATTTTTCATATTTTTGTGCGAGTTCTTTTATTAGTGGCTCTTGTAAAATTTCCCCTTGCATTAAAGGACTCCAAGCCTCTACAATAATATTTTGTTCTTGACAATAGGAACGTACTTGTTGCTGTGTTAGCTTCGGATGTAGTTCAATTTGATTGACCATCGGCTTTACCGAAGCATCATTTACAATATCCTCTAAATGATGGACTTGAAAGTTACTAACCCCAATTGCACGAATTTTACCTTCTTGATATAACCTCTCTAAAGCTCGCCACGAATCTTTATATTTCCCTTCTACAGGCCAGTGGATTAAATACAAATCAAGGTACTCAAGCCCTAGCTTATCCATAGTCGTTTCAAAAGCTTGTAATGCAGACTCATACCCTTGATCCGCATTCCATAACTTAGAGGTCACAAATAATTCTTCACGCGCTATACCTGATTCGCGGATAGCTTGCCCTACCCCTTCTTCATTTTGATACACTGCTGCTGTATCAATGCTTCTATAACCGTGTGCTAACGCAGTCTTCACAGAATGAATCACTTCCTCCCCATCCTCAACTTTAAACACACCTAGTCCAAGACGTGGCATTTGCACACCATTATGTAAGGAAATTGTATCTTGTAAATGGCTCATATATTTACTCCTCCTTCTCTTACTTATCCCAACAATATCACGAAAACTTAAATAATTTCAAAGAATAAACCCTCTAGTGTCTAGAGGGTTTAACCATTATCCATATAAAGCTTTATTCTTTACTTCCTCTTCTTCCGTTAAAAAACTGTAGAAAAGGTTAAGGGCTAACGTATTTTGCTGCTTTACATCTTTTATATAATGATCGATGCGTTGTTCGGATAGGGTGCGACTATTTTTCATACGCCCCATAATATACTCGTTGCCCTTTTGATTAATCTCTTGCTTATACACCTTTTTCTCCTTATTTAAAGCCATACCAAACGCACCAACAAAAGCTAGTATGATTAAAGATAAAGTGGTTGGAGTACTCTCTCCATAGAACATGACCGAAATCAAGTTAAATATGGCAAAACTAATAAGCAGTACTGACCCAAATGTATATTTACTAACTTTTTTCAATAGTGGTTGAATCGTTTCATTCATCTTCTCTAATTCAATTTCCATATATTTTGGCAAGTTCATAAAATTCATAATAACCGTTCCCCCTTATTTTGGAACATTTATTCTTCTTATTCATTGTATTCCTTATTTAGCAGCTTCATAAACGTTTTTCTTCGATTAACGCTACCTATAACTATATCGTCCCTCACCCTTTTCCACTTATTTCCCTTGTTGTTACAACTATTAAAAAACGACCTACACTAACGTATAAGTCGTAAAAAAACAAAAAATGACCTATACCAACGGAAGGTAAGGTCTTGCTAACAACACTCGTTGCCACTAAAGCCGAGAGGAATCCTCTGTAATGACGACTTTAATGTTAAAGCTACTCCCCTTAAAGGAATATGCTATTTGATTCTATTATATAATGCGAGTGGAATATAGTCAATTTATAAGCTTGGTTATTTTGCCTATCTGTTGTATTGAAATGGTCCTGCTTGATGATATCTTTTTTGAAACTCGATGAAAGGCTCTCCTTTTCTTTTACGCTTTCGAATTTGTTCCTCTGTTTCTCCTTCCCACTTTTGCACTTTTGCGTGCGGTTTAGTCTTCCAGTGATCTTTCCATTTTACCGATCCAATAACAATGATGAAGATAGCAACGGACACAATTGGTACAAAAAGGCCCATACAGCATCCCCCTTTTTGCACCATTATATGTGGCTATGCAGTAAATGACAACGAAAAATAATAGACAATAATTGACATGGAGATGGTCTTTTACGTCCTTTCCATACATATTGCGAAATGAAAGCACCAATCACTTATTCCGCAATTTGAACGGTTCCGTATTTACCAGAGAAATATGCCAGTGGAGCTTGGTCGGATAGTTGTATATTACTAACTTCTCCAATAAATAACGTGTGATCACCTGCAACGTGGTTTGCATATTGCGAGCAAACAATATTGACTACTGCATCTTTCAAGATTGGAAGTTGCTCAAATCGGTCAAAAGCTACACTCTGATCCTCTTTTCTTTTCCCAGCAAAGTATGTTGACAAGTGTTGTTGAGCTTCAGATAAAATAGTAACTGCAAAGGAATCAGACTGCTTTAAATAGTCATGCATACGCGCTTTATGAGCAACAGATACGACGATGAGTTTTGGATCAAGTGATACAGACATGAAAGCATTTGCTGTCATCCCGTGTACCTCTCCATTTACTTCTGTTGTGATGACGGTTACTCCAGTAGCAAATTTGCTCATAGCTGTTTTAAATAAGCGATCATCCATCCACTATCCCTCCAAAATAATAAATGTTGACTTGCTCTTCAAATGGGTTTCTATACGATTCCCTTTAATTAAATTAAATTATCTGTTTTTTTAGTGTAGCACGTATGGCGTAACTATGCATCGCGAATGCTCAAGCAGGAGTTACTTTATTTTCTCTATCATTTCCACCCTATTGCCAAATGGATCGCGAAATTCAAAACGCTCATAAGAAGGTATAGGAATAGCATCTGTTATCTTAATGGTATGTTGCTCCAGGTTTTCTCGCCACCACTGTATATCTTCCACTTCATATGCGATGTGAGCCTTCGTAGAATATCGATCAAATCCAGTCTCCGTTCCAATGTGTACTTCTCTATCCCCTACTTGTAGCCAGAAGCCCCCTCGACCTTGAAGAGATGGTGGCTTTGTTAATTCCGTTAAGCCAAGAATCCCACAATAAAATTGCCTTGCAGCTTCCTCTTTCCCTATAGGAATAGTTATTTGTACGTGATGCATCCCCTTGATCATTTAATCTCCTCCCCTTTGTACATACAGCATATCAGTAAATTTTTTATAGTTCTACTTATTGCATCACCTATGTTTCATTTGATTTAATATCTCCACATGTTTACGGTTCATGTCTATTATTTCTTTAATGATTCTGCGGCTCTCTTTGTCTAATTTACCGGCGACCATTTCTTCAGACATCTCTATTCCATATTTAGTTTCCCCTTTTAGAGCACTACGAACGATTTCATCTGTATCATCCGGAATTTGAAACCGGCCAATAAATCCAGTCACAGCACCAACGAATCCTTCATCATCTACAGGTTTACCCCCAAGGTTTTGAATATGCTCTGCTACTTGTTCTGCGTTTCGTTTATGCTGTTGTTGAATCGCTTGGAATTCTTTCCGCACATAATGATCATTTACCTTTTGTATGTAGTCCTCATATGCGTGTATTCCCATATACTGCCCTTGTAAAAACTTATTCAGCGTTTTCAATATGTTTGTTTTTTCCATGCGCGCTATCCCTCCTTTTTCTTAGTATGAATACAAACAAACCCCTCTATACAAAAAAAGGCACCTTGAAAAAGTGCCTTTTTTATATTACATATCTTCAACCACTATATATGTTGCTTTCACCGGTCCATGTACACCAACAATTAAATTCATTTCAATATCCGCGCTATTACTTGGTCCTGTTATAAAGCTGACACAAGAAGATACATCATGCCCTTCTTGGTTCGCTTCATGAATATGTTTCCCTGCGCCGGACATACGGGGAACAATCGTACTCTTCGGGATAACGGCAATGTACGTTTGAGGGAGCAAACTAATAGAACGACCATTACCCTTATTGTTAAACAATGTTACGGTTCCTGACTCTGCAAGCGTAATATCACTAAAGGTAATACCGACATCTGCTTTTTCAGCGATAGCAATGTTTTCTTTTCCTTTAGAAACATCCCATACATGCACGTCTTTGCCTTGTTCCTTTAAACTTGCATAATAGGACGATAAACCGAATTGTTCATTGCGCTCATCTTTTGCTGCTACAATGGATTGTCCGTTATAGTCCTCCAGTGCTGCTGTCAATGTTGCATTCAAGTTCTCCAACGTTGTCCGCTTCATAACTGTATGGATTTTCTCACATTGTTCTTCTAGACGGTTGACTAGCTCATCTTGGCTCTGCCCCGCAAATACGCGCCACTGTGGTTGCACACTATACGTTGGACGCTCAACAGGTTCTGTCAGGCGATTTCTTCCTAGTTTACTCGCAACATTATTTAAAAATGCTTCTCGATTTTGGATGCTCATTATTTATTGCCTCCCTTTTCACGTGACTTAAACCAAGCTCGGAAAGATTGTTTACTTGGTGCAGGGAAGTCTCGAACGTCTGTCCAACCTTTTAAAGGTCCTGGGCCATTTGTGATTTTCTCATCTTTAGTCCAAGGTTTTAAAGCTGTACGAGCCATTTTTGCACTTAACTTATAAGCTGCTGGATGGGACCCCCATTTAGCGAATCCTTCCATCATCAACTTTTCCGAAGCTGGTGCTTTATTTTCCTTTTCCACAATAATTTCACGGTGACGAATTAAATGCTCGTGAAGTGGAATTCTTACCGGACATGCTTCCGTACATGCAGCACATAATGTCGACGCATATGGCAACTCTTTATGATTGTCATAACCATCCAATAAAGGTGTTAAAACGGCACCAATTGGACCGGGATAGATAGAACCATATGAATGACCACCAACATGACGGTAAACAGGACATACGTTAATACAAGCAGCACAACGAATACAATGTAAGGCAGACTGGAATTCCGTACCAAGAATATTCGAACGGCCGTTATCGACAATGACTAAATGATAATCTTCAGGTCCATCGACTTCTTCCTCTAAACGAGTACCTGTTATCGCCGTCACATAACTAGTTAACTTCTGACCTACTGCTGCACGCGTTAACAAACTAACAACAATGTCCAGATCTTCCCAAGTTGGTACAATACGTTCCATACCCATTACAGAGATTTGAGTATCTGGTAAAGACGTTGCTAAGCGCGCGTTACCTTCGTTCGTGACAAGGGTGACTGCACCAGACTCTGCAACAGCGAAGTTACACCCTGTAATCCCTACATCCGCTGTTAAAAAGTCTTCCCGTAATTGCTCGCGAGCAAATGCCGCTAACTCTTCGGGCTTGCTCGATTTATCATACCCTTTTTTCTCCGCAAACGTATCACGAATTTGTTCTTTATTTTTATGCAGTGCTGGTGTAACGATATGGGATGGTGGATCATGGTCGTCTAATTGCAGTATCCATTCTCCTAAATCCGTTTCAATTACTTCTGCACCAGCTTGTTCAATGGCTGCATTTAAGCCAATTTCTTCTGTAACCATTGACTTAGACTTTACAATTTTCTTTGCGTTCTTTTGCTTAATAACGTTTTGTACATATTCATTTGCTTCTTCGGCTGTCTGAGCAAAGAATACTTTACCTCCACGTTTTACTACTTGATCACTTAACTGTTGGAGGTAATAGTCAAGGTTTGTTAGCGTGTGAGAACGTATTTCTTCTCCCAATACACGCCAGTCTTCCCAATCACCTAACTCTTCTGCTGCCGTTAATCGACCTGTTCGCATGCGGCCTTGTGCAGAAGATACAGCACCTCTCATAAAATCATTCGATATACCTTCTTGAATACGCTCTTTAAATGGTGCGTTACCGATTTTAATTCCCATTATAGTCCTCCTTCCTTAAATGCTATTAAGTACTTTCGTAATATGAATCGCTTCTACAGGTTTACCATCACGACTTAATCTACCACCGATATTCATCATACAACCCATATCAGCACCAATTAAGTACTCTGCTCCTGTTTCCGTAACGTGCTCTGACTTCTCTTTCACCATTTGCTCAGAAATTGCAGAGTTCTTTACAGCAAATGTCCCACCAAATCCACAACAGTCTTCGCACATAGGTAATTCAACAAATTCTAATCCTTTTACATTGTTCAATAATCTATATGGTGCATCTTTCACCCCTAATAAGCGTGTCATATGACAAGAGCGATGATAGGTTACTTTTGCATTAAATGTTGCACCGACATCTTCTATCCCTAACACATCCACCAAAAATTGTGTGATTTCATACGATTTATTTGCAAGCTCCTGAGCCGGTTTTGCAAATTCTGGATCATCCTTGAATAAATGCGCATACTCATGTAACATGGCTACACAAGAACCAGACGGCCCAACAACGTATTCTGAATACTGAAACGCACGAATCATTTGCTTCATTGACTCTTTCGCTTTCGTTACGTGCCCACTATTGTATGCTGGTTGCCCACAGCAAGTTTGCGCTTCTGGAAAATCTACTTCACATCCGAAACGTTCTAAAATTTCTACGGTATCTTTTCCTACGTCTGATGCCATTACGTCACAAAGACACGTAATAAACAAAGATACTTTCATGATAATATCCCCCTCTACATAATAAACAGGTCATCTGATGAATTCGATAAAAGACATACCCTCTATCATTATAGAGAGTATATCTTTATCTTCTATGACCTACTGTACATAATCTGCTAACGCTGATTCGACTCCTGTTAAATGGTTAAGCATTAATTTTTGGGCAAGTTGGTCATCGCATTGTTCGATTGCGTAATAGATTGTCCAATGCTCTTCTAATAAAGTTAGCATATTTTGCTCAGAAAAAAGCCATAGTCGTCTCGTTTCTCGCATTGCTTCCTTCATAATCTCTGAAACACTTTGCATTAGGTTGTATAGCATATGATTATGGCTAGCTTTTGCAATAGCTAGATGAAACTCTAGGTCGGCTTTCTCGCCAAGATCACCATTGCCTCCAGCTCGTTCCATTTCATATAGCGCCTGCTTCATAGAAAGTAAATCTTCTTTAGTATGATTGTTTACAGCAGATTCTACAACCCCAATTTCTAAAATTTTTCGGACCTCTAGCAATTCTTTTACATTTTCTCGCTTCATTAAGAAAGCAACAGACAATGGGACAGAAAACCTTGAAGCGTCAAACTGCTTCACAAATGTCCCTTCTCCTTGCCTCATTTCTAGCACACCCATTGCTCGCAGTGCACTTAGTGCTTCTCTAATCGCAGATCGGCCAACGTTAAAGTTCTTTGCTAAACGTTCAACGGACTCCAGCTTATCCCCAGGTTGTAAAGAACCATTTTTGAGCATAGCTAACAAAGAATCAGCTACTTCTTCATATATCTTCTTTGCTTGAATTTGTTTATACTCCACAGCTTCTTCCTCCAGCCTATCCATACACATGAATCGTTGTTAACAAGAATTCAATTCCCTTCAACGTTCTATTATACACTACTTAAAAGATCATGAGTAGAATAAAGCCACCAATTCCTGCTAAAACTCCGTACAATAATGCTGGTCCTATTGTTTTGCGAATAATGTCTCCCTCTTTACCAGTCAAACCAACAACAGCTGTGGCAGCTACAACGTTGTGCACACAAATCATATTACCTGCAGAAGAGCCCATAATCTGTGACGCTAATACAACATCGGTATTCATCCCTGTTTGTGCCGCAATACTGTATTGAACTGGTGAGAATGTTAACGTTGATACTGTTGCACTACCTGTAATGAAAGAACCTAATTCACCTAAAAACGGTGCAACAAATATCCACATAGATCCAAATCCAGCTGCAAGTGTTTCTGCAATATGTTGTGGCATACTGACTAAATCATTCGCATTTAATCCCGAATTCGTAAAGACTTGTACTAATGCAAGTGTAGAAACAAGTGCTAAGCCAGCATTTTTCATTCCACCTAACGTTTGCTTAGAAGCTTTTGTGAAATTACGAATCGATTTACGTTGAATAAATACGGCTAATATAGCTGAACCAACTAAAATCGTACCTGGTGAATATAATACTTGCCACGCAGAATCAATTCCTTCAATGCCTAAAATGCCATTCCAAGAAAGGTCCACATATTTTAAAGTGAATGCTTTAACAGGTTCTATAATACGTGTTGCAAGCAGAAGAACAACAACGATTAAGTAAGGAGACCAAGCTGTAAATAAGCCCATTTCAGACTTCTCTGTTTCTTCCTGATATCCTTCCTTCAGTGCATCGACCCACTTATCCTCTGGAATAAGAAATCCTCGTTTTGCCGTTAACGTTGCCACAATTAAACCAGTTAATGCAGCTAATATGGAAACGAATTCAGGCCCAAATAAATAAGCGTACGCAAAAGCAGATACTGAATACGTTGCACCGATAAGTAGTGTCCATGGCAATAATTGAAAAGCTTCTTTCATTCCTTTATTCTTACCAAAGAAAAACGTTAGAACAAATACTAATATGAAAGGTACAAACGTTGCACCGATTAAATCGATTAATGTAATCTTTACTCCTACACTTTGGAACAATGCCTCATTTGCTCCTGGAACGTTACTTAAACCGACTTGAACTGGTGTCCCTACAGCTCCAAATGATACAGCAGAACTATCCGCAATTAAGGCAATTGCAGCAGCTGCCATTGGTGTAAAACCTAATGCAACCATCAATGGACCTGTTACAGCTGCAGGCGTACCAAATCCCGCGGCACCTTCAATTAATGATCCAAATAGAAATGCAACAATGACGACTTGCACGCGCATATCGCTCGAAATACTACGGAACCCTTGATTAATTCTGTTTACAGCTCCTGTATTACGTAATGTATCTAATAAAACCATTGCTCCAAATAAAATTAATAGTATGGTTAGCGCTTTATGAGAACCTTGCAAAATCGATGCAAATATAACGTTCCCTTCTACTCCCCATACACTAAATGCGAATAAAATAACAATAATCGCACTATAAAACATTCCTTTTACAGCAGGCATTCTTAGTAATACCAAAAAAATGAAAGGTGCAATAATTGCACTCAAAGATGCCAATAATACCATAATGAATTTCCTCCCATTCCCCCGTTGATCATACGATAAAACGCTTTCAACATTTTTCTTTTCATATTTCCTACCATAATATTTTCCGGTCATCTGACGACCGAATCATAAACTATTGTAAACGTTTGCTTTCAACATTTCAACATATATCTAAAAATTGTATTAGAAAACAACAGGAAATGGCTTTATTTATCTTTCTTTTCCCCCACATAAATTGATTTATATGCCGATGAAGATGGTGGAATTTTGATATTAATTCACAAAAAAAAGCTTGTAGAAAGCAACACAATTGCTTCTACAAGCTTTTCTATACATTCATCAAGGATTGTATAAAATCGGAGATCCCGGTCCAAGATCAATACCGAACAACATCCAAACGACTAACATAATTGTCCAACTAATTAAGAAGAAAATGGAGTATGGTACCATAACGGAAATCATCGTACCAATTCCCATATTTTTATCATACTTTTGTGCGAATGCAATAACAATTGCAAAGTACGTCATAAGTGGCGTAATAATATTCGTCGAAGAATCCGCAATACGATAAGCCATTTGCGTTAATTCAGGAGAATATCCTAGCTGCATCATAATCGGAACGAACACTGGTGCCATCATTGCCCATTTGGCTGATGCACTTCCAATAAATAAGTTAATGAAAGCAGATATAGCGATGAACACGATGATTAAAGGAATGCCAGATAAGTTAATGCTTTGAAGGAATTCTGCACCATACACACCTAACACTAGCCCCATATTCGATTCCGTAAAATAAGCTACAAACTGACCTGCAGTGAATGCAAGTACAATAAACATTCCCATAGATGCCATCGTATCAGATAATTGGTTGGCAACATCTTTATCATTCTTAATAGATTTCGTTACCAATCCATATACTAAACCAGGCACAAAGAATATAATTGTAATAACGGGTACAAGTGAACTCATAAATGGTGATTGAATAATTGAACCACCTTCACCACGCATCGGTGCATTTTCTGGCAAGATTAATAGAGATAATATAGCAGCTGTCACTATTGCAGAAACAACCGACCACACAATACCCTTCTTCTCTATAGACGTTAGCTTGTCCATCGTACCTACGTAATCGCCTTTATATTCACCTAAGCGAGGTACAATAATCTTCTCCGTAACCCATGAACCTACAAATGTTAACAAGAATACGGATACAGCAATAAAGTAATAGTTCATTGCGAGGTTCATAGTTTCGGCATATGCTGGATCAATAATTTTGGCCGCTTCGATTGTTAGCTCTCCCAACAATGGGTCTGTTGCAGACAATAATAGGTTAGCACTAAATCCAGCAGATACACTGGCAAATGCTGCTGCCAAACCAGCTAATGGGTGACGACCAAGTGACGCAAATATGACTGCACCAAGTGGTGGTAACACAACATATCCTGCATCTGATGCAACACTAGACATAATACCCGCAAATACTAGTCCTATTGTCACTAGCTTATTAGGCACAGATTGAACAAATCCACGAAGCATTGCACTAATTAGTCCAGAACGCTCGGCAATTCCGATCCCAATCATCGTCAACAACACAATTCCTAACGGAGCAAATCCGATAAAGTTATCTGTCATGCTTGTAAAAATATATTCAATACCATCAGAACTTAATAAGTTTTTAACTTCAACGATTTCGCCTTCGTTACCTGGATGCTCTACTTTAATTCCAAAAGATGAAACAACAGCAGAAAGTACAAGTACTATTCCAGCTAAAATCGCAAACAGCGTAATTGGGTGAGGTAGCTTGTTCCCGACTTTTTCAATCATATCGAGAAAGCTTTTAAAAGCCCCTTTTCGTTGTTTACTCATGAATCTTACCCTCCTGCAAATGATGAAAATAGGTTAAAAAATCGCACAATTATTATTATACCGTTTACAACGAATTTACAAAAGAAGAACTTTCTTTGCAAAAACACGGTTTATGCTAAAAAAAGCCCAATTTATAGGGATATTTCTAAAATAAAATTTTTTCAAAAAAATTTTATTCCCTATCACGAAGAAGATTTATTAAGATAATTTCATAGATTTTCTCTAGTTTTTGGCAATAGAAACGTTCTTTATACTTTCATTGAATGATAACTTCTTTTACAAAAACACACAAAAGTTTAATTTTCTTGCTTTTTAATCATTCCAAATAATTAAATAATTCTGTAATATGTTGTGTCCAATATACACGATAAACCCCAGCACTAAATCTGGAGTTTATGCTATACTTAAATGATTTGACTTTGGGCATATTTTTTCATTTGCTCATAAGCTTCTTGTTCATTTACATAATTTGTCCGAGTTGCTATTTCACTTACACTTCCATTTTGCAAGTCTACGGAAACAGTCGTATCATATTCATATGTAGCATTCCCGCGAAGTTGAATCGTATATTTCCCTTCGCTTTGAGTCACCGTGCATATAACAAAACCACCACGATTAAATACGGTTATTTCCTCATCTAAATTATTTTCTTTTAATAAAACCGTTGTTAACGAAGAGGCAGACATCGCTGTTCCACACGCATTCGTTAACCCTACTCCACGTTCATACGTGCGGACAAAAATTTTATTCCGAGCTAACAATTGTACAAAGCTAACATTCACCCCATTAGGTAATAAAAATTTATTTTCATTTGCTTGCCTTCCTATCAAGTTTAATTGCTCATCTTCTATCCTGTTCACAACAGCTATTAAATGAGGATTCGGAACCGCTACCGCAGTAAATAATAAGTTTTCGGATAATGGATCTAACGGCTGATTTACGTGCTGTGCTTTTGCAATATTTAGTGGTAATGACGCTGGGCGAAGACGAACTGGTTCAATAGCTACTTCAAAGGATGGGATATTTTCAAACATATCGTCCATTTGTTTCACTGATAAATTCGCTTCTTTCGTTTCAATTACGATTTCCGTATTATCCAGCTGTTCACATACGTAACGTCCAACGCACCTGAGTCCATTACCACACATTTCAGCCTCTGATCCATCCGGATTAAACATCCTCATTCGAGCATGCGCTTGATGACTTGGCATCGTGAACAAAATTCCATCTGCACCTATGCTTCCTTCGCGATCACATAGTAACCGCGCTATCTGAACACGTTCATTCTCAGAAAAATGGTACTGGTGCTTCAGTTCATCTATTAACACGAAATCATTACTAGAACCATGACATTTCACAATTTGTATATCCAATTAAACCACTCCTTTATCGTTTACCTATTGTATTATTCTTTATTGTGCTGCTAATTCTAGAGAAATTCAAGAGATTCGAAAAGAGGACCCCAAAACAAATAGGACTCTTTACACTTTATTTAATTCCCACTCTCTTCGTAAAATCCCCATTTTAATCGCATCAAAATATTCATCATTTACCATTCTTGCTTGTCTCACTCTCGCTTCTTCTATCATCCCTATTTTTTTTGCAACTTTTATCATTCTTAAATTTCCTGACCAAGTGGACATTCCTAATCGGTGCAATTTAGTAGATTCGAAAAGAAAATCAATCCAAAGTTTATAAGCTTCCGTGCCATATCCACCATTCCAGTATTTCTTGTCATAAATAACAATACCAGTTTCTAACCAATTAGTATGTTTATCTATCCAATAAGAACTTACACTACCAATTAATTCATCTCCTACAATAATAACTAACGCACCAGCTACTTTTTGAGTAGAAAAATGATTATCTTTCCATTTTTGCATAAATTCTTTCTTTGATATTTTAGGTTCATTTATATATGGGCCATTCCATTTCTTTGCTTCTTGTTCTTCTTCTTCATATTTCCAATAATATAAATTACCAAGATCTTGATCAGTAGCTTCCTTTAATATGATTTTTTCTCCAACAATTTCAATCATTAAAAAGGCACCTCCGATGGATAATTTCTGGTTATTTTAATTATATCAAAGTATGCCCTTATTGGGATTAAAACGAAGTACAATGTAATTATAAAAATAGTGACTCACACGAGTAAAGTCTTGTTCGTGTGAGTCACTATTTGTTTCGTTTACTGGGGGTTATCCCAGCCTCTTTTTCATTTATTTCATTACTGATTGTTCTTGTAAAGCGTGTAGCCTTTCTTGTACTTGCTCTTCTGTTAGTTCGTGCTCGGCAACATAGCGGTTGCGTTCATGGACGCGGCATTCATGAGAACAGCCACGGAGATATTTGTGTTCATTTTCTTCTGAGCACAAAATCTGTTTATTACATGCTGGATTGGCGCAATTGACATACCGTTCACAAGGCTGTCCTGTAAAGTGATCTTTTCCTACGACCACATGCTCCACTTGGTTAATTGGTACACTTATTCTCTCATCGAAAACGTACATTTGTCCATCCCATAGGTCCCCTTTCACTTCTGGGTCTTTGCCGTACGTTGCAATTCCACCATGAAGCTGACCGACATTTTCGAATCCTTCCTTTTTCAACCATCCAGAGAATTTCTCACAACGGATACCACCTGTACAGTATGTTAATATTTCTTTACCTTCTAATTGATCTTTATTTTCACGTATCCAATCTGGTAGCTCACGAAATGTTCTTATATCTGGACGAATAGCGCCACGGAAGTGACCTAAATCGTACTCATAATCGTTTCTCGCATCGATTACCACGGTGTTCTCTTGTTTCATCTTCTCATAAAATTGTTTCGGTTCTAAATATTTACCAGTTAACTCTTTTGGATTAATATCGTCTTCTAGTCTTAAAGTAACAAGCTCTGGACGCGGACGGCAGTGCATTTTCTTAAACGCGTGCCCTTCCGATTCATCAATCTTAAACGGCATATCAGCGAAACGAGCGTCCGCATGCATTGCATTCATATATTGTTGGGCTTGCTCTACCGTACCAGATACAGTTCCATTAATTCCTTCTTGTGCCACAAGGATTCTTCCTTTTAAGCCGATTGTTTTGCACAGCTCTAAATGGTTGCTAGCGAATTGTTCTGGATCTTCTATCGTCACGTATTGATAATAAAGTAACACGCGGTAATTTTTATTTGTCATTGTCTTTTCCACCTTTAATTCATATTTGCAGGATACAAATTAGGTAGTAGAGCTTGGAAAGAATAGCTCACGTAAACCATGATTTCATCCATACTTACAATCAGCTATTATATAATAAGAAGATATACATTTGCAATATTATGGTCTATGATATGGTTTGGTGAGTTTATAGAAAGGGGGGAATAAACTTGACTACTGTTTTTATTATTGGTGTTTTCATTTTTGTTATCGTGTTCGTTTTATCCTTAATTACGATTTCAAAAGGGTATAAATACGATCATACGATTGATCCGATTCCTGATCAGCAAAAAAAAGACAGCCCTTCCTCTTAAGGTTGGGCTTGGCTTCCCTTTTCATTCGTACAAATGACAGGCTACAAAATGATTTGACTGTACTTCTTTCCATTCAGGTACTTTTTCCTGACATTTATCCATCACTCTTGGGCATCGCGTACGAAAAACACAACCACTTGGTGGATGAAGTGGACTCGGAACGTCACCACTCACGACGATACGTTCCCTTTTTTTAAAATTAGGGTCCGGAATCGGGATAGAAGAAAGTAATGCTTGTGTATACGGATGAAGAGGTTTTGCGTGTAATGCTTCACTAGAGGCGAGTTCGATTCTATTACCTAAATACATAACTAAAATGCGATCTGATATATACTTGACCATCGATAAATCATGCGCTATAAACAAATACGTTAATCCCATTCGTTGTTGCAAGCTTTTTAATAAATTAACAATTTGCGCTTGAATGGAAACATCTAGCGCTGAGATTGGTTCATCGCATACGATAAATTTCGGATTCACGGCTAGTGCACGAGCTATTCCTATTCGTTGCCGCTGTCCCCCACTAAATTCATGAGGATACCGATTCCGATGCTCTTCATCTAATCCAACGAGGTCGAGCAATTCAAGCACACGCTCTTTTCTTTTTTTTCCTTTAGCTAAATGGTGAATATCTAATCCCTCCGCTACGATATCTTCTACAGCCATTCGAGGATTTAAAGAGGCATAAGGATCTTGAAATATCATTTGAACTTCCCGCCTTAATTGCTTCAAACGATTTCCTCTCATTTTTAACATGTCTTCTCCTTTGAACACAAGCTCACCGCCGGTTGGTTCATTTAAACGAATCATTGCTCGTCCTACCGTTGATTTCCCACATCCTGATTCTCCAACAAGTCCTACCGTTTCTCCTTCAGAAATATCCAACGAAATGTTATCAACAGCTTTTAACGTTTGATTTTGCACGTTATAATATTTCTTCAATCCCTTCACTTGCATGAACGGTTGTGCATCTATAGTCATCAAGCATTCCTCCTAGCATTATCTTACAACTTGCGCCATCGGATGTCGTAACCAACATGATGAATAATGTTCCCCATTCACATGCTCCAAGGTAGGATGATGATTTTTACAAATACGCATCGCTTGCTCACATCTAGCATAGAAAGGACATCCAGGAGAGGGGTCCATTAAATCAGGCGGAGAACCAATGATTGGACGTAAAGCTTGTGCACGTTGTTGATCTAATCTCGGAATAGATTGTAAAAGCCCTTTCGTATATGGATGCTGGGCATTAGCAAATATTTCTTCAGCAGTTCCTGACTCCACTACTACACCAGCATACATCACAACAACATAGTCACACGTCTCTGCCACCACTCCTAAATCATGTGTGATAAGTAGAATTGAAGTCCCCATTTCCTCTTGCAACTTCTTCAATAACTGGAGAATTTGCGCTTGAATCGTTACATCAAGTGCTGTTGTCGGCTCATCCGCAATCAAAAGTTCAGGCTGGCATGCTAAAGAGATAGCAATCATGACACGTTGACGCATACCACCAGAAAATTCATGAGGATACTGATCAAATCTCTGTTCTGGTTGCGGTATCCCTACCAAATGAAGTAGTTGTATCGCCTCCTCTTTCGCCTCTTTTCCATTAAATGCTCGATGCTTCATCATTCCTTCCGTTATTTGGCGGCCAATCGTTAATGTTGGATTTAAAGAAGTCATCGGATCTTGAAAAATCATCCCCATTTCATTCCCACGTATCCGTTCCATTTGACGCTCTGTTTTCTGTAGTATATCCTCTCCATTAAACAAAATTTCCCCACCTTTATATTCAGCAGGGGGACATGATAATAATTGCATCATCGCTTTGGCGGTGACGCTTTTTCCACACCCTGATTCTCCAACGATTGCCACCGTACTTCCTCGAGGGACAGAGAAAGATACTCCCCGAACGGCTTGCACCTCTCCCCCATACGTATGGAACGAAACGGCTAAGTTTTTCACTTCTATAATAGTACTCAAATTCTATCCCCCTATCATTTATTGACGTAATTTCGGGTCTAACGCATCTCGAAGTCCATCCCCGAACACGTTAAATGCAAACATCGTTAAAGAAATCAATATAGCAGGAAAGAACAGCTGATAGAAGTTTCCTACTAAAATACTATCTAGCGCATCATTTGCCATTGTTCCCCAACTCGCTTGTGGAGCAGGAATTCCTAATCCAAGAAAACTTAACGTTGCCTCCGCAAAAATCGCCGTCGGAACGGTTAAGGTTACATTGACGAGAATCGGTCCTAACGTGTTCGGTATCATATGTTTATGAAGCTTCCATTTCATAGTTGCCCCTAGAGCTTCTGAAGCTTGGACATACTCTTGTTGTTTCAACTGCAACACTTGTCCTCTTACTAAGCGAGCCATAGGGATCCAACCGGTAATTGTCATCGCTAAAATAATCGTCCATAACCCTTGCTCTAGCACAACCATTAATAAAATTACTAACAATAAATAAGGAATGGCATAAAGCGTTTCAGCAATTCTCATCATGGCGTTATCTGTACGCTCATTTGAGATGCCTGAAATTCCTCCATAAACAATACCTACGATAAAATCGATGAGCGCTGCCATCAATCCGATAAATAAAGAAATACGCGCTCCATACCACACTCTTGTAAAAATATCTCTTCCCAATTGGTCGGTTCCAAACCAGTGATCGACGTTCGGTTCAAGGTTCTTCTTCGTAAAATCTTGCTCGTAATACGTATAGCTATTTAAATAAGGACCAATAATGGCGAGAATCGTTAAGGCGAGAATCGCAATCAATCCAAACATCGCCAGTTTATTCTCCTTTAAGCGGCGCCACACATCCTCCCAATAAGAAACGCTCGGACGATTGATTTTCTCTGCTTCTGTAAAGTTGTCATGAACTTTCTCAAACATGTCTTGGGTAAGGTGTCGTTTCTCGCTCATCATTCGCCCTCCCCAGTAATTTTTATTCTAGGGTCGATGAATGTATAGGCGATATCCACGAGAAACACTAGGAAAATTAATATCGCCGCATAGAAAATGGTTGACCCTAATATAACCGGATAATCCCGGTTAAAAATGCCAATAACAAACATTTCCCCCATCCCAGGAATACCGAATATTTTCTCTATAATAAAGCTTCCTGTTACGAGGTTAGTCGTAATAATACCAAGGACGGTGACGACAGGTAATAGTGCATTTCGAAAAGCATGCTGCAAAATAACCATATGCCGGGAGAGCCCCTTTGCTTTCGCTGTATACATATAATCTTGTCCTAATACTTCAAGCATGCTTGACCTCATTAATCGAGCAATGTAAGCCATTGGCATCATTGCTAGGGAAATTGATGGTAAAATCGTATGGGACCAAGATTCCCAAGTAGCTACCGGTAGCAACCGCCATTCTACTGCGACATAATTAATGAGAAACGTTGCTAATATAAAACTAGGAACAGAAATACCAATGATAGATAACACCATGGCCAAATAGTCAGGCCAGCGGTTACGGTTTAATGAAGCAATGACGCCAAAGATGAGACCGAAGCAAACAGCAATGATCAGTGCTTGAATTCCTAAATGCAGCGATACGGGAAATCCGTTAACAATATAATCATTCACTGTAATTGTTTTAGACTTTAAAGACGGCCCGAAATCAAATTGGGCTAATTGTTTCAAGTAAATGACGTACTGGACAGCAAGTGGTTCATCTAAGTGATAATATTGCTGTAAATTATTATATACTGCTTCTGGCATCGTACCTTCCTTTGCAAATGGATTACCAGGTATGCTATGCATTAATAGAAAGGTAATAGTAATGACGACCCACAACGTAACGACAGCCCAGACCAGACGTTTGAATATATAGTTCAACAAGTTTATCCACTCCATTCGATGGACATCAGAACACGTTAATGGAAATCCTGCCACCTGTAATGGCAGCAGGATTTATCGCTTTATTTTTCAATATTTGCGTAATGGAACTGGCTATATTTATTAATAGGTGTGTACATATTCTTTACATACGGTTTAACCGTGTATGGCTTGGTGTAGAAGTATATCGGCATTACTGGCATTTCGTCCATTAATATTTGTTCCGCTTTATGCATTGCGTCCATTCTTTCAGCAGGATCCATCGTCGTTTTAGCCGTTTGAATCAACGTATCATATTCTTCATTACTCCAATTGGCATCGTTGTAAGGTCCATCCGTTACCCAAAGATCCATAAAGGTCATTGGATCCACATAATCTCCTACCCAGCCTGCACGGGAAATGAGAAAGTCTCCTGCTTTTTCACGGTCAAGCTTGACTTGAAATTCCACATTTTCTAACTTCGATTGTATTCCTAAGTTTTTTCGCCACATTTCTTGAATAGCAGCCGCAATTGCTTGGTGACCTTCATCCGTGTTATACAAAATGGTCACTTTATCCATGGAATCTATTCCTTCCTCCGCAAGCCCTTCTTCTAGTAGCTGTTTCGCCTGCTCTACATCCATTTCAAAAAGCTCGCCACCATTATCACGGAAGTCTCCGTCTACGTCATTAATGCCACCTGGCACTACTCCATACGCTGGCGTTTGGCCACCTTGAGCAACAAACTCGACTAACTGTTCTCGATCTATAGCCATCGACAATGCTTTACGAACTTTCGCATTATTAAATGGTTTCTTTTCCGTATTAAAATTGTAGTAGTATGTTGCTAAATCGGACGCGATATTAAATTCTGGATCATCAGCACTACTTAACTCCCCAACAACGTCTTGAGGTAAAGGATATACGTAATCAAGCTCTCCATTTCGGTACATTTGCCACGTAGTGGAAGCTTCCTCAATCATCACAAAATGGATACCGTCTAAATGGACGAGATCCTTATCATAGTAATTATCATTTTTCTCTAGCATGATGTTCTCTTTATGATTCCATTCCGTTAAC
This sequence comes from Pontibacillus litoralis JSM 072002, assembly GCF_000775615.1. Taxonomy (GTDB): domain Bacteria; phylum Bacillota; class Bacilli; order Bacillales; family BH030062; genus Pontibacillus; species Pontibacillus litoralis. The sequence continues at coordinate 53,599 of NZ_AVPG01000021.1, forward strand.
TTAAAGGCACCATTGGATACGTACCCTTCCGCCTCCTGGAACCACGTAGCATTGTCTTCTTGCACCTTTTTATTTATTGGATAATACGTATAGAACGACGTTAAGTCTAAAAAGTACGGTGTCGGCTTCTCTAACGTTACTTTCAATGTCTGGTCATCTAATACCTCAACCCCAACTTGACCTTTCAATTGTTGCAATTCATCCTCGCTCATATTGTCTATATCGGCTGAATTATAAGCTTCTGCCCCTTTTAAATAATACAATTGATACGCATAAGTTGAACCGACATTAGGATCTAACGCATGTAACCACGCATATGCGAAATCATGGGCAGTAACAGGGTCACCATTCGACCATTGCACATCCCCCTTTAAGAAGAAGGTCCATTCCATCCCATCTTCACTAGTCTCCCACTTTTCCGCCATACCTGGTTCAATTTCGCCATCGGCATTTTTCTTCGTCAATCCTTCAAAAAGGTGCGTTAGCGGCCAGGAATCGTGTGTCCCTTCTGCTAAGCCTGGGTGAAGTGCACCAGGTTCGCTCGAGTTGTTTAATCGCAGTATTTTGTCCTCTGCATCTTCTTTTGTCGTCTCCCCTCCATTTTCTTCTTCTCCACTACTTGTGCTAGTTGAGTCGTCCTCCCCTACATTATCCGTACTCCCATCAAAGCAACCTGCTAGTCCAATTACAAGCATCATCAGACCAATTACAACAATAAAACGCTTATTCATGAGCAACCCCCTTCATTAACTGAGCAATCTAAGAGAAAGATAGACGAATAGCTTTCTCCTTTTTCAATGTATGGGATAGTTTTTGATTTATGAGGATTTTTTTGTGACACTAAATTAAAAATACTATCGAAATAAACGTGTCAAAAAAGATAGAAAATTATTGATAATATTTTGTGGTTGGTAACTTGATTTCAGATGCAGTATGATAAGTATATGAAATCAACAACACTTATATATCAACTTATACAACATTATTGGGCAAGATTATCGGCATCGGATCCAGGCATGCCGAGATTGGCAGAAGCACTAAAAACCGTTTTTAGTGCACTCTTAGCCGTAGCAACCACTTCCGTTTTAATAAATTTTTTTGATATCGGAGAGTACACTGTACAGGTAAATGTTTTTTCTGGGATCATTGCTGTCGTTTGTATTCATATCATTGCAGAAGAACCGGTCGATAAAAGGAAAGTAACCTTCTTTTCCATGGGAGCGGTTAGTTTTATTACGTTTACCTTAGGAAGTTATTTAAACCAATTTATGCTTATGCCAGACATTGCTATCTTAATCACAGTATTCTTAGCTTTTTATTTATCAAAATACAATACAATCTATTTTTCTATTTGTCTCATGGCTTTTTTCTCCATATACTATGCGGTTATTCTTCGCGTTGAATTTGAGATGGTACCATGGTTCTACATATCCATCGTCAACGGGTTGGTATATGCTTTTCTCATTGAATTTATCTTATTAAAGGACCAACCAGATAAATCGTTAAAGCGAAGCATGCGTTCATTCCATATTCAAACGAACTTAATTCTTAACCTTGTAAAGCAATTAGTGACTTCACCAAACTTAACGTCTAGGCAGGTGAAAACATTAGAGAAGAACTTAACCAAGGTGAATGAATATGCTCGTCATATATCTGGGCAACTTAGTAACACAGACCCATCTACCGTATGGAAAGGATTAACCGCAAGAGAGCTAAGACTATACGTCTATGATGCGGATATGTTAATGAATACTTTGTTGACAACCGTACATAAATTACGCGAGATTCAGCAATTTGAAAAAAGCACATTCCAAAACGCTTTACTCGAAGTTATCGATGCCATACGTGATGTGAAAGTGCTACGGGACAATGACGCACAAAGCCAATTAAAACGAGCAGAGAAAGCACTACAGGTGTTGCGACAAGAAATTAAAGAAGAGTCTATAGGAAAGGAGAATGAAGAATGGCTCTATCTCGTTCGGCGTATTGAAACGATTACGAATCACGTCATTGAGGGGGCTTATGACTTACACCGTGAACGTCAGGAACACCTTAAGCAAGTTGAAACGTATCAAGAAACGAAAGAAGAAGTGTCACATGGCATCGACCTGAACACCAAGAAAGCCATTAAAGCATTGATAGCAGGGACTATTTCTATTTATCTAGGTTATACACTTACACCTGGGTATCCGTATTGGATCTTGCTTACTTCTTTCATTATATTCATGGGAACAGAATCTGTCGGAAAAACATTCAAAAAAGCGAATCAACGCATACTTGGCACAATATTAGGGTCTATTATCGGCTTCGGTATCGCAGATCAAATTTCAAGCCAACTACTTGAAATAACCATCATTTTTGTTTGTATATTTATGGCGTTTTACATTTATCCTGTATCTTATTCATTTATGATTTTCTGGATTACCGTAATTATTGCTATCCTATATGATTTATTATTAGGCGGCATTACCGTCAAAATTATGGGCGTGCGTATTATCGATACCTTTATTGGCTCCTATATTGGCTTTCTAACAGCAACCTTTATCTTTCCAACAAAAACAAAAGATAAAGTTACAGATTACATGAAGGAATTTATTGATGAACTAGAAGCATATATGAGCTCATACATGGATCAACTAGCGGATGTTTCTAATCCGGATGATTTCGCAGAGAGGAGTTTTAACCTAGATCAAAAACTAGACTCTATTCGGCAAGAAAAAAACAACATGAACAAGCGTTCTGGGCGACTCGGTCGCGGAGGGGTTGAACATTGGTACACTGTTTTAGCAGCCATTAATTATTACGCGAAACAATTACATGCCACTCGCCACCCTTTACCAGAAATGACCGAAGAGATTCATCAAACCTTAACGCACTCCCATCATTATGTCACACAAAATATAAGAAGCTTAAAGCAGTTACTAAACGGAAACACAACTATTACTATATGGCAACTGGAAGAAGATCGTAAATTAATTGAACAATTCACAGATGAAGGGGAATCGATTTTTCAACGTTTATTTGTTTACAAGTTATATCACGTTTGGTATATCAACAACTCCATCGTTACGCTAGCTAAAGAATTAGGTGCTAACATCGAACTATCTTCCAAGCAAAAACAAGAGTGATGACTAATGAGGCCACTGAAAAACTTACATTTTTATATTCCCAAGGTCTCCAAAATCTAAAAAAGGCACCATTTCGTTCTTTTTTGAAC
>NZ_AVPG01000022.1 GCF_000775615.1 Pontibacillus litoralis JSM 072002
ATTTCCCCGCAAGAGTAGGACGTCGCCAGGCGAACTGTACCAACCCTTTTGAATATATATTCAAAAGGGTTTTTTTGTATGACTCATTTTAAAAAAATTATGTGTACTTAATAGGTAAACACTCATTTGGTTCTTTTACATATCATAAGCAGAAAGCTATTTTCTAAGAGTGTGTATAATCCCGTTAGATTAGGAGATACTAGTTTACATGGAGGTGGAGAATTGTGACGGGAGAACATAGCAATACCGTTTGTGCTGTTTGTGAAAGAGAGAAGGAAGTTGGCATTCTTGTATATCATACATTTATATGCAGAGAGTGTGAGAATGAAATCGTTGCAACAGACCCCTCAGATAATAAATATGCGTACTTCTTAAAGAAATTACGCGTCATGAATAAAGCAAAGTTGCATTCTTAATAGGGGGCCGAGCGCCAAATACGTTCGGTTTTTTTCTATGAGTTCATTTCATTATTGCTTCGTTCAACTGCATATCTGAACGAACATTAAAGGATGGACGCTCATGCCTTCTGATTGGAACGTAAGGTAGCGACTTCAGCGGGAATAATGTGTCGTCTCGAGAACCCCATGTAACCAAGTTGTTCAGATTTCTATAAGGATAGTTGAATTTTGCAATGGATACTTGTATAAAACAAAGAATATCTTTTAAAATATAGTATAATTTCTTGGTAGATTAAATGAGTTTATGACAAAGGAGTATTTGATGGATCAACACAAAACCCCACTTTATCATGCAATGTTACAACATGATAAGAAAAAGCCTATATCCTTTCATGTTCCGGGACATAAAAATGGGACGGTTTTCCCTGAAAGAGGACGGGCTTTCTATAACGATATATTAATAGTCGATTATACAGAACTTACTGGACTAGATGATTTACATGAACCAAGGTCTTGTATTTTAGAGGCTCAACGTCTTGCAGAACAATGGTTTGGTGCATTACATAGTTATTTTTTAGTTGGTGGAAGTACGGTAGGTAATTTAAGTATGATTATGGCTACACACCAATTTGATCGGCCGGTTATCGTGCAACGGAATTGTCACAAGTCTGTGATGCATGGTTTAGAATTGGCCGGTGCTGAGCCTGTATTCGTTTCCCCTATATATGAAAGGGATGTTCAACGTTATGGCTCTGTATCTGTAGAAGGAGTATTGGAGGCAATCGAGGAACATCCGCATGCAGGTGCAATTATTTTAACGTATCCAGATTATTATGGTAGAACGTATGATTTATTAGCTATTATTGAGAAAGCGCATTCCTATAATATCCCCGTGTTAATTGATGAAGCGCACGGTGTTCATTTTTCATTAGGTGATCCTATGCCACCTTCTGCTTTGCAATTAGGCGCAGATATAGTAGTACAGTCGGCTCATAAAATGGCACCAGCGATGACGATGGGATCTTATTTGCATGTTGGGTCAGATCGAGTGAATAATAAGCGAGTAGCTCATTATTTACAAATGCTTCAATCTAGTAGTCCGTCCTATCCTATTATGGGATCGCTGGATTTGGCAAGATATTTCATGGCAACAGAAGGAGCTCGATGTGTAAAAAAAAGTTTGCCATTTATTCAATTGTTCAGAGAAAGTTTGTCTCATTCAAAGGTTTGGTCTGTGTTACCTTACCGATTAGGTGTTGATGATCCTTTTAAAGTAACGATTCAAATGAATGACTATGATGCACAAGATGTTGCTCGTTTGTTTGAAGAGGAAGGGCTGTATCCTGAACTAGTAACAGAGAGTCAAATTCTATTCGTTCTCGGATTGGATTTTTATATTGATATGGAATCTTGGAGAAAGTGTTTGGAGCGAATCGAGATAAAAGCGCAACCCCAACAAGTGGTCACACATGCTACAATAGATAAAGCAGCTGTAAGTACTCCATTATATGAGAAGTGTGCTTTAAACTATCAAGATTTAAAGGAGTTAGAAACCGAATTTATTGCATGGCAAGATGCGGAACAAAGAATTGCCGCGCATCACGTTATTCCGTATCCTCCTGGAATTCCTCTTATTATGAAAGGGGAACGGATTACGAACCAACATATTCGAAAGCTGCATACTTTTATTCAGCAACAAATACATATACAAACAAATGAAGATTCTATTGAACAAGGAATTCATGTGTATATAGAGCTAGACTGGATAGGTTACACTTAGTTGGACAGATTCCTTAAGGTCATGTACACTTGATTCAATAATAAGTCGGAGGGTGATCAATTATGACAAAAAGACCGAGAAGAAAGAACTGCGGAGTTAGAGTGTAATAAAGAGTTGATCGTGAGTGGACGGTTAAAAGCCCTCGAGGGGGAAATCCAGAAACAGAAAGCTCTAATTGATAACTTAATCGTAGATAATATAGAATATATGAATCAAAAAATGATAATTGAAAACTTAAAAAAGGAAAATGAGAGATTACTGAAACAAAGAGAAGTGCATAATAGAGAAAAAGCTGATTTAACCAAAAAAATAATAAGTTAAGCATAGAAGTGAAGAAAGTAAATAATAATTTAATTGAATTCCCATCAAAATAAACAAATTAAACTTAATGTTCTTTCCCACTTCTCAGAGGATGGGTTTAGCATAGTCATATGAATAACTATGCTGCTAGGAATTACAATTGTCGGAGGATATTAAAATGAAAAAGTTATTTATAGTATTTGAAGGAATAGATGGTTCGGGTACATCTACCCAATCAAAGTTATTAAGAGATTACCTTACTGAACGTGGCCAAAGTGCCGTATTGACAGCTGAACCCACAAATGGACCCATTGGACATTTACTTCGAGAGGGTTTAAAAGAAAGAGTTATATTTTCTAAGGATGAAAAACGATTTGACCAACAAATGGCATATCTATTTGCGGCGGATAGACACGATCACTTGTACAATCACGTTGATGGGGTTTATAAGTTATTAGGCGAAGGGAAACATGTGGTTTGTACGCGCTATTCTCTCTCATCCCTCGCATATCAGTCTGATGAGGAAGGTTACGAATTCGTTTATGACCTGAACAAGAGATTCCCTAATCCCGATCTGGTGATTTATATAGATAACCCGGTTGAAACCTCTATAGATAGGTTACAAAAGAGGACTGTTCAAGATGTATATGAAAATAAAGAAAAGTTGTTATCAGTTAAAGAAAGGTACAACAAAATTTTCAAAACATATGATGGGAAATTGTTAATTGTGAAGGGCGACCAAAACCCACAGCAGATTCATTTAGAAATAGTGAAATATTTTGAGAGCCATTTCTAATTAATATCCTATTGCCTTAATACCTTATAAATATCCTCATTCTAAAAAGGGGTTAATTACAATATAAACTGTACAGGTACACGCGATTGCTATTAGCGTCACAGTTAGTAGGAATTCAGGGATATAACTCTATTAGATGGAATTAAGATTTAATGTGATGGTCAAGACGTACCAGTGAGTAATGAGCTGAAATAGTAATTCGCTCATTACTCTTTGCTTGTTTTAATAAATGGAAGAAGATATATGTCGATCTAGCTAAAAAGTCATCCTTTCTTTTTTCAAAATGGCAACTTATAGTTCCTGAATCTGAACAATTCATTAATATTATTAATAATTATGATTGGAGTCTGGGCGAAGGAGGAGAAGGTATTGACAAAATGAGTGAATTCCATAAATTATTAAATCAGTTACGACCATATGAAGAAATTAAAGACGATACAGATTATAAAGTGAAAAGATTATTGTTGAATTACGTATACCTAACAATGGTTCAATTGGGTATTACCGGAGTTGAAAAGTTCTCTATGTGCTACAGTGTGGCTAGATGGTTTGAAGAGAATTTAGATCAGGGGTGGAAAGAACAATTCATTAATAAGTATAACCCGGAGGGAATTAAATCTCTTTAATATTAAAGCGGTATTTTATTGAAGGAAAATTCTGATAAACGTTAATAGAACTAGAAGAAAGGAGATTACATGAATGGAGATGGTGTTTTAGAAGTTGACTCATTGTACGTAGAAATAAATGATCAGACCATTATAAATGGAATTAATTTACACCTAAAGGAAGGTGAAATTTGCTCGCTGGTAGGACATAACGGGGCGGGAAAGTCTATCACAATGAAAACAATTTTGGGTATCCAACAAAAAAAGAGCGGTCAAATCAAGATTAATGGCTGGGATATGGATCTTGATTTTGAACAATACAAGAGACAGTATACATATATACCGGAAGAACCGTTATTATTTACAGAGCTTACAGTGAAGCAACATTTCCAACTCTATGGTACGAGTTATCGTATACCTGAAACCATATTTGAAGAACGTGTATCCTATTATGTAGAGGCTCTCGAATTGCAGGGGAAATTGGAAGAATACCCACAAAATTTGTCTAAGGGCATGCGGCAGAAAGTAAACATCATTAGCAATTTTATTGTTGATACACCCTTAATTATTATTGATGAGCCATTTATTGGATTGGATGTAAATGCTGCAAACTTCCTTGAACAAGAGCTTGTAAAACGTAGAAAAAAAGGTGTATCAGTTCTAATTACTTCACATCAGTTGGAAAGGTTAAAGGAATTTTCAAACAAATATGTTATGCTAAAAATGGGGGAGGTAGTGCAAGAAGGGGAAATCACACATTTAAAGTCCATCAAGGGAAGAATTCACGATGAGTAAAGACATCGATCAAGCCATTTTTTCACTAGTTTATCAAAATCGATTTAAACGAATCATCGAATTATATAAAAGGTCATTTTTTATTCTTTTTGATAAAGTAACATTGATTTACCTAATCCCATTCGTTTCAATAGGTATGATTTTTCTGAGGTCATATATCCTTGAACATAGAACGGAAACAATATATACTTTTTTTCATCATGCTCCCTTGTTATTAAGTAGCGAATTTGCTTATTTGCTGCTTTTAGCAGCTGGACTTGCCTCATTTATAAGCCCTAGATATAAATTAACAAATTCTGATTACTTGCTAATCACTTTGCCAGTAAACATGGAACTCATCTTTCGCCGTAATATACAAAGAGAGCAAATAAAACGATTGATTGTCATGGTAATACTTTTTTCGCTGTCCACTTTGTTATTTGATTTTTTCTCCATTTTAACGTGCGTCTTGCTAATTTTGACGTTTGCAATTGTAGATCTATTCACAGGTTTATTTCAGTGGATGGCCTTTCAGAAGCAGGGTCGTCAAAAGTTATGCTTCATTATGGGTTATTTTGTGCTTTTGATTATAATCGGAGTTGGATTTATTTTATTTCAGAGTCATTATCTAGCTTATTATTATATCATTGGAATGGGTCTCATGTTTACGGTCACTATTAAATGGTTTAGGGAAGAGTTATTATACTCAGTTAAGTGGGGAGAGACAATTTCATACGGAGAGGAAAAAACATGGAATCGACTTATTGTTAAGCTTATCACGGGGGTTGGCTTTAACTTCCCAAGTAAATTATATATTACTAAGAAAAACGGTTCTAAAAAGAGAGTAAATTATCAGCTAACCAGTGTTTTATCTGCTAATTGGGAAGGATACCTATTAAATAATAAGTCAATCACCCTTAACATATTAATAAATACGATAGCTATTTTTATTTTGTTGAGTATTCGGTTTCATGTTTACAGTCTGTCCTATTTTTTAAGTACCCTGCTAATGTTTTATTTATTAAAAAATATATTTCAAGAGCAACTAACTACACACAAATTTCGGGTATTACCATGGTCAAAACGAGACTACATTAAATCTTTTTTGAAATCCGTTTCTTGGTTAGTTGGTCTTTTATTAATACTTCAATTTATTGTTCTTATTTTTATTAGTGGTAATGGAATTTATCAATCTATCTTCGCAGTGATTGGTCATGGAGTTTATTCCGTTTTCTTTTTCATATTGCTACTGCAAAATTCGTTTTTATTGCTGGAAAGTAAGAATAATTTCTTAAAATTAAAACAGTTTATGTTAATCATGTCCTATATGGGCCTGAATTTTATATCAATTTATTATCCAGTTCTAAATGTGGTTATGATAGTAAGCATTGTTTTAATGCGTCATTTTATTGTTCGGGTTAGAGAATAAGATTTTATGAAGGACATTGGAGTAAGGCGAGGCTGGGTGGAAATTCCCCCAGTCTTATTTATTCTCTATCAATTTATCAAATAGATAAGTTGGTTACAACAAGACTCCCTTTTAGGATCTCAAAGTTGAATTTTTATCTTTAGTTACACACTCTCGGACGATTTTATTGTATAACCTCCCTCAATAAATTAACCTTTTCTTAGAATTCCTTCGTTTATCTCTGTTTTTCTATTGGACAATTAAAGTCCATAGCGAATTCTGGCCTTTTCCACCCCTATAGGTGCTGGAATTTGGAAAAATGGGTAAGCTAAATAAACCTTAATGGCGTATTTCCGTTAAATGGATATGCATTTAATGATTGCACCTTGGATCTCCACTTTTACATGGCGGTGGACCCTCCCATGTCTCACGGCGTCTCCTTACATAAGTTAAAACATAGATATAGGTACCAAAGGAAGGTAGTTTATAATACTGTAACTCTGTCTTTCTACGGTAAAAGTGTAATTGGCGGTATAAAGACTGGCAAAAAAGCTGGCATTGGTAGTAAACTTGTTGGCAGACAGGGAAAGAACACGTCAAAATGGGTACATTTTAGTGGCTGTAATCAGTAATGTTGAAGCTTAACTAAAATACACAGCTTTCCATAAAAAAATTAGCCCGCTTTAACTAGTATCTTTTCTAAACGTTTTTTAACGTGAGAACTGGGGTTGTTTTGTATCCCTATTTAACTTTATTACAAAGATACAAAACCGCAGCCTTATTTATAAGTTTGATACAAATTTACTTATTATACCGTGATTAAATTAACGGATACTCTGGTAATGGAATTCATGGATGACTTTTTCACAAAAACCATACTAAGGATTGATAACACTGTCCATTAAATGTGAAATAACAAAGAATACGGAACCCATGGGAAAGTGGCTTAGGAAATACTGTATTATGGTGTCCATGGTTTATTCAATTTTGAGCGAGATGTTTATAGGTTTATAAAAGGTGATAAGTATTATATAATGAATAGAAGATAGAGGATCGTGTCCATATTTAAAATTATATATAATAAGTGTTAAAAATCAGTATTACCAAGCTTTAAGTGATGCTGGACATAATATCAACTTATCATAATATGCTGCTAGGAGACAGCATTTAGTGGAAAAGGTGATGCCAGCGCTTGAACAGGGGAAAATAGTGTTGTGTGATCGGTTTATTGACAGCAGTCTTGCTTATCAAGGATATGCAAGGGGATTAGGAATGGATGAAGTGTTTCAAATAAATAAGTTTGCTGTAGAGTCTTGTATGCCTGATGTTACGTTGTTTTTTGATATTACTCCTAAGCATGAACGGGAGAAAAATTAGAAAATATGGCTTTTCATCAAACGGTTTATGAAGCGTATCAAATGCTACTCACAACATTTAACGATCGAATGAAAACGATCGATGCAAGTAAGCCCTTTGAACATGTAGTAGATTCGGTATATGCACAAGTTATTTCTTATGTGAGGTACTAATGGGTGTATTCGTTTTTAAGGCATTTTTCCTGTTATAATATCACTAATAGGTTCCCTAATATATGAAGGGGGTAAACGTAATGAAGCTGGTTATTGCAGTTATTCAAGATAAGGATAGTAATCGATTAACAAACGCATTGTCGAATGAGAATTTTAAAGCAACAAAGCTTTCTTCAACAGGTGGATTTCTAAAAGAAGGTAATACGACCTTGATGATCGGTGTAGAAGACGAGCGAATAGATGAAGCATTGAATGTTATTCGGGATAATTGTAGTCAACGAGAGCAAATGATAGCACCGATTTCACCTATGGGAGGGAATGCAGATTCTTACATTCCTAAACCAGTAAAAGTCGAAGTAGGTGGGGCTACGGTTTTCGTTTTACCAGTGGAATCATTCTTTCAATTCTAATGAACTGCTATAAGGAGATTATTGCATGAAAATTAGTCAAGATATACGGACTCAAATAGAGACACATAAGAGTAATATACATCAGAAGCATCAATCAGCGAAAGGGTTTGATGCTCTCGTTCATGCACAAGCTAATAAAATGCAACAGGATGAAATGCAGCGCTTACTAACCGATATAACGAAGCAAGGAGAGAAAGTAGCCCGTTTTCGTTCTTTTAAAGATTTGGCGCGGTATAAACGTTTAGTTAAGTCGTTTCTAGAAGAATCTGTACAGTTCGGAATGGATTTGAAACAGTCCCATAGTTGGGATATGGAAGGCCATAGTCGGAAGTTAACGATTGTAGAGTCTGTTGATGAACAACTAATGGAGTTAACGAATGCTGTGATGGAGCAAGAGAAGAAATCCATTGATATATTAGGGATTATAGGAGAAATTAAAGGCCTATTAATCAACCTTTACACGTAAGGTAGTGACATGAACATGATAACTTGGGCAAAGATGGGGCGTCTACAACCGAAAGTGAGTAAAATGCTTACAAATAGTATTCAAAAGGATCGTGTGGCCCATGCGTATTTATTTCAGGGTTCAAAAGGTACAGGAAAATTATCTGTGAGTCTTCTTTTTGCAAAAAGCTTCTTATGTACGAACCGTAATGGGGTCGAGCCTTGTCAGGAGTGTAAGAACTGCATTCGAATTGAATCAGGGAATCATCCAGATGTTCATCTCATTCAACCTGAAGGACAGTCGATAAAGAAAGAGCAAATTCTTCATTTGCAAAAAGAGTTTACGTATACAGGATTAGAATCCAATCAGAAAGTATATATTATTGAAAATGCAGAAAAAATGACAACAAATGCAGCCAATCGTTTGTTGAAATTTCTAGAAGAACCGAGCAAGGAAACCGTCGCCATGTTGTTAACGGAAAACGGTCAGTCCTTGCTAGATACGATACGTTCTAGATGTCAAATATTGGCGTTTCAACCGTTGAACCCAGAAAATATGAGGCAACGTTTAATAGAAGAAAATATGACAGAGACGACGGCACGTTTAATGAGTGCGTTAACAAATAACTTAGAAGAGGCGATTACATTAAGCCAAGATGAGTGGTTTGCTAATGCGCGAAAACTAGTGATACAATTAATAGAAGTGCTTCAAAATAAGCCAAGTGAAGCACTGCTTTTTATAAATAATCAATGGATGGACCATTTCAAAGATCGTGATGCATTACAGCAAGGGCTAAATCTATTAATGATTTGGTTTAAAGATATCGTTTATGAGCATGTCGAGAATGATGCAGCTATTGTGTTTATAAATGAAAAAGAACGTATTCAAAAGAGTACGTATCATTGGTCGAAGCAACAAGCAACAAGTGCTTTAACCTATATACTGGAGGCAAAGCGAAAGCTAGTAGCAAATGTTCATCCAACTCTAGTGATGGAACAGCTCACGCTTCAAATACAGAGGTGATATGGATTGGTTGAAGTTGTTGGTGTACGCTTTAAAAAAGCAGGAAAAATTTATTACTTTGACCCAGATACATTCCCCATTACGCAAGATGATTATGTCATTGTGGAAACGGTTAGAGGAATTGAATTTGGTAAAGTCGTGTTAGCGCACAAACAAGTCGATGAGGAAGATATCGTCTTACCATTGAAGAAAGTCATTCGGATAGCGGATGATAAAGATAAATTATCGGTTGCTGAGAATAAGAAGAATGCAGAAGAAGCATATACGGTTTGTTCTCACAAAATTAAAGAGCACAAGCTTGAAATGAATTTAGTCGATGTAGAATATACATTTGACCGTAATAAAGTAATTTTTTATTTTACAGCAGATGGTCGAGTAGACTTTCGTCAGTTAGTAAAGGATTTAGCTGCTGTTTTTAAAACGCGAATAGAATTAAGACAAATCGGTGTCCGTGATGAGGCGAAAATGCTTGGTGGTATAGGACCGTGTGGACGCATGTTATGCTGTTCGACATTTTTAGGTGATTTTGAACCTGTATCGATTAAAATGGCTAAGGATCAGAGTCTTTCCTTAAACCCGGCCAAAATTTCCGGATTGTGTGGTCGTTTAATGTGCTGTCTGAAGTATGAAAACGATGATTATGAGACAGCGAAGCAAGAACTTCCGGATATTGGAGAGAAGATTCATACACCACAAGGGGCAGGGCGTGTGGTCGGATTAAATATTTTAGAGAGAATTGTACAAATAGAGCTACCTGAGAAAGAACGTATGTTAGAATATACGCTAGATGAACTCATACAAGAAGGTGCCGTACCAACGCAAGCCACAGAATGATGGGGTGGATTAAAGCGTGAACAAAAAAGAAATATTTGAACAAGTAACGCATATGGAAGAACAAATCGGTCATCTGTATCAACAGTTAGGTGATTTAAAGAATCAACTAGTGGAGTTGCTAGAAGAGAATCAACACTTATCTGTTGAAAATCATCATTTACGCCAACGACTTGATAAAGAGGAAGCAGATAGCCAGCAACAGCAATCCAATGAGTCAGTAGAAAAATCATTATTAGTTGGGGAAGGATACGATAATTTAGCCCGTTTATATGAAGAAGGCTTTCACATATGTAACCTTCACTTTGGTAGTCCAAGAGATGAGGATTGTTTGTTCTGTTTATCATTTCTTAATAAAAAGAAGTGAATCTTAATGAATTACCGTTGTGGCTTGTGAGCAATCAGAGATCTACAGTTTGAACATATGAACGAGGAATCCTAGCATGGTACATCTATGCTAGGATTTTCCTTTATCAACGAAGAGGAGTGACTTTATAAGTGTTGGTGCATGATGATGAACGAGTAAATTATTTATTAGCGGAAGAAGATATGCGCATTATCCAAAGTCCGAGTGTTTTTTCTTTTTCTTTAGATGCTGTATTGTTAGCGAGATTTGCGTATATTCCATATAAAAAGGGGAACATATTAGATTTATGCACAGGAAATGGTGTCATTCCCCTTTTGCTATCACGCCGGAGTGAATCGCGTATTACAGGTGTTGAATTGCAGCATCGATTGTACGATATGGCGGTGCGGAATGTTGCATTAAATCAACTAGAACACCAGATACACATGATCCATGGCGATTTGAAGGACATGCCAAAACAGTTAGGAAATGGACCGTTTGATGCTGTAACGTGTAATCCTCCCTATTTTCCTACACCTAGCCAAGAACTTATCAATGAGAATGAGCATCTAGCCATTGCTCGTCATGAGATTCATTGTACGTTAGAGGAGGTTGTATGGGCTTGCAGTAGACTCGTGCGTTCAGGAGGTAAAGTATCGTTAGTGCATCGCCCAGGCAGGTTGATCGACTTAATAGAGCTATTTAGGAAATATAAGCTTGAGCCGAAACGTATCCAGTTCGTATATCCTCGTGAAGGGAAAGAAGCGAACATGTTATTGATTGAAGGAGTTCGTGACGGGAAATCTGATGTGAAAATTGTTCCACCTATTTATATATATGATGAGCAGAATGAATATACCGAAACGATGAGGAAGCTGTTATATGGGTGAGCATATGGTGTATATTTTACAATGTAAGGATCACACGTTTTACACTGGTTATACAAGTAATTTACAACGCCGATTAAAAATGCATGAAGAAGGGAAAGGGGCCAAATATACGAAGGGAAGAGGGCCTTTTTCTGTTCTGTATTGTGCTAGTTTCGAGACGAAAGAAGCCGCTATGAGAGAGGAATATCGGATTAAACAACTATCAAGGTCGAAAAAGCAAAAGCTCATTACATCTTATATAGAAAGGCATGAAACCGAATGAACAATCAGAAGAGCTATGAAAACATAGAGCGTGATCAAGGTACATTGTATATTGTCCCGACTCCCATCGGAAATTTAGAGGATATTACGTATAGAGCATTGCGCACGTTGAAAGAAGCAGATGTAATCGCTGCAGAGGATACGAGACAAACGAAGAAGCTGTTATCTCATTTTGATATTCACGTTCCATTAGTTAGTTATCATGAGCACAATAAAATGAATCGTGAAGAACAACTATTACAGAAACTACAAAATGGGGAGCATATTGCTATGGTGAGTGACGCAGGGATGCCAGGTGTGTCTGATCCAGGTTATGAAATGGTGAAAGCGTCGATTGAACAAGGAATACATGTAATTGTGTTGCCAGGAGCTAATGCTGCTCTATGCGCTTTAGTGGGATCTGGAATCGATACGAGTCGTTTCTACTTTTATGGTTTCTTACCACGAAAGAAGAAAGAGAGAAAGGAAACGTTACAGCAGCTAAAAAAAATGACAGCAACTATCCTATTTTATGAATCGCCTCACCGTATAAAAGAAGTGATCAAACATATACACGAGGTTATTGGAGAACGCCAAATCACGTTAGCTCGTGAGCTCACGAAAAAGTATGAAGAATACGTGCGTGGCACTACTTCTGAAATAATGGAATGGTTACAACAGCAGGACATACGAGGCGAATTTTGCATTGTGATGGAAGGTTCTGATGAAAGAGAAGAAGAGCCTGAGCATTGCTGGTGGTCAGCGTTAACGGTGAGGGAGCATGTAGAAGCCTATATGGAGCAGCAGTATTCTTCCAAGGATGCAATTAAGCAGGTAGCACAAGAACGTCAAATGCCAAAGAGAAGTGTGTATCAAGCTTATCATATTCAATAAAAATAAAACCCCCGCTATAAAGAAAATAGCGGGGGTAGTCGTCTCTTTTATTCTCTAGATCGAAGCTTACTTACTTAAGTTGCTTTCAATTTCTCTAATTAACTCTTTTGCGCCTTCTTCGCTAAGAATTAATTTGCCGTTTGCTAGTTTCATATTTTGATCAGATACTTCACCAGTAACTTGGCAAGTCATGTTAGGCATATACTTTTTAAGAACGATTTGCTCATCATCCACGTAAATTTCCAAAGCATCCTTTTCGTTAATACCTAGCGTACGACGAAGTTCGATAGGGATAACCACCCGACCTAGTTCATCAACTTTACGTACAATTCCTGTAGATTTCATAATTAAAATCTCCTCTCACTCAAAATTTATAGATTGTAGAAACTTTCGTCATGATTCGACATTTCTATACAACATATAGTACCAACCATTCCATAGCATGTCAATTCTTTTTTTTCCCAAAACCCCCAATTAATTTAAAGTTTCTGTTATATTTCATTATAGTATTAATATACCCAAAATAAAAGGAATATAATCGCATTTCTTTACATTTTTTGAAAGTCCTTTCTTTGGATACATTTTCAGCAATATTACCTTTCTGATGATTCGAAAAATAACCCAACGTTTTTGTATTGTTTTGCTGAATAGATGGAAATAATGCGAATAAATCGGTAAAATAGAGTAAGGCTCTTTCGTTTCAAAAAAAGCTTAAATAACATGATACTCTTGTCCGTTGGATGGGAGTTTTCTTATACGACTAACGTCTATTTATAATGAGGAGGGACATACATGGCGAATGAAAAGAAAACATTTTATATTACAACGCCAATTTATTATCCAAGTGGCAACTTACATATCGGACATGCATATACGACAGTGGCAGGAGATGCGATGGCTCGTTACAAGCGGTTAAGAGGCTACGACGTAATGTATCTCACTGGTACAGACGAACACGGACAGAAAATTCAGCGGAAAGCAGATGAAAAAGGTGTAACGCCACAACAATATGTTGATGAAATTGTAGGCGGCATTGAACAATTGTGGAAGAAGATGGATATTACAATAGATGATTTCATCCGTACGACAGAAGATCGTCACAAAAAAGTAGTGGAACAAATCTTCGCTCATTTAGTAGAAAAAGGGGATATCTACCTTGATGAATATGAGGGTTGGTATTGTACATCTTGTGAATCGTTCTTTACTGAGCGTCAATTAGAGCATGGCGCATGTCCAGATTGTGGAGCGAAAGTAGATAAGGTAAAAGAAGAGTCCTACTTCTTTAAGATGAGTAAGTATGTCGATCGTTTGCTGGCATTTTACGAAGAGAATCCACAATTTATTCAGCCTGAGAGTCGTAAAAATGAAATGATCAACAACTTTATTAAACCAGGCTTAGAGGACTTAGCTGTGTCCCGTACAACATTTGATTGGGGAGTAAAGGTTCCTGGGGATCCTAAACACGTCATTTACGTATGGATTGATGCATTAAGCAACTATATTACAGCACTTGGTTATGGTACAGATGAAGATGGCCGTTTCCAGAAATATTGGCCTGCTGACGTCCATTTAATGAGTAAGGAAATTGTCCGCTTCCATACCATTTACTGGCCAATTATGTTAATGGCACTTGATTTACCATTACCGAAGAAAGTATTTGCACACGGTTGGATTTTGATGAAGGATGGAAAAATGTCCAAATCGAAAGGAAATGTTGTCGATCCGTATGATTTAATCGAGCGTTATGGATTAGATGCTCTTCGTTATTATTTATTACGAGAAGTACCATTTGGTTCAGACGGTGTATTTACTCCTGAAGGATTTGTAGAAAGAACGAACTACGATTTAGCCAATGATTTAGGAAACTTGTTAAATCGTACGGTTGCGATGATCGATAAGTATTTTGATGGTCACATCCCTGCATATAAAGCTGGAGAACAGCCAGTTGATACGGAGCTTGAACATTTCGCAAATGAAACACGTGTTAAAGTAGAGGAAGCAATGGAAAAGATGGAATTCTCTGTTGCGCTATCTGCAATTTGGAGCTTAATTAGTCGTACGAATAAATATATTGATGAAACGACACCATGGGTTCTTGCTAAAGATGAAGCTCAAAAGCAGCGACTTGGAAATGTCATGGCTCATTTAGCGGCTTCTTTACGTCATATTGCTGTACTGATTCAGCCATTTATGACACGTACACCACAAATGATTATGACGCAGCTCGGGTTACAGGAGGAGCGCTATTTAGCTTGGGATAGCTTAGACGAAATGGATATCATTCCAGCTAACACGAAAGTGCAAAAAGGTAGTCCTATCTTTCCGCGTTTAGATGCAGAAGAGGAAGCGCAAATTATTAAAGATATGATGAAAGGCTCTTCACCACAGCCTGAATCAGAAACAGAAGAAGTCGAGGTAGAAGAAATTACATTTGATGACTTTATGAAAGTGAATATTCGCGTTGCTGAGGTTGTCGAAGCGGATAAACATCCGAAAGCAGATAAGTTGCTACGCTTACAGCTAGACTTAGGTAAAGAACGTCGCCAAGTCATATCTGGAATTGCAGAGCATTACAAGCCTGAAGAGTTAGTAGGTAGGAAAGTGGCGTGTGTAACGAATTTAAAGCCTGTTAAGCTACGTGGGCAATTATCAGAAGGAATGGTGCTGTCTGCTGAAGATGAACAAGGCAAGTTAACGCTTGTCGCGATTGATGAAACGCAAGCAAATGGTTCCGTTATAAAATAATGTTTTACAATAGAAATGAGATCTCAGACTTAGTAGCTGGGGTCTTTTTTTCTTTGTGTAGTGTGGAATTTAATGGTGCATGGTTGTTGAATTATATTACTATAATGCTATAGGTTATCATGTAAGGTGATGCTAATAGACGTGGTACAATGAAGACAAAGTCGAAAAAAGGAGAATTTATATATGTTGTTTGATACGCATGTTCATTTGAATGCTAAGCAATTTGAAGAAGATCGGGAGGAAGTGATTCAGCGAGCAACGGCAGCAGGTGTTCAATACATGGTTGTGGTCGGTTTTGACCGGGAAACCATTCCGTTAGCAATCGAAATAGCTGAATCGTATGATCATATATATGCAGCCGTTGGTTGGCACCCGGTTGATGCAATTGATATGGAAGCAGGTGACTTGGAGTGGCTAGAGCAATTGTCCCAACATCCAAAAGTCGTTGCTATCGGAGAAATGGGGCTAGATTATCATTGGGATAAATCCCCAGTTGAAGTGCAGAAGGAAGTATTTCGAAAGCAGATTCAACTCGCCAAAAAAGTAAAAATGCCTATTATTATTCATAATCGTGAAGCAACGGAAGATATTGTGTCGATATTAAAAGAAGAAAATGCGGGAGAAGTTGGCGGAATTATGCATTGTTATAACGATGTTGTTGAATATGCTCATCAATGCATCGACATGAATTTTTATATTTCATTAGGTGGACCTGTTACATTTAAGAATGCTAAGAAGCCAAAAGAGGTAGCAGAAGCAATTGAGTTGGATCGCTTACTAATTGAAACCGACTGTCCATTCCTTGCTCCTCATCCTAATCGTGGGAAACGAAATGAACCAGCTTATGTACAATTAGTAGCTGAAAAGATTGCCGAAATTAAAGGTATTTCTGCCGAAGAAGTGGGAAGAAAAACGACAGAAAACGCATTGAATCTGTTTAATATTCAAAAATAATATATATCTATAACAATTTCCACCTAATATTTTGTAGAAATTTGTGTTTTTTTGTAAAAAACTTTGCATTTATTTGCGTGTGAAAAACAATTATAGTGTAAGGAGCCAGATTAGTGACTGGGTCCTTTTTTAATTTTTGATTCCAACGCAATGGTTGACAGGTGTATTATGCTATGCTTATAATCTACTGCATGGATAAAGGAGGCAGAACATGAAGAAAATTTTGGTAGCAATTGCAAGTTCTGTTGTGTTAATTGCCTTGCTTGTTAGCGTTACGTATGAAGTTACCAAAGCAGAGGTAACAGTGAGCACAGAAGGGAAAAAGCAAACCGTGCGCACACATGCGAATACAGTAGGTGATTTGTTAACAAGTTTAGACATTGATGTACAATCTCATGACCAACTTTCCCATTCCAAAGAAGATGAAATAGAATCAGGAATGGAGATTGATTATCAACCAGCTAAAGTCATCACGCTTACGATGGATAACCAATCAACAAAATACTATACCGTTCAAGATACCGTACAACAATTTTTCAATGATGAGAACATTGATGTTACTAAACGTGATCAACTGTCCATTGATCAAGACGCAACAATTGAAGACGGCATGAATATAGACGTAAAAAAAGCTTTCCGGGTTTCATTAAATGACGGTGGAAAGAAAGAAAAAGTTTGGACAACTGTCAATACAGTAGATGAGTTCCTAACAGAACAAGAAATTGAACTAAGTAAGCATGATAAATTAAAGCAAAAAGAATCCGCAAAATTATCAAAGGATAAGTCCCGCGTTACGATTATTCGAGTTGAAAAAGTAACGGATATTGTAGAAGAACCTATTGATTATGCAGTAGTAAAGCGTAAAGATGATTCCGTTGACAAAGGTAAAGAGAAACTTGTGCAAGATGGAGAAGAAGGTGTTGTGAATAAACACTATACAGTCACGATGGAGAATGGGAAGGAAGTCGATCGTGAACTGGTAAAAGAAGAAATGATGAAAGAAAGCCAAGATAAGATTGTAGCAGTCGGTACGAAAGAAATACAACAACAAGTATCAAGAAGTAATAGAACTAATACGAATACGAATACAAATGCTAATACGAACACGAATGCTACGAAACCGAAAAAAGAGTCATCTAATCAAGGCAATCAAGGACAATCGTTATATATGTCAGCCACTGCTTATACAGCAGACTGTGCAGGTTGTAGTGGTGTAACAACAACTGGTATTGATTTAAAAGCAAACCCGAATGCGAAAGTGATAGCAGTAGACCCAAGTGTTATTCCACTTGGTTCAAAAGTTTGGGTAGAAGGCTATGGTTATGCGATAGCAGGTGATACTGGGGGAGCTATTTCCGGAAATAAAATTGATTTACACTTCTCATCTAAAAGTAAAGCGAAATCTTTTGGACGTAAAAATGTAAAGGTGAAAATCATTAGCAAATAAGCAGGGGGAATTCCTCTGCTTTTTTTGTGTCGATGTGCATTTTATTTTCAATTCATAACGTGGTATAACTAAATAAGAACAATGCACGGGAGGAACGTTTTTTTGGACATTAAAGAAGTGATCGTTGTAGAAGGTAAAGATGATACGTTTAATATAAAAAGAGCAGTAAATGCTGATACAATTGAAACGAATGGTTCGGCGGTAAATGACAGCACAATTATGCAAGTAAAACACGCTCAGGAGAAAAGAGGCGTGATTATTTTCACCGATCCAGACTACCCAGGGGAGCGAATTAGACATATTATTTCTCAAGCGGTACCAGGATGTAAACACGCTTTTTTACCTAAGAAAGAGGCAATTGCTAAGCATAATAAAAGTGTTGGAGTAGAGCATGCATCAATAAGCGCAATTAAAGAAGCATTAGTTAACGTGTATAGCATGTCCGAAACGTATGAAAGTGACATTACGCAGGAGGATTTGGTCATCTTCGGCTTAGTAGGTGGAAAGAATGCAAGAGAGCGAAGAGAGCGATTAGGAGAACAACTGAAAATCGGTTATACGAATGGCAAGCAGTTATATAAGCGGTTGACGATGTTTCAAATAACAAGGCAAGAATTCATCGCCGTAATGGAGGACATTGTGCAGGAGGAAAACGAATGAATCAAGATAAAGCAATAGCAACGCCGAAACGAACACGAGAAATTTTGGAGAAGTATGGGTTTTATTTCAAAAAAAGCTTGGGGCAAAACTTTATTATTGACGTGAATACGTTAGAGAACATTGTTTATAACGCTGGTGTAGATAACCAAGCTGGTGTAATTGAAATCGGACCAGGTATTGGAGCGTTAACAGAACAATTAGCGAAAAAGGCGGATAAGGTGCTGGCGTTTGAAATTGATCAACGCTTGTTACCTATTCTCGATCAGACGTTACAACCGTATGATAATATTCGTGTGGTGAATCAAGACATATTGAAAGCGGATGTTCCTAGAATTATGGAAGAGTATTTTGATCAAGGCCAGCCTGTTCATGTCGTAGCCAATTTGCCTTATTATATTACGACACCTATTCTTATGAATTTATTAATGGCCCATTTACCAATTGATAGCATCACGGTAATGATACAGAAAGAAGTAGCAGATCGCATGGCAGCTGAACCAAATACGAAAAGCTACGGTTCGTTGTCCATTGCCGTTCAATACTATACGGAAGCGAAAGTAGTAATGGACGTTCCTAAGACTGTTTTTATGCCACAACCTAACGTGGGGTCTGCTGTGTTGCATCTAGCCATGCGACAGCAGCCTGCAGTTCAGGTAGATAACGAAACGTTTTACTTCGAAATCGTTCGAGCAAGTTTTGTCCAACGTAGAAAAACGATTATGAACAATCTTTCTAGACACTTTAAGGATCGCCTTGATAAAGACGCCGTACGTGCAGCTTTAGAGCAAGCAGACATTGAAATGCAGCGCCGTGGTGAATCGTTAACGATGGAAGAGTTTGCGCGGTTAGCGAACGTCTTTAACGCTTTGGGATAGACACATTCTCCTTTCTTACACATAGTCTAACGTAACAGGCTATACGTGTAGGGGAGGAGGATTTTTTTATGTTTGGTAAAGGTGACTTAGTAACACGCAAATCCTATCAGCATGACGTTCTATTTCGCGTGCAAGCTGTTTATGCTCAGCGAGCTATTTTATATGGGGAAGAAATTCGACTTGAAGCAGATGCACCTATTACGGATTTAACGAAAGTACAAGGGGAAGATCTAAAGCGACGTAAGAAGAAATTGAAAGAGAAAGAAGAGTACTCATTTCGATTGTTCAGGCAAGATTATCAATTAATGCGGAAAAAACGAGAATATGAGTTCTCCTCAGGTTATGCCAATGAGACGTCCTATTTTCAGCTCCCGTCTAGAGTGTTACATTTAGACGGTGATCGACTTTACTTAAAGAAGTGCATTGATTTATATCAGCAATTAGGATTACAAGTCCATGGTGCTTATGTTAGTGAAAAAGAGATGCCACATCAAATCGGAGAGTTAATTGATAAAGTAAACCCGGATATTGTAGTCATTACAGGGCATGATGCGTATTCCATGAACAAAGGAGCTAAACATGATTTACGAGCCTACCGCCATTCTCGCTATTTCGCAGAAGCTGTTCGTGAGGCTAGAAAAAAAGTACCGCATTTAGATCAGCTAGTTATTTTCGCTGGTGCTTGTCAATCCCATTTCGAATCGTTAATTGGAGCGGGTAGTAACTTTGCTAGCTCGCCAACACGAGTGAACATACATGCGTTAGATCCTGTCTACATCGTTGCCAAAATAAGCTATACCTCCTTTATGGAGAAAGTAAGTGTTTGGGATGTACTACGGAATACGTTAACAGGAGAGAAAGGGCTTGGAGGCGTAGAAACACGAGGATTAATGAGAACAGGTATGCCTTATCATAAAGACGATGACAACGAAATAGAATAATGGAGAGCACCTTTTTTGAAGCGAGAGGTGTTCTTTTCTATAGAGCGATTCGATGCTTTATGAAAAATAAATAAGAATGTAAATACAGACGCATATTTATGTCGAAAAATGGAACAATAACCAATAGTGTTAGAAATTACGCAGAAAGCATTGACATTGAATTCAACATACTGCTATAATATTAAGTTTTATTTGACTTTAATGATTGTTTTGTGTTATAGTAATTGTAGTGAGGTGGAGTGTAGTGGGAAAAACGTTAGGTGAAATTAAACAAGCTTTAGATGGTCAAATAGGCAATCGTTTAACACTGAAGGCGAACGGTGGTAGAAGAAAAACCATCGAAAGAAGCGGAATTCTTGCAGAAACCTATCCAGCTGTATTTATTGTAGAGTTGGACCAAGAACAAAATTCTTTTGAACGTGTTTCTTACAGCTATGCAGATGTCCTAACAGAAACGGTAGAATTAAGTTTTGGAGATAACGGATTAGCTTTAGGGGAGCAGTAAACCGAGTTTACTGCTTTTTATATTGCTTTTTTAAATATAATTGGACTAAGAATGTATGTGTTGCACAAACTATAGATGTCGTAACCTATCCATTTGGAAAGGAGCTGTTTTTTCCCTTGAGTAAACGTCGAGGCGTGATGTCCAGTCCATTCAAAGAAGAGATAGCTAAGGAATTAGGAATATACGACACCGTAATGCGAGAAGGTTGGGGCGGTATTACCGCAAGAGATGCGGGTAATATGACCAAGCTTGCGGTTCAAAAAGCACAACAGCAATTACAAGCAGACAGATCCCGATAATGGGGTCTGTTTTTATCGTTAAATTATGATACAATCTAGTTATACTTTATGCTAATGTGGGGTGATGTGTTGCGATTTTCAGAAAAAGCACCAGCTAAAATTAATTTAGTGTTGGATACATTGTATAAAAGAGCAGATGGCTATCATGAAGTAGAAATGGTAATGACGACAGTGGATTTGGCTGATCGAATTGAGCTTACTCCGTTGAGAGAAGATGAAATCATAATTGCTTCCGAGAGTCATTTTGTCCCTTGTGATGAGCGAAACTTAGCTTATCAAGCAGCACAACTTATGAAGAATAAGTACCACATTCGTGAAGGTGTTGAAATTTTTATTGAGAAACAAATTCCAGTCGCAGCAGGTCTTGCTGGAGGTAGTAGTGACGCTGCAGCGGTTTTACGTGGGTTAAATAAAATGTGGGAGTTAAATATCCCCTTAGATGAGTTAGCTGCTATGGGTGCAGCAATCGGCTCGGACGTTTCCTTCTGTGTATATAGTGGAACAGCTTTGGCAACAGGGAGAGGGGAGAAGATTCAAGCCTTACCCTCTCCACCAGCTTGTTGGGTCGTGCTAGCAAAACCAGCTATTGGAGTGTCTACAAAGACGATATATCAAAGTTTAAACATAGAAGAAATTAATCACCCCGACGTATCAGTCATGACAGCAGCGTTGCATAATGGTGATTATGAGCAAATGTGTGCGTCGATAGGAAATGTGCTAGAACCAGTAACGACAAAGCTACATCCAGAAGTAGAGCAGATTAAGGAGCATATGAAAGAATTTGGAGCAGATGCTGTATTAATGAGTGGTAGTGGGCCAACGGTATTTGGTTTAACGCAACAAGAAACAAGAGCACAACGTATATATAACGGGTTAAGAGGTTATTGTGATGAGGTGTATATCGTTCGTATGTTAGGTTCACGTACACCACTTGATTAAAACCGTATATTCCTGTTATATTAAGAACATTATATTCGGTTTTGAGGTGTTGGAATGAAGAGAAGTGAACGCTTAATTGCAATGACGCATTATTTAATAGAACATCCTCATCAATTAGTTTCGCTTCCTTATTTTACGGAATCTTATCAGTCGGCAAAGTCTTCTATTAGCGAAGATTTAGCAATAATCAGTGAAAGATTTCAGAAAGAAGGAATAGGTCGTTTGCAAACAGTACCTGGAGCAGCTGGTGGAGTGAAATATATTCCATACAATTCCATAGAGAAAAGCGAAGCGTTTATTGATGAACTGGCTTATCAATTACAAGATTCAGAACGATTGTTACCAGGTGGATATTTGTTTATGAGTGATCTATTAGGTGACCCACAAACAGTGCGCAATATTGGTAGGTTATTTGCTACTCATTTTGCTGAGTATGATATTGATGTAGTCGTTACAGTTGCTACGAAGGGGATACCTTTAGCATATGCAGTCGCCGCGTTCCTAAATGTCCCTGTTGTTATAGTGAGACGTGATCCGAAAGTGACAGAAGGGTCGACTGTTAGCATTAACTACGTTTCTGGATCTTCTCGCAAGATACAAACGATGGTACTACCGAAACGAAGCCTTAAGCAAGGTGCGAATGTTTGTATTATTGACGATTTTATGAAGGCCGGCGGAACTATTAATGGTATGCGCAGTTTGCTTAATGAATTTGAAGCGAATGTCGCCTGTATTGGTGTGCTCGCTGAGGCGGAAGATGAGGAAGAAGATCGAGTAGTTGATGATTATGTGTCGTTGTTGCAAATTAACAATGTCGATATTAAAAATAATAAAATTGAAGTGCATCGCGGAAATATATTCTTTTAATTCCGCTTAAAGTGGTAGAGGTGTTGTATGACGCAACCCTCTTTTTTTAAAAAAATGTAATGTAAGCGCACTCATTTTTTGTTATACATAAAAAATTTTTCTTAAATAGAAGGAATTTTCATATTCTTGTTGAATATTGGTAAACAAGCTCTTATGACAAAAAGGTGGTGACACATATGGAAGTGACTGACGTTAGATTACGACGCGTAAGTACGGAAGGCAGAATGAGAGCAATTGCTTCTATTACACTGGATGGCGAATTTGTCGTGCATGATATTCGAGTGATTGATGGGAACAATGGTCTGTTTGTAGCTATGCCGAGCAAACGTACTCCAGATGGGGAATTCCGTGATATTGCGCATCCAATCAATTCGAATACACGAAGCAAAATTCAAAAGGCAGTATTAGAGGAGTATAATACAGCTCGAAATGTTGAAGTGGAATATGAGGAAGCTGGAGCATCATAATAGGATGAATGAGAAGTCTAATCCATAAAAGGTTAGGCTTCTTTTTTTGTTATTTATAATCATTTTCGTTTGTTTTTAGAGAATTAGCGTTATAATGGGGTTTTGTACGTTATCAATTCGCAATCTTTTGTTAAGCTTTCTTTTCTATATTGAAATAGACAAGGTTTTGAGATATATTCGTAATGGATATAAAGGATGGAGGTATTTTTTCATGAGTAATCGCTATGCAGTTGTGTTGGCAGCTGGGAAAGGGACCCGTATGAAGTCGTCTTTATATAAGGTTCTTCATCCTGTGTGCGATAAACCAATGGTGCAACATGTAGTAGATCAATTACAAGCATTAAAACTGCAAGATATTATTACAGTAGTGGGACATGGAGCCGAACAAGTTCAAAAGCAGCTAAATGGCAGTAGTCAATTTGTTGTACAAGGTGAACAGTTAGGAACTGGTCATGCTGTACAACAAGCTGAGTCTATCCTTGCAAATAAAAAAGGCACTACTTTGGTTGTTTGCGGTGATACGCCATTATTAACAGCTGAAACGTTAAATACACTTATTTCTTTTCATGAAAAAGAAGCAGCGAAAGTAACTGTTTTGACAACACATGCAGATAATCCAACTGGATATGGGCGTATTGTAAGAAGCGAATCAGGCGATGTTGAAAGAATCGTTGAGCAAAAAGATGCTACTCCACAAGAGCAAGCCATTCAAGAAATTAATTCAGGAACGTATTGCTTTGATAATGAAGCGTTGTTTGAAGCGTTAAAGCATGTTTCGAATGATAATGCTCAAGGGGAGTACTACCTTCCAGACGTGTTAGAAATACTGAAGAAGCAGCAAGAGAAAATTACAGCCTACCAAACAATGGATTATGCTGAAACATTAGGTGTTAATGACCGTGTTGCTCTTGCAAATGCTGAACGTATTATGCAACGTCGCATCAATGAAAAGCATATGCGAAATGGTGTTCATCTTATTGACCCAGATCATACGTATATTGGATTAGATGTAACGATTGAACAAGATACTGTGATTCAACCTGGTTGTGTCATTAAAGGAGAAACAAGTATTGCAAGCGGTGCAGAAATTGGACCGCATACCGAAATATATAATTGTTCCATTGGTGCACAAACAGTTGTAAAACAAAGTGTTGCTCATGATAGTCAAATCGGTACTCATGTAAAAATTGGTCCATTTGCTCATATACGACCTGCCTCTGCGTTAGGTGATCATGTAAAAGTAGGTAACTTCGTAGAAATTAAGAAGTCCGTTTTTGGTAAAGGTAGTAAGGCATCTCATTTAAGTTATATTGGGGATGCGGAAGTAGGAACGGATGTGAATATTGGTTGTGGTACTATTACCGTTAATTATGACGGGGTAAACAAATATTTAACATCGATTGGAGATGGAGCCTTTATTGGTTGTAATTCTAATTTAGTTGCCCCTGTTTCCATTGGCGATGCTGCATATGTAGCAGCCGGTTCTACAATTACAGAGGATGTTCCGAGCAGTTCTCTTACTATAGCTCGTGCTCGTCAAATAAATAAAGAAGGCTATGTGGAGAAAATGAAGCATAGCAAAAAAGATTAATGGAGGTTTAGCTCATGGCTAACAATCAATATAAAGATCCAGCGTTAAAAGTATTTACACTTAATTCAAACCCAAGCTTAGCACAGGAAATTGCGGAGAGTATTGGAACGGAATTAGGAAAATGTACCGTAACTAGCTTTAGTGACGGCGAAATTCAAATTAATATTGAGGAAAGTGTCCGTGGATGTGATGTGTATGTTGTTCAATCTACATGTGAACCAGTGAACCAGCACATTATGGAGCTTCTTATTATGATTGATGCATTGAAGCGTGCTTCTGCAAGCTCTATTAATATTGTTATGCCTTATTATGGTTATGCTAGACAAGATCGTAAAGCTCGCTCTCGTGAACCAATTACAGCTAAACTTGTTGCTAACTTATTAGAAACAGCTGGAGCAACACGTGTAGTGATGCTTGACCTTCATGCTTCACAAATTCAAGGCTTTTTCGATGTGCCAATTGACCACTTAGTAGGAGTGCCACTTCTATCTGATTACTTTGAAGAGAAGAATTTTGAAGATGTTGTTATCGTATCACCTGACCACGGTGGCGTTACGAGAGCTCGCAAAATGGCGGATCGCTTAAAAGCACCAATTGCAATTATTGATAAGCGTCGTCCACGTCCAAATGTGGCAGAAGTAATGAACATTGTTGGTAACATTGAAGGAAAAACAGCGATTTTAATTGATGATATCATTGATACAGCAGGTACGATTACGCTAGCGGCAAATGCATTGGTTGAAAGTGGAGCAAAAGAAGTCTATGCTTGCTGTACACACCCAGTATTGTCTGGACCAGCTATTGAACGTATCGAGAATTCAAATATTAAAGAATTAGTAGTGACGAACACGATTCCGTTAAAAGAAGAGAAAATCATTGATAAGGTTACGGTATTATCCGTCGGTCAATTAATTAGTGAAGCAATTACTCGCGTTCATGAGCATAAGTCAATCAGTGTATTATTTGATTAATGTAAAGTTTGTTAATTTCAAGTTTAGCTTTTGTTAACTTCGGGAACTATGTGTTATGTAGAAGTTTTATAATTCTCTGGAGGTTGATGAACTTGGCAATTACATTGAAAGCTAAACCTAGAAACGTAAACAAACGCACTGTGGCAAAATTACTTCGCAGTGAAGGACGGGTACCAGCAATTGTATATGGTCAAAGTAAAGAACCGATTCCCATTTCTGTCGATAGCGTAGAGCTATTAAAGACACTACGCGATGAAGGGCGTAATGTCATTATTTCTTTAGATTTAGAAGGTCAATCACCGGTCAATGTTATGCTTCAAGAACATCAAATGGAGCCGATACGTAACACAATGGTACATGCCGATTTTTATCGAATCGATTTGTCATCAGAAGTAGATGTACAAGTACCTATTCATTTAGAAGGTGAAGCGCAAGGGGTGAAAGATGGCGGCATTCTTTCTCAGCCGTTACATGAATTGGCTGTTCGAGCAAAGCCAAATGAAATACCGGAAATGATTACAATAGATGTCTCTCCGTTAGAAGTGAACGACAGCTTACTTGTTTCTGATTTGAAAGATGGTCGTCATTACGAAATCATGGAAGACGAGTCAGCTGCTATTGTTACCATTCTTCCACCACAAACAGAAGCGGTGGTGGAATCTGGAGAAACGCAGGATGGAGATGTAGAGCCGGAGGTTATTAACCAAAAAGGCGAAAAACATCCATAAAAGCAATCATTTAGAAAATATAGAGGCGTAACCGGTTTTGGTTACGTCTTTTTTATGGGTTTTATCATGAAAAGGACTACAAGCATACAAATGAACATATTCTTAAATCATAACAGACGTGATGCGCTTCGCTTGTTTTATACATAAGCAGGGGATTTGTGAGGATGTGTTGTATATTAGAGAATAGAATCTTTTCTTTATGGTGCAGTATTCGATACAATAGATAAGAGAAAACATATAGAAATGGAACGTAGTTAGAAAGAGGGAATAGTGATGAAATGTATTATAGGGTTAGGTAATCCAGGACCAAAGTATGAGAATACGCGTCATAATATTGGTTTTATGGTCATAGATGAATTATTAGAGCGCCATCATTGGAAGTTAGATAAAGAGAAATTCAAAGCGCAATATACAGTGGAACGCATTGGCTCAGAAAAAGTGTTATTAATGAAGCCTTTAACGTATATGAATTTATCAGGGGAAGCTATTCGTCCTTTGATGGAATATTATGATATAGATGTGGAAGATGTCGTGATTATTTACGATGATTTAGATTTGCCAGTAGGTAAAATTCGCTTACGGACGAAAGGTGGACACGGAGGACATAATGGCATTCGTTCTACCATTGATCACTTAGGAACGAAAGGGTTTCCTCGTTTGCGATTTGGAGTTGGTAGACCATCTGTACCTATGCCGATAGCCGATTATGTGCTTGGTTCATTCCAAAAGGATGAAATGACAACCATTGAAGCGAGTGTACAGACAGCAGCAAACGCTTGTGAGGCATGGATGGAGAAGCCGTTTCTAGAAGTAATGAATGATTACAATCAGTAAGCATTAAAGCGTAGTATAAGGATATGTGGTGCCGGACACAATAGACATAATAGTGCTATTTAGGGAGGTGCACATTATGGCTATTGTGTATCAGTGCAGGCATTGTAAGCAACGTCTAGCCGCACTTGCTCATGAACAAGTTAATGCCAATGATTTAGGATTACAACATTTATCAGAGCAGGAGCGGTTGGAGATGATTCAGTTACATGAGAATGGCGATATGCAGGTAAATACGATTTGTGAACATTGCCAAGAAGCTATTGAATTACATCCTCATTATCATGAATTAGAATCGTTTTTACAATAAAATGTAAGAGATGCTTTGGTGAAAGACCCAAAGCATTTTTGTATGAAGGATAGGGTAATCAGGAGGGAACAAATTGCAAGGATTAAAAGATTATTTAAAAAAACAAGATGATGTTCATTCGATTATTTCCGGTTTTTCCTCCGGTATGAAAGAACAATTTGCAGCTGGTTTGTCTGGTTCAGCTAGAAGTTTGTTAGTTTCTGTATTGGAGGAGTCTTTAAATAAACCGATTTTACTTGTGACTCATCAGCTTACACAGGCACAACAACTATATGAAAATTTAATTGGGTTAGCAGATGCAGCAAACGTCCATCTATACCCAGTTAATGAGTTGATTGCTTCTGAGGTTGCTGTTGCGAGCCCAGAACTAAGGAGCGAGCGTATTGATGCGTTAAATCAATGGGTGCGCAAGAAGAAAGGGATATTAGTAGCTCCTGTAGCGGCGTTGAAGCGTATTTTGCCACCGCCTTCTTATTGGCAAAAGTATCAGTTCCCTTTTGAAATAGATAAAGCTATTGACCTCGATCAGTACATAAAAGGGTTTGTTGATGTTGGATATGAACGAACGGACTTAGTAGCCTCCCCTGGACAATTTAGTTTGCGTGGCGGCATATTGGATGTTTATCCTCTTACACAGTCAAATCCAATTCGAATTGAATTGTTTGATGATGAGGTACAATCGATTCGCTATTTCGACTCTGATAGTCAACGTTCTTTAGAGAAAGTGAACAACATAACGATTGAGCCTGCTAGTGAACTGTTATTGACGGAAGAAGACTTAACAAGGGCTGGTCAAAAGTTAGAAAGCATGTATCAAATCACAATGCAAAAATTAACATCTACAGAACGGAAAGAGATGTTAGCGGAAGTAACGGAGCGGGATATAGAACGTATTATGCACCACGAACGATTTCAAGAAATGTATAAGTATGCTTCGCTGTTTTATGAACAACCTGCTAGCTTGCTAGATTACTTACCTGAAGACGGTTTAATCGTTATGGATGAAATGAGCCGTATTCATGAAACAGCTAGCAGATTAGATGAAGAAGAAGCAGAATGGTATAGTAATCTGTTAGAAGCAGGGCAAATGATAAGAGATTTATCGATTTCGTATAGTTGGAAGGATATATGGCATTCCATTACGCACCCGCGTTTGTATATGTCTGTTTTTCTACGTCACATAACGAATACGCAACCAGAGAATATCGTGAACTTCTCTTGTCGTACGATGCAACAATTTCACGGACAAATGAACTTGTTGCAAAACGAAATGCAGCGTTGGCAAAAAGGGAACTACTCCGTTATTATTACAGCACCTACGAAGGAACGTGCGGAAAAAGTTCAGTCCGTGTTAGAGGATTACGACATAGAAGCTGTTCTTTCTGAGCAGCCGTTGACATTACCAATATCGACGCCAACGATCGTAGTTGATTACGTGCACTCAGGCTTCGAATTACCGATGCACCATGTCGCTGTTATTACAGAAAATGAATTGTTCAAAAAGCGCACTAGTCGACCTAAGCGAAAGAAGAAGATTTCAAATGCTGAACGTATAAAGAGCTATCAAGAGCTGAAGGTGGGCGATTATGTCGTTCACTATAATCATGGTATTGGTAAGTATTTAGGAATCGAAACATTAGATTTAAATGGGCTTCATAAAGATTATTTGTTGGTTCAATATTCAGGAGACGATAAACTATACGTTCCTATTGATCAAATTGATTTAGTGCAGAAGTATGTCGGTTCAGAAGGTAAAGAGCCTAAAGTTTACAAATTGGGCGGAAGTGAATGGAAGAAGGTCAAGCGTAAAGTACAATCATCTGTAGAAGATATTGCTGATGATTTAATTCAATTATATGCTGAACGGGAAGCCTCAGTCGGTCATGCGTTCGGAGAAGATACGGAAATGCAAAGAGGGTTTGAAGCGGCCTTTCCATATCAAGAAACAGAGGATCAAATTCGTTGTATTGAAGAAATTAAAGAAGATATGGAACGAGTACGCCCGATGGACCGCCTATTATGTGGCGACGTTGGCTATGGGAAAACAGAAGTAGCAATACGTGCAGCTTTTAAAGCGATTATGGATGGTAAACAAGTAGCCTTTTTGGTGCCAACAACGATATTAGCCCAGCAACATTATGAAACGATACGGGAAAGGTTTCAGGATTTCCCTGTGAATATTGGTTTGTTAAGTCGATTCCGTACACGAAAACAGCAGAAAGAAACGACAGATGGATTAAAGCACGGTACAGTAGATATTGTCATTGGCACACATCGAATTCTTTCAAAGGACATTCAAATACCTAAATTAGGGCTTTTAATTGTCGATGAAGAGCAACGATTTGGTGTAAAACATAAAGAAAAAATTAAGCAAATGAAGACCAATGTGGACGTTCTCACGTTAACCGCAACCCCAATACCTCGAACGCTACACATGTCGATGCTTGGAGTTCGTGATTTGTCGGTCATAGAAACGCCTCCAGAGAATCGCTTCCCGATCCAAACGTATGTGCTTGAGTATAACCCAGCATTTATGCGGGAAGCGATTGAGCGGGAAATGGCTAGAGGTGGTCAAGTATTTTTCCTCTATAACCGAGTTGAGAATATTGAACGAGTAGCAGGGGAGATATCGGCTCTTGTAGAAGATGCACGGGTTTCATTTGCTCACGGACAAATGAATGAATCGGAGTTAGAGGATGTTATGTTCAGTTTCTTAGAAGGGGAATCTGACGTATTGGTATCGACAACGATTATTGAAACAGGTGTTGATATCCCGAATGTGAACACACTGATCGTATATGATGCAGATCGTATGGGCTTAAGTCAGTTGTATCAAATTCGAGGTCGTGTCGGTAGGTCCAATCGAGTGGCGTATGCTTATTTTACTTACAAAAAAGATAAGGTGTTAACAGAAGTTGCGGAAAAACGTTTAGAAGCAATTAAAGAATTTACAGAATTAGGTTCAGGCTTTAAAATCGCTATGCGTGATTTGTCGATACGAGGAGCAGGTAATTTACTAGGAGCTCAGCAGCATGGTTTTATCGACTCTGTGGGATTTGATATGTATTCCCAAATGTTGAAAGATGCAATTGAAGCAAAACAAGAAGGGAAAACAACGGAGCAATTAAAGCCATTTGAACCAGAAATCCAAATTAAATTAGATGCATATATTCCTGATTTTTATATCTCAGATGAAAAACAGAAAATCGATATGTATAAACGATTCCATGCTATTGCGTCCATTCAAGATATAGAAGAATTACAGGAAGAAATACAAGATCGATTTGGTAAGTATCCGCAAGAAATTGATAACCTACTCCAAGTGTCCGCATTGAAATGTAATGCAGCGAACCATCGCATTGAAACCATTACTGAGAAAAATAACAAAATTCAGATGGTAATGGAGGAAGAAGCTAGTCAAAAGATAGATGGTTCTAAGCTATTTACGATTGCGAATCAATACGGAAGGACCATACAGTTAGGTACAGATGATAGGAAACTAAAAATCACATTTCAAATAAATTCAAGCAATAAGGCTAATCGTTATGAAGTAATACATGCATTTTTTAAAGACATGGAGCAATTAAGCAACGAATAATAGTTATTTTCCCCTTTTGATGAGATAGTTAAGTGCTTGTTTAAATGTTTTTCTATTTATTTGCATTTTTAATGAATAGTTCTTTCTCTGTGAAAAATACTATACCTATTGGATGGTGATTCCTACTTTATCGGAAGGTATCCATTTACATCATATGCTAGTCATCATAGGAAAGAGAGGCTTCGTAGAATGAAAGCAACAGGTATAGTACGTCGTATTGATGATTTAGGTAGAGTGGTCATTCCAAAGGAAATTCGTAGAACGTTACGAATTAGGGAAGGGGATCCTTTGGAGATTTTTGTGGATCGTGATGGTGAAGTGATTCTGAAGAAATACTCACCAATTAGTGAATTAGGTGATTTCGCTAAAGAATATGCGGATGCCTTATTTGATTCGCTTGGTCATACTATTCTTATATGTGACCGTGACGAATTTGTTGCTGCGTCAGGGGGTTCTAAGAAGGACTACCTTAATAAAAGTGTAGGTAGTGTCGTGGAACAAGCTATTCAAAATCGAACGGTGCGCAAGGTAGATCAACAAACGAATGCAGAGATTGTGAGTGGACAAGAAGAAAGTAGCGTTTCCTATGTTATTGGGCCGATTATTGCAAATGGTGATCCTATTGGTTGCGTCATGATTATGGAGCACGATGGGAAGCCATTAAATGATGTAGAACTTAAAGCAGTAGAGACAGCAACGGCTTTTTTAGCGAAACAGATGGAGTAACGCTGGTTGGTATTCTTCTATTAGGTGATCCGATGTATCGTATTCTATATGTCTTTATAACCGTAAAGGAGCCAGTACAAAAGGCTCCTTTTTATTATTGTAGCCTTAGCGAACCTCCACCTTCACATTATGCTATAATTGGGCAAGATCAATTTAGGGAAAGGATTAACGAATGGAACATAATGCTTCACAAAAAAACTTCTTCAAAGGTGCTTTGCTGTTAACGCTAGCTGGTCTTATAAGCAAGATACTGAGTGCAGGGTACCGGATTCCTTTACAAAATATCGCTGGGGATGTTGGCTTTTACATATATCAACAAGTGTATCCTTTTCTCGGGATGGCTTGGGTTATATCGATATACGGCTTTCCGGTTGCGATTTCAACATTAGTTGCCCAGCGGCGGTCTTTATCGATACGTGGCTTTTTTATGCCGGTTTTTTTTCTGTTATTAAGCATAAGTGTCCTTTTCTTTGCGGTGTGTTATATCGGTGCACCGTTCATAGCTCATGTGATGGGGGATGACAACCTTGTTATGCCTCTTCGAGTGGCTGCTTCTGTCTTTCTGTTTTTGCCGTTTACTTCTTTGTTACGAGGGGTATTCCAAGGGTTGAATGATATGGGTCCAACAGCTTATTCGCAAATGCTAGAGCAGTTCGTTCGTGTGTTGATTATTATAGTTGGCACGGTGTATTTCGTTCGGAGTGGGTACAGTTTATATCATGTAGGAGCGGGTGCTGCGGTTGGTTCTGTCATCGGTGCGATAGTTGCGACGGTGTATCTTAGCTATGTGGCATGGGTACGTATTCCCGCTCGTATAAGTCATGCAGATAAGCAGGTATCTTTCGTCTATACGGCGAAAATAGTCATTGTAGTAGGTTTGTTTATTTGTATCAATTATATGATGTTGTTATTTATTCAACTCGGAGATGCTTTAACAATGGTTGCTAGCTTAGAGCGTTTAGGTATGGAGTTCGTGGAAGCACAAAAATGGAAAGGAATCTTTGACCGGGGATATCCGCTTATTCAATTGGGTACGGTTATTGGTAGTTCTTTAGCCTTATCTTTAGTGCCT
Source organism: Pontibacillus litoralis JSM 072002 (assembly GCF_000775615.1). GTDB lineage: Bacteria > Bacillota > Bacilli > Bacillales > BH030062 > Pontibacillus > Pontibacillus litoralis. The sequence goes on from NZ_AVPG01000022.1 coordinate 33,196, forward strand.
TCTATTACGAAACAACGGCTAGAGAACAAGGAGCAGGAAGTATATAATGATGCGTATCGTGCCATGCGTTTTAGTTTTATTTTTGCGTCTGCAGCCACCATAGGATTAATCATTGTGCTTCCTAGCGTGAATAAGCTGTTTTTCGATTCGCAAGACGGAACAATGGCGTTACAGTTGTTGGCGTTAGTTATTCTATTTGGCTCAGTAGCTTTAACGTCTTCATCGCTTTTACAAGGGATTGGCAAGGTGAAAACTCCAGCCATCATGGTTGTTATCGGCTTTGTGTTGAAAATAGCGCTTAACAGTTGGCTTGTTTCTGTGTACGGCATTTACGGCGGAGCAGTAGCGTCTGTTCTAGCTATTCTGGCTGTGTGTATCGGTAATAGTATCGCATTGTATAAAGAGATAGGTGTAAACGTTTTAACAACTGTTCCGTGGAAACAACTAATAGCATCATTATGTGCAATGGGTATCGCCGTTGTGGTAGGTGAATGGGGATATGAGCAGTTGTTTACCGTTCAATCTCGCCTTGATTACGTCGGTTATACGTTGGTTAATGTCGTGCTTGGTATGGGTGTGTTTCTTCTTATGTTGTTGCGAACGGGCATTTTCGCGGAGAAGGACTTAGAAGGCGTTCCGCTAGGTGAGAAATTAATGTTAATGGCAAAAAGGAGATAGCAAATGAAGCAAATTACAGTAATAGGGTTAGGTGCTGGTGATTTAGAACAATTGTCTGTAGGGTTGTATCGTACACTGATTGCATATAAAGGGGAAGTATATGTGCGGACGATGGACCATCCAGTTGTGAAAGCGTTACAGGAAGAGGGTGTATGTTTTACAGGCTTCGACCATATATATGAATCGTACGACCAATTTGAAGAGGTGTACGACTCGATTGTAAGTACGTTATTAGAAAAAGCGAATCATAATGAGGTGATGTATGCTGTCCCAGGACATCCGATGTTAGCGGAACGGACGGTGCAGTTATTGTTACAAGCTCAGAAACGTGGCGATGTAAAAGTGAACATGCAAGGAGGCCACAGCTATTTAGACGCTTTGTTTACCGCCTTACATATAGATCCCATAGAAGGGTTTCAGTTTTTAGATGCAACGTCATTTGCAAGAAGGGATATCCATTACGGACAACACACCATTTTCTGTCAAGTGTATGATGAAATGATTGCTTCAACTGTAAAAATAGAGCTGATGGAAGATTTACCTTATGATTATCCTGTGTATATCGTGACGGCAGCAGGGAGTGAGCAAGAGAACATTCAACAAGTTCCTTTATATGAGCTAGATCGTGAAGTGATGGTTAACAATTTAACGAGTGTGTACGTTCCGCCGGCTCCATCGGAACTGTTGCAGCACCAATTTCGCCGCCTTTATGAAGTGATTGCTACATTAAGAGGACCTAATGGTTGCCCGTGGGATAAAGAGCAGACACATGAATCGTTGCGTCCTTACTTGTTAGAAGAAGCCTATGAGCTTATTCAAGCGATTCATGATCAAGATGATGAAGGCATGATAGAAGAGCTCGGTGATGTTTTATTGCAAGTCATGTTACACAGTCAAATTGGGGCTGATGAAGGATTTTTCACTATTGATGATGTAATCGCATCGATCACAGATAAGATGATTCGTCGTCACCCACATGTGTTTGGCGATGAAAAGATGCACACCTCAGAAGAAGTGGTAGGAACTTGGGAAGCCATTAAACAAATAGAAAAAGGTTCTGAACGTCCTTCAGCAATCGATGGTGTCGCGGAGGTGTTATCGGGTTTACTGAAGGCTGAGCAATTACAGAAGAAAGCGAGAAAAGTTGGCTTTGATTGGGATGATCCAAAGCCGATATGGGATAAAGTACAAGAAGAAATATACGAATTCCATGAAAGTGTCCAAACGTTGTCACATGATGAACAAGAAGGGGAACTTGGAGACATTTTATTTGCTCTTGTGAATATTGCTCGCTACTATAAAATTAACCCAGAATTAGCTTTACAACGCACTAATCATAAATTTGAACGACGTTTTAGAGAGATGGAGAAGGAAATTCAGCAAGCAGGCTTCACTATGAAGAATTTGTCTCTAGATGAATTAGATCATTATTGGGAACAAGCAAAACAAAAAGAAAGAAGTGATTCGTAAGTTATGAGGATGGATAAATTCTTGAAGACTTCTAGGTTAATTAAACGACGAACATTGGCTAAAGAAGTAGCCTCCCAAGGTCGTATTCAGCTTAATGGCAAACAAGCCAAAGCATCATCCGATGTGGAAGTAGGTGATACGCTTTCCATTCGTTTCGGTCAAAAGCAACTCACGATTGAGATTATATCATTACGCGAAAATGTTAAGAAAGAGGAAGCGAATACGTTATACAAAGTTGTGAAAGAGGAAGAGTTGTAATGAACACAGTGGTCTACAACCGTTGTAGTGTCCCTCCTCTTAAATAAGTTCTAACTTGCACCTTTTTATCATACATTGGTAGCGATAAGGGGGTTGTTCGATGGAATATTATGAGAAGGATAGTGCGGTGCGTGGGCAGGCTGAACATCACGTGAAGATGAATAATCGTCGTCAATTAGAGATCACTGGTGTGAAAGAAGTAGATAGTTTTGACGCAGAAGAGTTTCTCCTGCAAACATCAATGGGATTTCTTGTTGTACGTGGTCAAAACTTGCAAATGAAAAATCTTGATGTTGATCAAGGGATTGTGTCGATAAAAGGGAAAGTGGATGAACTTTCCTACTTAGATGATCAACATGGGGAGAAAGCTAAAGGATTCTTTAGCAAAATGTTTAAATGAATTTAGATACGCAGTTTTTCACGATGTTTATGATGTTAGGAAGCGGCATTTATTTAGGGATGGCCCATGATACTTTCCGTAGATTAGAAAGGTATTGGAACAAGCTAGTAGTAGCTTCCTTTTTTATTGAAATTTTGTATTGGCTATTGCAAGGGCTAGTCATATTTTATTTTTTATTTATATCCAATCACGGAGAACTGCGTGTTTATATTTTTTTACTGATTTTATGTGGTTTTACGATGTATCAAGCGTTATTTAAGCCAATTTATCACCATGTGTTAGAATGGGGGATAGCTGCTGCGCTTGTAATGCTGCGCGCTGTTCATCGTCTGTATACTATCTTCATTTTTTATCCTATCAAAGGGCTAGGTGTGCTACTGTTGAAGATGGTAGAGGTGTGCTTTGCGACTTTAGTTTGGCTATTATTGTTGATAGGTAAAGTAGTATGGTATCCCATTCAACTAATGGGAAGACTGATGTGGCAAATAACACCGAAATTTTTGAAAAATTATCTATCCCCTTTACGAGGGTTTTATAGTAAAATAAAGAATATACTATTACAATGGTGGAATAAAATCCGACAGAAGGGGAGGTAGCCAATCTGTGAAAGGTAGTCGTAAACGAGTCACTAAAATTGATTCTGGTTATATGAAACAATACGATGCCTATGTAGAAAGGCAACAAAGAAAGAAAAAACGCCTAGTTCGTCGGCTTGTTTTATTTACCATCGTAGCTTTCCTTTTATTTGGCGGCTTATTAGCTTATCATATTAATCAAAGGAATTTGTACGCAGAGAAACAAAAAAAATACGAAGAATTACAAAAGGAAATGGAACAATTAGAGCAACAAGAAGAAGACCTCAGGGATGAGATCAAATTGTTGAAAGACGATGAGTATGTGCTTCAAATTGCGAGAAAGAACTATTTCTTCTCAAAAGAAGGCGAAATTATATTTAAATTGCCAGAAGATACTCCGTCATATTGACACTCTTTTTGAAGCTTATATATAATATGTTAGAAGATACTTTTTGAAATTCTTAAGGAGGAGCATTTTTTTTATGTCAATCGAAGTAGGCAGCAAGTTGCAGGGCAAGGTAACGGGGATCACTAATTTTGGAGCGTTTGTAGAGCTTCCGAATGGTTCTACAGGTTTAGTTCACATTAGTGAGGTTGCTGATAGTTATGTTAAAGACATTAATGACCATCTTAAAGAAGGAGACCAAGTACAGGTCAAAGTCATTAATGTTGAAAAGGATGGGAAGATTGGACTTTCCATCAAGAAAGCGCAGGAGAACTATAATAATAAACCACGTCGCCCACAAGGCGGTGGCGGTGGCGGTAAAGGTAACCGAGACCGTCGTGAAAAGCCCGAAACTTTTGAGGCGAAGATGAATCGTTTCTTAAAGGATAGTGAGGAGCGTATGGCTTCATTGAAGAAGCATACAGAGTCAAAACGTGGAGGACGAGGTGCTAAAAGAGGCTAACTTGCTGTCTATGACCTGATCATAAGGAAATGACTGCTGTTTTAGTTTACAATAGGGATGAATGTATATGAGATGAAAGGTCCGTTGCCATTTAGGTAACGGACCTTTCGCTCTATGGTATAAATGTTTATGTTTGATATTATGAAAAAGGAAACTAAAAAGAATAAAGGGGGGATAATCGGTGGATCATCATGCTATAGAGAAGACAGTATTAAATACGTTGTTAGGGGCGGCTATAGATCATACGCGTGTCGGTGTTATTATTACAGATCCAAACGAACAAGATAATCCTATCATATTTGTCAATGAAGGCTTTCAAAGGATTACAGGTTATCGTGCAGATGACATTATCGGTTTAAATTGTCGTTTTTTACAAGGTGAAGGTACAGATAAGAAAGTAATCAATCAATTAAGAGAAGCTGTTCAAGCAAATGCCTCGATATCTACTGTTATACTAAATTATAAAAAAGATGGAACGCCTTTTTGGAACGAATTACATATTGATCCTGTCTATGTTGAACATCAAAGGAAAGGTTATTTAGTTGGTATTCAAAAGGATATAACGGGACAAGTACATACTGAAAAAAACTTATCAACGTTTAGAGAGGAAGTCTCGGTTTTATCGACACCTATTGTACTCATAGCAGAAGGTGTCTGTGTTTTACCTATTATGGGGAATATGGTTGGAGAACGAATGGCGGAAATGGTTGATAATATTACTTCCAAGGTAGCAAAAGGAGAGTATGACTATTTAATTATGGAATTATCAGGTCTCAAACATTATGATGAGGAAATGATTCAGGGTATTTTCCGACTTAAGGACATGCTACGTTTATTAGGAATTGAACTTTTGATTGCAGGAGCATCACCGGAATTTGCTATGAAATCAACCATACTACAATTAAATCTCTCGTCTATAAAAGCTTTTGCGACTGTGAAACAAGCTATCCAATCCATTGAAAAGATTAGATAAGCATGAGAGTGCTTCTTGTAATGATGCGAGAAGCATTTTTTAATTGCATATAAAAAAGCACGCAATTAACTGCGTGCTAGGACAAGAATCGGATAATGACCCGTACGGGATTCGAACCCGTGTTACCGCCGTGAAAGGGCGGTGTCTTAACCACTTGACCAACGGGCCTAAGTCATTTCTTATAAATAAAATGGTAGCGGCGGAGGGAGTCGAACCCACGACCTCACGGGTATGAACCGTACGCTCTCGCCAGCTGAGCTACGCCGCCATAATTAAAAATAGTCTCCACATATTAACGTTGTAATCCAATGTTAATATCTCGAAGGCACAAAGAATATAATACACTATGATAAAAAAAGTGTCAATAACTTATTTGATATTTTATTACGTTTTCTCGTGACGAGAATGTAATAAAAGGAATGTGATCTCTTCGTTGACTCGAACAAGTATGAGAATGCGGTGTTCTTGGCGAATTGTCCTTTAGCGCGATGAATGAAGTCGAAAGTTTTCTATACTTTCTCCTGCTGTTTTGACAAAAAGAGCTTGTCTCTTATGTTTCAATAATATCACAAGGAGGAGGTATAGATGATGGAGTCAGTAACAGGGGAAACGTCAAAAGTATGGAATGGCAACCGAATGAATTGGTTCGTGAGATGGAAGCGAAAGATAGGGGAAGAGGTGAAGTACCTTTTTATTGAGCGAGGCTTTCTCTTATTTGTTGTGGGCTTTTTATTAGGAAGAGCTGTTGTGTTATCAACTGTGTCACCTTTTGCCCTTTCTTTTCTCGCTTCTGTGTGGCTTATTCGGAAGGAGAAGTCATTTAAAGTGATGTTTGCTGTTGTGGCTGGATCGTTTACGTTACATTGGCAACAAAGTATTTTCGTTTTTGTTTCTATGCTCATATTCCTTATGTTTGCTTTTTTGTTTCAGCGATATCGAGATCAACAGAAGTTTTTGCCGTTTTTCGTCTTTTTGGCAAGTGCTGGAACGAGATCAATTATGTATTCCTTTAGTGGCAATATCGATCCGTACAATTGGATGATGGCATTGGTAGAAGCGAGCCTTAGTGCCATCCTTGTTCTCATTTTTATGCAAAGCATTCCTTTATTATCACCCAAACGATATAAAACCACATTAAAAAATGAAGAAATTGTATGTGTGATTATTTTGTTAGCATCTGTACTCACTGGGACGATTGGCTGGCAATTATCCGACTTATCTATGGAGCAAATCTTATCCCGTTATTTAGTGCTGTGGCTTTCTTATGTAGGTGGCGCTGCAATTGGATCAACTGTAGGTGTTGTAACGGGACTTATTCTTAGCCTAGCCAATGTGGCAAATTTGTATCAAATGAGTTTGCTCGCCTTCTCTGGACTTTTAGGAGGGTTGCTAAAAGATGGTAAGAAGCTTGGGGTAGGTATCGGTTTATTTGTTGGTACGATGCTCATTGGTATTTATGGCAATGGATATGCGGATGTAACGCCTTCACTACTGGAAACGGCTGTAGCAGTAGGCTTGTTTTGGATAACACCTGAGGCGTGGATTCGCAAAATTGCTCGGTACATACCGGGAACGAATGAACATACTCAGCAGCAAGAGCAATATTTATTAAATGTCCGTAACGTTACAGCAGATCGGGTAGGACAGTTCTCTGATGTGTTTAAAGCGCTTTCGAATAGTTTCTCACAAGTAGACTGGCAAGAGGATGATCGAGAAGAAGTGAAAGAGCGAGATTATTATTTAAGTAATGTTACAGAGAAAACGTGTCAAACGTGTTTTAAGAAAGAAAAGTGTTGGGCGCAGCAGTTTGATAAGACGTATGGTTACATGGAGGAGATGATGGATGGATTACAGGATGGCTCCCTGCAGCATAACCGAAAGTTGAAAAATGATTTTGAAAGACATTGCGTCAAGCCAGATAAAGTATTAGAAGCGATGCAACATGAGTTATCATTCTTCCAGGCGAATAAACATTTAAAGAAACAAGTGTTAGAAAGTAGAAGGTTTGTGGCGGAACAACTTCAAGGTGTTTCCGAAGTGATGGAGGACTTTGCTAAGGAAATCGTAAAAGAAAGAGAGAATCACGATATTCAAGAAGAAGAGATTGTCCAAGCCTTGAATCAGATGGGCTTTGAAATGGATCAGTTAGAAATCTACAGCTTAGAACCGGGGAATATCGATATTGAGATGACACTATCTTTCTATGACTATAAAGGGGAAGGAGCGAAGATTGTTGCCCCAGTATTGTCGGAGATACTAAATGAAACGGTTGTCGTAAAGCAAGAAGAGATTTCTCCGTTTCCGAATGGATATTGTTATTTCTCGTTTGGTTCTGCACGAAAATTCGTTATGGAAACGGGGGTATCCCATGCTGCTAAAGACGGTGGATTAGTGTCTGGGGATAGTTACTCCATGATGGAACTCGGGGCAGGTAAATATGCGGTGGCTATTAGTGACGGCATGGGAAATGGAGAGCGAGCGCACGTAGAAAGTGTGGAAACGTTACATCTATTGCAGCAAATTCTCCAAACAGGTATTGAAGAGAAAGTGGCTATTAAATCCATTAATTCTATATTATCGTTACGGACGACAGATGAAGTGTTCTCGACGTTAGACTTAGCTATCGTGGATTTACACGATGCCTCAGCAGATTTCTTGAAGATTGGTTCTGCTCCGAGTTTTATTAAGCGTGGTGACCAATTTATAAAAGTCGAGTCAAGTAACTTACCAATTGGTATTGTTCGTGAATTTGATGTAGATGTAGTAAGTGAACAACTGAAAGCTGGTGACATTCTCATCATGGTTAGTGACGGTATATTTGATGGCCCTAAGCATGTAGAAAATGTGGATCGATGGTTACGACGAAAAATAAAAAATATGGAAACGAATAATCCGCAAGATATTGCTGACTTGCTTCTAGAAGAAGTGGTGAGAACGAGAGCTGGGGCGATTGAAGATGATATGACGGTAGTAGTGACGAGAATAGAACGTAACATTCCGCAATGGGCGAATATCCCAGTTGTTAGGAGGGAAGCGTAATCAGTCGTTCACTTTTTCTTCCATTGTGTAGTATATTTCTGCTTCATTGCGGTGATGATGGTAGTAGAATCAGGAGGAGGATGGAAGATGAATAAAGGAACGATTAAGCAAATATTGTTAATTACAGATGGGTGTTCGAATCAAGGTGAGGATCCTGCAGCGGTGGCATCGTTAGCGTTGCAGCAAGGAATCACTGTCAATGTAATAGGTGTGCTGGAAAATGATCAAACGGAGCAGCCGGAAGGGTTAGAAGAAGTAGAGGAAATTTCCCTTTCAGGTGGTGGGGTAAGTCAAATAGTGTATGCAAAGGCTTTGTCGCAAACTGTGCAAATGGTAACGCGGCAAGGAATGACGCAGACGTTACAAGGAGTCGTCAACCAAGAGCTTCAGTCTATATTAGGTTCAGGAAAGAATATGGAAGAATTACCGCCAGACCAACGTGGTGAAGTAATGGAAGTAGTGGATGAATTGGGAGAAACGAGTGATTTGCAAGTGCTAGTGCTAGTTGATACGAGTGCTAGCATGCATAGTAAATTACCGACAGTACAAGATTCTCTTTATGATTTATCGCTCAGTTTAAATGCACGGATGGGCAAAAATCGTTTTTCAATTTTCTCATTTCCAGGAAAGCGAAAAGCTATCGACAAAATAGTAGACTGGACACCTGAGTTAAATGCTATTGCATCTGTATTTCCCAAACTTACAAGCGGAGGTATCACACCTACTGGACCAGCGTTAAGAGAAGCAATGAATCATTTCAGCAAGAAGAAAAGGGTAAGGAGCCTGATTACTCGTGATGAATCAGCTAGGGAAGAGTCAGGATATTGAATTATCATTAGGAACGTTTGTAACAGGTAAATGGTATAAACGTTCTTATCGTATTTTAAGAAAGCTCGGTTCTGGTGCGTGTGGTACCGTTTATTTAGCAGAACGACAAGGGAAACAGTATGCGCTTAAATTGAGTCGTAACGGTTCATCTATTACAACAGAGGTTAACGTACTGAAAACGTTCCAGAAGGTTCAAGGAAAGACTCTTGGGCCTTCTTTGGTGGATGTTGATGATTGGATTCAGCCTGGTGGTGGAGCGTTGTCTTTTTACGTGATGGAGTATTTGAAAGGAAAAGAGTTGATCACGTTTATTAAGCAACATGGCAACGAGTGGATCGGTGTATTAGTTATGCAATTACTTACTGATTTAGAGCAACTTCATGATACAGGATGGGTCTTTGGAGATTTAAAGACAGATAATTTAATTGTAACGTACCCACCCGCTCGCTTAAGGTGGATTGATGTAGGTGGGACAACGCAAATAGGAAGGGCGATTAAGGAATACACAGAATTCTATGATCGCGGTTATTGGGGAATGGGTTCTCGGAAAGCAAATCCATCTTATGACTTGTTCGCTCTAGCGATGGTTGTTATCCAATTGTATTATCCTCATCGATTTGAAAAGGGTCAAGATCCAGAGAAGACATTGATTCGCAAGCTACATCAAGTGAAAGAGTTAACTGCTTATCAAGCGATACTCAAGAATGCCTTATACGGAAAATACAATAGTAGTGGTGCAATGCGCCATGATATTCAACAGGTTGCGTTGAAACACCCTACGTCCACAACAAATTTCTCTAGGTCTCCTCAAGTTAAGAAGAAATTTTCAAGTTCAGCGCCGCAGAGTCGACAGCAAAAAAATGCTCCGTATCGCCGGGGAAGTAAAGTGTGGGAAGGGATAGGTATAGGCGTCATGGTTGGATTGTTTTACATGATTTATATCGTTATACAATGGTTGTAGCATATGCTTTGCAGATTGATTAGCATTAATGGTACGATTAACAATGATACAGAGAAAGAGAAGAACGGAGTGGAACGTTTGTTTACCTTAAAGGTTGATCAGTTTGCCGAAAAGCATGAATTATTTAAGGAGCACGCGACGATGCTTGTTGCGGTTTCCGGAGGACCGGATTCAATGGCTCTTCTCCATTACTTAAAATCAATTCAACAGCAGTGGCAATTTCGTCTTATCGCCTTAACGGTTGATCACTCCTTAAGGAATGAATCAGCAGATGATGTGAAGTATGTCACATCGATGTGTGATGAGTGGGGCATTCTATGTAAGGCAGTGAAGTTAGATGTACCTACATATAAAGAACAATACCAAGTTGGTACGCAAGTTGCTGCACGTCATATGAGGTATGCATATTTCGAAGAGCAAATGAAAGAATGTGGCGGAGATTTCCTTGTATTAGGTCACCATGGTGATGATCAAGTGGAGACGGTTTTCATGCGTCTTACTCGTAGCGTAGAACCAAAACAAATCAAAGGTATGGATGTCAAACGCCCTTTTAGTTATGGTGAAATAATACGTCCCTTTTTAGGTGTTACAAAGCGTGAAATTGAACAGTATTGTGCTCAGCATGCGATTCAACCTCGTTTAGATCCATCGAATCAATCCTCTCAATATACGAGAAACGCATTTCGAATGGAGGTTCTTCCTTTTTTAAAAGAGCAAAATGAGAAGATACATGAACATATCCAACAATTTAGCGTGTATGCAAAGGAAGATGAAGATTTTTTACAACAAGAAGCAAATCGTCTTTTTCAATCGTCTCTTTTTACGAAAACGTATCGGCATATGGAGTTCGACCGATTAGCGTTTCTGAGTGTTTCTCCATCTTTACAAAGGCGTACCTTTCATCTAATATTAAATTATCTTTACGATAAGCTGCCCAATGATTTATCTTATCAACATTGGGAACAGTTTAAACATGTGCTTAAGTCAAGCTCTCCTCACTTATCAATTGATTTGCCGGATGAATTATTGGTAATACGTTCTTATGATCATGTGGCATTTACGTTTGAGAAGGAGGAAAGTGTAGCTTATCAATTCAAGTTAGATGTGCCTGGACAGGTGTTATTACCGGATGGATCTAGTCTTCATGCCGAAATAGGCGTTTGGCAAGCAGAGCGTAATCATCACCACTTTATATGTGATTTGAATCAAGTCTCATTTCCATTGTATGTTCGTACGAGGGAGCCTGGAGATAAAATCGCACTGAGGGGGATGGTTGGACGGAAGAAAGTGAAAGATTTGTTTATCGATCACAAGATTCCGAAACCAAAACGGGATGCTTGGCCAATTGTGACGGACCATAATGGGAAGCTGTTGTGGGTTGTTTCCATACAGAAAGCCGGTTTAGAAGCAAATAAGCCTGGAAATTGGTTGCACATAACGTATAAACCAGGATGATTTATCTAGGAGGATGGACAATGCATAACGATATGGAGAAGGTACTAATATCGGAGGAGAAAATTCAAGAAACGATACAGAAACTAGCCGCTCAACTCACAGAAGAATATGACGGTAAGTTTCCGTTAGTAATCGGCGTGCTAAAAGGTGCGATGCCTTTTATGTCTGATTTATTAAAACGCATCGATACACATTTAGAAATGGATTTTATGGATGTGTCAAGCTACCATGGTTCTACGAAATCAACAGGGGAAGTAAAAATTATTAAAGACTTAGATACACAAGTAGAGGGAAGAGATTTAATCATTATTGAAGATATTATTGATAGTGGTTTAACGCTTAGCTATCTTGTGGACTTGTTTAAATACCGTAAAGCAAAATCCATCAAAATTGTAACACTGTTAGATAAACCAGCTGGTCGAAAAGGTGTTGTATCTGCTGATTTAGCAGGCTTTGAAGTTCCTGATGAATTTGTAGTAGGTTATGGGTTAGACTATCAAGAAAAGTATCGTAATCTCCCATACATTGGGGTTTTAAAGCCTTCTGTGTATGGTGGCGATCAAAGCGAATAATGAATCGGATGTATGGATGTGCTAAATTTAATTACAATTTTTGAAACCTTAATGGTTATTAGTTGTATATCAACTTTTAACTATGGTACTATTTACTATAGTTTTCTCGCCTGGGAGGAGGTAGGCAATGAACCGAGTATTTCGTAATACACTATTTTATGCAGTCATTTTTATGGTTGTCATTGGTGTTGTTGGCATGTTAAGTGGTGATAATCAACAAACACAGCCACTAAGTTACACAGAGTTCAAAGATAAGTTAAGCAATGGTCAAGTGGAAGACATGACTATTCAATATACGAACCAAGCTTATCAAATAACAGGTAAGTTAAAGTCAGCTGAAGAAGGTAAAGAAACATTCACTGCTACCATTTTAGACAATGGTGAAGAAGTAAAAGAAGTGATTGACATTGCTGAAGATCAAGGTCTTAAAGATTTGAATTTTGAAGCAGCAGAGGATCCGAGCGGATGGCTTATTTTCTTTACGAATATTATTCCATTTGTGATTATCTTTATTTTATTCTTCTTCTTACTGAATCAAGCGCAAGGCGGCGGAAGTCGTGTCATGAATTTCGGTAAGAGTAAAGCGAAATTATTTAGCGAAGACAAGAAGAAAGTACGTTTTAAAGATGTAGCTGGTGCAGATGAAGAAAAGCAAGAACTAGTTGAAGTAGTGGACTTCCTTAAAGACCCACGTAAATTTGCTACAATTGGAGCGCGCATTCCTAAAGGGGTACTTTTAGTAGGACCTCCAGGAACAGGTAAGACGTTATTGGCTCGTGCCGTAGCAGGAGAAGCCGGTGTTCCATTTTTCTCTATTAGTGGTTCTGACTTCGTAGAGATGTTTGTTGGTGTCGGTGCATCTCGTGTCCGTGATTTATTTGAAAATGCGAAGAAAAATGCACCTTGTATTATTTTTATTGATGAGATTGACGCAGTAGGACGTCAACGTGGTGCTGGCCTTGGTGGGGGACACGATGAACGTGAACAAACCCTAAACCAATTGCTTGTTGAAATGGATGGGTTTGGTGCGAATGAAGGAATTATTATTATTTCTGCAACAAACCGCCCAGATATTTTAGACCCTGCTTTATTACGTCCAGGGCGTTTCGACCGTCAAATTACAGTTAACCGCCCAGACTTGAAAGGTCGTCAAGAAGTGCTTAAAGTGCATGCGCGTAACAAACCGCTTGCTGAAGAGGTGGAATTGCATACAATCGCAATGCGTACACCTGGCTTCTCTGGTGCAGATTTGGAGAACTTATTGAACGAAGCCGCTCTTGTAGCAGCCCGTGCGAATAAAGAGAAAATTGACATGGTATCTGTTGATGAAGCAATTGACCGTGTTATTGCTGGACCTGCTAAGAAAAGCCGTGTTGTTTCGAGTAAGGAACGCAATATCGTTGCTTACCATGAAAGTGGGCATACGATTATTGGAATGGTGTTAGATGAAGCGGATGAAGTACACAAAGTTACGATTGTTCCGCGTGGTCAAGCTGGTGGTTATGCTGTAATGCTTCCGAAAGAAGATCGTTTCATGATGACGAAACCGGAACTTCTAGATAAGATTACAGGACTGCTTGGTGGTCGAGTTGCTGAAGAAATCATCTTTGGCGAAGTAAGTACAGGAGCAAGTAATGATTTTCAGCGTTCAACAGATATTGCGCGCCGAATGGTGACGGAATTTGGTATGAGTGACAAACTAGGACCATTGAAATTTGGTGGTGGTGGTGGCGGCCAAGTATTCCTAGGCCGTGATATTCAAAATGAACAAAATTACAGTGATCAAATTGCTTATGAGATTGATCAAGAAGTACAACGCATTGTGAAGGAATGTTATGACCGCGCGAAGACAATTCTTACAGAGAACAAAGAACAATTAGAATTAATTGCGCAAACATTGCTTGAAGTAGAGACGTTAGATAAAGCTGAAATTAATTCTCTATTTAAACACGGTGTATTGCCAGAAGATTCTCGAGCAGCAAAAGTCAAAGAAGATGAAGCGAAGCAAGACGCTGATGTGAAAGTAAATATTCAATCTAAGGCGGAAGAAGAAGTAGAAACGGATTCTAACCGCTCAGAAGTTGATGAAGAGAATCAACGCAACGAATAATGTCAAATGAACTGCTCCGACCACCTGTTGGTCAGGGGCAGTTTTTTTTACGAGTTTCTTGGTCGGTGTGTATAGTATTCCTGTTACAGATTAGGATAAGGGAAAATACTTAGCTGAATAAGGTGTGGTATGATAAGTGCGTTATAATGTGAATGAAAGTGGTGAGAGGGTTGATTTTTGTATTCGATGTTGGCAATACTAATACAGTATTAGGTGTATTTGACCGTGGAGAATTGCAATATGAATGGAGAATAGGTACTGATCGTCATAAAACAGAAGATGAGTTTGCGATGATTATTAAACAATTATTTGAGCATGATGGTTTAGCTTTTGAACAAGTACATGGTATTATCATCTCTTCTGTAGTACCACCGATTATGTACGCTTTAGAACGTATGTGCCGTAATTATTTTCAACTTGAACCACTTGTTGTAGGTAATGGGTCAGTGGAAACGGGATTAAACATGATTTATCCGAATCCAAATGAAATAGGGGCTGACCGCATCGTGAATGCAGTAGGTGCTATTAAAGAGTATGATACGCCATTAATTATTATTGATTTCGGGACAGCGACGACGTATTGCTATATTGATGAGGAAAGGCAATATGTTGGTGGTGCTATTGCTCCAGGTGTTAATATATCTACAGAAGCATTGTATGCGAAAGCGGCAAAGCTACCGCGTGTTGAATTAGTGGCACCAAAAAATGTTGTCGGTAGTTCGACGGTAGAGGCGATGCAAATGGGAATATTTTATGGATATGTTGGTCAAGTAGATGAAGTAGTTCGTAGAATGAAGGAGCAATCAAGCATGCCACCGACAGTAGTGGCTACAGGTGGATTGGCACCATTATTTGCTGAGGAATCCCGAACGATTGACGTAGTGGATCCTTATTTAACGTTGAAAGGCCTATATGAAATTTATAAACGAAATGAAGGAAAATGTGTAAACAAAGGAGAATGACAAGCTTATGAAAGATTATTTAATTCGTTCAACTGCATTTGAAGGAAAGGTGAGAGCGTTTGCTATTACCTCTACCAATACTGTAGGAGAAGCGGCTCGTCGTCAAGATACATATGCAACAGCATCAGCTGCGCTAGGGCGTACGTTAACAATAGCGGCGATGATGGGAGCGATGAATAAAGGGGACGACAACCTGACTGTGAAAGTAGAGGGTGGCGGTCCGATTGGTGCCATTGTTGCTGATGCAGATACGCAAGGGAACGTTCGAGCTTATGTGTCGAACCCGCATGTCGATTTTGAATTAAATGAACATGGGAAGCTAGATGTAGCAAAAGCTGTAGGGACAACAGGTACGATTAGCATTGTGAAGGACATTGGATTGAAGGATTATTTTACTGGGGAAGTTCCAATTGTGTCAGGTGAAATAAGTGAGGATTTCACGTATTATTTTGCTAATTCAGAACAAGTACCATCTGCAGTAGGTGCAGGTGTATTAGTAAATCCAGATTTAACGATTAAAGCTTCAGGAGGGTTCATTATTCAAATGATGCCTGATGCAGATGAAGAAACAATTGCTAAGATAGAAGAGAATTTACGCTCAGTACAGTCAATCTCTTCATTAATTGATCAAGGGTATACACCTGAACAAATTCTTGAGGAATTGTTAGCTGGTGGTAATCCTAGCGTGCTAGGCAATACTCACATTCAGTTTACATGTAAGTGTTCAAAGGAAAGGTTAGAAAACGCTCTGAAAGGGTTGGGTGAAGAAGAGTTGCACAGCATGATTGAAGAAGATCATGGAGCATCAGCAACTTGTCATTTCTGCAATGAACACTATACGTTTACAGAAGAAGAATTAAAAGCATTGTTATAATAAAGTAGGTGACGTATGTCGAGAAAACAAATGTGGAGCATCATTGTTGTGCTCCTTATGACAAATGTAGCAACCTTAGTTTGGATGAATTTCTCTGATCGAGGAATGAAAACAGATAAAGGTACGATTCAAGACATGCAAGCTGCTGTGGCAAAAGTAGGCGATAAATCAATTACCTATGCAAGTTGGCTATCGGCTTTAGATCATCAGCACGGTGAAGAAGTGTTAGAACAGCTAATTAATCAAGAGGTTGTTTTTCAATTAGCTGAAGAGCAAGATATGCAAATAGAAGAGAAGCTGATTGAACGAGAACTATCCTTGATGGAGACGATGACTGGTGTTATGGATGATGACCAACTGCAAGCTATGCGTGATCATTGGAGAAAGCAAGTCAGGTACAATTATTTATTAGAAGCTTTAATGACGCAAGATGTTGGTATTCCAGAAGAAGAAATGAAAGAATATTATAATCAGTATAAGCAGCAGTATGAATTCCAGAAAACATATCAGCTATCTCACATTGTCGTGTCTTCTTCTGAAGAAGCAGAGAAGGTCGTTCAAGAGCTTGATGACGGTGCGGCATTTGATGCTCTTGCGAGAGAATACTCTGCAGATGAAGAGACGAAGCAAAAAGGTGGTTATTTAGGTTATTTTTCTGAAGATAGCAGTTTTTTATCAGATTCCTATTATGATGTGGCAAGCGAGTTAGAAGAAGGGGAATATAGTAAACCTTTTCCTTCGGAGCAAGACTATATCTTGTTGTATGTACATCGGACATTGCCTGCTATATCTTTCACTTATGATGAACTAAAAGCAGCGGTGGAAAGACAAGTGGCGTTACAACATGTTGGAGGTTCCTTCTCTCCTAAAGATTTATGGGAAGAAATTGGGGTAGATTCTTATTATGATGATTAATCGATTCGCCTCCATTCTCATGTGATTTTTAACGTGTATGGTTTGACATTTTTAACGTAGACGCATATATTATTATTAAAACCTATAAAAATACTCGGGATTAGAGGTGGCATTATGCGTATTGCTGAATCGATTGTTGATTTGATTGGCCAAACACCTATTGTAAAGTTAAACAGTGTAAATGAAGAGGAAAGTGCAGAAGTTTATGTGAAATTAGAATTCATGAATCCAGGGAGCTCAGTGAAAGATCGAATTGCTCTTGCGATGATAGAGGATGCGGAGGAAAAAGGTAGGCTGCAACAAGGTGATACAATTGTAGAACCAACGAGCGGAAATACCGGTATTGGCTTAGCGATGGTGGCAGCAGCGAAAGGTTATAAAGCTTTGCTAGTTATGCCCGATACGATGAGTCAAGAGCGTCGCAATTTATTACGAGCGTACGGTGCAGAGTTAGTTTTAACCCCTGGAAGTGAAGGAATGAAGGGGGCTATTCAGAAGGCTGGGGAGTTAGCGGATGAGCACGGATACTTCATGCCTCAGCAATTTAACAACGAAGCGAACCCGGCTATTCATGAGAAAACAACTGGCCCAGAAATTGTACAGCAGATGGGCAATCAATTAGATGCTTTTGTAGCTGGCATTGGAACGGGAGGAACGATTACAGGTGCTGGTAAAGTGCTGAAGGATGAGTACGATGGTATCCGAATCGTTGCCGTAGAACCAGATTCGTCTCCTGTATTATCAGGTGGAAAATCGGGACCTCATAAGATTCAAGGAATTGGGGCAGGATTTGTGCCAGAAATATTAGCGACGGATGTGTATGATGAAATTTTTCGTGTTACGAATGAACAATCTTTTGAAACAGCACGAGAGATGGCGAAAACGGAAGGTATTCTCGGAGGAATTTCTTCAGGAGCGGCCGTTTATGCAGCGAAGCAAGTAGCCAAACAGCTAGGTAAAGGGAAGAAAGTGTTGGCGATTGTGCCTAGTAATGGAGAACGTTATTTATCGACTCCGCTATATGATTTTGATTAAGAAAGTATATAAGATGTGTAGAGCCTATCGCTTAGAGGAGCGGTAGGCTTTTTAACGATTTTTGTTCAAGTGCCTAGAATATGAAAATATGTGAATATAGTAGCTACATTGTGTACAATAGTAATGGTAGATTAGAACGGTAAAGGAGATAGTAGAATGGCGCGAATGTTACGCACGAAAGAAAAGCATTACAATCTTGACGAACAAACACTTGTGATGGGAATATTGAATGTTACGCCTGATTCTTTTTCTGATGGTGGTAAATTTGATGAGGTGGCTTCGGCGGTTCAACAAGCAAAAGAAATGGAACGTAATGGTGCGCATATCATTGATGTTGGCGGTGAATCGACGCGTCCAGGTCATGATCCGGTTACAGAAAAAGAAGAATTAGAACGTGTAATTCCGATTATTAAAGCCGTGCATCGTGAAGTTCATATTCCAATCTCTATTGATACGTATAAATCGAATGTAGCGAGAGCGGCGCTAGAGGCTGGTGCGTCTATCATTAACGACGTTTGGGGGGCTAAGAAGGATCCAGAGATGGCGAATATAGCAGCTGCCTATCAAGTTCCTATTATGTTAATGCACAATCGCACAGATAAGGAATATAACGATCTAATTTCAGATATGAAAGTAGATTTACAGGAAAGCATTCAATTGGTTCAGGATGCCGGTGTAAGAGAACACAATATAGTTATTGATCCAGGGGTTGGTTTTGCGAAAACGGGTGCTCATAATTTAGAGGTCATGCGTCAACTGGAGGAATTCAGTGCCTTCGGTTATCCGTTGTTACTTGGCACGTCCCGGAAATCTTTTATCGGACAAGTATTAGACCTTCCTGTAAATGAGCGGGTGGAAGGTACAGGTGCGACAGTTTGTTTGGGCATTGCAAAAGGTGCCGATATCGTTCGTGTTCATGATGTGAAAGAAATGGCACGAATGGTTAAAATGATGGATGCCATGTTAGGTAAAGGAGGGAATGGCCTTGGATAAAATCATGATGAATCAAATGCAGTTTTATGGCTATCACGGCTTATATCCAGAAGAAAATAAACTAGGACAACGTTTTATTGTTGATTTACAATTAGAATTAGATTTGCAGCAAGCTGGTACGTCTGATGATATGAAGGAAAGCGTGAATTATGGGCACGTGTACGAAGTAGCAAAACGAGTTGTAGAAGGTGAAGCAAAAAACTTAGTCGAAGCAGTAGCGGAGCAATTAGCGGCTACTCTTTTACAGACGTTTACGAAAATACAAGCTGTAACGGTGAAAGTCGTCAAACCAGATCCGCCAATTCCTGGGCACTATCATTCCGTTGCAGTGGAAATTTGCAGGGAGCGAGTATAATATGGCGATAGCGTTTATTGCGTTAGGCTCTAACATACATCCGAGACAAACGTTTATTGAACGAGCGATTGAACGGTTAAGTAGCCATGAGGAAATAAAAAATGTCCGAGCATCCGCTATTTATGAAACGGTACCAGTAGGTTATACTAATCAAGATGACTTTTTAAATGGTGTTGTAAAAGTAGAAACGACTCTATCTCCAGTTGACTTACTTGCTTATTGTCAAACCATTGAGTCGACACTAGGTAGAGAAAGAAGAGTGAGATGGGGGCCGAGAACGATCGATCTTGATATCTTATTATATAATCAAGCCAATATGCAAACAGAGAAGTTAACCGTACCTCATCCACGAATGCACGAACGGGCTTTCGTGCTTGTCCCTTTGAATGATATTGGTTCAACTGTGTACCTGCCAA
Organism: Pontibacillus litoralis JSM 072002; assembly: GCF_000775615.1. GTDB lineage: Bacteria > Bacillota > Bacilli > Bacillales > BH030062 > Pontibacillus > Pontibacillus litoralis. The sequence continues at coordinate 52,973 of NZ_AVPG01000022.1, forward strand.
ATTACGATAAGACGGTACAAGAGCTTTTATTGAGTTTACCAGAAGACGAGGTAAAAGGAGTAAGGCCATGGAAGCGTCGTAATGGGCAAAATGAAAAGGAGATAGGCAAATAGGGATTAGTTAATGTTTGGTACTGTATTGAGAGAACGAAACGAGTTATTCATACTTCAGATAAACGATAACGATTCATAAATAGCGTATGGATAAGGAGGGTATATATGTGGAACATTGGAGATATCACGATTCCTAATCAGGTTGTACTTGCTCCAATGGCCGGAGTGTGTAATTCAGCCTTTCGTTTAACTGTAAAAGAGTTCGGAGCGGGACTTGTATGTGCGGAAATGGTAAGTGATAAAGGAATAGTGAATAATAACGAGAGAACGATGAAAATGTTGTATATCGATGAAGAAGAAAGTCCAATGAGCTTGCAAATCTTTGGGGGGGAGAAGCAAACCCTTGTGGAAGCTGCTCAATTTGTCGATAAGAATACAACGGCTGATATTATCGATATTAATATGGGGTGCCCTGTACCGAAGATAACGAAGTGCGATGCAGGGTCTAAATGGCTGTTAGATCCGAACAAAATTCATGAAATGGTAGCCGCTGTTGTGAAAAATGTTGATAAGCCTGTCACGGTGAAAATGCGTACTGGTTGGGATGAAGACCACATTCTAGCAATTGAGAATGGCAAAGCGTTAGAAGAAGCAGGTGCTAAAGCGGTAGCACTACACGGTCGTACTCGTGCGCAATTGTATGAAGGGTATGCGGATTGGGATATTGTTCGTCGATTAAAAGAAAATATATCAATTCCTGTTATTGGAAATGGCGATATTGATACACCTCAAGAAGCCAAACGTCGTCTAGATGAAACGGGAGTAGATGCAGTTATGATAGGTCGAGCGGCGTTAGGCGACCCTTGGATGATCTATCGTACAACGAAGTATCTTGAAACAGGAGAACTCATTGATGAACCTCAACCACATGAGAAGATTGAAGTGTGTAAATTGCACATGGATCGTTTAATCGCTCTTAAAGGAGAGAAAACGGCGATTAAGGAAATGCGCAAGCACGCTGCATGGTATCTTAAAGGGGTAAAAGGCAACGGCAAAGTCCGTAGGCGTATCAATGAAGCGGAAACTCGTGAACAACTTGTCACGGTGTTGAATGATTTTGTTCAAGAGTCTCAGGCAAGAATGAAAGTTTCGTAAAGTAAGGGAAATTGACACAACTGTATGGTTTTTCTATACTACCTTTAAATAGACTGTCAGTACACCTGGCAGTTTTCGAACGTTTTCTATAATAGTCTTTAACTAGAACGTAGAGGATATAGCAACTTAAAACTGGAGTGATTAAACAATGACGGAAGAATTAAATGACTTAATGCGAGTGAGACGCGAGAAACTTGATTCTTTTTATGAAAAAGGATTCGATCCATTTGGGAATAAGTTTGAACGGACGCATTTGTCACAACAATTAAAACAAGCATATAACGACCAAACGAAAGAAGAATTAGAAGAACAACAAATCCCAACGACAATCGCTGGGCGTATAATGACAAAACGCGGTAAAGGAAAAGCGGGCTTTGCGCACATTCAAGATTTAACGGGTCAAGTGCAAATATACGTACGTAAAGACGCTGTTGGAGAAGAAGCATACGAATTGTTCCAATCTGCTGACATAGGAGATATTATCGGCGTGACAGGCGTCGTATTCAAAACGAATGTAGGAGAACTATCTGTTAAAGCGAAAGAATTTCACATGTTAACGAAGTCACTACGCCCACTTCCAGAGAAATTCCATGGTTTGAAAGACGTAGAGCAACGTTATCGTCAACGTTATTTAGATCTTATTACGAACCCAGGTAGCCGAGATACATTTATTATGCGCAGTAAGATTATTCAGTCTATGCGCCGTTATTTTGACGATAAAGGATTTTTGGAAGTAGAAACACCAACTATGCATGCGATTCCTGGTGGGGCGAGCGCACGTCCATTTATTACTCATCACAATGCTTTAGACATGCCTTTATATATGCGTATTGCCATTGAACTACACTTAAAGCGCCTAATCGTAGGTGGTATGGAGAAAGTGTATGAAATTGGACGAGTATTTCGTAATGAAGGCGTATCTACACGACATAACCCTGAATTTACAATGCTTGAACTATATGAAGCATATGCGGACTTCCATGATATTATGTCATTAACAGAAAATGTTGTCAGCCATATTGCGCAAGATGTATTAGGTACGACCACGGTTCCTTACGGTGAATATGAAGTGGATTTAGCTCCACAATGGAAACGAGTCCATATGGTGGACGCAGTTAAAGAATATACAGGTGTCGATTTCTGGGCAGAGATGTCTGATGAAGAAGCGAAAGCATTAGCGAAAGAACATGGTGTGAAAATTGAACATAACATGACGTTCGGCCACATTGTGAATGAGTTTTTTGAACAATTTGTTGAAGAGAAGTTAATTCAACCAACATTCGTATATGGTCACCCAGTTGAAATTTCTCCACTGGCTAAGAAAAACAAAGAAGACGAGCGTTTTACAGATCGTTTTGAGTTATTTATTGTTGGCCGCGAACATGCAAATGCATTTTCTGAGTTAAATGATCCAGTAGATCAGCGTCAACGCTTTGAAGCGCAGTTAAAAGAGCGTGAAGAAGGAAATGATGAAGCTCATATGATGGATGAAGACTTCTTAGAAGCATTGGAGTACGGCTTGCCACCAACTGGAGGTTTAGGAATCGGTATAGATCGTTTAGTTATGTTGTTAACGAATTCCCCATCTATTCGTGATGTACTATTATTCCCACAAATGAGACATAGAGATTAAGAAAGAATTAGCGCTCAAGTTTATGCTTGAGCGCTTTTATTGTGTGCAAAAAAAGCGTTCCTATACAGTTTGCGTCCTGTTTTATATAAAAACACAAGAAATTTTTAAAAAAACTATTGCATATATGACAATGATCATGGTATATTATTAAACGTTGCGCTAACAACGTAACAAATGCACACAATCGAAAAAGCAAAACAGCTTTTAAAACTTTTTAAAAAAGTTGTTGACGAAGATTCGATTAAATGTTATATTAATTAAGTCGCCAAAACAAGCGACGCAAACGAAAGACATTACGAACTT
>NZ_AVPG01000023.1 GCF_000775615.1 Pontibacillus litoralis JSM 072002
GAGTCAACCCCAAGTTACGGTGATGAACCAATTAAAAGATTTAAATGATATTGTCGTTCAAAAGAAAATTGATGAATATGCGAAAACACATTCACGAAAAACAACACATGAAGTGCTTCTAAAAATAAAAACATCCTTATGTGATGCATATGCTCGTGGTTATATTACAAACGATTTTGCTCGTTTAGTGAAAACACGTGGAGAAAACCCACCTAAACGAAACAAAGCTTTATCTATTACAGATTTTAAAAAGCTTCGCAATTACGTTTTACAGCATCCAGAAGATGAATTCAACGTACTTGTATTACTAGCATTAGAAACAGGTATGAGACGTGGAGAACTACTAGCAATACGTCCAGAGAGTCTTTATGAATACGGAATAGAAGTTAGACATTCCATCAGTCCTACTTCTAACGATACTTCCTTAAAGACACAAAATGCAAAACGTGATGTTTCTATAAATAAAGAAGTGTATGAGCTTATTCGTAGGATTCCTTTTAAAGAGAATGGTTATATTTTTAGTTTTGGGGGATTTAAACAATCTGAACAGTTGACTGAACTACTAGTGAAACTAAACATTAAAAAAACAACGTTTCATGGTTTGAGAGATACTCACGCATCATTTTTATTTGCTCAAGACATTGATATTGCATATGTATCAAAACGATTAGGACATATAAATATACAAACGACACAAAGTTATTATCTGGAATTAATGCCAGAAAAAAAGCACCAGCAAGATGCCGATGCTTTAAATCTGTTAAATGCTTTATAAGATTAACGTTAATTTGCACCAACTTGCACCAAAAAACCTTTGCAAACGTTGGTATATCAACAACCCTATTAACGTTTTGAGAACTGTGGTGCACGACGTGCTTTTTTAAGACCTGGCTTCTTACGCTCTTTCTTACGAGAGTCACGAGTTAAGAAACCTGCACGTTTAAGAGATGTGCGGTATTCTGGATCTGCTTGTAATAATGCACGTGCTACACCGTGACGAATTGCACCAGCTTGACCAGTGAATCCTCCACCATCTACGTTTACATGAACGTCATAGTTACCTTCTGTTTCAGTAAGAACTAAAGGTTGCTTTGTAATCACACGTAGCGTTTCATACGGGAAATAATCTTCTGCGTCACGTTTGTTAATCACGATACGACCTGTACCTGGAACTAAACGTACACGAGCAGTTGATGTCTTACGACGACCGGTACCAATGTATTGTACTTGTGCCACTATTCTTTACCTCCTTTAATTATCCACGAAGCTCTAATGCTTCTGGTTTTTGTGCTTGATGTTTGTGCTCAGAACCTGCATATACGTAAAGCTTCTTGCCCATTTTACGTCCAAGGCTTCCGCTTGGTAGCATTCCTTTAACTGCAGTTTCAATCATTTCACGTGGGTACTTTGTACGCATATCGTTAGCTGTACGAACTCGTAATCCACCTGGGTGTCCAGAGTGGTTATAGTACTTTTTGTCTGCCATTTTGTTACCAGTTAATTCGATTTTCTCTGCATTGATAATAATTACGTTATCACCAGTGTCAACATGTGGTGTGTAAGTTGGCTTGTGCTTACCACGAAGAACAGATGCCACTTCACTAGCTAGACGACCAAGAGTTTGACCTTCAGCGTCCACCACATACCATTTACGTTCAATGTTATTTTCATTTGCCATAAAAGTTGAGCGCATGGTTTTTTCCCTCCTATTTTCGATTATTCGAACGTTTATTTTATTTTCAACATAATTAGTTTCCGGGGCTAATCATGGTTTAGAAATAAAATGCCATAGATTATATTATAATAGTTAGACACCAAATGTCAAGTCGAATGTTACACCTGGATACGTTGTTTTTATTCATATGTTACTTCCCATAAAAATAAACCGTGAGCAGGTGCCGTTGCCCCGGACTTATTACGATCTTTCGCTTCAAGTATTTGTTTTATATAGATAGGAGGATACTTTCCTTTTCCTATGTTTAATAAAGTCCCTACTAAAATACGAACCATATTGTACAAGAAACCATTTCCTTTAAAGACAAATTCAATCGTGTCTCCATTTTTCGTGCAAGTAGCTTCTGTCACCGTTCGCACTTTGTCCCCTTTAAGCGTTGTTTTCATCGAACAGAAAGATGTAAAGTCATGTGTCCCTTTAATGTATGCACAAGCTTGCTCCATGGCGTCTATATTTAAAGTGTGCGGGACATGGTGCACATATTGACGATTAAATATATCTGGATCTTGACGATTTAACACAAAATAACGGTATTCTTTACTTTTCGAATGATGCTGGGAATGAAAAGTAGCGTCCACCTTTTGGACATGATGCACGAGAATATCAGATGGCAATAATGTTTGCATCGCTCGTTTCCATTCCTTCTCCTTCAATGTAAGAGGGGAATCGAAATGAATCACTTGCCCCATGGCATGTACACCTGCATCGGTTCGCCCTGAAGCTATAATACGGATAGACGCTCCTTTGTGAATCTTCAGCAACGCTTTCTCAATTTTTTCTTGTATCGTTACACTATTCGGCTGTATTTGAAAGCCTGAATAGTTCGTTCCATCATAGTGGATGATGCAACTTATTCGTTCCATAACAACATCGCCTCTAATTTCTAGTAATAAATACGCCGATTAAGACGAAGGCAAACACGCATAAAGTGACGTAATCTTTTTTCTCTAGCTTCAATTCACGTAATTTCGTCCGACCTTCGCCCCCTTGATATCCCCGCGCCTCCATTGCCATCGCCAGTTCCTCAGCCCGTTTAAAAGCGCTAACGAATAACGGGACGAGCAATGGTACTATCGCTTGGATTCGCTCTTTCAACGGTCCTGTGCGGAAATCGACTCCTCTAGATGCCTGTGCTTTCGAAATCTTCTCCGCTTCTTGCATTAACGTTGGGATAAACCTAAGTGATATAGACATCATCAATGCTAATTCATGTACAGGGAAGCGTACTTTCTTTAGCACATGAAGCATATCTTCCACTGCATCTGTAATAGCTATCGGTGTTGTCGTTAACGTGAGCAACGAAGTGACGAGAATAAGTAAGAAGAAGCGCAATGATATCGACACACCTTGAACAAGTGCTCCTGAATATATCGGATACGAAAATAGTTCAAATACAACTTCACCCTCTTTTGTCATAAAAACGTGCAATAAGAAAGTGAAAATAATGATAAACCATATCGGCTTTAAGCCTTTCGCAATATAACTAAACGGTATCTTTGTCATGAATACAGCACCTAAAGAGAATACCGTTAACAGTCCATAGCTCAGCATAGAGTTCGCAAAGAATACAATGATAACAAAGAAAAAAATGACAGATATTTTTGTTCGTGGATCTAAATGATGGACAACAGAATCACCAGGAACATATTGGCCAATAACCATAGAATTATTCATGCGTCGCCCTCCCTTTTAACTGATGAGCGACCATTTCAGCGAGTTCCTCTAACGTCTGCTTTTTGTAATCTATTGTAATTCCGTACTCTTTTTCTAGCGTAGACGACAAGCTAATGATTTCCGGCACTTCTAATCCTACTTTATTCAAAGCTTGCGGTTGCAGAAATATCTCTAATGGTGTTCCTTCCTTATACAGCTCTCCTTGATCCATCACGATGATGTAATCAGCATATGCAAGAGCATCCTCCATACTATGTGTTACTAACACGGTTGTTAGTTGCTTCTCTTGATGAAGGTTGTAGAACATGTCCATAATTTCTTGCTGTCCTTTTGGATCAAGTCCAGCAGTTGGTTCATCTAACACTAACACTCTTGGTTCCATTGCTAATACGCCAGCAATCGCTACACGCCGCATCTGTCCTCCACTTAAATCAAATGGAGATCGCTCTAACATATCTGATTGTATCCCTACCGCATCAATAGCAGCATAAATACGTCTTTCAATCTCTTCTTGCCTTACCTCAAAGTTCGCCGGACCAAAAGCAATATCCTTTTTGATGGTTTCCTCAAAAAGCTGATGCTCTGGATATTGAAACACAACACCAACTTGTTCTCGTAATGATTTCAAGTCTTTATTCTTTTCCCCTGCTTGAAGCACATAGGGACCAATTCGCGCTACTCCACTCGTTGGTGTTAATAACCCATTGAGATGTTGAATAAGGGTGGACTTACCACTTCCGGTATGCCCGATAACAGCAACAAACGATTGTGAGGGAATAGTGAACGTTAATTGATGTAGTGCTCGATGCTCAAAAGGTGTACCTGGTTGATATATATAACTTACATTGTCGAATGATATTTCCATAGTGCATCTACCAATTCCTTCTGGTTTATAGGTTCTGGCTCAAGCTCCATCCCATATCGCTTTAATTCATGAGCAAACTGCGTCACAAGCGGTACTCCTAGCCCTATCTCATCCAATTGACGTTGCTTAGCAAATACTTCTCTTGGCGTCCCTTCGTACCATACTTCACCTTTATTCATCACAATAACTCTGTCTGCATACGTGACCTCATTTAAATCATGCGTTATCGTAACAATCGATACATCCCGCTGTTCACGAAGTTGATGTACAGTCTTCATTATTTCTTTCCTACCTATAGGGTCTAACATAGCTGTTGCTTCATCTAATATAATCATCTCTGGTGCAATAGCTAACACACTGGCAATCGCTATACGCTGTTTTTGACCTCCTGATAGACGATGTGGCTCGTGATGAATATAATCAATCATTCCAACAGCATTTAAACTAGCTTTAATCCTTCGTTTCATTTCCTCGCGAGGTATGCCGTGATTTTCTAACCCGAAGGCGACATCATCCATAACCGTAGTCCCGACAAATTGATTGTCTGGATTTTGAAACACCATTCCTATTTTCTTGCGTATATCCCAAATGGTTTCATCTTGTAGTTCCATCTGGTCAACAGAAATCGTTCCTTCTTGAGGAAATAATAACCCATTCATTAATTTCGCAATAGTCGATTTCCCTGATCCATTATGACCAATAATAGCTACCCATTCATTTCTATTTACCGATATATTTAAACCGTTAAATATCCACGGTTGTTCTTCCTGATAACGAAAGGATACATCTTTGAAAGTCACGAAGCTCTTCTCCATCTCAGCCCTCCTCAGCTCTTCTCTATTCCTACATACATAGGAAATCTCTTTTCTTACATACTAATCGATAATACGACAAAATAAAAGGACAAATAAGCTCATAATTGCCCCTTCTTCTATGTTATAGGACTTCCTTTCTTAGCCCATATAAAAAAGGGCCTGGATGAACCTCAAGAGAGATTTCGTCCTGCCCTTTATTACGCAGTAAATTATACCAATTCGATAATTACTGTTTTTGCACCGTCACCTTTACGTGGACCAACTTTCATGATGCGAGTGTAACCGCCTTGACGCTCCTCATAACGTGGAGCGATCTCAGAAAATAGCTTCTGAACTGCAGTTTGGTCACTGTCTTCACCTTTAGCATTGTATAAAAATGCTTCTGCTTGACGACGAGCATGTAAATCTCCTCGTTTACCTAGCGTAATCATTTTATCTACAACAGAACGTAGCTCTTTCGCTTTTGCTTCTGTCGTTTCAATACGTTCATGAACAATTAGGTCAGTGGCAAGGTTGCGTAGCATTGCCATACGTACATCTGTTGTACGACCTAGTTTTCTAGCCATGTCAGTTCCCTCCTTTGCTGCAATATCTCTAATTTAAATATATTAATCGTCTTTTCGTAAGCCTAAGCCAAGCTCATCAAGCTTATGCTTCACTTCTTCAAGAGATTTACGGCCAAGGTTACGAACCTTCATCATGTCTTCTTCAGACTTCTGAGCAAGCTCTTGAACCGTATTGATACCAGCGCGCTTGAGGCAGTTGTATGAACGAACAGATAAATCAAGCTCTTCGATGGTCATTTCAAGAACCTTTTCTTTCTGGTCCTCCTCTTTTTCCACCATGATCTCGGCATTACGCGCTTCATCTGTAAGCCCAACAAAAATATTTAGGTGTTCCATGTAAACTTTAGCACCTAAAGATACTGCTTCTTCTGGTCGAATGCTTCCGTCAGTCCATACGTCTAACGTAAGCTTATCAAAATTTGTAACCTGACCAACACGTGTCTTCTCTACTTGGTAGGTAACACGTGAAATCGGTGTGAAGATGGAATCAACTGGGATGACGCCGATTGGGCTATCATCACGTTTATTCGCCTCAGCCGGACGATACCCGCGTCCTTTTTCGGCAGTAATACGCATACGCATACTAGCATTAGATTGCAACGTCGCAATATGAAGATCAGGGTTAAGAATTTCAACATCGCTATCATGCGTGATGTCTGCTGCCGTAACTGTTCCTTCTCCCTGAACATCAATTTCCAAAGTCTTTGTTTCTTCAGAATAAATCTTCATTGCAAGCTTCTTAAGATTAATGATGATAGTTGTAACATCTTCTACAACACCATCGATTGTAGAAAACTCATGTAATACACCATCAATTTCAACTGATGTTACAGCTGCGCCAGGAAGTGAGGATAATAGGATACGACGCAAGGAGTTACCAAGTGTAGTACCATACCCACGTTCAAGCGGTTCGACGACGATCTTTCCAAACGTAGCATCATCGCTGATCTCAACCGTTTCAATTTTTGGCTTTTCAATTTCGATCATTAAATATAACCCTCCTTCAAAACGTCGAAACCTCGGCTAGACGATGTGTCTAACCGAAATTCCCCAGGTAGGCAGTCCCCGAATTATGCACTTTTTACCCTTTATGCTTATTGTCTTATCGATGCTGTTTAATAGCTATCATAACCCATTATAGACAGGGTGACAAATTCTATACAAGCAAATTATACGCGACGACGTTTTGGTGGGCGGCAACCATTGTGAGGTACTGGCGTAACGTCACGAATGGCTGTAACTTCTAGACCAGCAGCTTGAAGGGAACGAATTGCCGCTTCACGACCTGCACCAGGGCCTTTAACCGTTACTTCTAGAGTTTTCATACCATGTTCTTGTGAAGATTTAGCTGCTGCTTCCGCTGCCATTTGTGCTGCGTAAGGAGTAGATTTACGAGATCCTTTGAAACCTAAAGCACCAGCACTGCTCCAGCTAATCAAGTTACCTTGAACATCCGTAATAGATACGATTGTATTGTTAAATGTAGAACGGATATGTGCAACACCAGATTCTATATTCTTTTTAACACGTTTTTTACGTGTGTTTGTTTTACGTGCCATAGAGTTAGCTTACCCCCTTTACATTATTTTTTCTTGTTTGAGATTGTACGACGTGGACCTTTACGTGTACGAGAGTTGTTCTTCGTTTTCTGTCCACGTAATGGAAGACCACGACGATGACGTAATCCACGGTAAGAACCAATTTCAATTAGACGTTTAATGTCAAGGGACACTTCACGACGAAGATCACCTTCAACATTATATGCCTCAATAGCTTTACGGATTTTACCTAATTCATCTTCAGTCAAGTCACGAACACGTGTATCTTCAGAAACTCCAGCCTCAGCTAATACTTTCTTAGCTGTGGAATGACCAATACCGTATACATACGTTAATGATATGACAACACGTTTGTCACGTGGAATATCAACACCAGCAATACGTGCCATGTAGTACAGCACCTCCTTCTGTATTATCCTTGTTTTTGTTTATGTTTAGGGTTATCACAAATAACCATAACTTTACCTTTACGACGGACAACTTTGCATTTTTCGCAAATTGGTTTTACAGATGCTCTTACCTTCATCATCCATACCTCCTTTTAGACGGAGTATCTTCGCTATTTATAGCGATAGGTAATACGTCCTCTTGTTAAATCATAAGGAGAAAGTTCAACCGTCACTTTATCCCCAGGCAAAATACGAATGAAGTTCATACGAATTTTACCAGAAACATGGGCTAGCACAGTATGACCGTTCTCTAACTCCACTTTAAACATTGCATTTGGCAATGTGTCAATAACGGTACCTTCTACTTCAATTACATCTTCTTTCGCCATCGAGTTGATCCTCCTTCTTCAAATCAGTCACTTCTTCATTTACAAATTTTGATAAGGCAAAACGCAGCTTGCCATTCGTTACGCGACCAGTTTCTAGAAGGCTGTTTTGGACTTCTGGAGAGATATAATCCATGAATTCAATATGTTGAACGTTCTTTTTCTTAGGACGATCATATTTTCTTTTCTCTCCATCAGCAAGCAATACAAAGCGTTCATCTAATATAGATATAACAATCATATATTGCTCTACTTCTCGACCCTGTAAGACACGAACAACTTGACCTATTCGCGGACTCGACTCCGATTCGTTCAACAACGATCACCTTCACTTAGGCTTTAGTTAAAATCTCATAACCATTTTCTGTTATAGCAATAGTATGCTCAAAATGGGCACACATTTTACCATCTTCTGTTACAACAGTCCAATTGTCTTCAAGTGTACGCACGTAACGTTCACCGGCATTGACCATTGGTTCGATAGCTAATACCATACCAGGTTTCAACCTCGGACCTTTATTAGGAGGACCGAAATGAGGAATTTGTGGATCTTCGTGCAAGTCTTGACCTACACCATGGCCAACATACTCCCTAACAATGGAAAAGCCTTTTGGCTCGACAAATGATTGAATTGCATGGGAGATGTTAGATAAACGAACGTTAGGCTTTGCCTCATTTAATCCTTGGAATAAACTTTCTTCCGTTACATCTAACAATTCCTGCGTCTTCTCATCAATTTCACCAACAGGATACGTCCAAGCAGAATCTCCATGATACCCTTTGTATTTCGCCCCAATGTCGATGGATATGATGTCCCCTTCATTAAGTACGCGATCACTAGGAATACCATGTACTAGTTCATCATTAACGGAAGCACATATACTACCACGGAACCCATTATAACCTTTAAACGATGGAATTGCATCCATACTAGTAATGAATTTTTCAGCAATATCATCAAGTTGCTTAGTCGTTACACCTGGCTTGATATGCTGCTTTAATTCTTGATGCGTTAACGCAACGATTTTACCTGCGTGACGCATGATGTCGATTTCTCGTGGAGCTTTTGTAATAATCATTACGCTAAGCCTCCAAGCTTACGATCAATATCAGAGAAGACTTGATCAATTTCTTGGTCTCCGTTAATAGAAACTAGATAGCCCTTATCTTTATAGAAGTCAAGAAGAGGCATCGTTTTTTCTAAGCTAACTTCCAAACGTTTGCGGACAGTAGCAGGCTTATCATCATCACGCTGAATTAGCTCTGCTCCATCATGATTACACTTTCCTTCTTCTTTAGGAGGATTGTATTGAACATGATAGGTTGCACCACAAGTTGGACAAACACGACGGCCTGTTAAGCGTTCAACGAGTTGTTCCGTATCAACGTCGATGGAAAGTACATAATCCAAAGTAGTACCTAGATCTGATAATATTGTTTCTAACGCTTCTGCTTGAGTTGTAGTTCTTGGAAAACCGTCAAGCAAAAAGCCATTCTTACAATCATTTTTGTCAAGGCGCTCACGAACTATACCTATCGTTACTTCATCCGGTACAAGTTCCCCAGCATCCATATAGGACTTTGCCTCTTTACCTAGTTGTGTTCCTTCTTTGATTGCAGAACGGAACATATCTCCTGTTGAGATATGAGGGATTTCATACTTCTCTACAATTTTTTCCGCCTGAGTGCCTTTACCAGCACCTGGAGGACCCATTAAGATTAAGTTCAAACTGTTCCCCTCGCTCTCATTGGTTCATACATATTTATTTAATAAAGCCTTTATAATGACGCTTCACGAGCTGGCTTTCTAATTGTTTCATAGTCTCTAAAGCTACACCTACTACAATGAGTAAACTTGTTCCACCAATTTGAACACTTTGCGGTAGACCTGCAAGCCCACCAAGTATAATTGGCAAAATAGAAATTACAGCAAGGAAGATCGAACCTACAAACGTCAATCGGTATAATACTCGAGTTAAATACGTTTCGGTATTCTTTCCTGGACGAATTCCCGGAATATATCCACCTTGTTTCTGCAAGTTCTCCGCCATTTGTTCAGGGTTTACTTGAACAAATGTGTAGAAATAAGTGAAAGCAATTATTAAAGCTACATAGATAATCATACCAGGCCAGTTTTGATAATCAAAAATGTACTGGATCCATCCGGCAATCTCACTGTCACCGAAGAAGCTCGCTACAGTTCTAGGAGCAATAATAAATGAAATTGCAAAGATAACAGGAATAACCCCTGCAGCATTTACTTTAATAGGCAAGTGGGTAGAATGACCACCTACTGGAGAACGATTTACTAAACGCTTCGCATATTGAATCGGTATTTTACGTAATGCTTGTTGAATAAAGATTACCCCAACGATAATAGCTAATACAACAAGTGCGATACCAACTAGAATTACGATGTTAATAAATAATTGCTCACCAGCACCTACAATATATTGTTCATACAATTGATTAATGCCACCTGGAATACCAGCTGCTATACCTGCAAAAATCAGTATAGAAATCCCGTTCCCTACACCATGTGCGGTAATTTGTTCACCTAACCACATTAAAAAAGCTGTTCCACTTGTTAATACCAACGCGATAATCAATAACTTACCAACGCTTGGATCTGCAATCAATTGGCCTTGTGTTAAGGCGTTAAAGCCGATCGACATACCAATTGCTTGAATAAAAGCTAGAACAATTGTAGCATAGCGAGTAAACTGAGCTAACTTACGACGGCCATCCTCACCTTGCTTCTTCCATTCTGCAAATTTCGGTACGACATCCATCTGCAACAACTGCATAATGATGGAGGCCGTAATGTAAGGCATAATCCCCATCGCAAAAATAGAGAATTGCTGTAATGCTCCGCCACCAAATGTATTTAGGAAACCAAAGACATTATTTGCATTCATAAAGTCAATGGCTTCTTTATTAGAAAATGGGACTGGAATGAATGTTCCAAGACGAAACACAAAAAGCATTGCAAGAGTGAAGAAGATTTTACGTCGTATATCACTCACGCGCATAAAATTGGAGATTGTCTGAAACATTAAATCACCTCAGTTTGACCGCCTGCCGCTTCTATAGCTTCTTTTGCGGATGCAGAGAATTTATGAGCTTTTACAGTAAATTTCTTTTCTACGGATCCTTTACCAAGAACTTTAATTCCTGATTTAAGCTTGCTTACCACGCCTGTTTCTAATAGAAGTTCAGGTGTGATTTCTGTACCTTCTTCAAAACGGTTTAATGTTTCAAGATTTACAACAGCAAATTCTTTGCGGTGAATGTTCGTGAATCCACGTTTCGGTAAGCGTTGGAATAAAGGCATTTGTCCACCTTCAAATCCTGGACGTACACCGCCACCTGAGCGAGCATTTTGTCCTTTATGACCACGTCCAGACGTTTTACCGTTACCAGTAGCCATTCCACGACCTACACGGTTACGTTTTCTACGAGTACCTTCTGCTGACTTCAATTCATGTAGTTTCATTAGAGCACCTCCTCTTTTATGCTTTTACGTTAAATTTAAGCCTCTTTAACCGATACTAAGTGAGATACTTTGTTCGCCATTCCGCGAATTGCCGGAGTATCTTCATGTACAACGGTTTGACGTATTTTATTTAGACCAAGAGCCTTCACTGTAGCGCGTTGATCTTGTGGTCTACCAATTACACTGCGAGTGAGGGTGATTTCTAATTTTTTAGACATGCTGTTTCCCTCCTTATCCTAACAGTTCTTCTACAGACTTTCCACGAAGTTTCGCTACATCCTCTGCACGCTTAAGTTCGTCAAGTCCGTTAATTGTTGCACGTACCATATTAATTGGTGTGTTTGAACCTAAAGATTTAGATAGAATGTCACCAATTCCTGCAAGTTCTAGCACCGCACGAACAGGGCCACCTGCGATAACTCCAGTACCTTCCATAGCTGGTTTCAACAAAATGTTACCAGCGCCGAAACGTCCGATGATTTCGTGTGGAATTGTTGTACCGACAGTTGGTACTTCAATTAGATTTTTCTTCGCATCTTCAATAGCTTTGCGAATTGCTTCAGGTACCTCTAATGCTTTACCAGTACCAAAGCCTACATGACCATTTTTATCTCCTACTACAACCAATGCAGCAAAACGGAAACGACGTCCACCTTTTACAACCTTTGCTACACGATTCACAGTAACAACGCGTTCTTCAAGATCTAATTTACTTGGATCAACGATTGTACGCATATATGTCCCTCCTTTTACTATTAAAATTCTAGACCGGCTTCACGAGCAGCATCCGCAAGTGCTTTTACACGTCCGTGATATAAATATCCTCCACGATCAAAAACAATCTCTTTAAAGCCTTTATCTTGTGCACGCTTAGCAACAAGTTCTCCTACCTTTGTAGCAGCCTCAACGTTGCCAGTTGTATCTAAATTAAACTCATTATCAACTGTAGAAGCACTAGCCACTGTTACACCATTCACATCATCGATAAGTTGTGCGTAGATGTGTTTGTTTGAACGATAAACGTTAAGACGTGGACGTTCCGGAGTACCAGCAATTTTCTTACGTACGCGTGAATGTCTTTTCTTACGTACTGCATTCTTATCAGCTTTTGTGATCATCTAGGTCACTCCTTTCTGTTCCCTATAGAACCTTATTTAGCAGTTTTACCTTCTTTACGACGTACGTGTTCACCTTCATAACGAATACCTTTTCCTTTGTAAGGCTCAGGTGGACGAATCGCACGAATGTTAGCAGCAACTGCACCAACTAGTTCTTTATCGATACCTTTAACTGTAATCTTCGTTTGAGATGGTACTTCAATTTCAATACCTTCAGGCTTTTCTACCTCAACTGGGTGAGAGTATCCAGCATTCACGATTACTTTATCACCTTGTTTAACAGCACGATAACCAACACCTTGAATTTCTAAGCTTTTTTCGTAGCCTTTAGAAACACCTTCAACCATGTTACCGATTAACGTACGTGTTGTACCGTGTAAAGAGCGATGTTCTTTGTTATCACTTGGGCGCTCAACAGTTAGAACATTCTCTTCTACTTTAATTTTCATATCAGGGTGGAATGTACGAGTTAATTCACCTTTAGGTCCTTTAACTGTTACTTCGTTTCCCTGCATTTTAAATTCAACATTTTCCGGGATGTGTAACTCTTTTAATCCTACGCGAGACATTCAATGCACCTCCTGACTTTTAAAAACTTGAATTACCAAACGTAAGCTACAACTTCGCCACCAATAGCTTGTTGACGAGCTTCTTTATCTGTTAGTACACCTTTAGATGTAGATAATACAGCAATACCTAGACCGTTTAATACACGAGGAATTTCATCTGCTTTCGCGTATACACGTAAACCTGGCTTACTAATACGTTTAATACCAGAGATAACGCGCTCTTCGTTAGCACCGTATTTAAGGAAAATACGTAGAATTCCTTGTTTATTATCTTCTACAAATTCGTAATCACGTACGAAACCTTCGCGCTTAAGGATGTCTGCAATTTCTTTTTTAAGAGTTGAAGCAGGAACCTCAAGCTTCTCATGGCGTACCATGTTTGCATTACGAATGCGAGTTAACATATCTGCAATTGGATCTGTCATGACCATTTGTGTTTACCTCCTTCCCTATTAGGGGATTACCAGCTTGCTTTTTTGACTCCAGGAATTTGACCTTTATATGCAAGTTCACGGAAACATATACGGCAAAGTTTAAAATCACGTAGTACTGAGTGCGGACGTCCGCAACGCTCACAACGAGTGTATTCACGCACTTTAAACTTTTGAGGTCTTTGTTGTTTCACGATCATTGATTTTTTAGCCACTATTTTCCCTCCTTTTAAAGCTTAAGTGCTTATTTTTGGAAAGGCATACCGAATTGAGTTAGTAATTCACGTGCTTCTTCGTCATTATTAGCTGTTGTAACAATAACGATATCCATTCCACGTACTTTGCTCACCTTATCATAATCAATTTCTGGGAAAATCAATTGTTCTTTTACTCCAAGTGTGTAGTTCCCACGACCGTCAAAGGCCTTTTTGGAAATACCACGGAAGTCACGAACACGTGGTAAAGAAACATGAATTAGCTTTTGTAAAAACTCATACATGCGCTCTCCACGAAGGGTTACTTTCGCACCGATTGGCATCCCTTCACGTAAACGGAATCCCGCAATTGATTTCTTTGCTTTTGTGATAAGTGGTTTTTGACCAGAGAGTAAAGTTAACTCCTCAACTGCGTTATCTAATGCCTTTGCGTTTTGTACAGCATCACCAACACCCATATTGATGATGATTTTTTCTACTTTTGGTACTTCCATTACGGAATCGTATTCGAATTTATTTTTTAAAGATGGAACAATTTCCTCTTGATATTGTTTCTTAAGTTCGTTCATCAAGTAGCCCTCCTTTCATCGCTATTTTATTTATCTAACGCCTCACCAGATTTTTTAGCGATACGAACCTTTTTACCGTCTCTTACTTCGTGTCCAACACGAGTAGGCTCACCGGATTTAGGATCGATTGGCATTACGTTTGATACATGGATTGGTGCTTCCTGGCTAAGGATACCGCCTTGAGGGTTATCTTGTGATGGTTTCGCATGTTTTTTAACAACATTTACACCTTCAACAAGAACACGCTCTTTTTTCGGATAAGCTTCAAGGATCGTACCTTGCTTACCTTTATCTTTACCAGTGATCACCATTACTTTGTCACCTTTTTTTACGTGCATGTAAATGGCACCTCCTTACAAGGCAATAATCTAGACTATAGTACTTCTGGAGCTAGAGATACGATCTTCATGAATTTACGATCACGTAATTCACGAGCAACTGGTCCGAAGATACGAGTACCGCGAGGACCTTTATCGTCTTTAATAATAACTGCTGCATTTTCGTCAAAACGGATATAAGAACCATCTTTACGGCGAACACCAGACTTCGTACGAACGATAACAGCACGCACTACATCTTTCTTTTTGACAACGCCACCTGGTGTTGCTTGTTGTACTGAACAAACGACTACATCACCAATATTAGCTGTCTTACGGCCAGAACCACCTAGAACTTTAATCGTTTTTACTTCACGAGCACCAGAGTTATCTGCAACTTTTAAAATGCTTTCTTGTTGAATCATACACGTGTTACCTCCCTTCGGCAATCATTCCGAACGATATCTCTTTTAAATAATTACGGATTCTTCAACGATTTCTACTAAACGGAAACGTTTTTGAGCTGAAAGTGGACGAGTTTCCATAATCTTTACTACGTCGCCAACTTTAGCTGCATTGTTCTCATCATGTGTTTTAAACTTCTTAGAGTATTTAACACGCTTGCCATAAAGCTGATGAAATTTATATGTTTCAACTAGTACTGTGATCGTCTTATCCATTTTATCAGATACTACACGACCAACATATACTTTACGATTGTTGCGCTCTTCAGCCATCGAGGTGAACCTCCTCTCAGTTATCTATTATTTAACGCTCTGCTCGCGCTCACGAACAACAGTTTTCATACGCGCAATGGACTTGCGTACTTCACGAATACGTGCTGTATTCTCAAGTTGACCTGTTGCAAGTTGGAAGCGTAAGTTAAAAAGCTCTTCTTTAAGAGACTTAACTTTTTGTTCAATTTCGGCAGTGGTTAATTCTCTGATTTCATTAGCCTTCATTGATTTCACCACCAATTTCTTCACGTTTTACAAACTTTGTTTTAACAGGTAGTTTGTGAGAAGCAAGACGCAACGCTTCACGTGCAACTTCTTCTGATACACCAGAAACTTCAAACAATACTTTACCAGTTTTCACGTTTGCTACCCAGCCTTCAGGAGCACCTTTACCGGAACCCATGCGCACTTCTAGTGGTTTAGAAGTAAAAGGCTTGTCGGGGAAGATTTTAATCCATACTTTACCGCCACGTTTCATGTAACGAGTCATTGCAATACGAGCTGCCTCGATTTGACGGCTTGTGATACGAGCTGATCCAACAGCTTGTAGTCCGAATTCACCGAAAGCTACAGATGTACCACCTTTTGCTTTACCTGCTAAGCTTTCGCGATGTTGTTTACGATATTTAACACGTTTTGGCATTAACATAATGCTTATCCCCCTTCCTTACTTCTTTTTTGATGGAAGGACTTCTCCACGATAGATCCACACTTTAACACCTAACTTACCATAAGTTGTGTCTGCTTCTGCAGTACCGTAATCGATGTCTGCACGAAGTGTGTGTAGTGGCACAGTACCTTCACTGTAGTATTCAGAACGAGCAATGTCTGCTCCGCCTAAACGACCAGAAACCATTGTTTTAATACCTTTAGCTCCTGAACGCATAGCACGTTGAATCGTTTGTTTCTGTGCACGACGGAAAGAAACACGATTCTCTAATTGTTTAGCAATACTTTCAGCAACTAGTGTTGCATCAAGATCTGGCTTTTTAATTTCAACAATGTTGATGTGAACGCGCTTGCCAGTAAGCTGGTTTAAAGATTTACGAAGTGCTTCGACTTCAGAACCACCTTTACCAATAACCATACCTGGCTTAGCAGTGTGAATGGATACGTTAACGCGGTTCGCAGCACGTTCGATTTCAATCTTAGAAACTGATGCGTCTACTAGACGATTTTCAAGATATTCACGAACTTTAATGTCTTCATGTAGCAAATCTGCATAGTCTTTACCTGCGTACCATTTAGATTCCCAGTCGCGAATAATTCCAACTCGCAAACCTATCGGATTAACTTTTTGACCCACTTCTTATCCCTCCTTCTTTTCTGATACAACTAGTGTGATATGACTTGTGCGCTTGTTAATTTGGCTAGCGCGGCCCATAGCACGTGGACGGAAGCGTTTCAATGTAGCACCTTCGTTTACATACGCTTCAGAAACCACTAAGTTATCAGGGTCCATTTCATAATTGTGCTCAGCATTTGCAATAGCAGAATTTAATACTTTTTCTACAATTGGAGAAGCTGCGCGTTGTGTGTGACGTAAAGTCGCAATTGCTTCGCCAACATTTTTTCCTCGAATTAAATCAATTACTAAACGAGCTTTACGAGGAGCAATACGAACTGATTTCGCAACGGCTTTGGCTTGCATCTTGTGTGCCTCCTCTCATTAGCGTTTTGTTTTCTTATCATCAGCACCATGGCCTCTATACGTACGAGTCGGTGCGAATTCACCAAGTTTATGGCCTACCATGTCTTCTGTTACATACACAGGTACGTGTTTGCGACCATCGTAAACAGCGATTGTGTGTCCAACAAAATTAGGGAAAATTGTAGAACGACGAGACCAAGTTTTAATCACCTGTTTTTTGTTATCAGCATCAAGTGCTTCTACTTTTTTCATCAAGTGATCATCGACAAAAGGTCCTTTTTTAAGACTGCGTCCCATTTGTAAACCTCCCTCCGTAAATGACAGTCAGCTTTGTTGCTAACTGTCTATTAATTATTTTTTACGACCACGAATGATATGTTTATCGGATCCTTTGTTACGTTTACGTGTTTTCTTACCAAGTGTAGGTTTACCCCATGGAGACATTGGAGATGGACGTCCGATTGGAGCGCGACCTTCACCACCACCGTGTGGGTGATCTACTGGGTTCATAACAGAACCACGAACTGTCGGGCGGATACCTTTCCAACGAGAACGACCTGCTTTACCTACAGTAATAAGTTCATGCTCTAAGTTACCTACTTGACCTACTGTAGCGCGGCAAGTGCTTAGAATTAGACGAACTTCACCAGAAGCTAAACGTACTAAAGTATATTTACCTTCACGACCAAGGATTTGAGCTGATGCTCCAGCAGAGCGAGCTATTTGTCCTCCGTTACCAGGTTTCAACTCAATGTTGTGTACTGTTGTACCAACTGGAATGTTAACTAGTGGTAGGGCATTACCTACTTTAATATCTGCATCTGCTCCTGAAACAACTTTCGTGTCAACTGTAAGACCTTTTGGAGCAAGAATATAACGCTTTTCACCATCAGCATAGTGAATTAATGCGATGTTAGCGGAACGGTTTGGATCGTATTCGATTGTGGCAACGCGTCCTGGTATACCATCTTTGTTACGTTTGAAATCGATTATACGATATTGACGCTTGTGACCTCCGCCTTGATGACGAACTGTTAGACGACCTTGGTTATTACGTCCACCTTTTTTGTGAAGTGGCGCTAACAAGGATTTTTCCGGTTGATCTGTTGTGATTTCTGCAAAATCAGAACCAGACATGAAACGGCGTCCATTAGATGTTGGTTTAAACTTTTTAATCGCCATCTGTTTTTCCCTCCTTTATTATTAATTTTTATTTTTAGGCACCTTCAAAGAAATCAAGTTCTTTGCTATCTTCAGATAACTGTACAATAGCTTTCTTCGTGTCTGGACGGTAACCTCCATAACGACCCATACGTTTGAATTTACCTTTGTTGTTCATTGTGTTGACTTTATCAACTTTCACGTCAAAAATAGCTTCAACCGCATCTTTGATTTCTGTTTTATTAGAATCAGTGTTCACTTCGAACGTGTACTTCTTCTCAGCCATTAACTCAGCAGATTGTTCTGTGATAACGGGGCGCTTAATAATATCACGTGGATCTTTCATTATGCAAGCACCTCCCCTGCTTTTTCAGCTGCATCTTTTGTTAAGATAAGCTTGTCATGCGTTAACAAGTCTAAAACATTAACTTGTTCTAATGTTACAGATTTCACGCCTGGAATATTGTTTGAAGAACGAACAACATTATCGTCATGGTCTGCTGTAACGATTAAAGCTTTCTCTACACTAAGACCGTTCAATAGCATCACGATGTCTTTTGTTTTTGGAGCTTCTAAAGTTAAGTTCTCAAGAACAAACAAATCGTTATCTACAGCTTTCTGAGAAAGTGCAGATTTAAGAGCTAAACGACGAACTTTCTTAGGTAATTTGTAGCTGTAACTACGTGGTGTTGGTCCAAATACAGTACCACCACCAACCCATTGTGGGGAACGTGTAGAACCTTGACGCGCACGTCCAGTTCCTTTTTGACGCCATGGCTTGCGTCCTCCGCCACTCACTTCAGAACGGTTTTTTACAGCATGAGTGCCTTGACGTAGTGAAGCGCGTTGCATCAATACTGTCTCATTCATTACATGTACATTTGGTTCAATACCAAATACGGAATCACTTAGTTCGATATCTCCTACTTGAGATCCGCTTTGGTTATAAAGTGTTACTTTAGGCATGACTTATCCTCCTTTCGTATAGTTATTATTCAGCCGCACTTGCGCCTGTAATTTGTACGTAAGATTTTTTTGGACCTGGAACATTACCTTTAACAAGTAATAGGTTACGTTCTTCGTCCACTTTAACGATTTCTAGGTTTTGCAAAGTAACTGTTTTTCCACCCATGCGACCTGGTAGCTTTTTACCTTTAAATACGTGCATGGAGTTAATGTCACCCATTGTACCTGGACGACGGTGGTAACGAGAACCGTGACTCATAGGGCCTCTTGATTGGTTGTGACGCTTAATAGCCCCCTGAAATCCTTTACCTTTTGATGTACCCGTTACGTTTACAACATCTCCAGCTGCAAATGTATTTACAGTAACCTCTTGACCAACTTCATAGTCTTCAAGGTTAACTTCACGGAATTCACGAACGAAGCGCTTAGGAGCTGTGTTCGCTTTTTCAGCGTGACCTTTCGCTGGTTTGTTAGCTAATTTTTCACGTTTTTCAGCAAAACCTAATTGAATCGCTTCATATCCGTCGTTCTCTTCTGTTTTCTTTTGTAGAACAACATTCGGTTCTGCTTGAATAACAGTTACTGGGGTCAACTCGCCACTTTCATTGAAAAGCTGAGTCATACCAATTTTACGACCTAAGATTCCTTTCGCCATCCGTTACACCTCCTATTTAATAACTTTTATTATAGTTTAATTTCAATATCCACACCGGATGGTAAATCTAAACGCATTAGTGAATCAACCGTCTGTGGTGTTGGATTAACAATGTCGATTAGACGCTTATGCGTACGCATTTCAAACTGCTCACGAGAATCTTTATATTTATGAGTTGCACGTAGAACAGTATAGATAGAACGTTCTGTCGGAAGCGGGATTGGACCAGATACGTTAGCACCTGAACGCTTCGCAGTATCAACGATCTTCTCCGCAGATTGATCAAGAATTCTATGATCATATGCTTTTAAACGAATACGAATTTTCTCTTTTGCCATTTTTGTCCCTCCTTTGTTCGCCCATTTTATAATAGACATTCTCCGCGAAAATTTAACCTGACATCCTGCCATGGCAAAGGGGCCGGGTGTGTCAGCAACCTTTCGCTTCATCGCCTTTATGACCAACATTACTCATTATAAAGAAATATCGGCCTATATGCAAGTGTAAATTCAAATTTTATGAATGAATTTAACTTAAACTATTATACATAGCTTTATTCAATTGTGCAAGTGTATATATTCTCGTTCATCTCGCATTTTACTAACTAATATAAAAAGCAGCGAACCAAGGTCCACTGCTTGTTTATATTATTATTCAATAATTTTAGATACAACGCCAGCGCCTACTGTACGTCCGCCTTCACGAATAGAGAACTTAGTTCCGTCTTCGATAGCGATTTTAGAGATAAGTTCAACTTCCATTTCAACGTTATCTCCTGGCATTACCATCTCAACTCCTTCAGGAAGTTGAATTACACCAGTTACATCCGTAGTACGGAAGTAGAACTGTGGACGGTAGTTGTTGAAGAATGGAGTATGACGTCCACCTTCTTCTTTAGAAAGTACATAAACTTCTGCTTTGTACTTTCTGTGTGGAGTGATAGTTCCTGGTGCAGCTAGCACTTGACCGCGGTTGATGTCTTCACGGTTAACACCACGAAGTAACGCACCAATGTTGTCACCAGCTTCAGCATAGTCAAGAAGCTTACGGAACATTTCTACACCAGTAACTGTAGTTTTAGAAGACTCTTCAGCCATACCGATAACTTCAACTTCGTCACCGACTTTGATAGTACCACGTTCAACACGTCCAGTTGCTACTGTACCACGACCAGTGATAGAGAATACGTCCTCAACTGGCATCATGAATGGCTTGTCGTTTTCACGCTCAGGAGTTGGGATATATGCGTCAACTTCATCCATTAGTTCATAGATTTTGTTAACATACTCTTCTTCTCCTTCAAGAGCTTTAAGAGCAGAACCTGCAACTACTGGAAGGTCATCACCAGGGAAGTCATACTCAGTTAGTAGGTCGCGTACTTCCATTTCAACAAGCTCAAGTAGTTCTTCATCGTCTACCATGTCAACTTTGTTAAGGAATACTACGATTGCAGGAACACCAACCTGACGAGAAAGTAGGATGTGCTCACGAGTTTGTGGCATTGGACCATCAGCTGCAGATACAACTAGGATCGCACCATCCATTTGTGCCGCACCAGTGATCATGTTCTTAACGTAGTCAGCGTGACCTGGGCAGTCAACGTGTGCATAGTGACGAGTTTCAGTTTCGTACTCTACGTGGGAAGTAGCGATTGTAATTCCACGCTCACGCTCTTCTGGAGCACCATCGATTTGGTCGTACGCCATTGCTTCACCAGAACCTGAACGAGTGTGTAAGCAAGTTGTGATTGCAGCAGTTAAAGTTGTTTTACCATGGTCAACGTGTCCAATAGTCCCGATGTTAACGTGGGACTTGGAACGGTCAAATTTTTCTTTAGCCATTGAAACGTCCTCCTTTAATTATGGAAACTTAATATAATTTAGATTTATTTATGTGTGACATAGAATCGATATACACGTATCGATTCTATGCTCATACTACAATTTATACTTGAAGCTAGTCAAAAAATCAATTATTCACCAGCATTTTTCTTAATGATTTCTTCGGAAACGCTCTTAGGTACTTCTTCATAATGAGAGAAGTGCATAGAATACGTTCCGCGACCTTGTGTGTTAGAACGTAGGCTAGTTGCATAACCGAACATTTCAGAAAGTGGTACATATGCTTTTACAAGCTGTGCTGAACCACGAGTGTCCATTCCATCAACACGTCCACGGCGGGATGTTACATCACCCATGATATCGCCCATGTACTCTTCTGGAATTACGATTTCTACTTTCATCATTGGTTCAAGAAGAACTGGCTTACATTTGTTTTTCGCAGCTTTAAGCGCCATTGATGCAGCTACTTTATATGCCATTTCACTTGAGTCAACATCGTGATATGATCCGTCAAACAGTGTTGCTTTAATGTCGATTAATGGATAACCGGCAACAACACCGTTTTCCATCGCCTCTTCTACACCTTGTTGTACAGATGCGATGTATTCACGAGGAATTACACCACCAACAACTTTGTTTTCGAATTCAAAGCCAGCGCCTTCTTCGTTTGGTGAGAACTTAATCCAAACGTGACCATATTGTCCACGACCACCAGACTGGCGTACGAATTTACCTTCAACATCAGCAGTTTCACGGAACGTTTCACGGTAAGCAACCTGAGGGTTACCAATATTCGCTTCTACTTTGAACTCTACTTTCATACGATCAACGATAACGTCAAGGTGTAATTCACCCATACCAGAAATGATCGTTTGACCAGTTTCTACGTTCGTTTCCGTTTTGAAAGTTGGATCTTCCTCAGCAAGTTTCGTTAGGGCAATTCCCATTTTGTCTTGATCTGCTTTAGATTTAGGCTCAATAGCAACAGAAATTACTGGCTCAGGGAATTCCATAGATTCAAGAATAACAAGATTCTTTTCATCACATAACGTATCACCTGTAGCAGTATCCTTTAAACCAACACCTGCTGCGATATCACCAGCAAACACTTCAGAGATCTCTTCACGAGAGTTCGCGTGCATTTGTAGAATACGACCAATACGCTCACGCTTATCTTTCGTAGAGTTCTTCACGTATGAACCAGATGATAGAACACCTGAATATACGCGGAAGAATGTTAGTTTTCCAACGTAAGGATCCGTCATAACCTTAAAGGCAAGTGCAGAGAATGGTTCTTTATCGTCCGCTTTACGAACAACCTCTTCTTCTGTACGTGGAACGAAACCTTCAATTGGAGGAATATCAATTGGTGAAGGTAAATAATCGATTACCGCATCAATTAATAATGGTACACCTTTGTTCTTGAATGCAGAACCACAAAGTACTGGGTAAAATTCTACATTTAAAGTAGCTTTACGAATAGCTGTTACTAGCTCTTCATTCGTAATTTCTTCCCCTTCAAGGTACTTCATCATTAGTTCTTCATCTGTTTCGGCAACACCTTCGATAAGGTTACCGCGGTATTCTTCTGCTTGTGCTTTGTATTCTTCTGGAATCTCGCGCATTTCAGCTTTCTCACCAAGGTCGTCTACATAATAGACAGCTTGCATGCTGATTAAATCAATAATTCCTTCGAATTGGTCTTCAGCACCAATTGGTAACTGTACAGGATGAGCATTAGCACCTAAGCGATCTCTTAGAGTACCAACCGCATACAAGAAGTCCGCACCCGTTTTGTCCATTTTGTTAACAAATACAATACGGGGAACACCATATGTTGTTGCTTGACGCCATACAGTTTCTGTTTGTGGTTCAACACCAGATTGAGCGTCTAATACAGCAACAGCACCATCTAGTACACGAAGAGAACGTTCAACCTCAACTGTGAAATCTACGTGTCCTGGTGTATCAATGATGTTAATTCTATGACCTTTCCACTGAGCAGTTGTAGCAGCGGATGTAATAGTGATTCCACGCTCTTGCTCTTGGGTCATCCAGTCCATTTGGGCAGCACCTTCGTGTGTTTCTCCCAATTTATGAATACGTCCTGTGTAAAAAAGGATACGCTCGGTAGCAGTTGTCTTACCAGCATCAATGTGTGCCATGATACCAATATTACGCGTGTTTTCCAAGGAGAACTCTCTTGGCATGAATCTTTCTCCTTCCTATTAGGTGGTATAGTTTTAGTTTGTCTATTACCAACGGTAGTGAGCAAATGCTTTGTTTGCTTCTGCCATTTTATGAACATCTTCACGCTTCTTAACAGATGCTCCAGAGTTGTTTGCAGCATCAAGAATTTCGTTAGCTAGACGTTCTTCCATTGTTTTCTCACCGCGAAGACGAGAATAATTAACGATCCATCGTAAGCCTAGTGCTTGACGACGCTCTGGGCGTACTTCAACTGGAACTTGGTAGTTAGATCCACCTACACGGCGTGCTCTAACCTCAAGTACAGGCATTACGTTTTTAAGTGCTTGTTCAAAAGTTTCCATAGCATCGTTACCACTACGTTCTTGTACAAGTTCGAAAGCATTGTAAAGAATCTTTTGAGCTTTACCGCGCTTTCCGTCCACCATAATTTGGTTGATAAGGCGTGTAACAAGCTTAGAGTTATACATTGGATCAGGTAATACATCACGCTTTGGTACTGGTCCTTTACGTGGCATATGTCCCCCTCCTTTCCTTTGTTGTTTTTAAGTTTATTTTAGATGCATGTGTTTGCATTATTTTTTAGGTCTCTTCGTCCCGTATTTAGAACGTCCTTGCATGCGACCCTCAACACCTGCAGTATCAAGTGCACCACGAACGATGTGATAGCGTACACCAGGTAAGTCTTTAACACGTCCACCACGGATAAGAACAACACTGTGCTCTTGTAGGTTGTGTCCAATACCAGGAATGTAAGCAGTAACCTCAATGCTATTCGTTAAACGAACACGAGCGTACTTACGAAGTGCAGAGTTTGGTTTCTTTGGAGTTAGCGTTCCCACACGAGTACATACACCACGTTTTTGAGGTGATGACTGGTTAGTGAAATGCTTTTTGAAACTGTTGTAACCTTTGTTAAGAGCTGGTGAGTCAGATTTTTTTGTCTGAGACACACGGCCTTTACGCACTAGTTGGTTAATAGTTGGCATTTTGTTTTCCTCCCTTCAATTCAAGTGTTTGCAAAACCACACATCCAGGTGGTTCATAAATAATTAAAAAACAAAGCTTTAGCGATTGCATTAACAAACACCAAAACTTCATTGCTTAATCGCGACTACAGCTGCTGCGACATCAATTCCGCATGCTTTCCCTAGCTTTTGCATGGAGTCAACATATAGAACCGGCGTTGCAAAATCCTTTGCTACACGCAACACCTTTGCAGTTACATGCTCATCAGCATCTTCAGCAATGATAACTTCTTGAACTTCACCATGCTTTATGGCTTTCATGGCTTGTTTCATTCCAATTATTATACTTGGCTTAGCCTGTGCTACTTTTTCATAAGACATTTCATATATCCTCCAAAGCAACAAGGATAAAATCGAAGCACCTTGAATATATTATCACTCACTCGTTCTATTGTCAACGTTGTTTGTAATTTTTTTATCAAGATGCTTCAGGGATTATCACTTGTACATGATCTTAATGACTAAGATTGAGTTATTTCCTCCGGCTGTTCCGCGCGGATCATATCATCTGTTAGTTCATCTGATGCAGGCTGTACACTACGATATCTCGTCATACCAGTACCTGCTGGAACAAGCTTACCAATAATAACATTTTCTTTAAGTCCCAGCAACTCATCACGTTTTCCTTTAATTGCCGCATCTGTTAGAACTCTAGTTGTTTCTTGGAATGATGCAGCGGATAAGAAGGAATCTGTTTCAAGAGATGCTTTGGTAATTCCTAATAGTACAGGATTTCCAACTGCAGGCTGGTGCCCATTTAATAGCGCAGATTCATTTGCTTCTTTGAAGTTTCTAATTTCTAGTAATGAACCTGGAAGCACATCTGTATCACCAGAATCAACGACTCTGATTTTGCGAAGCATTTGGCGAACCATTACTTCAACGTGCTTATCTCCGATTTCTACACCTTGCATACGGTAAACTTTCTGTACCTCTTTAAGCAAGTAGGTCTGAACACCTTCCAACCCTTGAATTTTCAATAACTCTTTAGGGTCAATTGAACCTTCTGTTAATGGATCACCCGCAGCAACATAATCACCCACTGCGACTTTCATGCGTGCACCATAAGGGGCTGTATAGTTACGTTTCTCTACTTCGCCTTGTACTGTGATTTCAAACTTATCTTTCACTTCATTTACTTCTTCAACAGTACCGTGAATTTCACTAATAACAGATTGTCCTTTTGGATTACGTGCTTCAAATAACTCTTGAATACGTGGAAGACCTTGAGTTATATCGTCTCCTGCAACTCCACCTGTGTGGAACGTACGCATTGTTAACTGTGTACCTGGCTCACCGATAGATTGGGCTGCAATGATTCCAACTGCTTCTCCAACCTCTACTTCTGAACCAGTAGCTAAGTTACGACCATAACATTTCTTACATACACCATGATGTGTGTTACAAGTAAATACAGAACGAATGACTACTTTCTCCACACCAGCCTCTATAATGATGCGTGTTTTATCTTCTGTAATAAGATCGTTCGGCTTTACGAGTACTTCATTTGTTTCAGGATGCTTTACTGTATGGAATGCTGTACGGCCAATTAGTCGGTCCATTAAAGGTTCGATTAACTCTGTACCTTCCTTCAAATCCATTACTTCTAAACCACGATCTGTACCACAATCATCCTCACGAACAATAACGTCTTGGGCAACATCTACTAGGCGACGTGTTAGATAACCTGAATCGGCTGTCTTCAGCGCTGTATCTGCTAGACCTTTACGTGCCCCGTGTGTAGAAATAAAGTATTCTAATACCGTTAATCCTTCACGGAAACTGGATTTGATCGGCAACTCAATAATCTTACCAGCTGGGTTGGCCATTAAACCACGCATACCCGCTAACTGCGTAAAGTTAGATGCGTTACCACGCGCTCCTGAGTCACTCATCATGAAGATTGGGTTTGTAGGCTCAAGGGATTTCATTAAGCGTTCTTGAATGTCATCTTTCGCCGCAGACCAAATAGCGATAACACGATCGTAACGCTCTTCATCTGTAATAAGACCACGACGGAATTGCTTCATGACTTTATCTACTTTCAATTGAGCTTCCTCAAGGATTTCTTGCTTCTCTGGTAATACAACAATGTCTGACACACCTACTGTAATACCGGCTTTTGTGGAATACGCAAATCCTAAATCTTTCATTCGGTCAAGCATGCGAGATGTTTCGCTAATCTTGAAACGTTTGAAGACTTCAGCAATCACATTACCAAGAATTTTCTTCTTGAACGGTTGAACCAATTCTCGTTGTTCAATGTTCTCTTTTACGTTAGTACCCTTAGGAATGAAATAATTCTCAGGTGTACGTTCTGTAAGGTTAAGTTGAGTCGGTTCGTTAATATACGGGAACGACTCCGGTAATATCTCATTAAAAATTAACTTTCCAACCGTTGTTACTAACAACTGACTATTTTGCTCCGCTGTAAACGTCTTGTTTTCTAAAGAGGAAGCTTGCACTGCTACACGTGTGTGTAAATGCACATAACCATTTTGGTATGCAATAATTGCTTCATTTGTATTTTTAAATACTTTCCCTTCTCCAACTGCACCCTTACGTTCTAGCGTTAAATAGTAGTTACCTAATACCATATCTTGTGATGGTGTAACAACCGGTTTTCCATCTTTCGGATTTAAGATGTTCTGAGCCGCCAACATTAAGATACGTGCTTCTGCTTGCGCTTCTGCAGATAGTGGCACGTGTACAGCCATTTGGTCACCATCAAAGTCCGCGTTATAGGCCGTACATACAAGTGGATGCAGGCGAATTGCGCGACCTTCTACTAATGTTGGTTCAAATGCCTGAATTCCAAGACGGTGAAGAGTAGGTGCACGGTTAAGTAGTACAGGATGCTCTCTGATTACTTCTTCTAACACATCCCATACTTCTGGGTGTACTCTTTCAATCTTACGTTTCGCAGACTTAATGTTATGAGCTAGACCGCGGTCAACTAATTCTCTCATTACAAATGGTTTGAATAATTCTAGAGCCATCTCTTTCGGAAGACCACATTGGTACATTTTCAAGTTAGGCCCTACAACGATAACAGAACGTCCGGAATAGTCTACACGTTTACCTAACAAGTTTTGACGGAAGCGTCCTTGTTTCCCTTTAAGCATGTGAGACAAAGATTTTAATGGTCGATTTCCTGGTCCAGTTACCGGACGACCACGACGCCCGTTATCTATTAAAGCATCAACAGACTCTTGAAGCATACGTTTTTCATTTTGAACGATAATAGATGGTGCACCTAAGTCTAATAAACGCTTCAAACGATTATTTCGGTTAATTACACGACGATATAAATCGTTTAAATCAGAAGTTGCAAAACGTCCACCATCTAATTGAACCATCGGACGTAATTCAGGCGGTATTACCGGAAGTACATCTAACACCATCCAAGATGGGTCATTTCCTGAATTACGGAAGGCTTCTAATACTTCTAAACGTTTGATAGCACGTGTACGGCGTTGACCTTGTGCTGTTTTCAGTTCTTCCTTAAGTGCGTCGACTTCTTTATCTAAATGAATGTCTTGAAGTAACTTACGAATGGCTTCAGCACCCATCATTGCTTGGAATGAGTTGCCGAATTTTTCGCGATACGCACGGTATTCCTTCTCTGATAAAAGTTGTTTTTTATC
Organism: Pontibacillus litoralis JSM 072002; assembly: GCF_000775615.1. GTDB lineage: Bacteria > Bacillota > Bacilli > Bacillales > BH030062 > Pontibacillus > Pontibacillus litoralis. The sequence continues at coordinate 28,599 of NZ_AVPG01000023.1, forward strand.
AAGTGGGGTGTCACCGGAATCGGTTACGACATATGCCGCGAAATAAATTACTTCTTCAAGTGAACGTGGAGACATGTCTAAAACAAGCCCCATACGACTTGGAATACCTTTAAAATACCAAATGTGAGAAACTGGGGCAGCTAATTCTAAGTGCCCCATACGCTCACGACGTACTTTCGCCTTGGTAACTTCCACACCACAACGATCACATACAATACCTTTATAGCGGACACGTTTATACTTTCCGCAATGACATTCCCAATCCTTTGTAGGACCAAAAATACGCTCACAGAATAAACCGTCCTTCTCTGGTTTAAGTGTACGATAGTTAATCGTTTCTGGTTTCTTAACCTCACCATTGGACCAAGATCGGATCTTCTCTGGAGAAGCTAATCCTATTTTCATATACTCAAAATTATTTACATCTAGCAAGGGGCCTACCTCCCTAATAGTATACAGGTTTTACCCTAAGCTGAGCCTTCACCGTTTATAGCTTAGACTAATTTTCGTTACTAGAATCTCCGTCTAAGTTCAGTTTCTCTGCCGATTGTGTTTCGTCTTCTTCGATATCTCTAATGTCAATTTCTTTTTCATCAGCAGATAATATTTTTACGTCCATACCAAGACTTTGAAGTTCTTTGATTAATACTTTAAATGATTCTGGTACTCCTGGCTCTGGAACGTTGGATCCTTTCACAATTGCCTCGTATGTTTTCACACGACCTACCACGTCATCAGATTTAACCGTTAGAATTTCTTGTAATGTATATGCGGCACCGTATGCTTCAAGCGCCCATACCTCCATCTCACCGAAACGCTGGCCACCAAATTGAGCTTTACCACCCAATGGTTGCTGGGTAACAAGTGAGTATGGTCCTGTAGAACGTGCGTGAAGCTTATCGTCTACCATGTGCGCAAGTTTAATCATATACATAACACCTACAGACACACGGTTATCAAACGGCTCACCAGTACGACCATCATATAAAATGGTTTTGGCGTCACTGGCCATTCCCGCCTCTTCTAAAATGTCCCAAACGTCTTCTTCGCGCGCTCCGTCAAATACAGGAGTAGCAACTTGAATCCCTAGCTGTCTCGCAGCCATACCTAAGTGTAACTCTAATACCTGACCAATGTTCATTCGGGAAGGTACACCAAGTGGGTTTAACATAATATCTACAGGTGTTCCATCTGGTAAATACGGCATGTCTTCCTCAGGTAAAATACGTGAAATAACACCTTTGTTACCGTGACGACCAGCCATTTTGTCCCCTTCAGAGATTTTACGCTTTTGTACGATATAAACACGTACAAGTTGGTTTACTCCAGGAGGCAATTCATCTCCATCTTCACGATTAAATATTTTCACATCTAAAACAATTCCGCCTGCACCGTGTGGAACTCGCAAGGAAGTATCACGAACTTCACGTGCTTTTTCACCAAAGATTGCATGCAGTAGACGTTCTTCAGCAGATAATTCCGTAACACCCTTTGGCGTAACCTTACCTACTAATAAGTCTCCGTCCGTTACCTCTGCACCTACACGAATGATTCCTCGTTCATCTAAGTCACGTAATGCATCTTCTCCAACGTTCGGAATATCTCTGGTAATTTCCTCTGGTCCTAACTTCGTATCACGGGCTTCCGATTCATATTCTTCAATGTGAATGGAAGTGTACACATCATCTTTCACAAGGCGTTCGCTCATAATGATGGCATCCTCATAGTTGTAACCATCCCATGTCATGAATGCTACTAGAGGGTTTTTACCTAAAGCTAGTTCTCCTTGCTCCATCGACGGACCATCAGCAAGAATTTCACCTTTACTGACGCGATCACCAGTGCTTATAATCGGTTTCTGGTTGTAACATGTACCTTGATTGGATCGGATAAATTTCTGTAATCGGTAACGGTCAAGGTCACCTTTTACTTCATTCCCATCAACCATAGATATTCGTCTTACTATTACTTCTTTTGCGTCCACACGTTCAACAATACCTTCGTGCTTAGCGATAACAGCTGCACCTGAATCTTTCCCTGAAACATATTCCATACCTGTTCCAACAATTGGTGCTTGTGGTTCCATCAAAGGTACTGCTTGACGTTGCATGTTCGCACCCATTAAAGAACGGTTCGAGTCATCATTCTCTAAGAACGGAATACACGCAGTCGCTGCCGAAACTACTTGTTTAGGCGATACGTCCATATAATCAATACGGTCGCGCTTTACAGCTGTGTTCTCCCCGCGGAAACGAGCAATTACTTCATCATCCACGAAAGAACCATCTTCATTTAGCTGCGCATTTGCCTGTGCTACAACATAATGATCTTCTTCATCTGCCGTTAAGTAGTCGATGTAATTAGTAACTTTGTTCGTTTCTGGATCGACACGACGATATGGAGTCTCGATGAAACCAAACTTATTCACTTTCGCAAAAGAAGATAAAGAGTTAATAAGACCAATGTTCGGTCCTTCAGGTGTTTCAATTGGACACATACGACCATAGTGGGAGTAGTGTACGTCACGCACTTCAAATCCTGCACGTTCACGAGTTAAACCACCAGGCCCTAAAGCAGAAAGGCGTCGTTTATGTGTTAATTCTGCTAACGGGTTTGTTTGATCCATGAACTGCGATAACTGAGAACTACCAAAGAATTCTTTGATCGATGCTATAACTGGTCGGATATTAATCAATTGTTGTGGAGTAATCGATGACGTATCTTGAATAGACATACGTTCTCTTACTACTCGCTCCATACGTGATAATCCGATGCGGAATTGATTTTGCAGCAATTCCCCTACCGAACGTAAACGACGGTTACCTAAGTGATCAATATCATCTGTTCCACCGACATTATGCAATAAATTAAAGAAATAGCTTATAGCAGACAAAATGTCAGCAGGTGTAATATTTTTAACTTCATGATCCACCTGAGCATTGCCGATGACATTCAATGTCTTTTCACCTTCAGGGTCTGTCGGGTCTACAATTTTAATGGATTGGATCTTAATTGAATCCTCTAACACTCCATCATAAGGTTCAATAACAGTTTCCCCTAGGTTTTCGTCCTCTGCTCCATCTAAATATGGTAATACTTTATCTAAAAGACGGCGATCTAACGTATCGCCTTTGCTTGCAATAATTTCACCCGTTTCTGGATCAACAAGGTTCTCAGCTAAGACTTGGTTGAATAAACGGTTTTTTAAATGCAATTTTTTATTAATTTTGTAACGACCTACGTTGGCTAAATCATAGCGTTTTGGATCAAAAAATCTAGAAATCAATAAACTCTTTGCATTTTCCACTGTAGGCGGTTCACCAGGACGTAAGCGCTCGTATATTTCTAGCAACGCTTTTTCGCTATTTTCTGTATTGTCTTTCTCTAACGTGTTTTTCAAGAAGTCATTGTCACCAATTAAGTCAATAATTTCCTGGTCCGTACCAAAACCTAAAGCTCGTAACAACACTGTGATAGGAAGCTTCCTTGTACGGTCAATTCGAACATGCACTACGTCTTTAGCATCTGTTTCAAACTCCAACCATGCACCACGGTTCGGAATAACAGTTGCTGTGTAGCCCTTCTTCCCGTTTTTATCTACTTTTGGACTAAAGTATACACTTGGAGAACGGACGAGCTGCGATACGATGACACGCTCCGCACCGTTGATAACAAATGTACCTACGTCTGTCATTAATGGGAAGTCACCCATAAACACTTCTTGCTCTTTCACTTCGCCAGTTTCTTTATTAAGCAAACGAACTTTCACACGAAGAGGAGCTGAATAAGTGACATCTCGCTCTTTAGATTCATCTACTGGATATTTTGGTTCACCTAGAGAATAATCAATAAATTCTAAAGATAAATTCCCTGTGAAATCCTCAATCGGAGAAATATCTCGAAACATTTCTCTCAAACCTTCTTGTAAGAACCATTCATAAGAAGCAGTTTGAATTTCAATTAAGTTTGGTAATTCTAGTACTTCACTAATACGCGCAAAACTTCTTCGTTGGCGGTGTCGTCCATACCGAACTAGTTGACCTGTCAACTGATTCACCCCTCAAATCAAGCATTTTAATAAAGAAAAAATCGTCCGGCAAATGATACATGCCGAACTAACTCGCACTGAGTGCATACATTTACCCGTGCAAGTATCCTATTTATACATCTATCTAAGACAAATGTAATTAAAAAGTTTTCATTTTCTCTAACGTTAGACAAAAAGAAAAAGGGTTTCTCAAAAAAACCACAATTCTTATTTCGTTCATTCGATTTTACCATTGTTAACATACCCAAGGCTTTATATACATAAAAAACTAAAAAACACCTTGACAAGCATTATACTTATTGGCATTTTCCAATACTATCATACACCTTGAAGCAAGTCAATCTTTAACTGCTTTAAATACATAATAACCTTTATTTCGAACAACAACTTCAACTTCAGGAAAAAGTTCATTTAATAAAGCTTTCGCTGACGGAGCGCCTTGCTTCTTCTGTATAACAACCCATAATTCCCCTTTAGGTAATAACGCCCGATGGCTTTGTTCCAACATGGAATGAACAACTTTCTTACCCGCTCTAATCGGTGGGTTTGTTACAATTGCAGCAAAATCCCGCTTCGAAATAGCTTCAAACTGATCACTCGCAACTAACTCAACATTCGCCGCGTTATTATTGCAAGCATTTTGTTGCGCCAATTCTAATGCTCGTTCATTCACATCCACCATCACGACACGTCGTTGCGGAAAGTCTATACCTAATGCAATACCTATTGGGCCGTAGCCACACCCTAAATCAAGGAAATCTCCTTGGACATCCGGTTCTCTGAAAACTTCTAACAGGGTTCTTGAACCAAAATCAACTTCATCTTTTGAAAAGACTCCATGATCCGTCGTGAAGCGCAGGTTTTTTCCTCTTAGTTTAAATGTCCATTGTTTTGGAGCACTATTTGTTCCTGGTTTCTTGGAATAGTAATGTTCAGTCAAACCTAACACCTACCTGTGCATCATTAATAGTAAGCAAGCTTTAGGAAGAACATGTCTAAAGCATTTAGCAAAGCTCATAAAAGAGGAGAAAAGATAAAACATTCTTTGGAGAGGTTCATTATTTATAACACTATTTAAAATGGTGTTGATCACATACACCTTAACCAAGTGAAAGCAAAAGCAAAGCTCGCCGATAAACAGCGAGCTTTTTATACTTTCATTACTTAACTTCTACTTTAGCGCCTGCTTCTTCAAGCTTAGCTTTGATTTCTTCAGCTTCTTCTTTAGAAGCGCCTTCTTTAACTGCTTTAGGAGCGTTATCTACTACTTCCTTAGCATCTTTTAAGCCAAGACCAGTGATTTCGCGTACCGCTTTAACAACTTTGATTTTAGAAGATCCAGCATTTTCAAGTACAACATCAAATTCTGTTTGCTCTTCAGCAGCTTCAGCAGCACCGCCACCAGCTACAGCTACAGGTGCAGCAGCAGTTACACCGAATTCTTCTTCAATTGCTTTTACAAGATCGTTTAGTTCAAGAACGTTCATTTCTTTAATAGCATCAATAATTTGTTCTTTAGTCATGATTGTTCCTCCTTAAATTTTTTATATCATATGACCGTGAATAATCAGGCGATTAAGCGCCTTGTTCTTCTTTTTGTTCCGCAACAGCTTTTGTTGCAAGCGCGAAGTTGCGCATTGGTGCTTGAAGTACAGAAAGAAGCATGGAAACAAGACCGTCGTGATCTGGAAGTTCCGCAAGCTCTTTAATTTGATCAACAGTAGCTACACTACCTTCAACAACGCCACCTTTAATTTCAAGTGCGTCATTTTCTTTCGCGAAGTTGTTAATGATTTTAGCAGCAGCTACAGCGTCATTCTCACTGAATGCAAGAGCTGTTGGACCTACTAACGTCTCATCAAGTTCTGCCATATTCGCTTCAGCAGCCGCGCGACGAGTCATCGTGTTTTTATACACTTTGAATTCTACGCCCGCTTCACGTAATTGTTGACGAAGATGTGTTACCTGTTCAACGTCTAAACCGCGGTAATCAACTAGAACTGTTGATTTGCTGTTTTGAAGTTTTTCTGTAATGTCAGAAACAACCTGCTTCTTATGCTCAATTACTTTGCTCATCGTTCCACCTCCTATTGACTTATCATCATACCGTTAAGGTGTTATGTTCTATTTCCAATAAAGCGAAATCGACCATGAAAAATGCCCCCGTGGTAGACACGGAGGCATATCAGATATAGCTCGGTTCTTAAACGCACAACTAAGCTTCTATATGATTCACTCACCTCGGTAGGAAATTAAGCGAAGCACTCGCACCTACTGTCTACGGTATAACGTATTTATCTATATAACAAAAGTTATTATAACCATTTGTTTAGCTAATGTCAACTACTTATTAGTTAGCTTTGAAATTAGAAACATCAACACGTACGCCAGGGCCCATCGTAGAAGCGATAGCAGCGTTACGCATGTAAATTCCTTTAGCAGCTTGTGGCTTCACTTTTAGTAAAGTCTCTGTAATGGAAGTGAAGTTTTCTACTAACTTTTCATTATCAAAAGATACTTTACCGATTGGCACGTGAACGTTACCTGCTTTATCAACGCGGTATTCTACTTTACCAGCTTTGATTTCATTAACTGCTTTTTCTACTTCAAATGTTACAGTACCTGTTTTAGGGTTAGGCATTAAACCTTTAGGTCCAAGCACGCGACCAAGTTTACCTACTTCAGCCATCATGTCAGGAGTAGCAACTACTACATCAAAGTCAAACCAACCTTGGTTGATTTTGTTGATTAAATCTTGCTCACCTACATAATCTGCTCCAGCTGCTTCTGCTTCTTTCGCCTTATCACCTTTAGCGAAAACTAATACGCTTTGTGATTTACCTGTACCATGTGGTAATACCATAGCACCGCGAATTTGTTGGTCTGCTTTCTTAGGGTCTACGCCTAGACGAAATGCAGCCTCTACTGTTTCATCGAAGCTTGCTTTTGATGTTTCTTTAACAAGAGCAACAGCTTCACTTACTTCATAATTTTTTGTTTTATCAACAAGCTTTAACGCTTCTTGATATCTTTTACTTCTTTTTGCCATTTTAATTTCCTCCTTTGTGGTTTTAACGGTTTTACCTCCCACGAATAAAGGTTGCGAAGGTGGCAAAACTCCATCCTCGCAACCTTCTCCTTCACACAGGCCGTTGTGGGATTAGTCTTCTACAACAATTCCCATACTGCGCGCTGTACCTTCTACCATGCGCATTGCTGCCTCTACGTTAGCAGCGTTTAGGTCAGGCATTTTAGATTCAGCAATTTCGCGTACTTTATCACGCTTAACTGTTGCAACCTTATTACGGTTAGGTTCACCTGATCCAGATTTAATTCCAGCCGCTTCTTTAAGAAGAACAGCAGCAGGCGGGGTTTTGGTGATGAATGTAAATGAACGGTCTTCAAATACCGTAATTTCAACCGGAATAATCATACCTGCTTGATCTGCAGTACGTGCGTTAAATTCCTTACAGAAACCCATAATGTTAACACCTGCTTGACCTAGTGCTGGTCCAACTGGTGGCGCTGGATTTGCTTTACCTGCAGGAATCTGAAGCTTAACAACTTTAATTACTTTTTTAGCCACGAGACACACCTCCTTAAGTCCGTGATGTGGTTACAGGGGACTTACCCCTCCCACTCTCTTATCAACATAAATCCTCTTGCTCGAGGCATAATGAACATAAAAATTCTAGCATTATTCAGCAATTATTGCAAGGGGGATCCTCTATAATTTTTCAATTTGCGAAAATTCTAGCTCTACAGGTGTTTCGCGCCCAAACATATTGACGTGCACTTTAATTTTTTGTTTATCCATATCAATGTTCTCGATTGTACCAGCAAAGTCAGCGAATGGACCTTCTTTCACACGCACACTTTCTTTCAATTCAAAATCTACCTCATGTACAGGTTCATTCATCCCCATACGTTTCAATACAGTTTCAATTTCTTCTGGCAAGAGAGGAGTAGGCTTTGAACCTGAACCAGTGGAGCCTACGAACCCTGTTACACCAGGTGTATTTCGTACAACATACCACGAATCATCCGTCATTACCATTTCAGCTAATACATAACCCGGGAAAACTTTCTTCATTTGCACTTTTCGTTTCCCGTTTTTAATTTCCGTCTCTTCATCCTCAGGAACAATAACACGAAAAATTTTATCTTCCATTCCCATTGAATCTACACGTTTTTCTAAATTTTTCTTCACTTTATTCTCATACCCGGAATAAGTGTGTACGACATACCATCTTTTCTCCATAGTCTCTGGACAAACGGTTTGCCCTTCCCTCCCTTATGGTGGATTTTTTAACCACATGAAAAAACCCGTTAAACGGGCTTTTGAACGTGAAGTAATAGTAACATTATATCATAATCATAATAGCTTTATTCGATAAACTACTTAGGGAGTCCATTACTTTTCAAAAAACAGTTCAAGAACTTGCGAAATCCCTAAATCGACCAGGGCAAAGAAAATAGTAATAAACGCTAGAGTAGTAACCACCGTAATCGTATATTTCGTTAATTCACGACCATTAGGCCAACTCACTTTTCGCATTTCTTTGGATACATTTCCTAAAAACTTGATCATAATGGTCCCCCCAAAAATTCACCCATCTAACATGCTAGAGCGTTATTTCGTTTCACGATGCATCGTGTGTTTATTACAATACTTGCAATATTTGCGTACTTCTAACCTTTGTTCTGAGCCAGCGCTTCTATCTGTAGAATAATTTCTATTCATGCATTCTGCACACGCTAATATAATCTTATTATTCAACGTACTTCTCCCCTTAACTAGGGTTATTACTTCAATAAATGTATCACGCAACCATATTTATGTCAACGACAGCTTACAAGATGACCTCGCTTATTTCGAGGTATTTTTCCAATTTTCGTTTTACGCGTTGCAACGCATTATCAATGGATTTCACATGGCGATTTAATTCGACTGAAATCTCTTGATACGATTGTCCATCGAGGTAAAGCGCTAACACTTCACGCTCTAATTCACTTAACAATTCCGACATCTTTGTTTCCATATCACCGAATCGTTCACGGTTAATCATTAATTGTTCGGGATCAAGTGCTTTTGTTCCAGCAATGACATCTAAAAGTGTTCGGTCTGATTCTTCATCATATATAGGCTTGTCTAAAGAAACGTATGAGTTTAGTGGGATATGTTTTTGGCGAGTAGCTGTTTTTATAGCGGTAATAATTTGGCGAGTTACACATAATTCCGCGAAGGCTTTAAATGATGATAGCTTGTCTTTCTGATAATCTCTTATCGCTTTATACAAGCCTATCATCCCCTCTTGTACAATATCTTCTCGGTCCGCTCCAATAAGAAAATATGTTCGAGCTTTCGCGCGCACAAAATTCTTATATTTATTAATTAAGTGCTCTAGGGCGCGGCTATCCCCTTTATGAACCAATACTACAACTTCCTCGTCTGATAATAGACTTAAATCTTGGCTGCCTGTATCTACTTGACTAATGCTCACGTAAGGATCTCCCCCCGACCGTACTGTCATGGATATAGAAATATTATACAGAGGCTTTTCACAAGCGTCAACAGTGCTAGTTAATCCTTTTTACCCCGCCTCCACTTCTCAAACACATCCAAAACCTCTTGCGTTATGGGAATTTTCACATTATACTGACGTTCATTATTTAATTTTACTTCTTGTTGAATTTCTTTTTCTATATTATTCATTTCCACCAATAATTCTCTCGCTGACTTTCTCAGAGCCCCTTGCGCAAATATTGTCCGCTGTTCCGTATAATCTGATGTAGCAACATAGACTTGATTTCGAATATGTTTTCGTTCTTGAACAAGCTTCTCTATACGTTCGTCCGCAGTTTCGTTTTCTTTCGTAAATACCACTTCGATTTTATGTGTGCTTTGCTTCTTTTCGATGCCTCGAACATAATGAGCATCAAATACGATGATGACTTGTTCGCCACTATAAGCTTGATATTCGGCCATTTTCTCTATTAACAAATCTCTCGCTGTCGCTAAATCTTTGTCACGCAAAGCTTCTAGTTCCGGCCAAGCTCCTATTATGTTATAACCATCAACAATCAGAACATCCATTTGTTACTCACCAAGCGGATGACGCTTTCGATGTATTTCGTACATTAATAAGCCTGCCGCTACAGATGCATTTAATGATGTCACACGCCCAACCATTGGAAGGTTGACCGTCCAATCACACTTCTCCTTTACTAGGCGACTTATCCCCTTCCCTTCACTACCTATTACGAGGGCAATTGGCATATCCCCTTGAAGTTGTCGGAAATCTTCATCACCTTTAGCGTCTGTACCAACGACCCATACACGTTGTTCTTTCAATTGATCAATTGTTCTAGCAATATTGGTCACTCGAACGACAGGAATGTACTCAATAGCTCCTGTAGATGTTTTTGCAACCGTTGCGGTTAACCCAACGGATCGCCGTTTTGGAATAATGACTCCATGTACGCCTGCAGCATCTGCTGTTCGCAAAATAGAACCTAAGTTATGCGGATCTTCTATTTCATCCAAAATTAAAATGAATGGTGATTCTCCTCTTTCTTCCGCCTTGTGAAAAATATCTTCCCACTCACTGTACGTGTATGCCGCAACAGAAGCTACCACACCTTGATGATTCCCATCTACTAACTGATCCAACTTCTTCCTCGGAACTTTCTGTACTTGAATACCACTTTCTTTAGCTATCTTGTGAATTTGTTGACTAGCTTTCGCCTGCATTTGGTCAGATACCATCACTTTATTCATAGCTCGCCCTGATCGAAATGCTTCTAGGACAGCGTTTTTGCCTATAATCCATTCTTCACTCATCATTATTCCCTTCCTTCTACGATGCTAATTGCTTCTGTAACTAACTGTTCTAAACGTTCTGTTGCTCCACATAAATAAAGGTACCCAATTAACGCTTCAAATGCGGTACTATAGCGGTACGTTTGTACATCTAAATTCTTAGGTGTACCACCCGATTTGGCATTCCTTCCTCTACGCACAACACTTCTCTCTTCGCTCGTTAATGTTTCTTTATTTAGCCATTCATACAGCACATTGGCCTGCGATTTACCAGAAACGAAGCGAACCGCAGCTTGATGCAACTGCTGCGGCTTCACCTCACCTCCACGGATCAAATGTTCACGAACATATTGTTCATATACAACATCTCCCATATACGCTAACGTTAAACTTTTCATCTGCTTTGCATCTACTTTCTGCCTGTTCATCCTTATCCTCTTTTCCAGCGAGTTCCTTGTGGGGTATCTTCTAATATAATGTTTCTTTCTTTTAAGTCGTCTCGAATTTCGTCTGCTTTCTGGAAGTCACGATTCTTCCTAGCATCAATGCGTTGCTGAATCAAAGCTTCAATCTCTTCATCAAGCAACTCCTCCTCTTGCGTAATCCCGATGCCAAGTATGCTAGTTAGTTCTTGTAGTAATTGCTGAAACGCCTCCATTACTTTGGAAGATGTATGGTCGGATTGCAAGTATATGTTGGCGTCTTTTGTAATATCAAATAATACTGATATAGCATTTGCTGTATTAAAATCGTCATTCATTTCATCGATGAAACGTTGTTTGTGATGCTCAGCTTTCTCTAGCCATTGTTGTTCGTGATCATCCATATTCATCGTTGATTCCATTCTGTGGCTTAAGTTTTGATACGCGTTACGCACACGGTCTAAACCATTCTTCGCACTGTTGAGCAATTCTTCATTAAAGTTTATTGGGTTACGATAATGAACACTTAACATAAAGAAACGAACAACTTGCGGATCATGGGCTTTACTAATATCATGGGCTAATACGTAATTCCCAAGCGATTTCGACATTTTTTCATTATCAATTGTAATATAGCCATTATGCATCCAATAATTGGCGAACGTTGTTTCATTCAACGCTTCTGACTGGGCAATTTCATTCTCATGATGCGGGAACGTTAAGTCTTGACCTCCAGCGTGTATATCGATTGTATCTCCAAGGTATTTCTTCGCCATTGCAGAGCATTCAATATGCCAGCCCGGCCTTCCTTTTCCCCACGGACTTTGCCAAGAAATCTCGCCGCCTTTAGCATTTTTCCACAAAGCAAAATCTAACGGGTCTTCTTTCTTATCCCCAACTTCAATTCGCGCACCTGAACGCAATTCATCAATTGGTTGTTGCGATAGCTTACCATACGTCTCAAAAGAGCGAGTACGGAAATACACATCCCCTGCTGATTCATAGGCATGCCCTTTTTCCACGAGCGCATCGATAAATGCAATAATTTCATCCATATTCTCGGTTACTCGCGGATGATCAACTGCTTCTTTTACTCCAAATACACCTACATCTTCTTTATAAGCCTTAATAAAGCGTTCCGCAATGGCAGGCACTTCTTCCCCTAGTTCATTTGCAGCTTTAATCAATTTATCATCAACATCTGTAAAGTTTAAGACATAATGAACCTTATATCCTTGATATTCGAAGTAACGTCGAACCGTATCAAATACGATGGCAGGTCTAGCATTTCCGATGTGGATATAATTATAAACAGTCGGGCCACAAACGTACATTTTCACTTCCCCTGCTTTAAGCGGTTGAAACTTTTCTTTTTGCCTTGTTAATGTGTTATATAGTTTAATTGTCATCTAGCTCCACTCCTTGTTTTAGTTGCTCTATTTCATTTTGTAAAGCTACAATTTGTTGTTCCATTTGTTTAAATCGATCTGATACAGGGTTCGGCATTTTGTGATGATCCAAATCCTTCCTTACCTTCTCTCCATTTTGAATCACGACTTGACCAGGAATCCCTACAACAGTCGAATGGTCTGGGACATCGCGTAACACAACAGACCCTGCTCCAACTTTGGAATTTTCACCAATTGTAATAGATCCTAACACCTTCGCGCCTGTAGCGACTAAGGCGTGGTCTTTTAACGTGGGGTGCCTTTTCCCTTTCTCTTTCCCTGTCCCACCTAATGTAACGCCTTGGAAAATCGTAACATAATCTCCTATTTCACACGTTTCTCCAATGACAACGCCCATGCCGTGATCAATAAAGAAACGTCTTCCAATCTTCGCGCCTGGGTGTATTTCAATGCCGGTAAAAAATCGACTCACTTGCGAAATAACTCGCGCTAAGAAGAAGAACTTCTTCCGGTGGCAAGCATGAGCAATACGATGTGCCCAAACCGCGTGTACTCCCGAATACGTTAACACCACTTCTAAGCGGCTGCGGGCTGCAGGGTCTTGATCAAACACAACATCGACATCTTCTTTCAACAATTTAAAAAGACTCACACTCATCCCTCCCTTTATAAATAAAAACAAATCCAATTCAAAAAAGAAAGCGCCTCTGTGTTTTATACACAGAGACGCTTTCTTCGCGCGGTTCCACTCTGATTGAGAATAAGGCTTATCGACCTCTTCTCCACCTTCACTCTCGATAACGGGAGAGAATCGCACTTGTATACTCTTCTTCCACAAGTGACTCGGAGGTGCATTTCAAAAGAGTTCCATAAAATCACTCACAGCCAAAGGTGATTCTCTCTGCATATGGCAAACCCTTTCTACTTCTCCTCTTCAACATTCTAATTATATGGATAACCATCCTGCGATGTTTTTAAGATAATTTCACTATATTACAAAGTTCATAAAATGTGAATCTTTATTACTTCAGTTGACGTAGAGCACTTTCTAAACGCGCTTGTACCGTTTCTTCCCCTAACAAGTGAATGGCATTTGGTAGCTCTGGACCATGACTTTGACCAGTTGTAGCAACTCGAATTGGCATAAATAATTTCTTCCCTTTATGACCTGTCTCTTTTTGAACAGCTTTCACTGCCGCTTTAATTTCTGCCGGGCCAAACTGATCCAATTCAGCTAACTTCTTCCCAAATACTTCTAACACCTCTGGAACTTGCTCCCCATTTAGTACTTCCATTGCCGCTTCATCATAGTCAATTTCTTTACGGAAAAATAGCTCTGTTAGCTCTACTATTTCAGCAGCATAATTTAACTGCTCTTGGTATAAAGAAATAAGTTCGCTTGCCCACGCACGCTGCGTTTCATCCATATCTACTGGCAATTTACCTGCTTCTATTAAATGCGGCAACGTCATCTCAACAATCTTATTTAGTTCTGCTGTCTTCACATACTGATTATTGATCCATTTCAACTTCTGAGGGTCAAATACGGCAGGTGAAGTAGCCAAACGCTCTGGATCAAACATTGTGATTAACTGATCTTGTGTAAAGATTTCTTCTTCCCCAACAGGAGACCAACCTAGTAATGTAATGAAATTAAACAGCGCTTCTGGCAAATAGCCTAACTTCTCATATTGTCCGATAAATTGAAGAATATGTTCATCACGCTTACTTAATTTCTTGCGCTGCTCATTTAAAATGAGTGCCATGTGACCAAATTGAGGAGGCTGCCAATCGAACGCTTCATACACCATCATTTGTTTTGGCGTATTTGAGATGTGTTCTTCACCTCGTAAAACATGTGTAATATTCATTAAATAATCATCTACAGCAACAGCAAAGTTATACGTTGGCGTGCCGTTCTTCTTCTGAATAACCCAGTCACCAAAGTCACTAGATTGGAAAGTAATATCACCACGAACAATGTCATGAAACGTATACGTACGCTCCTCTGGTACGCGAATACGAATACTTGGCTTACGACCTTCCGCTTCCATTTCCGCTTGTTGCTCTTTCGTTAAGTCACGATGAGCACCAGAATACATCGGAACTTGTCCACGTGCACGCTGCGCTTCACGCTCTGCTTCAAGCTCCTCTTCCGTCATGTAACACTTATAAGCCAACCCTTTTTCTAGTAACTGATCAATATACTTTTGATAAATGTCAATACGCTCCATTTGACGATATGGTCCGTATTCTCCCCCGACATCTACCCCTTCATCCCAATCTATCCCAAGCCACTTTAAATATTGCATTTGGCTTTGCTCTCCACCGGCAACATTTCGCTTCTCATCCGTATCCTCAATACGGATAATAAACTGCCCTCCAAAGTGACGTGCAAATAAGTAATTAAATAAAGCCGTACGTGCGTTACCAATGTGTAAATGCCCTGTTGGACTAGGAGCATAGCGTACGCGAACTTGATTTGTCATATTATTTCTCCTTCCTGTTTTCAACAACTGCGTCTTGTGTGTGTTTATTTTACCATTCTATTCAAAATAACGCTGTAATGAAGTAAATAATTCTATTGCCATTATAGCGATTATGCTTGTTGAAGTAAAACAACCGCTAATGCGGCAATACCTTCTTTTCGGCCCGGGAACCCCAATTTTTCAGTAGTTGAAGCTTTTACATTAATTTGTTTAGGATCGACTTGTAAAATGCCTGCAATGCTAGTACAAATGTCTTCGATGTGCGGGGCCATTTTGGGAGCTTCGGCAATAATTGTGCAATCGACATTTCCCAGGAAATATCCCTTCTTTTCGACTAATTTCCAAACATGTCTTAATAATTCGGCAGAATCAGCATCTTTAAAAGCAGGATCTGTATCAGGGAAATGTTTACCGATATCCCCTTCCCCTATCGCTCCTAAACAAGCATCCGCTATGGTATGTAACAGCACATCTGCATCAGAGTGACCTTTCAACCCTTTTTCATACGGAATATGTACGCCACCTATAATACAAGGACGATCCTCTGCAAATTGATGGACATCAAAGCCTTGGCCTATACGAAACATGTTATCTCTCCTCTTTTATAATGGATTACGTTTAGTTAATATTGCATTTGCTTTTTCAATATCTTCTGGCGTCGTCAGTTTCATATTGTTATAACTCCCTTGAACAATATGAACTGGCAAGTGAATTCTCTCCACTAATGATGCATCGTCTGTCCCAATAAATGAAACTTCTCGCGCCTTGTCATGGGCTTTTTTTATAACAGAAAACTGAAAAGCCTGCGGTGTTTGAGCTGCCCACAGTTCACTTCGATCTAGAGAAGTCAGACCTACCTCTGTTTTACGTTTAATCGTATCTGTTACAGGTACAGCGAGTAATGCAGCTCCTTCCTTTTCCGCTTGAGCAGTTAAAGAAGTAATGTGATGCTTCTCTACAAACGGCCTTGCTCCATCATGTATAAGTACAATCCCTTCCTGTTCTTCACATGCTAACAACCCTGCATACACACTATCTTGTCTTTCTTTTCCACCATAGACTATATTCACTTTACTCGTTAGCTGGTAATTCTCTACGAGTTGTTGCATCGCCTGTTGCTCTATCGGATTAATCACTAAGTGAATTTGTTTACAAGCATTGTCTTGGTGAAACGTTTTTAGCGTATGTACAATAACAGGTTCTCCCTTCAAACGGATAAACTGCTTGTTTTGATTGGCTTGCATTCGTTTCCCTTGACCAGCAGCTAGTATTATGACTTGATATGGAATCATTTCTCTCATCCTACCTATTGATTTTACGATCTGTACTTTCGTATATTTCCCCTACGGACTTCCCAATAAAGCATTAGACATAACAAAAGCGATAACAAGATCGTTATCACTTTTGTACTTCTATAATTGGTTATACCGCTTTTACAACGCTTTTTCAAGTAATTTCGGCTTTGCAAAAATCATGCGTCCAGCTGAAGTTTGTAAGACACTTGTAACCAGTACTTCAATCGTCTGTCCAATGTAATCTTTACCCTCTTCAACAACGATCATCGTTCCATCATCTAAATAAGCAACACCTTGTTTCTGCTCTTTTCCGTCTTTAATTACTTGAACAGTCATTTCTTCACCAGGTAATACGACTGGTTTTACTGCGTTAGCAAGATCGTTTATGTTTAACACTTGTACATTCTGAAACTCACAAACTTTGTTTAGATTAAAATCGTTCGTCACGACAATACCGTTAATTAATTTCCCTAGCTTCACGAGTTTACTATCTACTTCTTGTATGTCTTCAAAGTCACCTTCATAAATCTCCACGTTTATTGGAATCTCTTTCTGCATTCGATTCAAAACGTCTAATCCTCTTCGTCCTCTATTACGCTTTAGAACATCAGAAGAATCTGCAATGTGCTGCAATTCCTCTAACACAAACTGCGGTATTAAAATTGTACCTTCCAAAAAATGAGTTTGACAAATATCCGCAATACGCCCGTCAATAATAACACTTGTATCTAAAATCTTCGTCTTCGGCGGCTCCTCGGAAGAAAATTCTTCTGTATCACTGCCTTTTTCTTTCTTCTTCTCTTTATCCTTTTTCGTATCTGCTAAAGACAACATACTTTTAAATTCGTCACGACGCTTTAAACCAACTTGAAAACCTAAATAGCCTGTAACAACGGTTAAAAAGATTGGAACAACTTGTGACAAGAATTTAATACCTGTCTCAGCTAATGGAATAGTTGCTAAAAACGCAATAATCAACCCTACAATTAACCCCAAACTACCAAATAACAAATCAGCTACTGGTATGTTGACCAACGTCTCCTCAATCCATTTCAAAAAACGCACTATATAATCAACAGCCCAAAACGTTACGAAATAAGCAATAGCCGCTCCAATGATAGTCGTTGTCACTTGGTTCGATAACCACGTTACATCTCCTAGACTCATCAACTTCATTAAAAATGGTAAATATAAATAACCAATCGTACCACCAGCAAATATAATTAATAATTGCACTACTCTTTTCAGCAACACTGTCACCTCCTAATAAGAAGTATTGCCAACTTTACATAAATAAAACAATATAAGTCCAATTTATACATGATATATGTCACAACATTATCATATTTAGAGAAGATAATCAATTATGACAAAATTAAAATAATATCACATAAACACGAAATATGTCAATTTTTTAAATATGACGATCAATAAATAATTGCTCTTGAATGCGATTTAATCCCTCTTTAATTTTCGCAGCCCGAACTTCACCAATACCTTCTACCTTAACTAACTCCTTAGGGGAAGTTTTCACTACTTCATGTAATGTTTCAAACTGATTTACAATATGTTCTACAATAATAGTTGGCAATCTTGGTATTTTATTTAATATTCGATAACCTCTTGGCATTACAGGATCATCTAACTTTGTCGTCATAGAATATCCTAATACTTTCAATATGTGAGCATCATCTATAAGCTCATGATTAGATACTTCTTGTAACCTTTTCAGAATGGGATATGGTTTGAAGTCTTTGTTTTTACTGTAATCTTTCATTAGTAACGCCGCTTCTTCCTCAATGTTCGCAACTAATTCTGTTAATTGAAGCTGAATTAGTCTGCCTTCTGTGCCAAGCTCGTTAACGTAGTTCAATATTTCATTTTTAATACGTAGCACCATTTCAATACGATGGACTACTTGCACAACATCAGAAAATGTTACCATATCTTCATACTCAAGAGCTCCAAGATTCGTTATTCCTTGGTCCAGCACGTTTTTATACTTCTCTAACGTCTGCATCGCTTGGTTAGCTTTCGTTAAAATAACCCCAATATCCTTCAAGGAGTAACGCATATTCCCTTTGTATAGAGTAATGACGTTTCTCCGTTGAGATATGGCGATGACTAATTCCCCTGTTTGTTTTGCTACTCGCTCCGCTGTACGGTGACGCATGCCCGTTTCCGATGATGTTATGGATGAGTCAGGTATTAATTGCGCATTGGCATAAATAATTTTCGTTGCTTCTTGATTGAGAATAAGGGCTCCGTCCATTTTTGCTAATTCATATAAATTGGCTGGGGTGAAAGGGGTTTTGATAGCAAACCCTCCATCCACTAGTTGTTTCATTTGGTCACTATAACCGATGACAATTAAGCCACCTGTATTGGCTCGTAATATATTATCAATTCCTTGGCGTAGTGGCGTTCCTGGAGCTATTAAACACAAAATATCCCCAACTACAGTATTTCTTTTCTCATACCATTCCATTTACGCCCCTCCCAACGATGCTTTCAATGCCTCTTGGACTGAATTTACCCCGACGATCTCTATATCTCGTGGTACACTCCAATCTCCAATGTTCTTCTTTGGGATGATTGCTCGTTTAAAACCAAGCTTAGCTGCTTCCTGTACGCGTTGTTCGATTCGAGAAACCCTTCTTACTTCTCCAGTTAATCCAACCTCTCCGATAAATACATCATCTGGTTTAGAAGATTTGTCTTGAAAACTAGATGCGATACTAATAGCTACTGCTAAATCAATGGCGGGTTCATCTAATTTAACCCCTCCAACTACTTTCACATATGCATCTTGATTCTGTAGCAACATACCTACACGCTTTTCAAGAACTGCCATTAATAGCGGTACACGATTATAATCAATACCTGTAGCCATTCTTCTTGGATTACCATATGCTGTCGGGGAAATAAGCGATTGAATTTCTACCAGTACAGGCCTCGTTCCTTCCATCGAGGCAACAACTGTCGAACCTGCTACCCCTTGCGACCTTTCCTCTAAAAAGATTTCTGAAGGATTAGCCACTTCACGAAGGCCTTCTTCTTTCATTTCAAAAATACCCATCTCATGCGTACTGCCAAAACGATTCTTCACACTTCGCAAAATGCGAAATGTATGATGACGTTCCCCTTCAAAGTAAAGCACTGCATCGACCATATGCTCTAGTAATCGCGGACCTGCTATGGAACCTTCTTTCGTCACGTGTCCAACGATAAAGATTGGCACCCCTTTATGCTTGGCGATACGCATCAATTCACTTGTACATTCACGCACTTGAGATACACTGCCTGGTGCAGATGTGACTTCTTCTTTAAATATCGTTTGAATAGAATCGATAACAACAAAGGAAGGATTGATGTGCTCAATTTGATTCGATACGTCCGCCATATTTGTTTCAGCTAATACATATAGGTTATCAGAGAGCGCATTTAAGCGATCTGCTCGCAATTTCGTTTGTCTAGTTGATTCCTCACCGGAAATATACAACACATTCAATTGCTTGTTCGCTAACTGAGAGGATAATTGAAGTAGTAATGTTGACTTACCAATACCCGGATCCCCACCTATTAAAACAAGGGAACCTGGTACAATTCCACCACCTAATACCCGATTCACTTCTGGCATGTCTGTTTCTATTCGCGGTTCTTTTTCCGATTTAATCTTTGTAATTTGTTCTGGTTTTTTTCGAATACTAGAATCACTCGTTACAAATGTATGCCTGCTTGATGGTTTAGATGTTAATTCTTCAACTAGCGTGTTCCAATTATTACACGATGGACACTTTCCCATCCATTTCGGAGTTTCATAACCACACTCTTGGCATACAAATTTCACTTTCTTTTTCGCCATTCTCATTTGCTCCTTCTTTAAGGAGGAGCCCTTATTTGTTATTATCTCATACATAAACGGAAATGATGAGTTACAATGTATTTACAAAAACATTACTGCTTCATTAAATCTATTAGAGTCTTATATATATATATTGACGTTTATGCATAATCATTTGTTTCAAAAACTATTCAAAAAAAAAACGGAAGGTGATTACCTTCCGTTTTTCAGGGATTATGCGGATGGAATACTATCTTTTTCGGAAACATAGAAAGTTCCGTCTTCATTTACATCAATCGTTACTTTTTGTCCAGTTGAAATCGTACCTTTTAGTAATTCTTCGGACAGTAAATCTTCTACATTCTTTTGGATGGAGCGACGTAAAGGCCTTGCTCCGTACTCAGGGTCAAATCCTTCATTTGCAATTTTATCTATAGCAGCATCCGTTAGTTCAAATTCCATTTCTTGCTCTGTTAAGCGTTTTTGCAATTGCTTAACCATTAACAGAACAATATCTTTCATATGCTTTTTCTCTAGTGAGTGGAAGACCGTAATTTCATCAATACGGTTCAGGAATTCAGGACGGAATGTTTTTTTCATTTCTTCCATTACTTTCGATTTCATATCTTTATAATCTTGCTCACTATCACCTAGAGTAAAGCCTACATATTTATTACGTTTAAGTTCTGTTGCTCCTACGTTGGAAGTCATAATGATTACCGTATTACGGAAATCCACCGTTCTACCTTTCGAGTCTGTTAATCGGCCGTCTTCCAACACTTGTAATAATGTGTTAAACACATCTGGATGAGCCTTTTCAATTTCATCAAGTAGCACAACGGAATATGGCTTTTGTCTTACTTTTTCCGTTAGCTGTCCACCTTCATCATACCCTACATATCCAGGAGGAGAACCAACTAATCTAGAAGTCGAATGCTTCTCCATATATTCGGACATATCAATTCGAATCATCGCATCTTCATCACCGAACATGGTTTCTGCTAAAGCACGCGCTAATTCTGTTTTCCCGACCCCTGTTGGTCCTAAGAAAATAAAAGAACCAATCGGGCGCTTCGGATCTTTAAGACCAGCCCTGGCACGACGAATCGCTTTTGAAATAGAGACAACCGCCTCATCTTGACCAATAACACGATTATGAAGCACTTCTTCCATATTTAAAAGGCGCTCTGTTTCATCTTTAGCTAACTTAGATACAGGTACCCCTGTCCATGTAGAAACAATGGTCGCGATATCCTCTTGCGTCACTTCTGAATTCTCTTGTCCTTGCTTTTCTTTCCATTCATCTTTCGTCTTATCTAACTGCTCTCGTAATTTCTGCTCATCATCACGAAGAGAAGCCGCTTTTTCGAATTCTTGACTTTGCACTGCCGCATCTTTCTCTTTGCGCACTTCTTCTAATTGGCTTTCTAAGTCTTTCAAATTTGGTGGTGCCGTATAAGAACGTAATCGTACGCGGGATGCTGCCTCATCAATTAAATCAATCGCTTTATCTGGTAAGAAACGGTCTTGGATGTAACGGTTCGATAATTGTACTGCTGACTTAATAGCCTCATCTGTAATGGTTACACGGTGATGTGCTTCATAGCGATCCCGCAAACCTTGTAGAATTTGTTCCGATTCTTCTAACGTAGGCTCATCAACTCGAATTGGTTGGAAGCGTCGTTCAAGAGCGGCGTCTTTCTCAATATATTTACGATATTCATCCAACGTGGTAGCTCCAATACATTGTAAATCGCCCCGTGCCAAAGATGGTTTTAAGATGTTCGAAGCATCAATAGCTCCCTCTGCACCACCTGCACCAATTAATGTGTGTAGCTCATCAATGAATAGAATGATATTACCTGCTTGACGAATCTCTTCCATAACTTTTTTCAAGCGATCTTCAAATTCACCACGATATTTCGTCCCTGCAACAACAGTTCCCATATCTAATGTCATCACACGTTTATCTCGTAAAATCTCCGGAACTTCATTATTAATGATTTGTTGAGCTAATCCTTCTGCTATCGCTGTCTTTCCAACACCAGGCTCTCCAATTAAGACAGGGTTATTCTTCGTTCTTCGGCTCAACACTTGAATAACACGTTCAATTTCTTTACTCCGACCGATGACCGGATCAATATTGCCTTCTTTCGCAACAACTGTTAAATCTCGTGCTAATGAGTCTAATGTTGGTGTATTCGCATTCGACGCCTGTCTGCTGCTTCCGTTATTAGAGGTTGACTCATTACTACCTAACAGCTGTAACACTTGTTGACGGGCTTTATTTAAGCTCACCCCTAAGTTATTTAACACACGTGCTGCAACGCCTTCTCCTTCACGAATTAATCCTAATAGAATATGCTCTGTTCCAACATAAGAGTGACCTAACTTTCTTGCTTCATCCATGGAAAGCTCAATGACCTTCTTCGCTCTCGGTGTGTAATGAATCGTTTGTGATACTTTGTCACCTGAACCGATAAGTTGTTCTACTTCCTCTTGGATTTGCTCTGCCGCTAAACCTAAAGCACCTAATGCCTTTGCAGCAATACCCTCACCTTCACGAACTAACCCTAACAGAATATGCTCTGTTCCAATGTTATTATGACCTAAACGAACTGCTTCCTCTTGTGCTAAAGCTAGAACTTTCTGTGCTCTTTCTGTAAAACGCCCGAACATCATAGGGCTTCCCTCCTAACTAAATATTGTTTGCTAAATGTAGTCTCTCCCTAATCAATGAAGCTCGCTTAACATCACGCTCTTCAGGAGATAATTTCTTGTTAGCATATTGTTGTAAAAAGCCTGGTTGTGTTAACACCATTAACTCATTCAAAATGGATCTTGATAAATGTTCTATATACCTTAAGTCTATTCCCAATCGTACATCAGATAAACATTTTGCAGCTTCTTTGGATTCCATAATTCTACTATTTGCTAAAATACCATAAGAACGAAAAATTTTATCCTCCAATGCGACAGGAGATTGTTCCATTATTTTTCCTCTAGCATGGCGTTCTTGCTCAATCAACTGTTGTACCACACTAATTAAATCCTCTACTATATCTTTCTCTGATTTGCCTAACGTAATTTGGTTCGATATTTGAAAGATATTACCTAAAGCTTCGCTACCTTCCCCATAAATTCCTCTAACAACTAGCCCTAATTGATTAATTGCAGGAATAAGACGATTCATTTCCTTGGTTAAGGTAAGCCCTGGTAAATGCATCATAACAGACGCTCTCATTCCTGTACCCACATTAGTAGGGCAACTCGTTAAATATCCTCGTTTTTCATCAAAAGCGAAGTTAATTTTCTCTTCTAACCAATCATCTAATTCAAATGCTTGTTCTAGCGCATGCTCTAACTGGAAACCTGGAACATAAAGCTGAATTCGAATATGATCTTCTTCATTCACCATAATAGATACTTGCTCATTCCGAGAAATTAACGCAGCACCATGATTGGAGTTATTAACCAAATGTGGACTTACTAAATGCTTTTCAACTAATACACGTTTTTCAATTGATTGTAACTCTTGCACACGAATAAGTTCAAAGTCTTTGTAAGAGCGGAAAGATTGTTCATGATATGCTTGCTGAAAAAAATCAAGTATCCGCTCTAGATCGTTTTGATTAGCTAAGATAGGAAAAGCCACTTGATCAAAGTTCCTCGCTAAACGAATACGACTACTTAACACGATGTCACTATCGGGACCTTCTTCTTGCATCCATGGACTAATAGCTTCATTCATAAATTGCTCTAGGGACATTACTGATCACCATCCCCTTGTTCAGAATGTAATTGCTGCTCTAACGACCTGATACGATCCCTTACTTGAGCAGCCTCTTCAAAAGCTTCTTCATTAATTAATTGTTGAAGATGTTGCCGTTCCTTCTCTAACTGTTTGCGGACGTGTAAATTTCCGCCCATCCTTTTAGGTACTTTCCCATCATGAATAGTATTCCCGCTGTGGACCCTCCGAAAAATAGGATTTAACTTCTCCCCAAACGCTTCATAACAATGCGCACATCCAAATTTACCAATACGAGTAAACTCATTGTAAGTAAGGCCGCATTTCTCACATTGTACTTTTTGGGTTGCTGTATAGGCGTTCGAATTTTGAGACTCTGTTAACTGGTAAGAGTCAAAGTTAAATAACCCCGATAATAGATTATGCAATGAAAACGATTCGTTATATTGGGACATGTACCCTTTTTCTTGTGCACATTTCTCACACAAATGAATCTCTTTTTTATTACCATTAATCACTTGACTAAAGTGCAAAGTTGCAGGGCGTTGTTGGCATTCTTGACAGTCCATACCAGTATTCCCTCCCTCATTTATTCTTTATACTTCAACGTTGTAAGCATGGAAGACAAAATCCGAGAACGTAGCTCATCTCGTAATACAAGCTGAACATTTAATACATTACGTGTAATCGCACTGACCATTATTTTTGCCTCACGTGCTGTAATCATTTCTTCCTCTAATAGCCGCTCAATTACATCAATAGCAGCTTGTTGACTAATCTTTGGCTGAACTAAGCTTATTAACTCTTCTAAAAGTTGAATCTTATCCTGAGGTTGAACGCGGATAATCCGAATATATCCACCACCACCACGCTTACTTTCTACAACATAACCTTTTTCTATTGTAAATCTAGTATTAATTACATAATTAATTTGTGAAGGTACACATTGAAAAAGAGCTGCTAGTTCACTTCGTTTAATTTCAATCGCTTTATGATTATTTGTAGCAATGATTTCCTTTAAGTGAGCCTCAATTACATCAGAAATATTAGCCAAGGTCCCTCCTCCTCTTTTTTGACTTTGACTATCTTTGACTATATTTTTATTATACTTATTTTTAAAAGGAATGCAAACAAAACACTCATCAACAGTTTTCCCCTACCACTTATAAGCATACATTAAACATTCCACACACTCAGAACATTGTGTATGTGAGAAATCTCATCAGAAAATGTAACAATATTTAAGCTTTTATTCGGTTTTATCTCCAACATAATACGTTTATCACTTTCGTTTCCATTATGCATTTCAATTTTTTGCACATCTACATAATATTTGGTGCATAAACGTATTAATTCCTCTATATCGAAATTTTGATAAACGGTCATTTGTATAACGATATTCGATTTCCTCTTGATTACACTTTCTACATGATTCAACAAAATTAAGCTTATTAATACAACAATTGTAGCTAAAACAGCAGGCCCGTATAACCCAGCTCCAATTACCAACCCAATCCCTGCAACAACCCAAATGGAAGCGGCAGTTGTTAATCCTCGAATAGTCAAACCATGAACTAAAATCGTCCCAGCTCCTAAAAATCCAACTCCACTTATAACATATGAAGGGATGCGAGAAGGATCAAATCGAATACTAGAATTAGAATCTAAATAACCCACAAACCCATATAATGACAAAAGCATCATTAAACACGAACCAACACCAACTAAAATATGTGTACGAAAACCAGCTGAACGATTCTTTAACTCCCTCTCAAACCCTATTAATCCACACAGTACAACGGTAGTAACTAACCGAGCAAGCATAAGCAATAAGTATTCCTCAACAAAGATTGAAAAAGACATAAGAAGCATCTCCTCTCGACTCATCCTATACATTCTCGCTCTCTATGTGATTAATATGAAGTGAGAAAGGTAGTTATATTATTTACCCGTTTCCGGATTCATTTTAACTCCTGAATATATTAGAACTAGAGTACAAAAAGATTATGGATTTAAAATACATTTTTCCAACACAAAAAAACCTTTAGAAAATCATTTCTAAAGGTTTTTTTGCCTGGCGACGTCCTACTCTTGCGGGGA
>NZ_AVPG01000024.1 GCF_000775615.1 Pontibacillus litoralis JSM 072002
TAAAAGTGTGAATACGATGAACACATTTAATGTTCTTTGTTTACTAATTATCATGTATACTTTCTCCCCTTAAAATAAAATTAATATTTTAAATCTTTCGACTATTAAAAGGTATAGTTACCTTCTCACCCCCTTAAATCCTCATTAATAGTTTTAAAGATTCATAGCTTATTTATTGATTTTTTCTCTTTTTTAATAAGATAAATAGAGCTAATGACATTAATATAAAACCTAGTGCATAAAATAGGGTTGTTCCTATGCCTCCTGTATTAGGCAACAAATAATTTGATTTTGTATTGTCTACTGTTAATTGAACAACGGATTTATCTGTCGTAATTTCGACTTCAATTGGTTCCTTCAATATTCGATACCCATCAGGCGCTTTCGTTTCTACGAGTTGATAGCTACCTAATGGCAACTTATCAAATGTTAGCTTTCCATTTGCATCTGTTACACCCGAAGCAACGACTTTATCCATATTATTTACATCTCGTAATTCAAACTCTGCACCAACTAGTACTTCTCCTGTTTCTTCATCTGTTTTAGTAATTTCAACTATTCCATTATCTATTGGTGTTACAGTCACTGGATCAGTTACTTTGTTATCCTCTGTATCTGTTGCGTTTACAAAATCTAGTGTTACGGTATTAGGAATCTTTCCATTTTCATAAATGGATATATCTGTATCCGCATTAATCTTTGCTGGAATGACTAGTTCAATCTGTTTACTTCCATCCAACGCATTGAAATCAAGGACTTCCACCTTCACAATATTACCATCAACTGTTAAATTAAGGGCATTACTCTCTTTTCCATCAACTGTTACAGCGACTTTCTCTTTAATAACAGTCAAACCTTTATCTACCTTATCCGTGATACTAAATTTGTCATAATACTTAATATCATTTGGTATTTGTGTAATCACATTGTACTGGTACTCTTTTTCACGTAAGATATCTAAATGTTTCTTCCCATTAACATCTTTGTCAATTTTAGGAACAGATGGAGATAAATAAATTCCAGCATCCCATGTCATATCATTATCCGTTAAATCGATGATATCTGTTCTTCCTGTTTCCTCATTTGCGTTAGAGTCTTTGGCCAGGTCACCTTGCGTTACTTTTGTAAATGTATACCCTTCAGGTAAAACAAATTCCACTTCATATTTGCCTGGTTGTAAATCTTTAAAAAGATACTTTCCGGTGCTATCTGTCTTTGTTGTGGCAATTTGTTCTCCCTGATGATTAAGGAGGTTTACTTGAACTCCCTCTAACGGTTCCTCATCTTTATCTTGCAATCCATTTTGATTAGCATCTTCCCATACATAATCTCCTAAAGATACAAGCTTTGTTAATCCAGCATCCCAAGTCATATCATCATCCGTTAAATCGATGATACCTGTTCTTCCTGTTTCCTCATTTGCGTTAGAGTCTTTTGCCCGATCTTCACCTTGCATTGCTTTTGTAAATATATATCCTTCAGGTAAGACAAATTCCACTTCATATTTGCCTGGTTGTAAACCTTCAAAGAGATACTTTCCGGTGCTATCTGTCTTTGTTGTGGCAATTTGTTCTCCCTGATGATTAAGGAGACTTACTTTAACTCCCTTTATCGGTGGTTCATCTTTATCTTGCAATCCATTTTGATTAGCATCTTCCCATACATAATCCCCTAAAGATACAAGCTTTGTTAATCCAGCATCCCAAGTCATATCATCATCCGTTAAATCGATGATACCTGTTCTTCCTGTTTCCTCATTTGCGTTAGAGTCTTTTGCCCGATCTTCACCTTGCATTGCTTTTGTAAATATATATCCTTCAGGTAAGACAAATTCCACTTCATATTTGCCTGGTTGTAAACCTTCAAAGAGATACTTTCCGGTGCTATCTGTCTTTGTTGTGGCAATTTGTTCTCCCTGATGATTAAGGAGACTTACTTTAACTCCCTTTATCGGTGGTTCATCTTTATCTTGCAATCCATTTTGATTAGCATCTTCCCATACATAATCCCCTAAAGATACAAGCTTTGTTAATCCAGCATCCCAAGTCATATCATCATCCGTTAAGTCGATGATACCTGTCCTTCCTGTTTCCTCATTTGCGTTAGAGTCTTTTGCCGGATCTATACCTTGCTTTGCTTTTGTAAACCCATATCCTTCAGGTAAGACAAATTCCACTTCATATTCACCTATTTTCAAATCTTTAAAAAGATACTTTCCAGTGCTATCTGTCTTTGTTGTGGCAATTTGTTCTCCCTGATGATTAAAGAGATTTACTTTAATCCCCTCTAGCGGTCGTTCACCTTTATCTTGCAACCCATTTCGATTGGTATCTTCCCATACATAATCCCCTAAAGATACAACATCAGGTATCTTCGTTAATCCAGCATCCCACGTTATATCATCATCTGTTAAATGGATAAAATCTGTTCTTCCAGTTGTTCCTGTTTCCTCTATTACATTAGAGTCTTTTGCTGGATCTTCACCTTGCATTGCTTTTGTAAATTTATATCCTTCAGGCAAAACAAATTCCACTTTATATTCATTTCTATCTAGTCTACTAAATTCATATTTACCATGTTCATCTGTAGTTGTTGTGGCAATTTGTTGGCCATTATAATTTAAGAGATTTACTTTAACTCCTGCTATCGGTGGTTCACCTTCATCTTGTATTCCATTTTTATTAATATCTTCCCATACATAATCCCCCAGAGATACTTTGTTGTGAAAATTATGAAGTTCAAATCCACCTGAAGAAATTAAGTTCGTCGCATATAATGATCCATTTAGTGAACCACCTTTTCCCGTATAAGTTGCATTCAGAGCATACACATCACCAATTAATCCGTATCCACTACTACTAACTTCAGTTGCTTGTGGAAATAACCAAGTCAATTTATCAGCAACGTGCTTCATATTAGGCTCTGTTCCGTGCGGAGCACTTGTGTTAATTAGTTTTCCATCATAAAGCATTGCCCCGCCTGAAAAGTTAATCGAGCTAGCTTCAGAATAGACGATAACCTTTCTATAATTTGACAAGTCAGGAATATTTAATTCCCCAATATTCACAACATCACCTGAAATATTAGCTACTAGCACAGAATTATCATATGTAGATTCTTCAAATGTAACTTTTGCATTAGGGGAAGCTGTATTATAAATCATCGTACTTTCTATATTTCGATTTATTTGAATGAAAAAATTATCAAAAATCGTATTCATTTCACTCTTTTGTATTTCCAATCTGTTCCCACTCACTAAATCAATTTCATGCTGTGTAGTAGCTGCATCCGTATAAACAAATCCGCCACCTTCAATTACTACATGTGTAGGTGAATTGTTAATCTTCCCTCCTAAGATTAACCCTGGCGTATTTTCATATAAATAAGGATCTCCTATAATGTTATATCCACCAGTGGCAGCTGCGCCATATGTGAAATGGCCTTCCACATAAATATCATTTTTAACTGCAACAGACCCTTCGGTATCCGCACTATCAAATGTATGATCACCAAATAACACAGCATTATAGTGATCAATTGAGCGGGAAAGATTTTCTAATGTTAACTCTTCTTCTACTGCTTTATTATTTTGATTTGCAGATGCATGTACTGCATATTGTGACGTAGTTAAATGAAGTAGAAGGAATATAGACATTAAAATTACCAGTAATCTATTAACTCTCACTAATAATTCCTCCTTCATTAATAAATTTTGTATGATATCTTCAATATGAAGAACTATCAACAGCAATTGATTTTATTTATTCACCAAAAAACAACAAACTAATATCCCCCCTAATTAGCAATTCATAATAACAAATAAGGCTATACAACAATGTAGTAACAAGTTAATTATTCTTGATATAATGTAAATGATACATCTCAACAATTCCTGAACAAATGCAACAATATATTGCTTTTAAGACAGAAAAAGCAAATAAAATCCAAAAAAAAATGATCCCTTCATAAATTAGGAATCATCAATTTAAATTATTGTTCTATTACATTCTAAGGAAATCACTTTGTCTGGGAGTCTCCCCCCCTAAATATCACCGGCGCCACCAGTTCGTTTATGTATAACCGCAAAGCGTACTACTCTACCTTTTTGATGTGTTGTGCAAAATACCCTCATTCGTCGATGTACACGAGTGAAGATACCACTTTTGTACTTCATCACTCGGTGCTACATCTAGTTCTTCATACAACACGTTTTCGAGTATTTGGTATTGCCGATGCACACTGACATGATCCTTTTCTGCAGCAAAGATTTTCATCAATGCGAAGTACGCTTCTTCAACGAGCGGTGCATCTGCACAAATACGTGTATACCATTGCTTTGCTTCTATTAACTTTCCTTGCCTAACGTAAAATGCGGCTATTTGCAAAGCGATTTCCACCCACTGTTGTTCGTACTTATATCGTTCCCCTTCTGCCCACAAATAATCATAGTCTTGTAAATATCCACCTGTATAAATGGCCATTGCATCTTCATACATTTGTATAGTCTTGTCACTAAGGGATGGAAGTGTTTCTATCTTATCCTTCCACTGCTCAACGTCTAATAAGACATCTTTCGTTCTCAAAATATACCCTTCTGCTTTATTTTTGAGTTTAAAATGGTTGTTGTACTTGCTTAATGTTTTACGTACATGATATATAGTTGTGTATAAATGCGTATATACTTTGTCAGGATTTGCATCTGGCCAAAGTAATTCTATTAACGTCGCTTTTGAAACGAGCTGTTCACGATGAAGGATAAGATATAGAAAGGTTTCCATGCCTTTCTTCGTTCTCCACGTAACTATTTCCTTCTCACCATCTACTAATTGAAAGGACAAATTCCCAAAAACATGGACACGGAGAAATTGGTGTTTCGATGCTTCGATTGGTCGTTTTAATCCATTTAACTGTTTTATCCGCTCCATAGTTGTTTCTAGCCTATTTAATTGAATAGGCTTCATTAAATAGTCAATCGCGTTCAATTCAAAAGCTTGTACAGCGTAATTATCATATGCAGTCGTAAACACAATCGTTGCTTCTGGCTTTGCTTCTATGATTTTCTCCGCTAGTTCTATACCGTTTATTTCTGGTAAATGAATATCTAAAAATACAACATCAACTTCTTGTTGCAAAATGTGTTTTTTTGCGGTAACAGAATTAGTATAAGCTCCCTGTACCTGTATTCCGCCCATTTTCTCCAATAATCGTTGAAGGTAATCCAGTGCAAGCTGTTCATCATCTACTAAGATAGCTTTCATATCCTTCTCCCCTCATTTAACATGTAGTATTCACTCGTATCATCTATTACAATTAATTCCCCATAAACAAATGTATCTTTATTTCCTAAGCCATATTTCAGAAATAATAATGAAAGCAACTATAACCATAAAGGACACAACCCAAAACCAAACAGGTAGAGTAGCATCTAACAATTTCACTCATCTCCCTAGGTCAAAAATATTACTTTTATTGTATCACCACCCACACATATGTACCAAAGGGAAGACTATTTTCTACTTCAAAATGTAACCAATCCTTGTTATGATAAAAGTACTTTCAACGATGAATGGAGGAAGAAACAATGAATCAAGACTGTATTTTTTGTAAAATTGTTGCTGGAGAAATCCCTTCTGCTAAAGTGTATGAAGATGAACATGTGTGTGCATTCTTAGACATTAGTCAAACAACGAAAGGACATACATTAATTATTCCAAAGCAACACACCCGAAATGTTTACGACTTAAAAGAAGATGTAGCTGAAAAACTATTTGCTCGCGTACCAAAGGTTGCAAACGCAATTAAAGACGCCTTTCAACCAGTTGGTATGAACATTCTCAATAACAATGAAGAGGCTGCTGGTCAAACGGTATTCCATTTACATATTCACCTGATCCCGCGTTACGGGAAGGCGGATGGTTTTGGCGCTAAGTGGGAGACGCATACAAATGATTATACGAATGAAGATTTGCAAGCAATGGCTCATTCCATTTCTGAACAAATTCAAATGTAAACCATTAAAATATCCATTTACTTTGACAGAATATTTGGTACAATAAAGTTATCCTTTCGCACTTGGCCATGAGGGCACAGGTGGAAAGCAGAAGAGAGTAGATTAGATGAGGAGAGATAAGATGAATAAGCAGTTCGATACTCGTGTGTTAGTTATGCTATCTTTGTTAATAGGGATTGGAGCTGTATTGCACATTTTCGCACCACCTATTTTATTTGGAATGAAACCTGATATGTTGTTAGTTATGATGTTTCTTGGGATTCTATTATTCCCACAGTTACCTTATGTGATATTACTCGGTTTCTTAACTGCAGGCATATCAGCTTTAACGACTTCCGTACCCGGTGGACAAATGGCTAATATGGTAGACAAACCAATAACTGCATGTTTGTTCTTTGGTTTACTAATTGTATTCCAGAAAGTAATACGACCAGTGAAACTTGCTCCGGTAATTACTGCCATTGGAACAATAATTAGTGGTGCTATATTCCTCTATGTTGCTGTTATAATTATCGGTTTAGTTGAAGGATCATTTACAGCATTGTTTCTAGCGGTCGTCCTTCCTGCAGCGGTGCTGAATACTGTCGCCATGATTATAATGTATCCAATTATAGCAAGAATCTTTGCACGAAGTCGTATCTCATCGATAACTACAAAAGCATCCTAATATTTATATATAACAACCTCTGACTCGTTCAGAGGTTGTTAATTGTATAGAAGAGGGAATAAGAAAAACACTATATAATATTCTCAAAAAAAGTTCATGAATGTTCAGATATATGACATTTATAACTCAACATCAAGAGGCAAATTCGCTATAATAGAAGCAAGAAAGGAGTTTTAACTTATGGGAAAAAATAAATCATTATGGTTAGGGTTTGTTGTAGGCGGCATGGTAAGCGCAACGGCTACATTACTTTACACTCCTTCTTCAGGAAGTCAAATTCGTTCACAGACGAAGGATTCCACTGAACGGCTACGAAGCACACTAGAGGCACTTAAAGAAGAAGGGAAAGGGCTATCTGATCAATTAGCTCAAACATCTAAAGAAGGTGTGACCCTTCTAAAAAGTCTTTCTACTGATATGAAAAAATCGATTGAGAGTTGGAAACAAACGATGGAGCCTCACCAACGAAAAATCACCAAAAGCCTTCAAGAAATTGAGGAAAGCTTAAAAGAACTAGAAGAAAAAACGCAACAAAACACATTCCGGTGAAACAGCTAATAAAGCCCCTGCCATTGAACGGATACCCGTCTTGTGGCAGGGGCTTTATTCACATTTATGGAAAAAGATAATAGTATGTGTCACTATCCATAGAATAAAGCTATACAAAAGACTTTCATCTATTGTATAGCTTTTTCACTACTTATTTCAAGTCTTCAATTGAAGTAACATCCATATATTTTGGTACGACTAAACCAATTTTAGCACCTTCTAGGTTTGCTCCAAGGTCCTCTACTTGATCTTTATAAGACTCATACAAATCACCGTGTGTCCCTGGTAACCAAGCTGCTACCATTCCATCAGCTTCCCCTTCAGCAACTGCCTTCCACATCATCGCATTTTCAACTTGAGTAATCTTGACAGCAAATCCTTGACGACGTAACACTTCAGCAATTACGTTGGTAGATGCAATTTCAGAATCCCATGCTACATATACAAGCTCTACTTCTATTCCATCAACCTTTTCTGTTCCTTTGGTCCATTCAGCTACTTTATCTTCATTGTCATCAACCCATTGTTTCGCTGCCGTTTCTATATCTTCCCCATCACTAACAGATAGCATAACTTGTTCCATTTCATCTGTAGTCCACGCAAACTGATCTAAAATTTTATGAAAGTTCGGCTTTTCTTCTTTGACACCTTGACGTACCATTGTTTTAATTTGTTCTTCGTCCCCAAATACGCCTTTAGGGTCCTCTAAATATTTCAAATCGTATTTAGCAAATTTCCAGTGTGGCGTCCATCCAGTAACGATAATTGGCTCTTCATCTTCAATGGCATTACCTAATTCTTCTGTCATTGCACCGCCTGAAGATGTCTTAACTTCCCAATCTTCCAAACCATATTCTTCAATTGCTTTTTCTGATGATTTTACAACACCTGCACCTGCATCAATACCAGTAATGGTGTAATCTACTGTTTCTCCTACAGAAGCATTTCCACTAGTTCCTTCTTCAGTTCCTGAACCACACCCTGCCGCTACAAGTGTCAAGGATAAACCCGCTGCAACACTTAAACGTTTCCAATTCCATTTCAACATAATTATCATACTCCCCTTTTTTACAAATGATTTTATTTGATCACGTATTAGTAAGTAGTTCCGTTCTTATATTCGAACATTTCCTATTACTAATCGTGTCTAACATACATTACTCCCCTTTTTGGGTATTCAAGCTTTGGGTGAAACGGTCAATAATAATCGCCAAGATAACAATACTTACACCTGCGACAAACCCTAAACCTACTTGGTTACGGGAGAGAGACTCTATAACACGCTGTCCTAATCCTTCTGCACCAATCATGGATGCAATAACAACCATGGATAGGGAAAGCATAACAGTCTGATTAATACCTGCCATTATAGTCTTTTTCGCCATTGGTAACTGAACTTTGAATAATTTCTGAAAGGACGTAGTACCAAAAGCGTCAGAAGCTTCAATTAATTCTTGTGAAACTTGACGTATTCCTAAATTAGTAAAGCGTACAGTAGGTGGTACCGCAAATATAACAGAGGCGAATACTCCAGGGACCATTCCAATTCCGAAAAAAGCAACTGCTGGAATTAAATAAACAAAGGCTGGCATCGTCTGCATAAAATCTAGTATTGGTGTCATAATAGTTTCTACAATATTACTTTTTGCCATCCAGATTCCTAGGGGTACACCTATAATAACCGAGATGACACTAGCGGTAATGACGAGGGAAAATGTATCCATCAATTCTTCCCACATTCCTTGGTTGAATATAAACCATAAACCAATAAAAGCAAAAGTCGCTAACCCAAACCGCTTTCCTGTTACAAAAAACGCCAACAAGGCAATGAAAAGCATAAAAATCCACGGATTAATCCATTGCAACGATAAGCTAAGCCATTCAATAAAATCTCCTAAATGTTCTTTTATTGGTTCAAATAAAAATTCGAAATTATCGGTAATCCATTCTGTTACAAGATCCACCCATTCTTGTACTGGAATCGTATTAATGAACCCCATTTAATGACACCTCACTTCCAGCTAAAGCAGCAATGACAGCACCACGAACGATAACACCACGTAGCTTACCATCGTCGACTACAGCAATAGGTACCGGTGAATCGTGAATTATATCAAATATTTCTTGCATCGACGTATCTAAAGATGTCGTAGGAAGATCTGTTTCCATAATTTCATTTAAATCTGTAACGTTATTTTTTACCGCTTCCGATGCTTTATCAGCTGATACGACTCCTTTTAGTTGACGAGTGCGATCCGTTACATAAATGGTGGATATACCTTCTTCCTTCATGCGTTCTAATGCAACACGTGGACCATGCTTTTCATAGCTAACTGTTTCTGGTCGTTTCATGATGTGCTGAGCAGTTAATACTTTCGAACGATCAACATCCTCCACAAATTTTTCTACGTAATCATTTGCTGGATTGACGAGAATTTCTTCAGGTGAGCCAATTTGAACAATAGAACCGTCTTTCATTAACGCAATACGATCTCCAATACGTAGTGCTTCATCTAAATCATGCGTAATAAAGATAATCGTTTTCTTCATTCTCTCTTGTAAATCCAATAGTTCATCTTGCATCTCTTTACGAATTAATGGGTCTAATGCAGAAAATGCTTCATCCATTAACAACACTTCTGGATCATTTGCCAGTGCACGAGCAAGCCCAACACGTTGCTGCATACCACCTGAAAGTTGCCCAGGGTATTGATTAATGAAATTTCCCAATCCGACTAATTCCAATGATTCTTTCGCTTTTTTACTTCGCTCTTCTTTCTCCATTCCTTGCACCTCTAATCCAAACTCTGCATTCTCTAATACGGTGCGATAAGGAAATAATGCAAAGCGCTGAAAGACCATACTCATTTTTTGACGTCTCACTTCTCGTAACTCTTTACTTGTCATATTCGAGAGGTTTTGATCATCTACATAAACATTTCCTTCCGTTGGCTCAATTATTCTATTAAGCAAGCGAACTAAAGTAGATTTACCACTTCCAGATAGTCCCATAATAACGAATATTTCGCCTGGTTCAACTTCGAATGTCGCTCGGTTTACCCCGACCGTATTTCCTGTTTTCTTTAGTATTTCTTCTTTTTTAAAACCTTCATCAAGCAGTTTCTGCGCTTGAGCCGGGTGCTTACCGAAAATCTTCGATAAGTTTTCCACTTTAATAACCGGCACGTATATTCACCCCTCTTAATATTTAATAAAGATTCTTTGTTTTCAAATCATTCAAACAACCAATCATCTACTACATTAATATAAATGATAAATAATAATAGAACAAACTTTAAATACTTTTGTATAAGTTTATATTTATTGTACTGTTTAAACTGAACAAACTTAAGGCATTTAATTCTTTTAAATGCTCCCTTATGCTTCGAAATACTATGTTATCCATTATTTCAAATTTTCTAAAATTTATTGTATGGTAAGTAATAGCAACGTGAAGGAGGCTCCTTTGATGTCTGAATTCGAAAATGATTCCTTATTGAATAAATTGCGATATGAAACAATCACAGAATTTGCTAAAACACTTGAAATGTTTGGCCTTACTGCAGGAGAAGCTAGACTATTTGTTGCCTTATATCTTGTTAATGAACCAATGACACTTGATAATATGAGCGAAATGTTAGCGAAGAGCAAAACATCCATGAGTACAGGAATTCGTACACTTGTAGATTTAAATTTAGTAGAAAGAGTTTGGGTCAAAGGAGTTAGAAAGGATTTGTACAAAGCAAATGACGATATATTTAACAAATTTATGTCCTCTTTTGTACTACGTTGGCTTGACGCTACGATGAGACAAAAAGCATCCATTCTCGAAATTAAACAAAGCTTAACAGAAGATAAGCATTCTATACCCGCTCATCAAGTAGAAGAACTGAATGATCGGCTCCACCAAATCATTACATTTCACAACGAAATCTCACAGGCATTATCCAAGCTAGACGTTTGATTACAAACCAAATAACTACTTTCATCTCATAAAAAAAGCACCACTTTGTATGAAAGTGGTGCTTTTAGGTTGCAGTTTTCAAAAAAATTCATATATATTTAACATAGTATCACTTTCTAGTATAGCGCTTTCTTGAGATAATAATAGTAGTGTAGTTTCATACATAAAAGGTGGGATAATGATGAGTCATAATGAAGAGATATCTGTACAAGAAGCCATTTTATTTACACATAAAATGGCACAACTAAGTAAAGCGTTATGGAAAACAATCGAAAAGGATTGGCAAAGCTGGATAAAGCCTTTTGATTTAAACATTAATGAGCACCATATTCTGTGGATTGCGTATCATTTAAAAGGAGCAAGCGTATCCGAGATTTCTAAATTTGGGGTTATGCACGTATCTACTGCTTTTAATTTCTCTAAAAAGCTCGAAGCAAGAAATTTATTAACGTTCTCTAAACGAGAAAATGATAAACGAAATACTTATATTGAAATAACTCCTAAAGGAGAAAAATTGCTATTAGAAACGATGCAAGCATACAAGCCTGAGAACAACTCCATTTATAAAGGAGTCCAGCCATTAAAAGAGTTATACGGAAAATTCCCTGATTTTTTAGAGTTAATTGCGCTGATTCGCCAAGTATATGGACCAGAATACTTAGACATTTTAAATCGTTCAATGAGGAGTATTGAAAGCGAATATAAAGAACCTGCTATGGAGGATCACTCAAATGAATCTGATTGGAATTAATTTAACATTCAGAAACGTCTATTTTCCACCTCACTGCACTAAATTCTTTCATTAATTCTAAATACAACCCTTCTTGTTTCAGCGCTTTTATCGTGTAATCCGGATGTAATTTCACATTTAGCATTCCTGCAAAGTGAAGTAACAAGGCTGTGAAATCTAACAAGCCGGCCTCTTTCTGCTCCTCATATTGGCCTTCTAAATCATCTAATAAGGCTAACAATTCAGCGTACTCCGCTTCTGTTAGCTCCTTTTCCACAACCATCTTCTTGAATGGATGCTTCTCTCCATCTATCATTTGCGATAAAAGCCTAATACGAAGGGCTAGTTTCCCTGTTTTATCTTCGTGCAATTCCACACTTATGTTCTCTCCTTTAAACTGCTGTAATGCCCCCATAAACAACCTCTCCAACCAATTCAAAAATATGACATCATTTTTTTCAAAAAGAGTATTGATTTCTTTTATAAAACATCGTATCATTCCTTAGGACTAAACATTATAAAGAAATTAATTGACTTAAGTATATCGATAACAATTATATTTTACTATATCCCAATTAAAATTGTCACAATAAGGGGGTTAATGAGGATGAATTTAAGCTGTTGGAAATCCTTTAACATCAATAAAGAATTTGGCTCTAATCGACTTTATCTCATGAGCCTATTACTTGGTATTTTATCATTTATACTGTTATATATTCCAGTATCTATCTATCATCAAAACCATCAATTAGTTGATTACGGATTGATTCCGTTAGTGATTACATTGTTTTTACTACCTATGCTTCATAAATTAATGCACATTGTACCACTTGTATTCGTTAATAAACGAGTACGGATACGTTGGAAAATTAAATATTGGGGTGGCCCCACTTTCACATATATGCCTTATCAACCATTGTCGAAAAAAACGTCCATTTTTACAGCGCTTGGTCCGACATTGTTACTGACAATCCCTGGTTTGATTTCTAGTTTTGTCTTCCCGAGTTTTCACGCGTATATCGTGCTATTAACTTCGGTAAATATTGCTTTTTCTTTATCTGATTTCATCTGTGTCCGACAGTTTTTAATAGCACCGAAGCAATGCATTATTGAAAACGGAAGAGATAGCTATGATATATTAATTAGAAAGTAATCCAGCGTACCTTTTAGATAACGGATACGTATAATATGGAAGCTACCGTAATACAAAGTAAAAAAACACCTAATTATGGGTGTTTTTTTCATACATTTTTCTGTTCAACACGTGGATTTTTTGATACAGTAACTTCATAGGTGCAAAAGGAGGTTTTAATGGTGACATTATTTTTTGTACCGTTCGCTATTTTTGTATTATTCACATTTAACTCCCTTACCCATTCGTTATGCCTTAAAACAGAAATGGCCGTGGAAAAGCAGCCTAAGGTGTTTCGTACAATTAACATTCTTATAACCATCCTATTACTCTCATCTTACTTTGATGTACTTATACATAGCTAGATGGTGCTTTCCTGTAACGAACGATATCACTGGGAAAAGAGAATAATTACGTTTCATTTCTAAAGAAAAGACATACTCTACCGCCTATACGGCTGGTGTGAACATGTCTTTTCTTTATTATTTATTTCATCATATTAAAACCAAGAAGCACCTACAATAATTAATAAAATGAAGAGTACTACAATTAACGCAAAACCGCCGCCATATCCTTTGCTCATAGTGTACACCTCCCTTACCTCGCTGTTATGTTATTGTATGCACGGATACAAGATTGGGATAGGCTTTTTGCTTAGTTTTTATTATGTTTTTGCTCAAGATAGTCATCACCTATGTATGTATGCTACAATGTGTTATAGTATTTTGCGGATTTGATCATCCCTAATACCTGTATAGAAACTGATGAGACTAGGAGTGTTAGACGAATGAAGAAATGGACTCTTGCTACAACATTAGCTATCGGCGTAGTGGGCTTATCTGCCTGTTCTCAAGCTGATTCAGATGTTGTTGTTGAAACAGCTAATGGTAATATTACGAAAGAAGCATTTTACGAAGAGATGAAAAATCAACACGGAGAAGCAGTGCTTCAACAAATGGTCATGAAAGAAGTACTTGATGATGAATTTTCCGTATCAGAAGAAGAAGTAAATAAAGAAGTAGACAAATTAAAAGAGCAATTCGGTGACAACTACGACATGGCTCTACAACAAATGGGTGTAAGCAACGAGGATGAATTCAAAGAATTGCTTGAATTTAGTTTAATGCAACAAAAAGCGGCTACTTCTAGTATCGAAGTGACGGATGAAGAAATTCAAAAGCACTATGACCGTATGAAAACAGAATTAGAAGCAAGCCACATTCTTCTAGATTCCGAAGAAAAGGCAAAAGAAGTTGCGAAACTAGTAGAAAAAGGCGATAAGAACTTTGCAGAGCTTGCTAAAGAACACTCTGTTGGCCCATCCGCTCCAAATGGTGGGGAATTAGGTACATTCGGCCCTGGTAAAATGGATCCTGCCTTTGAAGATGCTGCATATGCATTAGATAAAGGAAAAGTTAGTAAACCAGTACAATCTTCATTCGGTTGGCACATTATTAAAGTAACAGATAAGAAGGAAGTAGATGTAGAACCACTTGAAGATATAAAAGAGGACATTAAATCAGAAATCCAAAACACAAAGTTACAACAACCTGAAAATCAGCAAAAAGCACAAGAAACTATGGACAAACTCATCAAGGATGCTGATGTAAAAGTAAAAGTAGAAGGTTTAGAAGACATGTATAAAGAAGAGGATAGCCAAGAGGAACCTTCTGAAGATAGTCAAGAGTAATATACACGTTTTAAAAAGCAAGCGCACAAGGCGCTTGCTTTTTCTATGAAGATTGGGATTTGATGTGACGATCTTGTTCTTTCTCTTTACGAGCTTCTTCGATTCGTTTCATATACTTACGTCCTTCCTGCTCTATGAAATTCCGTTCCATTTGCTTTTCCTCTTTAATAGAGCGAAAGGCCATATATCCACTGTAAATAATAATAGCAATAATGAGTAACACCCACCACGGCATACCTGCAATTACCATATCAGGTTACCTCCTTGTCCCTTTTTACCATAGCATATGTTTCCTCTTCGTTGCTTATGACAAATGAGAAGGCTTCTGCGCAAGTTGTTGGGCCTCAAATCGTTTAAACGTCCCATAATACATCACTGCACTCAATAAAGCGAAACTTCCAATAATAGCAAAAACCGTTGCATAAGAGAACCATTCGATAAATATCAAACTCATAGGAGCGAGCAATCTACCTAACGTAAAACGTAGGCTAGCAGCAGAAAAATATTGACCTCTCATCTCTTTAGGTGATAATTTCGCAACAAAACTTTCTTGAATACCCGCGACCATTAATTCTGCTATCGTAAAAAGAACCATACATCCAATCATGAACCATAAATGATCCGTCATACCATACAGAGTAATAGCTATTGCGTATAACAAACTTGAAGCGATAAACACGTGCTTTTCTTTCCTTTTACTCATTCTCTTCGTAATGAATACAGTAAATAGTGCAACGATTAAACCATTGACAGCTAACACTAGTGAGAAGGACTGTGCACCATTTAAAGTCCACTGCCAATTACCTAAATTTAATAAAGTAGCTGATTCTATTTGATCTGACGTGTAGACGGCAATAAGGATGTCTAGTTGCATAAACGTTTGAGCGATTAAAACGCCAGAGAAGATAAATAATAATAACGTTTTATCTTTGGCAATAATGCGATAATCAGCTAATTCATCAGCAATAGCTGTATACCACTTCTTCTTTTCTTCCTTGTTGCGCATCGCTGGTGTGCTCGTTTCTTCTAGAAAAATGTGCAAAATAAACGTTAACGTTGCGGAAAGAAGAACACCGATACAAAGCATTTCGAATCGATAAGAAAAGAACACCATACCACCGATAATAGGACCAACGACAACCGCAATATTTAACGTCGTGTAGAAAACCGCAAAGACAGAAGCACGATTTTTTTCGTCGACAACATCAGCCACCATGGCATGAGAAGCTGGCCAATAAATCGCTCCAAACACTCCTAATAATCCAAATGACAGAAACGTTAACATTGGCGAGGACAACCATGGGGAGTTTGCATAAGCGAACAAAACGAATGTAGCCGTTTCTCCCATTGCTGCAAAAACCATCATTCGTTTTCTACCAAAGCGATCAGCACAATATCCTCCAACTAAATTTGCACAAACAGAGGCTACCTGTGAAAGCATAAGTAGTAAACCTGCCTGCTTTTCCCCGAAAGCATCCTTAAATAATATCGTCATAAATGGGAAGAAGGACCAAAACATGAAATTCATGACCCCTTCGCCGTATAATCGGATACGAAGATTACGATCCCAATCTTTCCATTTCATTGCCCTTCGCCCTTTCTCCCTTAATCTTCTCTATATGAATTTGTAAAAACTGGTTTATAAAAGCTGCGCTGATCCATAGCAAATAACCGTTCTGTAAATTCACCAGGATTCACTTTCTTTAATGCACGGTTAAGTATGTTCATCTTAGCATCCATATGATCAATTAAATGAAGCATTTCCGCTTCTCTAATCATTGGCGGTTTCGGACTACCCCATTCCGCTTTGCCGTGATGACTGAGCACCATATGCTGAAGCATCACCACTTCCTCACCTTCTATACCTAACCCTTTTGCTACGGCACCAATTTCCTCAACCATCATTGGTATATGACCAATTAACTTCCCTTCTAACGTATAAGAAGGAGCTGTGGCACTTGATAGTTCTTTTAACTTCCCTAAATCATGTAAAATAATTCCCGCATACAGCAAGTCTTGATCAACATCCGGATAAAGATCTATTAATTGCTTAGCCAGCTTCAGCATAGACACGATATGGTGCGCTAGACCTGACACATATTCATGATGATTTTTTACTGCTGCAGGGTATGTTAACAACCCTTCTTGATACTGCTTCACAAATTGTCGCGTAATACGCTGAAGATTCGGATTTTTCATCTCAAAAATAAATTCTGTCAGCTTTTCCATCAACTCTTCAGGAGAAATAGGTGCTTTTTCTACAAAGTCAGCAGCCTTTACTCCATCTGTTAATTGCGCAGGGCGAATCGATTGAATCTTTAATTGTAGGCGACCACGAAATTGATTTACGTCCCCGGCCAATTTTACTAGTTGTTCGGCAACAAATGTTTGTTCATCTTCTTTAGAAGCATCCCATAATTTTGCTTCAATTTCTCCTGTCGCATCTCGTAATATTAAGGTCAGAAACGGCTTACCGTTACTAGCAACCCCTTTTGATGCAGACTTTATTAACATATAAGAATCAAAAGCATCCCCAACTTGATACTCTGCAATACCTTTTTTCATGCTGTTCCTCCTCGTAAATATTGTGAGAAAAAACGACACCCCCCTGTTCACAGATGAGTGCCGGTTTAAAAAAGAAGAGCGTGCTTCCACGCCCTTATGTTCGTTCGTCTTCTTTTGGTACGTACTTAAAGATTTCGCCTGATTCTACCACTCGTATAAATCTCATGAGCCAGCGATAATAACTTTTTGCGTATTCAAGACGATCGATATCACGTTGAATAGTACCAATAAGTTCTTCATCTTCTGTTTTCTCTGCTATCGTCCGTAGTTCAGAGATCGCTTCATCTGCTTCTTCCATGTTTGTTTCCGTATGATGTCTCCAACGATTCCCAAATAAAGAAGTGAAAGCTTTATACCAATCTTCTTCTGATTTATATAAATCCTTTCTGATCCCTCTTCGGAAAGCAGGCTCTACCATTTTCATTTCAGATAAGGATCTAACTCCTGTTGACATGCTCGTTTTACTCATTTCAAGCGCATCTCGCATATCATCAAGCGTCATTGGATCATCGGAAAAGTATAATGTTCCATATAAGCGACCAACAGAGGACGTCATACCATATAGGTTCATATTCTTTGCGATAACCTGGATAAATTTCTCTATTGTTTCTTCATATTCTGCCCATTCTTGTTTTTTATCTACCAATGGACGACCCTCCACTAGCTTTATTCAACATGTACCTAGAGTATTCTAACACTATTATTCCAAACTTGCGAGGACATGACAAATA
Source organism: Pontibacillus litoralis JSM 072002 (assembly GCF_000775615.1). Classification (GTDB taxonomy): domain Bacteria; phylum Bacillota; class Bacilli; order Bacillales; family BH030062; genus Pontibacillus; species Pontibacillus litoralis. The sequence goes on from NZ_AVPG01000024.1 coordinate 18,039, forward strand.
AAAACTTAATTTTTTATAGAAAAATTATTTCTTTTTTATTCTGAATAGGTTGAACGGAAGATTGAGATGTAAATAAGATGATTTGTTGCTCCTTTGAAAGCCTTTGCAATAAGGTGATAAACTCCTTCGTCCGCTCTTCATCAAAATTCACATACGCATCGTCGATTATAAATGGCAAGGAGTGGTTGTCACTCATCACTTTGCTTAAAGCTAACCGTAACGAAACATATAATTGCTCTTTCGTTCCTTGAGATAGTTGCTGAGCAGAGAAGCGATCTCCCGCCTTCGACTGCACAACGATACCATCTTGTTCCTCTGACAAGAAAACAGATTCATACGTATCGTTTGTTAACATTGCGAAATAGCGTTGGCAATACTTTAGTACCGATGGCATACGTTCCTTTTGATAAACGGACTTCGTATCTTGTAATAATGAATATGCCACTTGGTACACTGACCATTCCTTTGCCTGCTCTACTAGGAGATCCTTCTCTCCTTCTAATTCATGACGACTTTGTGATACCGTTTCATCATCTTCTAACATGCTTAACTGAGAAGAAACATCTGACAATTGCTGCCTAATTCTTTCTATTTTCTCCGTCCATTCACTCAATTGTTGACGTTTCTCTTCATATTCACGTTTCACCTCAAAGCCATCCATTCTTTTTTCTAGTATAGACTGAACAATTGTTTCGTCAAAGAATATTCCTTGTAATTGTTCGTAATACATTTGCATTTGAGATTTTATTTCTTCGAGCCACTTCATCCGCTTCCCTTTATCCACATACGCTTCTTCATTATCTACATTCGCCTTCTGGAACAGTAGCGCTATTTCGGATTGATATGGTTTCATTTTAAAGTGCAGTTGCTTACGTTGTTCTATCGCGTTCTCAATCCATTCCTCATACTTACGCTGTAGTTCTAGTTGCTGCACATATGTTTGCCAACGCTCCTCTAGCTGTTCGATAACAGCATCAAACGGCGATTGAAAAAGAATACCTTCTCGTTTAGTTAGCTGTTGTAGTTGCTCCATTAAGGTAGACCATTCTGCTACTAAAGCTTTCTCGTCTTGCTCTTGTTTCTTCAGTTCCTCTAGTTCGTCGCATAAGTGAGTAATTTTCTTATACGTTTTTTCCCAATATCCAATATCGATATGATGAAGAAATGGATACGTATCTAACTGTTCTTGCATTTGTTGATGATGACGGTTAGATTGGTGCTGCAACGAGCGATTTCTTTCATCCCATTTTATCTGTTCTCTCTCTATTTGTTGGAAAGTCATTTGCTCCTGCTCAATTAACCGCAATGTGTTCTTATGATGCAACAATTTGTCCTTATCATTACGTATATCAACATCATTGCTTACTAGTTCTATATCAGAGGACAATTTAGGTAACGAACGTTTCATTAGCTTGCCCATCACAATGGCTAGCACAGCGACAAATACTCCACCAATAGCAACGAACCACTCTTGCATAACAAAGCCTACGATGAAAGACACAATTGCCACCAATAGTCCAATCATCATTACTTGTTTCGTCAGTTTATTAGTTTTATGACGGTATTCATGTTGCATAGCAATTACTTTGTCTTGTTCCTGCTTTTGCTCATACAAGCGAACACGACGCTCACATTCGGCATACGCTTCTTCTGACAGTAATGTTTGCTCTAATTGCTCTCTCCTCTCTTGCATGTGTTTCAACTGTTGATGTAAAGTATTGTATTGTTGTTGCAGTTGGTCTTGTTCAAATTGAAGCTGCTTTTTTTGGTCAAATAGTTGCTGCCAATGCTCCTCTATATAAAATGGAAAATGCAATTGTTCCATATCCTCAGGCTTCAAGCCGATTCCTAGAGCCTCTACATCTTGCTCCCATCGCTCTCTTTCCCGCACTAGCTTAGCTGTAGCTCGTTTCAACTCCTCTCGTTTTAATAACATTCGCTCCTTCTGTCCTAATACGTCTTCCAATAAAGCCAACTTACCTTGTTCAACTTGTGGCAATGCAGATTGTTTTTGTTCATACGTTGCAAGGTTTTGTTGCACCACTTCTAATTCACTTTGAAATGGCAATAGTTGGTCTTTCAAGTGCTCATAACGCTCTAAACCTTGTTCTGGAAATGTTACGTCCTCATCAAACGTAGCCAGTTCTTTCTCTAATTGTTGATACGCATAAAGAGGCTGAGCAGCTTGATAGTGTTTCTCCAACTGCTGCATCTTATTCTCTAACTTCTTTTGCTGCGCCTTTCCATGTTCCAATTGCTCTTTGAGATCCTGTTCTTTTTGCTTCCAAGTATGGTAGTGTGCTTCTCGCTCTTTCGCACGAACATAAGCTTGCTCTTTCTGCTTCACTAGTGCTAGCTGCTCATTTATTTGCGGTTTTCTTCCTTGCTTTTTAAATCGCTTCTCTAATTCCTTCTCTAATTGTTTTTCTACGATATGTATTTGCTGAGACCCGGTCATGCCGATGCCAAATAATATATTTCCTAAATCACTACGATCCAGCTGATGAATGTGTTGAATATCCTGTAAATCAAAGGAAAATATGGACTCATAGGTCGCCCTGTCAACCCCATTAAGCAATTGTTTTAAGAACGCTTCTCCATGCACTTGGCCATCTTCTAAATAGCAACGAGCTTCCCCGTTTTGTTGCTCTGGCTGTCGTTCAATGGTAATGAAGCCTAACTGCTCGTCTCTAACATATAACTTCCCTCCCATAACATTTCCTCGTAGCGGTTGAAAGGCTTTTCGCTTACGAGGAGGCAAATCGAATAAAATATACAGCATAAATTGATGGAGGGTTGATTTACCAGCTTCATTTTTACCATAAATGTAAGACAATCCTTCAGGAGAAAAAGAAATCGTTTGTTGTTGCCATTTCCCAAAGCCATATATTTGTGCTTTTTCAATTTTCACATTTTCCCCTCCATTTCTAATAACTGATTTAATAACAATTGTTCTGCATGTTCTATAATGTCTTTTTGCTCTTCTTCTGTAAACGTAGGCATATATTTACGAACTTGTTTGTGGTAAAGTAAGTCTTTCACATCATTTTCAATATCTGTACGCTTATCCTTTTGCCGTAATATTTCTCCAATGAAATGCGCTCCTTGCTTCAGTTGCTCTCTATCCCACTTAGGCGTTGCATGTACCTTAATGGTATGAAGCCATATCCATGGAGACTCACTGTCTTCTTGGTCATTCCAAATATCGCGTAACTCTTCTATTATCGAAGTGGAAGGTACATGACCAAATAAATGAAGCTCTATCATAGCTTTGCCGTATTCACGTCTCCATTCTTCTTTTTTCCCATGTACCAATCTCTCCACCTGTTGTATCGTCGTACACTCATCTAAATAAAGTTCTCTCTTTTCAAAACGAATCGTATTTGTTGGCAAGAATGTCATGGAGGTATCATGAGGAGTGATGTCCACTATGTAGCACCCTTTTTCTCCTATTTCTTTACGATGTCTGCCTTGAATGTTACCAGAATAAACGACAGGAGGATCTTCATGCAATTGCTGCCGCTTATGAATGTGACCAAGCGCCCAATAGTCCATCCCTCTTGCAACTAGCTCCTCTAATGTAAACGGTGCATACACGTCATGATCTGTATTCGTAGCCAAGCTTCCGTGCAACATGCCAATATGATACACGTCATCGGCTGTTCGCTCATAAAAAAGGTGTTTACTTTCCCCAATCGCCCTTTGTTCATAGCTAAATCCGTATATCTCTGCAACATGCTTCCCTTTTTTATGAAACGAGACATGCTCTACTTGCTCACTAGAGAAGATATGGACATTGTCTGGATAATCAACCGGATAATACGAAGCGTCCATATAATCGTGGTTGCCGTGGCTAAGGTAAACAGGTATATTATGTGCTGCTAGTTGCTCAAACCCTTTCTTTAAGCGTAATTGCGCCTTTAAGCTTCTTCCATCTTGATCAAATATATCTCCGACCATGACAACAAAGTCTACGTGCTGCTCCACCGCATGCTGGACAATAGATTGAAATGCTTTAAACGTACTTTCCTTCATCTCTTGAAAAATTTTACCGTTATGATGGGAAAACCCTTTAAAAGGACTATCCAAATGTAAATCCGCACAATGAAGAAAACGAATCTTCTCCTTCATAAATACCGCTCCCCTCTTCAACCTAGTGCCACTATTGTAACAAAGCAGCAACACGAATGCACGTTCCCTTACATAATCGCAATCCATATGGTCAAGCTATAGCTATGGAGGTGATTAACATGGCAAAAATAAAGAAAAATCCTTCTAGTCGTGGTAAAAGTGCCGCTAGTGTTCAAGGCTCTCCAAACAGTGGTCCTGTCGAACGATTTCGTGATGACCCTGACCACCAAACCACCAATATGCAATATAAAAAAAACAACACAGCTAAGGAATAACGCTCCTTGCTGTGTTGCGTATTTTGTTTTATTCTTTTTTTGTAAGTTGTAGAGCTTTCTTAATATCTTTAAATGACGAAGAACGGCCGTACAATAATACTCCTCCGCGATAAATACGCCCACCGATAATGCCAAGTGCGACAATCGTTGCTACTAATATTACGAGGGAAATTGCTACTTCCCACATTGGAACTTCTAACATACCAACTCGCAAGAACATTAACATCGGTGTAAATAACGGAATAAACGATGTGACCGTTACATAAGTGGCTTCCGGATTACTTAACCCTGTCATCGCTAAAAAGAACGCAACGACAATGAGTAGTATCATCGGTGTCATGACTTGTTGAGCATCCTCCGTGCGACTAACGAGAGAACCTAGTACAGCAGCGATTGTTGCGTATAGCATATAACCTAATAAGAAAAATACAATCGCGTATATGAGTGTACTTATTTCAATATTAGAGAATCCCAAATAGCTTGAAATGGAGGTGCTATCTAGAAACTCTTTATTTTGCTGAACAGCAATATAGCCCACAAGGACAATTAAACCGAATTGCGTTAACCCTAACAATGCAATACCGAAAATTTTTCCAAACATTTGCTTCACTGGAGAAACGCTTGAAATAAGAATTTCCATCACCCGAGAAGATTTCTCCGTTGCAACTTCGGTTGAGATCATAGATCCGTACATTAGAACACCAAAGTAAAGCAAGAATAACATAATATAGACTAGCCCACGGGTTTGACTTAGCTCCTCTTCCGTTTTAGCGTCTTCTTTCAAGGAGACTTTCTCAAAAGCAACTGGGGACATAATTTCATTGATGGTTGCTTGTTCAACCTGTGCACTTTGTGAAGCAACAGTTACCTTTAATTGTTGCAATGCTTGCTCTAACAAACTACTAACCTTGTATTCACTTATTTGTTCCGTATAATACGTCCCTTGTGGAATATTATCTTCCGCTAAAGACACGGACAATACTCCTACATAATCTCCATCTGTTACGGCATCCTTGGCTTCTTGTTCGGTGCCTTCGAACTTCTCTACTTTCACTTCACTTTCATAGGGCTCTAGTTGCCCTTGCAAATGTTCAAACAGATTAGCCCCTTCTTCTACAACGGCAACGCGCTCCTCTTCATCCTCACCGGAAAACAAGCCAATAATCGTCTCTAAATTGGCAAAGGCCATGACAAATAATAACGTGATTAATGTAGTAATCATGAATGCTTTTGATTTAAGGCGATTGGTATACGTATGCCCGACGATAATCATGAACTTATTCATAAGAAGCACCAACTTTCTCTATAAAGATGTCGTTTAGTGTAGGCTCTTCTAAATCAAATGTACGGACAAAACCTTTCCCTGATAGCGAATCAAAAATGGTTGCCGCTACTTGCTCATTTTCAATTTGCAATTCACAACCACCAGTTACAACTTTATATTTCACAACGCCCGGTAGTTCCTTCAAGTAAGTCACATCGAAATCAGCATGTACGACAACGTTTTTCTTACCAAAGGAGCGTTTCACTTCCTTCAAGCTTCCATGTACAACTGGAGATCCTTTATGCATAATACATAAATGCTCACATAATTCCTCTACATGCTCCATTCGATGAGAGGAAAATACAATAGACGTGCCTTCATTCTTCATATCAATAACAGCTTTTTTCAGTAGCTCGACATTTAACGGGTCTAACCCAGAAAATGGTTCATCTAATATAAGCAATTGCGGCTTATGAATCACAGCAGATATGAATTGAATCTTCTGCTGATTTCCTTTTGATAACTCTTCAATTTTCTTCGTACGATATTCGGTTACATTAAATCGCTCCAGCCATTTATCAAGCTCTTGCAAAATCGCCTGCTTATTCATTCCTCGGAGTCGACCTAAATAAACGAGCTGATCCTTCACTGTTAATTTTGGATACAATCCTCTTTCTTCAGGTAAATATCCGATAAGGTGACTTTTATCATAATTAATAGCTGCATCATTCCACGTAATGTCTCCTTCTGAAGCGTCAATCAATCCTAAAATCATGCGAAACGTCGTCGTTTTACCTGCCCCATTAGCGCCAAGAAAACCAAATATTTGTTTCTCAGGTATTTCTAAATTCAGCTCGTCTACAGCCGTAAAGGAGCCAAACCTTTTCGTGATATTATGTAGCTTCAATGCCATTTGTACATCCCTCCTTTTATGTAATACGTTCGTAATCTTCTATTGGTTTCATTTTTTATTTCGCATAATTTAGCAGAACAGCAGGAAAAACAACGAAACATTCCGAATATTACTACCTATAGTTCAATTGTTGGGAGGTTAGATGAATGAAGAATTATTTTTTAACAGTGTTTGCACCTGATGGAAGTTCTTTGTTAGATGAAACCGTTCAAGCTTCTTCGGATCAAGAGGCAAAAGAGTTAGGACATAAGAAGTTAGACGAACAAGGATATACAGAACACACACATCGCCTTGTAGCACCAGAAGGTCATATGGTTTTGTTTCATCGGTAAAAATTTAACCACCAAAACACGCGATACGCACAGTTTCGTGTGTTTTTTAGTTTCTAATCCAACTCTTCTTCTAGTACATTCGACATGTTGAAGCTTCCTCCCTGCAATAATTTTCTTCCATACGGCGCACTTTTTGCACTCATTATAGACAAAAAATCCCCCTAATTAAATTAGGAGGATGGCATCACTATTGTTGTAAATCTTCTTCCGCACCGTAAAGCTCTTCTAAAGGCTTTGTAATAATACGACTAATGTCATTGATTACTTGGTTAAGAAGTTGTTCTTGTTGCATAAGGTTAGAAATTTGCTCATGTTGTTGTACTGTTTCTACAACTTGGCGTGCTTTCTCTACTTCTTCTTCTGTAATTTCTAAACCTTGCATTTGTTTTTGCTGTAATTCTATTTGTACATTACGGAAATTGTCAAACATTTGTTTCGCTTGTTCATCAGCCATTACTGCTTCATATGCTTGTTTTAATCCTTTAAATTCATCACTTTCTCTAATTGCTTTTTCTAAATCATAAGCGTAATCATACATGTTAGCCATGGAATAGTTCCTCCTAAAAATGTGTAATCCTTCATAAATCATTCTCTAACACTATAACAAACGTATAAAGCTGTGTATAGCAATGCAAGAAATATTTAACTTAAAAATAATACAATTAGCGATTGAACGAAGCCAATGAGACCACCGAGAAGAGCACCGAGGTAAGTGATCATTTTAAATTCTTTTTTAGATATACTTAAAACCATTTCCTCTAATCGCTCAACAGAGAATGATTGTACTTCTTGCTTCACAATGTCGGATAAATGAAGTTTCTGCATGATTTCCGGAATGCGGTCAGCTAAATAGCCACCCATGTGATGAATGATTTTAGGTACAAAGGTTTGAACGACATATGGACGAACGACCTGCATATGGTCCGCGATGGAACGCTCCATCCACCCTTGAATAGGTAGCGATGTAGAAACCATGGTAGCAATCCAATCCGCTATGTTGCTTGCGCCTATCTTACTCTCGAAATAGTGCACCTCTTTGCCAATCCACTTATCATACTCTTCTTCAAGTAAAGACGTTAACCATTGTTGTGCCTCGGAGGAATTAATATACTTACTTAATGTTGGTTGAATCTTCTCCGCAATTCCTTCATTCCCGAGGAAAGAGGCTACCATATTCCCTAGAAAGCCTTGTCCCCCTAAATATTGCTCAACTAACCCACTTAACTTCTGCTTCCCTTGTGCACTAGAGATATATGCATCTAGCTGCGTTAACATATAGGTGCTAACATCGTGCATATGATTTTTTCCCTTATTCGTTAATTCCGCCCCAAGTACACTTTGTAACGTTTCATGTCGACGATTTTCCATTTGCACTTCATATTGCTTCAACGTAAACTGATAGACAAACGTTTTTACCCTCTGCTCATCAACAGGGATGTCATAATCTTCAAGAAACGCTTTAAGGGATTGTTCGGAACGTAATAAACGATTTACTTCTTCCTTTGCCCAATCCACCATTTGCTTTTGGAAAGATGCATCCATAAACTTTCGGCGGAGTCCTGCTGGAGTGATCAAATGCTCGACAACCATGTGTCCTAATTGCTCTGCTAATTCGTTACGACGTTTCGGTATAAGACCAGGCGTAAATGGAACACGAAATGAACCAATAAACTTCGGTTCAAATGGCCGAAATAGCATCTTAATTGCCAAAGAATTTGTCATACCACCAATGAGCGCTCCAATCACAATCATCATAACAATTATGAAAAATGTATCCATATTCTCAACCTCTTTTATTATCATTTCCTAATCACATAGTATAACGAAAACAATCCCCAAATAAAAGAGGGCATGATGTATTCATTTCTATCATACAATGATAAAGAAATAGAATGACAGGAGGCAGGCAATATGGAATGTTTCCAATTTAATCTTCGCAGTTATGAGAGTCACAAAAACAGAATCATTGTCCCGATGGATGCCTATCGATCTTTCAAGCATGTACAAGCAATCTATTTCGGTATTAAAGAAGAAGCAATAGAAGTAATGACACACCAGAAAAACGACGCCACTATATATTTGTCGCAATCAATAATCAACAAACTTCACATAGAACGCCTTTCCCTTTCTACTTGCTACGTGCAAGGAGAACAGCTTATCATACAACCTTATCTCGGCGTGTTTACAGCAGGCTTTGATTCTTCATCCTCGAGACCTCTCGGTGAACGAACCGCCGTCATGGAAAATATGGCACAAGCTGGTGAAGCATACGGATGGGAAACAGCCTTTTTCGGCTATCAGCATATAAATTGGGAAGCAAACACTATAAATGCTTTCACGTTTCATGATAGTAAATGGCAGCGACAAACTTTTCCAATTCCTCATATCATTTACGATCGCATTCCAAACCGCCAAGTAGAACATCATCCTTCTGTCCATGAAGCAAAACGAAAGCTTAAGCTTCATAGTCAATGGTTTAATGAAGGATTCTTCAACAAATGGAAAATATATGATCAACTTATCCGCATACAAGGCGTTGCCCATTTGCTACCACCAACCGTTCTGCACCCATCTAGTGATAAATTATTTGACATGATCCAAAAGCATGGAAGTGTGTACATTAAACCAATCCATGGGAGCAAAGGAATCGGTATAAAAAAATGTACATTACTCACACAACTAGAAGCCATCGAATGTTCCTATTACGTCGATGAAAAGAAAGTCCACAACCGTTATTATCACTTTGATCAATTGATGAAACAACAATTCCCAAATGGCTTAGCTGGCTATATCGTCCAACCAGCCATTGCACTCCAAACCATCCGTTCTACACCGATTGATTACCGAGTTCACACAAATAAGAATGAAAAGAATGAATGGGAAGTATCTGTCGTATGTTGTAAATTCGCTGGTAAAGGAAGTTTAACTACACACGTTCAACGTGGCGGTTCCGTCCATACGTTAACTGACATTTACGCAGATTCAGAGAGCCAAGTAATATTTAACAAACTAGAACGTGCCGCTTTGCTTGTCAGCAACACATTACACCACCAGAGTAAAACCCCCTTAGGAGAATTAGGTTTAGACTTCGGGATTGATGAAGAAGGTGAAATATGGTTATTTGAAGTGAATTCTAAGCCTGGATATGCTATTTTTGAACATCCATTTTACCGACAACAACAATCTGTTATATTAACGTATCCATATCAATTCGCTACGTATTTACAACAAGCCATTTTCCACCTAAAGAAAGAACCGCTCTTTTCCTAACATAGCTCTTCATTTTCCGGAAATAATAAAAAGAAAGGAGGTAGAAACATGCCTAAAGGGAAGAAGGACCTTGAAAACGAAGGTCGAAATGCTGTGGAACTAGACGTGGATCGAATGATTAATGAAGGATTAGCAGGAGGTTCGATTCCGGCTTATTATAACAGCACGCAAATCGAGGAAGCCCGAGATTTACCTACAAACGGAGAACCTTTTCCGGCAGATAAGAACATTCATAGCGATGAAGATTCTTAAAAGAAGTCCTAGCACGAATAAAAGTGCTAGGACTTCTTCTAGATTATTTTAACTTAACGGCTCTTTACAATCATTTGCACTGCTTGCTGAATCAATTCATCAGTCGGTTCTCCATTGACATTTGATTCACGGATACACGTTTCTAAGTTTTTAGCGACAATATATCCAATCGAACGATCAATAGCTGAACGTGCTGCCGATAATTGCGTAATTACATCTTTACATTGTTTTTCCTCTTCCATCATCTTCAGTACGCCGCGAATTTGTCCTTCAATTCTCCTTAGTCGATTTTTCATATCTTGAGAATACTGATCTATTTCTGTTGGTTCCATTGTTTGTACCCCCTTCTCAAGGTGTCCTCTATATCGCCTTACATTTTCAGTAATAGTTACTTGTTATTATACTATATGATCTTCATTTTAAAAAGCTAAAGCTTACGGCATCACGTGCTGTACTGATATAATACTACGTATAGTTATCCATAACAGGAGGGATAGATCATGACACTAGAAGCTTTAAGAGCCATCTACCCTGACATGATACACGCTTCAACATCTGATCAGCAACGAGACAGTCAATATAGATGGTATAAAACAGAGAGCGGGCAACTAATAGGCTTCCCACTTACATCTTTAAATGAAAAAGAAACAAAACTACTTTCTACTTTTTTAACAGTAGCGGACGTCCATTCAACAACCTTAACCTATCGTGAACAATGTTGGTACAACTGGATATATAAAAGTGAGGGAAACAATCCCATCGATAGCAAAGAACCACTTCCAAACCAGTTTCGTTATATTTTCTTTTCGTTGGAGAATGGAGAAGAACTAGACGTTCATCATTTCCAAGAAGCTATGCAATCTATCTTTCCGAAACGTATGCCGCTTTTATGGTTAAACAAGCAGCAAGGTTTCATTATCGAAGAGTGGAGCGCTCCCCAAGAAGAAAGATATACGTTTGAGCACATTATAGACGTATTAATGAGTGATTTTCTTATCACACTCCAGTTATATATTAGCCCCTACTATGAAGCAACAGCAATGATTCAAACTGCCTATCGATGGGGAGAAAGATGCTTTAAGCTCGCTTGCAAGAAACAAACGAAACGAATCGCAATGTATCAAGACGTCATTCCTATGTTATATACAAGTTCCTTAGCTGCAAGTGATAGTGAATTTATTGTGCATACCATACTGGAGAAGGTTCGAGAGGATGAAGCATTATTACATACAGTCAAGGTATTTCTTAGTTGTAATTCCAATGCCACATTAGCGGCGAAACAATTATATATGCATCGTAACAGCTTACAGTATCGAATTGACAAGTTCATACGGAAAACTGGTGTTGATGTAAGAAAGTTTCAAGGTGCAAGCATCACCTATTTAGCACTCATGCATAGGCAATAAAAGCTTGAATAGGCACCGTGTACAAAAACGCTTACAAAAATTGTGCACGTTACCTATACTACTAATCCAAAGAATTCGATAAACTGATTGTAATGAAATCAAACGCTTCTATTTGGAGGGGAATTTATTGGCTGAAATGATACTGAATAAAATTGAAAAGGTTTACGATAAAAAGGTGACAGCTGTAAAAGACTTCAACCTACATATTAATGACAAAGAATTCATCGTTTTCGTTGGTCCATCAGGTTGTGGTAAATCAACAACCCTTCGTATGATTGCTGGCCTTGAGGAAATTTCTGGTGGCGACTTTTTCATTGATGACAAACGCATGAACGATGTTCCACCGAAAGATCGTGATATTGCTATGGTATTCCAAAACTATGCCTTATATCCTCATATGAACGTTTATGATAACATGGCTTTCGGCTTAAAACTTCGTAAATTTAAAAAAGATGAAATAGATCGTCGTGTACAAGAAGCAGCTAAAATCCTAGGTCTTGAAGAATATTTAAATAGAAAACCAAAAGCATTGTCTGGAGGTCAACGTCAGCGAGTTGCACTTGGTCGGGCCATTGTTCGGGATGCAAAAGTATTTCTGATGGACGAGCCGTTATCGAATCTTGACGCAAAGCTTCGTGTACAAATGAGAGCAGAAATCCAAAAGTTGCACCAACGCTTGCAAACAACGACAATTTACGTCACACATGATCAAACAGAGGCAATGACGATGGCCACCCGTCTTGTCGTCATGAAGGATGGGGTTATTCAACAAGTTGGACGTCCAAAAGATGTGTATGACAATCCAGAAAATGTATTTGTCGGTGGGTTTATCGGCTCCCCAGCTATGAACTTCTTTTACGGAAATCTGTCGGACGGCTATTTCAAAATGGATGATTTAAAAATGAAAGTGCCTGAAGGTAAAATGAAAGTTCTTCGTGACCAAAACTACGTTGGCAAACGTGTCATTTTAGGCGTACGTCCTGAAGATATGCACGATGAACTCGTTGTTATTAATTCTATGGAAGAGAGCAAATTAACAGCGAACATTGATGTAGCAGAATTAATGGGATCAGAATCATACTTGTATTCTTCTATCAATGGACAAGGATTTGTTGCACGTGTCAATTCTCGTTCTGATGTTGACAGTGGTCAATCCATCGACCTCGCTATCGACATGAATAAAGTGCATTTCTTCGATCACGAAACAGAAAGCAGAATAAGATAAGAAGAAGGCCATTTGTTTCTCATGACAAATGGCCTCTATGTATTGTTTTCTTCAATTGCATAACTTTGTTCGTTGCCGCAGTTAAAGCAGTATAACAAATGAACACATGTATGATTTAGCGATGAACAACTATCCCCATCTATCATCTTCAGCCCTTCATCTTGTAAATAAGGACTATATTCATCAAAATAATCCGCGACACGACCTTGGTTGTTCATTATTTGATTACAATTTAAACATTGCATTTGTAACGATTGCAAACCATTACACACAGGGCATATAAACATTTCTTCCCTCCATCACGGAAAGGGAGAATGACGATACATTCTCCCTTCAGCCATTCCGTATTTAATTATGATTGTTGTCCGCTGTATTGCTGTTCCGCCATTTGTACTAAACGCTTTGTAATTTCTCCACCTACGGAACCATTTTGGCGAGACGTAGAATCTGGACCTAATTGAACCCCAAACTCTTGAGCAATTTCGTATTTCATTTGATCCAATGCTTGTTGAACTCCAGGGACTACTAATTGATTTGAATTATTATAAGCCATTTGTTTTTCACCTCCTGTGTGAACTTATTATCACCAGGATGCTCAAGCATTATCACAAAAATAAGTTGCCAATTTTTATCGCTATTGGTCGTGAAACAATGCAGTGGATAACATTACCGGTTATAACCCTCAACATATATCACATAATACAACTGTAAATAAATTATATATTGCGGGCTTATTATTCTGGTGCAAATCCAGCAAAAGCCCACCACCAAAATAAAAAAGAGGTGAATTGTTATGGCGAACAATAACTCTAATCAGCTTGTCGTACCTGGTGTACAACAAGCTCTCGATCAAATGAAATATGAGATTGCACAGGAATTCGGCGTACAGCTTGGTCCTGATTCTACTTCCCGTCAAAACGGATCTGTAGGTGGCGAAATCACGAAACGACTAGTACAAATGGCTGAACAACAATATAGCAGCCAACAACCGAATCAATAAAGAGATAAAATAAATCATGGCTAACCCCCTCAAAGAATAAAATCCTTGAGGGGGTTATTTATTACATTATTTAGCATTAGGCTTTGTCATCGCTTGCACATCAATGTACGCTTCAAATTGTTCTTCAGTCAAATTACCTGTTTGAACAGCAGCTTCTTTTAAAGTAAGCTTATGTTCAAAGGCATACTTGGCAATTTTCGCAGCATTTTCATACCCGATATGAGGATTTAAAGCTGTTACTAACATTAATGAATCATTTAAATTCTGATTGATTTGCTCATGATCTGGTTCTAACCCTTTGAGGCATCGATCATTAAACGAATGCATGGCATCAGCTAATAGCTGACATGATTGCAAGAAATTATAAGCAATAACAGGTTTAAATACATTTAATTCAAAGTTACCTTGACTAGCTGCAAAGCCAATCGTCGCATCATTTCCCATTACCTGTGTTGCAACCATCGTTACAGCTTCACTTTGCGTCGGGTTTACTTTTCCAGGCATAATCGAACTCCCCGGTTCATTGGCAGGAATTGTAATTTCTCCAATTCCACAACGAGGACCACTAGCTAACCAGCGCACATCATTGGCAATCTTCATTAAGTCACCCGCTAACGCTTTAAGCGCCCCATGCGAATGCACAAGCTCATCATGACTCGTTAAAGCATGGAATTTATTCAAAGCAGAAGTAAACGCTTCATTCGTTTCCTCATTAATAGCTTTACATACCATCTCTGAGAAATGAACGTGGGCATTTAACCCTGTTCCTACTGCTGTACCACCAATCGCTAGTTCACGCACATATGTAAGACTTTCCTTCAACATTGCTTCTGTTTTCTCTAGCATTCTGTGCCAACCACTAATTTCTTGTCCTAACGTTAATGGTGTTGCATCTTGTAAGTGTGTACGACCAATTTTTACAATATCTGAAAAGGCTTCCATCTTCTCTTTGAGCGTTACTTTCATTGCTTCTAATGCTGGTAATACTTCCTTTTCTACTTTTAGTACTGCCGCAATATGCATGGCAGTTGGATACGTATCATTTGAACTTTGGGATTTATTCACATCGTCATTTGGATGCAGCTTTATTTCCTTGTTTTGCTCTATTAACCATTCGTTACCTACGTGAGCTATCACTTCATTGACGTTCATGTTAGATTGCGTTCCACTACCTGTTTGCCATACAACTAACGGAAAATGTTCTTCTAATTCACCATTTACAATGCGATCTGCCGCTATCGCAATTGCGTTCGCTTTTTCTTTTTCAAGAAGCCCTAGTTCACTGTTGGCTTTCGCTGCACTTTTCTTTAAAATAGCGAATGCGTGCACGACTTCTTTCGGCATTTTCTCTTGACCTATTGGGAAATTTTGAACACTTCGCTGCGTTTGCGCCCCCCAATATTTGTCTGCAGGTACTTTTATTTCTCCTAGTGTATCTTTCTCCGTACGATATTCCATCTTACCCCTTCTCCTTTCTGTCATCACATATAGCGTTGTGATGCGCTTACATTTTAAATGTGGTGAATGCTACCACTTGTATTCTTTCGCTATTTATTATAACATTCCTGCCTGTAGAAGAAATATCACTTATGACTATTCACAATATATTACTAAAATGACCCACAATAGGCGTTTCTTTTCCTATATAATAGGTAATGATGCACAGTTACATATTCAGAATACACTCACACTGTACTCTATCATGAATGAAAGAAGGATTCCCTTATGCCAAATATTTGGACACACATACTATTTTGTGAGGACGTTATGGACTCTATAAACGCCCCCCAACAATTAAATGCAGTTCAACCTTACCTTAATCTAGGAGCTCAAGGACCAGACCCTTTCTTTTATCACAATTTCCTACCATGGCAAAAGGATACTCGTGTACACGAAATAGGAAATGCGCTACATTATCGTCATTGTGGTCCTTTTTTAATCTCTCTTATTGAAGAAGCAGCTAATCAATCGGATGAAACGAAAGCTTACGTTACCGGATTTGTTACGCATCATATTCTAGACCGAAACACTCATCCATTCATTAATTACTTTGCAGGCTATGAGAAAAACAAACACCAAGCATTTGAAGTAATTATTGACACGATCATGATGCAACGGTACCGACATATGAAAACATGGAAATCACCCGTTTATAAAGAGATCAATGTAGGTTCCACCTTAGATAAGGAAATCGAGGAACTTCTAAATAAGTTAATCGCATTTTATTATCCAGATGAACATAAAAACGTTCCAACGAATTATATTAAAGCTTCATACAAAGACATGAAACAAGCCTTGCATATACTTTTTGATCCGTACGGTTGGAAAAATGCACTATTAGGTTCACTCGTCTCATCATTTTCCCACCAACCAATAAAAAAAGAACTAGACTATTTAAACGAACAGCATCGTACTTGGCACCATTCTGCTACCAACGAAGAGCAAACAGAAAGCTTCTTAGACTTATACGAACAAGCTAGAGCGGAAGGAATAGAAGTGATTGACGAACTGTGCAGATACTGGAGAGCTCCGACAACGAACAAAAAAAACACATTAACATTACTAATTGATAACCGGTGTTATGACACAGGCAAACCGCTTCATTTAAACTTAAAGAATCAATATTGTAATCCCATTATATAAACGTACAAGACTGCATTACTATGATAATCATTGCTCAGAACTCACAACTCTGAGCTTTCTTTTTTACAAACACCGCGCCATTTATAACAAAATAAGCAGGTAAACCACATAGACAGCTTTCCTGCTCGATTCTCTAAGTTATTCCACTATTCATAGTAATGCTTTATCGTGTTGCTAGCTTATGATTCGTTGCGTTTTCCGCTTCTTCTATCCCTTTATGAACATCAATTTTATGAAGCAATATAACTCCAACAATAAAAAACAATAAAATCGATAATATACCCATTCGACTAGAGCCAGTCAAAGCTCCTACTGTTGCGAATAGAAATGGTCCAAATATTGCCGCGAATTTAGAAGAGATGCCGAAGAAACCGAAGAATTCTGCGTGTCGATCAGGTGGAGCCATTTTGCCAAATAGTGAACGACTAAGTGCTTGAGCACCACCTTGTACAACACCCACTAGAGTAGCTAGAATATAAAAGTGAACCGCAGAAGTCATAAAGAAACCTAGTAAAATAATAACAACGTACACGTATAAGGAGAATAACAAAGCTTTCTTACCTGTTATTCTTTCCGCTAACCAACCGAATAAGAACGTACAAGGAATTCCAACAAATTGAGTGATAAGTAAGGCTGCTATCATATGAGAAGAACCAATTCCAATCGAAGCACCGTAGCTCGTAGCCATAACGATAATGGTAGAAATTCCATCATTATATAACCAAAATGCAACTAGAAAGAGTGTTAATTGTTTATATTGATTAATTTCTTTAAACGTACGACCAACTCTACTAAAACCTAGCTTCACATACGATGTAGGGCGTGGTTTATGTTCTGTAAGTGTATGATCTTTAACGTTTGTAAACAATGGGATAGAAAAAACAAACCACCATATACTGACGGTTACAAACGCAAGCTTCGTTCCCGCAGTTTCTGATGCTAGACCGAACCAGCTCGGATTTTGAATCATGAACAAATTAATCGCTAACAGGATTCCACCACCAAAATAGCCTAACGCATACCCCATAGAAGAAACACGGTCTATGTTACTTCCTTTCGCAACTTCAGGAAGAAATGCGTCATAAAATACGTTAGCCCCTGAAAAACCAACTGTTCCGAGAATAACAATTAAAGAAGCAAAGAAATATTCACCTGAATCTACGAATACTAACAAAAGTGTAGAAAGCATACCCAAAATGGCAAAAAATCGAAGAAATTTCATTTTCGATGCAGTATAATCACTGATAGCACCTAATATTGGTGCTAAAATAGCGACAATAAGAACAGCTATCGACTGCGTATATCCCCAATAGCTTGTTGCAAGCGTTGGGTCGATGGTTGAGGCCGCTACATATGTATAAAATATCGGTAATACCGCTGCCATAATTGTAGTGGCAAAAGCGGAATTGGCCCAATCATAAAGCGCCCAGCTTCTAATTATTTTCTTATTCATAAACCTTTTACCCACACTTTCCAAATAGATATACAATCAGCATAGCAAAGTCATCTAGTGTCGTACATAATTTTTTCCGTATTTTTACACAAACATAACAATTACTTAATAAGGAGACGAATGATGAATATTACAATTTTTGGTGCAACAGGACGAGTAGGCCATCAAATAGCCACACTGCTTCACGAGCAAGGGCATCACGTCCAGTCACTCGTAAGAAACAAGCAAAAAGCACAGAACTTAATTCCATTTGCAAACATTATACATGGAGACGTCACTAGTCATGTCGATGTAGATCGTGCAATTAAAGGTGCAGATTATGTTATGTCTGCTTTAGGTACAGATAAGACAACGACATTATCACAAGCTATGCCACTTATCATTCAATCCATGTACGCTCATCAACTCAACCGTATTATTACAATCGGAACAGCTGGAATATTGAATAGTAGATGTGAGGAAACGAAATACCGCTACCAAACAGCAGAATCGAAACGCAAGAAAACGTTTGCTGCCGAAGAACATGCAACTGTCTATCAACATCTGAAGCAGTCCACCTTAGATTGGACGATTATTTGCCCAACCTATTTACCTGACGGAGGTGAAGAAGGAGGCGTTCGCTATGAACGTCACTTCCTTCCAATTGATGGGGAACGTATTACAACTGGAGATACCGCCAAGTTTGCAGTGGATACGTTAAAGAGCCATTCTTTTTCTAAATGCCGGGTAGGAATTTGCTATTAATTAAAAGAAAAAGCTAGCATGACGATAAAACGTCATGCTAGCTTTACATTCTTTAGTATTTAAAATGAGCGACCATTGATTGGAGTTCCACAGCCATATCTGATAATTGTTTCGCAGTTGCAGACACTTCTTCCATGGAAGCTAACTGTTCTTCTGTTGCTGCAGAAATACTTTCGATTTGTGAAACGTTTGATTCTGTGTGTGTCTTGATTTCTTGAATAGAACCATTCACTTCTACAGCTCTAGTAGCCAACTCTTGAGAAGTTGCAGACACTTGCTGTATTTGCGATGAAACTGTACTTACAAACGACGTGATATCTTCAAACGACTGATTCGCTGTTTGAACTACTTGAATTCCTTCATCCACCGCTTGTGTCCCTTCATTCATTGATACTGTTGCATCCTGTACATCACGTTGAATGTTCTGGACTAATTCTCGAATCTGATCTGCAGAACGAGAAGACTCCTCTGCCAATTTACGAATTTCTTGTGCAACAACTGCAAATCCTTTTCCTGCCTCTCCTGCTCTCGCTGCTTCTATGCTAGCATTCAGTGAAAGTAAATTCGTCTCTTCTGTAATGCTTGTAATAACATTAATGATGTCACCTATTTCGCCTGAACGTTTGCTTAACTGGTTCATGTTAAGTTCTAAGTCGGTCATTTTTTGATTAATATGATTCATTTGTGTAATCGTCGTTTCAA
This sequence comes from Pontibacillus litoralis JSM 072002, assembly GCF_000775615.1. Taxonomy (GTDB): domain Bacteria; phylum Bacillota; class Bacilli; order Bacillales; family BH030062; genus Pontibacillus; species Pontibacillus litoralis. Next base: position 37,649 of record NZ_AVPG01000024.1, read on the forward strand.
TTGATTGATTTCCTACTTCGACGACTTCTGTGGCTTGCAATGCTGTACTCGCGACTTCCTGTGAACTAGTAGAAATGGACTGTACTCCATTCGATATATTGCTTACAACTTCAGTCATATGTTGCACCTGCTCCGTTTGATCATTTGTACTTTGAGCAAATGTTTGGGTGCTCGATGCAATATGTTCAGACGATTGACTCGTTTGGCTTGTGCTGGCTTCAAATTCTTCCGATGTTGCAGCCAGCGTTTGGGATTTCTCACTTACACGAATGAGTAAATTCCGGAGCGTATCAATCATATCATTAAATAAAACAGCAAGCTGACCGAATTCATCTTTGGATTTCAACTCCACTTTATTACTTAAATCTCCTTGTTGAATTTGTTTCGCATGACTCATTAACAATTGCAAAGGCGTGTTTATAGACCGGATAATAAACCATACCACAGCTGCACCGACAATAATAGAAAGGACAATGATGACAGACGTAGTAGTCAAAATGGGTTCTGATTGACTCGCTATATCTTTCATTGCTACAGAACCTGCTATCTTCCATCCTGTGATTTTATTCGTCGTGTAGATTAATGCTTTCTCTTCTCCACTATAACTATAATCAACAACTCCGGAATCCTTCTCCATCATCTCATCTATCCATTTGCCTTCTCCCTGTTCCCCCGTTGTTTCTGTTGGGTGAACCAAATACTTATTTTCGCTAGATAGAATAAACGGATAGCCATTGCTACCAATTGATTGAGCTAGTACCATTTCTGATAACGAAGTCAAACTAATATTAACGCCAACAATTCCTTCGCCACTTTGCAATTGTTGCGCAACAGATACAATAATTTCACCTGTTCCAGCATCAACAAAAGGTTCTGTGATGATTCCTTCTTTTGTACTTGCAGCTTCTTGATACCAGGTCCGTTCCCTCGGGTCAAAGTTTTCACCTAAATCATTCTCCGGATAAATGGTAATATCCCCATCACCCGTTCCTACATAAATAGCAAGTACTTCTGGTCGAAGCTTCTGATATTGCTTAAACTGATTCATCGTTTCTTTTTCTTCATCTATGTTAATCGATCCAGTAAAATAATTCACATCTTCATACACTGTTCTTACCGTCTTATTAATAAAAGAATTAATAAAATCCACATTGCTACTCGCATTATTAATAAGTGTTTCATCTACAGTGCTTTTTGCCGTAAAGTATCCCATGGCTCCAATAACGATACTAGGTGCTAGCAAAACAAGCATAAAACTTACGATTAGTTTTTGCTTCATTTTCATAAAAAACCGCTCCATCCTCTTTTGTAGTCTAATCCCGAATAATACAACATTTATTATCGGTAGCAACAACGAATCGTTTAGCTTTTCTATGACGAAGTAAACATTTTTTTCTTTTTCTTTGTAATAAAATCAATTTTAGAATGCAATAACCTTATTAAAATCTAAAAAATGTATTTTGTGGATTCGCATTGATTTTGATGTCATATTTTTAATATATTTGGTATTAATTAGTTGGAAGAAGAGAAGGAAATGGAGTTTTATATTAGATAAGGCGGAAAATGTAGTATTGATTCAATGTTAGGAAATTCTTTTTTTACACACCAAAATCCTAGCACGCCAATCAGTGCTAGGATTAATCTATTAATCATTCACGACATTTTCCTATTTCACATTAAAGCGATTTATTCGTGAGTGAACGGTTTATATAATTCACTCAATTCCATAAAGCGTTCTTTATCCTGCTGATCAATGGCATCGTTTAATTGTGCTTCAATATGATGTTTATTCCACATGTAGCATAATTCATCTAACACAAGGACAGAGGCTAATTTTAATTCAAATGCTACTTCCTTCTTGGCAGTGACTTTCTTCTTCCCTTTCATAAAGGTACTCTTGATTTGGTAAGAAACCTTTTGTTTTTTCATGGAACATACCCCCTGGTTCCTTTTTTTTAGTATATTACATTATGGTTAAAATTGAAACAATATTCTGAAAATATTTCTTGATTTTATTTTACCCAACTTTAACCAAAATCAAACATAAAAAAAAAACGAGAAGGAGTTCTCCTCTCGTTCATTTCCTTTATACCGGGCGGTGAATACGCTTCGTAATATCGACTGTACGCTTTGCTTGATGCATAACAGCTTCTTTAACATCCTCTTGCATCTTCCCATCCTGATCTACTGTTACGCTCGTTCCATACGGATTCCCACCTGAAGTAAATGCAGAAGCATCTGTGTATCCAGGTGCAGCTACAATCGCTCCCCAGTGGAACATCGTCGTGTACAAATTAGTAATAGTTTGTTCTTGACCACCGTGAGGATTAGAAGCAGAAGACATGGCACTTACTACTTTATTAACGAGCTTACCATTTAACCAAAGTCCACCTGTACCATCTAAGAAGCTCTTCACTTGTGATGGTACATTTCCAAAACGGGTTGGGATAGAAAAAATATACCCTTCTGCCCACTCTAAATCAGCATTCGTTACTTCTGGTACATCGTTTGTTGCCTCTAGATGTTGTTTCCAAGCAGAATTACTTTCTATCGCTTGTTGCGGAGCAGTTTCAGGTACTTTAAGAACACGAACCTCTGCTCCTGCCTCTTTAGCTGCTTCTTCTGCCCACTTCGCTAATTGATAGTTCGTTCCAGTTGAACTGTAATAAATAACGGCTAACTTTGTCATCGTTTTTCACTCCTTAACGGGTAGTAATTTGCTTTCATTGCATATGTAAATGAAAGCAATTTAAGTATATATATTGAATTCAAAAATTTCAAACAATAAAGCCAACAATATAGAATAAGTGAGATAGTGGTACTGTGTAATTGGCTGATATTCATGATTTCCCCTTTTTCATATTGAATGAAACTACGTAAATGTTGTAGTATGGAAACTTCCTTCTCTTTTGTCAATACATCTGCATCAAGCAATGTATGTTTCTCTAGACCCACCTAATTAAGATTTGATACACTAATATTTCTAGAAAGAGTGAATATGGAGGTCACGTAAATGAATGAGTACGATCAATTAAAAAAAGGAGAAAAAGGAGCTATCCTAAGCATTTGTGCCTATCTCATTTTATCTGTTCTTAAATTAATGGTTGCCTCGTTTGGAAACTCAGAAGCACTTCGAGCAGATGGATTGAATAATATTACAGATGTTATAGCTTCCGTTGCTGTGTTAGTTGGGTTGCGTATTTCTAGAAAGCCTCCTGATCGTGATCACCATTATGGCCACTTTCGAGCGGAAACCGTTGCCTCCCTTATCGCCGCATTTATTATGATTACAGTAGGTATACAAGTTATTATTGCGACCATGCAGCAATTACTTTCAGGATATGAACGACATCCAGACATGTTGACCGCATGGACTGCATTAGGTTCTGCCATCGTAATGCTCATCGTCTATCGATACAATTTAAGGTTATCAAAGAAAATTAATAGTCATTCCCTCTACGCAGCTGCTCAAGATAATCGCTCCGACGCCCTAGTTAGTATTGGTGCCTTTGTAGGTATCATAGGTGCTCAATTTGGCGCGACCTGGCTTGACCCGGTTGCCGGATTTATTGTCGGACTGATAATTTGTAAAACGGCATACGACATATTTAGAGATGCCAGCCACGCTTTAACAGATGGAATTGACGAACAGCTGCTCGATGACATCCATACCACTATTGCACAAGACCCTGAAGTAAAACGGATAAAAGACGTTAAAGCTCGGCTCCTTGGTAGTCAAATACTTGTTGATGCTACCATACATGTTGAAGGTGATTTGAGTGTACACGAAAGTCACGAAATTACCGACCGAATCGAAGCAATGTTAGAACGAGAACACCAAATCAAACATACCCAAATCCATATAGAACCGTACGAATAACGAAAGAAAGCTCACTATTACAAAGGTGAAGAGCTTGCTTTTTTCAGCCTATGTATAAAGCACAAAAACAAGCTCCTTATTCATAGAGGAGCTTGTTTCTGTTTTATGATATTTCATCTACAACAGCCATTAATTTGTTCATATCTTTCCAACCATATGCCGTTTCTTCATACGTACCTTTCCCAATCGTCACTACTTCCGCTTCTACTGGTTCTGCTCCGTATTTGGCGTAAAATCTTCGGTACGGATTTTGACTTAATATCCATACGAGAAGAGAGCGGTAGCCTTGCTTTTGCATCATGTCTACAAACTGTTTAAACAATCGTGAGCCATACCCTTTCCCTTGATATCCTGCTAGCATATAGACGGCATAAATCTCTCCATCATAGCCGTAATTCTTTGTTCTTTCTCTTCCACCTGAGATAAAGCCGACAATTTTCCCCTCTTCTTCTGCAACTAAGACAATTTGACCATTTATTTGTTTCGTCAACACTGTTTCCCATAAAGTAATACGATTTTGCAACGTTAAACTTTGAATATCTTGTTGCTCAACTACATTTTCATACGTCGTCTTCCAACTATAAATATGAACATGTGCGATAGCTTGTGCATCTTCTTTTGTAGCTTTGCGTATATGCATCATAGAACCCCTTTCTATGTATAGATAAAACTTAGTCACTATATAAGTAGTAGAAACGCCACCCTAAGATGACGTTCTAGCATTATTAAGAGCATTGAAATGTAGCGATGCGATTCGTGTCTATTCCGAAATATACCCACTGTTGTTGCCTTCTTCTCCACCGATAACCTGCAACAGATGTCCGTCCTATAAAAGTCGGATAGAACCAAAAAGCTCTACCATTATTTAATCGAACCCACGTATACCGATATAGGCAGCCGTAAAGGGAACCTGGATCAACAGCTTTCAACATTGGTTGATCATATCCCTGCTCAAACCCTTGTCCCCCTGGTGGTACTGCTGGAGGTGGACCTAGTGGTTGCCCTTGTCCTGGTCCTCCTGGTGGGCCAAATGGTGGTTGTTGTCCTGGTCCTCCTGGCGGGCCAAATGGTGGTTGTTGTCCTGGTCCTCCTGGCGGGCCAAATGGTGATTGTTGTCCTGGTCCTCCTGGCGGGCCAAATGGTGATTGTTGTCCTGGTCCTCCTGGCGGGCCAAATGGTGATTGTTGTCCTGGTCCTCCTGGCGGGCCAAATGGTGATTGTTGTCCTGGTCCTCCTGGCGGGCCAAATGGTGATTGTTGTCCTGGTCCTCCTGGCGGGCCAAATGGTGATTGTTGTCCTGGTCCTCCTGGCGGGCCAAATGGTGATTGTTGTCCTGGTCCTCCTGGCGGGCCAAATGGTGATTGTTGTCCTGGTCCTCCTGGCGGGCCAAATGGTGATTGTTGTCCTGGTCCTCCTGGCGGGCCAAATGGTGATTGTTGTCCTGGTCCTCCTGGCGGGCCAAATGGTGATTGTTGTCCTGGTCCTCCTGGAAAGAACACTTGGCCAAACCAATCTAATCCTTGATTTTGACGAGGATCATACATAGTCGTATATCTCCTTCCCGTGATAAATTCTCTATACTATATGCGAGAACATCACACGCGTGATAAACAACTAGAAGAAGGAAATTAGCCACTACATCCTTTAAACTCCTATTAATGCCAAACACATTGCTTAAAATACCATAACTAACTTTTATTATACCTATTTATGCGAAAATTAGGAAGGTATAGATAATTTCATCGTGCATATCTAATGTAACGCCAATAAACTCTGGGGCTGATAGACGCTTACCAAATTAATTATAGCCGTTCAATAATTGCTGCCGTCGACATGCCATGACCAATGCATATTGTAAGTAATCCGTACTTTCCATTTATACGTTCTAACTCATGTACTAACGTCGTCATTAATTTCACACCAGTTGCCCCTAATGGATGACCTAACGAGATAGCTCCTCCATTAACATTAACTTTGGTCCAATCTGCTTGAAGTTCCTTTTGCCAAGCTAACACAACCGGAGCGAACGCTTCATTAATTTCGATTCGATCCATATCATCTATCGTTAAGTGTGCTTTTTGGAGTATTTTCTGCGTTGCTGGAATAACGCCATCAAGCATCAATGTTGGATTGGATCCTACAACGACGCGGTGGAGAATACGCGCTCTCGGCTTTAGTCCTAACTGCTTTGCCTTCTGTCTCTCCATCAACAATATTGCAGCTGAACCATCACTCATTTGACTAGCATTTCCAGCTGTTATAACTCCATTTTCTTTAAAAACAGGTTTTAACTTCGCTAAAGCTTCCAGTGATGTACCATTACGAGGTCCTTCGTCGCTTTCTATAAGAAGCTCGTTTCCGTCTTCATCTTGTCCTTGAACCGGATGGATTTCATATTGAAAACGTCCCATTGATATAGCCGAAAGTGCGCGTTGATGGCTTTGGTACGCATATTCATCTAATTGTTGTCGTTTCAATCCATATTTCTCAGCAATTAACTCTGCAGACACGCCTTGATGAACGATATGGTGCTTTTCATAAACGCTCTTTGGAATCGTATCCTTATTTCCATCACTTAAAATGGGTACGCGCGTCATACTTTCTACCCCAGCAGCAATCGTAATATCCATGTCACCAGCCAAAATTTCTTGAGCTGCAAAATGAAGTGCTTGCTGACCAGATCCACACATCCGATTAATTTGGACAGCTGGAACCTCAACAGGAAACTTCGCATCAAGAGCTGCTAATCTTCCAATGTTGTAGCCTTGTTCAGCAACAGGTGAAACACATCCCATTACAATATCTTCTATCAAACCTTTTTCAATGCCTGCACGTTTCACTACTTCACTTAAAACTTGAGAAGCTAAATGGACAGGATGAATATTTCGAAAGCATCCTTTTCGTTTCCCGACTGGTGTTCTTACTGCCTCAACAATAACAACTTCACGTGTCATTTCAACCCTTCTCTCATTGATTTATATGTATGTAAGAAACAGAGACTTTACTTGATGAAGGAGTAAAAGAAAGGAGACTCCCCCCTTCCTTTACTCCTTTGAAGATGCGAAATGTTCATTCAAACTATCACGTAATGCACGTTTCAAAAACTTTCCGACAGACGTTTTAGGGATTTCTTCCATGAAGACGATTTCATCTGGAAGCCACCATTTGGCGAATTGTAGTGCTAAAAAGTCGTACAGTTCCTCTTTCGAAACCGTCTTCCCTTCATGGCAAACGACACAGGCTAGAGGTCTTTCTTGCCACTTCTCATGGGGAATTGCAATAACTGCTGCTTCATACACTGCCTCATGTGCCATAAGTGTATTTTCTAAGTCAACAGAAGAAATCCACTCACCACCGCTTTTTACTAAGTCTTTCGTACGGTCAACAATTTTGATAGCCCCTTCTTCATCCACCGTTACAACATCTCCTGTATAGAGCCAGCCATCTTGAAACGCCTGTTGTGTTCTCTCGTCCTTATAATATTCATCAGCAATCCACGGGCCACGTAACAATAATTCACCCATTTCCTTTCCATCCCAAGCCACTTCTCCGTTTTTCCCCATCACCTTCATCTCAAGTCCCGGAGCCAAAACACCTTGCTTAGCACGAATGTTAAGAATCTCTTCCTCTGGTAAATCCATTTGATAACTTTTTAATGTCGACATTGCCGCAAGTGGTGTCGTTTCCGTCATACCATAAGCAGGTATACATGGAATATTATATTTTAATTCAAATTCTTGTATCACACTTTTCGGAGATGCTGAACCACCGCTTAGTACTGCTCGTAAACTACTCGTATCGTACTGACCTGTATCAAGTTCCCTTAATAAACCGAGCCAAATAGTTGGTACACCAGCTGTAATAGTGACTTTTTGTGTATCAATTAATTCCGCTAGTGCCTTCGGTGTAAATTGTGGACCAGGCATGACTTGTGTTGTACCAAACCAAACAGAGAGAAATGGTAATCCCCACGCATTTACGTGGAACATTGGTACAACAGGCATGGCTACATCCGCTTCCCGAACACCTCCCATATCAGCTAAACCTAATGCCATACTGTGTAACACAATAGAACGATGTGAATACACAACACCTTTTGGATTACCAGTAGTAGCAGATGTATAACACATACCAGCTGGTGCGTGTTCATCTAAATCTTTTTTGAATTCATAAGTTGGATCAGCATCTTTCAGAAGAGATTCATAATGATAGACAGGGCTTAGTGTGGTTTCAGGTAGCTCGTCTTTATCTGTCATAATGACGTAAGCTTCTACTGTGTTTAAATTAGTTTGGACAGCTTCAACGAGTGGAAGAATGTCTTCATCTATGAGCAACACTTTATCTTCAGCGTGGTTTACAATGTAGGAAACGTGTTGTGGCGATAAGCGAATATTAATGGTGTGTAATACAGCTCCAATACCTGGAATAGCAAAGTATGCTTCCAGATGACGATGGTGATTCCAAGCTAGCGTTCCAACACGTTCGCCTTCTTGAACACCTAGCTTTTTCAGTGCATGAGATAACTTTCTCGTACGTTTGCCGAGCTCTTTATAGTTTACTCGGTGAATTCCATCCAGCGTCCGAGAAATAACTTCCTTCTTAGGAAAAAACTTCTCCGCTCGCTCCATCATCATTGGTAATAATAAAGGTGTATTCATCATATATTATCGTACCTCCATTTGGTTTTTTTTGTAAACAAAGATCGTTCGCACCCCTTTTTATTTACATGGCTTTATCAATCGGACATTCGATAAAAAGGTAGTACCTATATCCCCTCACCTTCTTTGATAACGCTTACAACAAACATCTCTTGTGCTCTTTTTAACAACCTTACTTAACTATAATTTCACGTACTAGAGTAAAATCCCTGCTATATTTAAGAATTTTCTGTATTATTCTTAGATAATTCTATTTCTGGGTAATGTTCTGGATGTAATAGTTGAGCCAGTTGCTGCAAGCCAATAAGCAATCTCGGAGAAGGTCGACAATAATAAGCTTCTTGCAACGTGTAAATGCGGTCATGACGAACAGCACTCACCTCTTCCCATTGCGGCCTCTTTCGAATCAATTCTGGGTTCATTTTCTTCTCCGCTATCCCTACCCAAACCATACAAATGATATCTGGATTACGCCGGCGCACTTCCTCCCAATCTGTTTTCACATTTGCACGAGGATCGGAAGCGAATACATTCAATGCGCCTGCGAGCTCACTGATTTCTGTCAACCAATTCATTCCACCAGGAGTAAAGATAGGCTTCGGCCACCATTCCCAATACAGCGTCGGTTTATCCGTGATTCCTGATGCAATTTGTCGATAGTTTGCTAGAATTTCTCTGTATCTTTCTGCAACACGCTTCGCCTTTTCATACGTACCAGTATGCTCCCCAACAGTTATAAGATCTTCCGCAATCTCTTCTAAAGAATTCGGATTTAACACGATGTAAGGTAAGTTCCGCTTCCTTAACTCTTCGATATTCTTTTCCATACCAGGTACACTTAAGGAGGCTAATACGAGATCAGGGTGCAATGATTCTACCTTATCCATATCAATCGATAAATCCGAACCTACTTGTGGTAACTGTCTTACTTCTTCTGGCCAATCAGAATATTGGTCAACCCCTACTAATTGATCCGTTAAATCTAAGTATCCGACTAGCTCCGTATTGCTTGGACAAATGGAAATAAGTCGCATGCTTTCCCCCCCTAATGTATTCTATAACTTTTTGAATAGTATAACATTTCTGTGGCTTATAAAGAAAACGGTTGAACCTTTATTTAACTGAAATGGTTTGATATGATCAAAATGTGAAACTAACAGTCTTTTTTAAACGTATATAAAGGAAGCTTGCAAAATGCAAAGGTGGGATAAAATGATTGAAATAAATCACGTAACGAAAAGCTTCTCTACGAGTAAAAAAGCAGTCGACAATCTCAACTTAACAATACCAGCTGGGAAAATCTTCGGATTCCTCGGCCCTAATGGTGCTGGTAAATCCACAACTATTAAAATGATGACGGGAATTCTTCCTATTGATGAAGGAAGCATCACCATAAATGGATTTGATATTACAAAGCATCCAATTGAAGCAAAGAAAATATTTGGCTACGTACCAGATAGCCCTGACTTATTTTTGCGTTTAAAAGGTATTGAGTATTTAAATTTTATTGGTGATGTGTATGATGTGCCTTCCGATGTTCGCCAAGAAAAAATAGCATACCTCACGAAGACTTTCGGTATTTATGACGCTTTAAATGACACGATTCAAACGTATTCCCACGGCATGCGCCAAAAAATAATTGTCAGTGGTGTATTGCTTCACGAACCGAAAGTATGGATTTTAGATGAACCATTAACAGGGCTTGACCCGAAATCCTCTTATTCTCTAAAAGAAATGATGCGAGAACATGCCCAGAAAGGATATACGGTATTTTTCTCTACTCACGTATTAGAAGTAGTTGAGCAGCTATGTGATGAGGTAGCCATTATTAATGAGGGAACATTGTTATTCCATGGAACATTGGAAGAAATGCGCACTAAATTCACCTCTGATGGTTCATTAGAGCAAATGTTCTTGGAGTTGACGAATCATGAATAAAACATTTTTACTATCCAAAATGATTCTTACGTTATCATTTTCAGAACTTTTTAAAGATACGCGTGCAAAACGTAATGCCTTTTTTGTTTTTTTAGGGTTTCTTCCACTAATTGTTATATGGCTTTATATCTTATCTAGCATTATCAGCTCATCGATATACATACTAGCACCATCAGATAATGAGCCGATCATATTAGGAATACTATTTGTCTTAACTGCCATTATTACGGTATTATTCAGTATTCCTTCTGTCATTTCTTCTTATTATTTTGCAGATGACATGGAAAACTATTTAACAATGCCATTTCACCCGTACCAACTAGTAATCGGAAAATCTCTCGCCCCGTTACTAATTACTTATATGGTAAACCTTGCAATCCTAGCACCTACTATGATTTTTTACGGAATGGCTACAGGAAGCGGCATCTTATATGTGTGCCTGAGCATCTTTATTTTCATCCTATTTCCTATCATTCCGTTCATAGTTGCAGCACTAATTGTTATGCTTGGGATGCGATACGTGAATATTGCTAAAAATAAAGACCGTTCCAAAGTGTATGCAGGCATTTTTTCTTTAGTATTCATTATTGGCTTTAATATCATCATTCGGTTAAATACGAATTCCAATCAAATGTCACAAGAAATTGGTAGTTGGTTGAATCAGCAAGAGCAATTGGTATGGCAGGTCACAAAGTTATTCCCTAGTGCTTATGTAGCTACCAACACCTTAACTAGTTCAACGTGGTGGATGATGATACTGTTCCTTATTCTATTTATCGTGCTAACCGCACTTGCACTCTATCTATTTATTACAATCGGACAGCGAATGTACTTTAAAGGTATGCTTGGGATTAATAAAGGAGGGAAAGGGAAAAAGAAACAACATATTGAAAAGAGAATAGGGTCTAATCCAACACTTGTAACATTAACAAAGAAAGAATTAAAAACAATCGTACGAACACCTAACTTTTTTATGAATTGTATTGTGCAAAGTTTATTCTTGCCTGTTTTCTTTGTCGCGATGATTGCTTTCGATGATAGCATTGGATCCATCGCATCATTCATACAAAGTTCAAATGAAGTAAACGTCTTATTAACAACATTTTCTATCACTGTATTTATGCTTGGTATTAACTTGACGGCAACATCATCGATTTCAAGAGATGGGCAGTGGTGGTTTACCAACCTTTATATCCCGATAGAGCCTAAGACTGTCATATACAGCAAAGTTATAACGGCTTGGATTATAGAAGGGATCTCCATCATTTTACTCGGTGGTATCTTTCTATACTTAGGTGTACCAACCATTCCTTTGCTGATGTGGGGTATTCTAGTAACCATGGTAAGTTGGATAAGTGGCACTTTAGGAACAATTATAGATTTACATTATCCTGCATTGAATTGGACAGATGAACAAGAAATATTTAAAATGCGCTACATTCCGCTTCTTAGCTTCCTCATTCAAATTTTTGTGTTTGGTGCAGCTATATTGGCTATATGGCGTCTTCCGTATTTCACAGGTGTATGGCAAACGTTTCTTGCTATGAGTGTTGTTCTTGTCATTGCGATTTACTTAGGCAACCATCTATTAAAAAAGGCCATTCAAAAACATTATTTTCATATGTTATAAAAGAGGTTGGGACATAACCATGAAAATCAAAAAGGCGCATGAAATCACATTTAAAAACCTTGACTTCATGCGCTTTCTATTTTGGGAAAATCAGAAATTTCATTGATATCTTAACTTCTGTCCCCGCCTCTTCATAATTATTTATTTGACAATCATAACAGGACAAGGTGCACCATGTGATACTTTATGAGAAACGCTACCTAATACCATCTCTTGAATAGCGTTTAAGCCTCTACTTCCTATCACAATGACATCCATTTCTTCCTCTTTAGCAAAACGGTTAATAGTAGGACCAGGTTCTCCTTTTAATAATTTATATTCAAAAGTAACCCCTTCCTCTTCTAGAATCTGTTCAATAGGTCGAATTCGTTCATGTCGAACAGCTTCTAAGTAGGCACCATTTCCTCCACTACTAATGACATCGTGTTTGGAAGATACGGCATCTACTACATATACGACAGTCACCTTTGCATTTGAATCCCCTTTTGCTAAGTACGCTGCATGCTTTGCTGCTGTTTCTGCATGTTTGGAGCCATCTGCTGCTAGTAAAATATGCTTATACATCTATTTATCCACCTCACTAAACTTATTTTTCCCATCATACCACGTTTCTGCAATTATTCACCATCGGAAAAAATTCAGACATAAAAATGTCACTTTTACCTTACCACCCTCTAAATAGAAGAAATCAATAGATTTTAAAAGAAAACAACACATTAAAACGCTTACATGGCGTTATTTGATTTTCCTACTTCATGTTATAATCTGATTCGTTGCAATCGGTTAAGACTTTCGATATGGTCGATAGTCATTATAAAAAATAAGAGAGAGGTGTTGTTTTGAACATCGAAACAATGAAAAGAGAATGGTTCGGTAATGTGAAAGGAGATATTCTTTCAGGCGTATTAGTGGCGCTCGCCCTTATTCCTGAAGCAATTGCTTTTTCCTTAATTGCCGGTGTAGATCCTATGGTTGGTCTATATGCTTCATTCTGTATTGCAGTTGTAATTGCATTTATCGGTGGACGTCCTGGTATGATTTCTGCTGCAACAGGTGCGATGGCTTTATTAATGGTTACCCTTGTAGCAGAACACGGTTTGGAGTATTTACTAGCAGCAACGATTTTAACAGGGGTCATTCAACTTATTTTTGGCTTGTTAAAAGTCGGTCGCTTCATGAAATTCATTCCCAGATCTGTTATGGTTGGATTCGTGAATTCATTAGCTATTTTAATTTTCATGGCTCAGTTAGAACATTTCGTTGGCGCTAACGTCTACATGTATTTAATGGTTGTAGGTTCTTTGGCGATTATTTACATGTTGCCCCTCGTTACGAAAACGATCCCTTCACCACTAGTTGCGATTATCGTCATGACAATTGTTGCGATTACAACTGGTGTCAACGTAAAAACGGTTGGTGATATGGGTGAATTAGTGGCTGAATTACCTATATTCCTCATTCCAGATATACCGTTAACATTAGAGACGTTGAAAATCATCTTCCCGTATTCTTTAGCACTTGCGATGGTAGGTTTATTAGAATCATTGTTAACTGCACAAATTGTCGATGATATGACAGATACTACAAGTGACAAGAACAAAGAAGCTCGCGGGCAAGGGATAGCAAACATTGTTGCAGGATTCTTTGGTGGTATGGCTGGTTGTGCAATGATTGGACAATCTGTTATCAACGTGAAAGCAGGTGGGCGCGGCCGTTTATCTACACTTGTTGCCGGTATCTTCTTAATGATGCTAATCGTCATGTTCCAGGATATTCTCGTACAAATTCCAATGGCTGCTTTAGTTGGAGTAATGTTCATGGTTTCTATCGGGACGTTTGATTGGTCTTCTTTAAAGACGCTACACCTAATGCCTAAGACAGATGCTGCCGTGATGATTGTAACAGTAGTAACCGTTGTATATACACACGATTTATCCAAAGGTGTTATTGCAGGTGTACTATTAAGCGCGATTTTCTTCGTAGCCAAAATTTCGAATACCAAAGTAGAGAAAACGTTCGATGAACAACGCAACAAGCGTATGTACATTGTAAAAGGAGAAATGTTCTTCGCTTCGGTTTCCACTATTCCATCTCAATTTGATTACAAAGAAGAAGGAATCGATGCTGTTGTGATCGACTTCAGTCAAACCCACGTATGGGACGACTCTGCTGTTGGAGCGATTGACAAGGTTTTAATGAAGTTTAAAGAGCAAGGTAAACAAGTAGAAATCATTGGACTTAATGAAGATAGTACAACGCTAGTCAACAAACTAGCTGTTCATGATAAAAACTAATCGAGTAGAGGGAAAAGTTAAGTAAC
>NZ_AVPG01000025.1 GCF_000775615.1 Pontibacillus litoralis JSM 072002
AGTTCACTCAATTATAATATTGACCTCTCACGAAATTAGTAAAGACCTCCTGTATAGTCCCCTTTCTAATTTTGCGAGAGGTCATGCTTTTTGGTGTTTTTAGATGGTTTTATTTTGTGTTATCACTTTAATTATTCCTAAATTGTCATTTTTTATTAGCGAATTCAATCCAATTCTTCTCTAAATTAAATATAACGTCAGCTTTGTATGCTTTTCCTTGCTTAGACTTCAAACTAACTTTAATAACTTTTCCTTCTAAAAGTTTAGTAGCTTCATTTTTTGTGATTTTCTTTTTCCCTAACTTCTCTAAACCATTCTTCCAAACCGTCGTCTTGCATCCCTCTTTGTATCCAGAACAAGAATACGCCTTTTGATTTTCATAAACTTCTTTTTTACATTTGGGGCAATGTGTAATAACTTCTTTTTTATAATTAGCTGTTGACGTTAACTGTTTGACATTCCCTTTAATTTCTTTTGCTATTCTGTTAACAAGACCCTCAAGCTCTTCATAAAATGTTGCTTCATCTAATTGACCATGTTCTACTTGAGAAAGCATTGATTCAAAAAATGCGGTTAGCTTAACGCTATATAAAGAAAAATCTTTTGGCATCATTTCAATTAGCTCTCGCCCTAGTTCCGTTGAAATCAATTGGTTCTTCTTTTTTTCCACAAACCCTCTTTGGACTAACTTCTCGATAATTGTTGCTCTTGTCGCTGATGTTCCAATTCCCTCAACAGATTTTATCATCTCTTTTTCTTCTGCTTCATCAAGAAACTTCGCAGCAAGTTTCATATCATTTAAAAGGGTTGCTTCACTGTATCGTTTAGGTGGTTGCGTTTCTTTTTGAATAACCTTGTATTCACCTACACCATCTAATGTTGAATTCTTTAATTTACCTTCCTCGATTTCTTCACCATATAATTCTCTCCAACCAGGATTAATAAGAGAAGTTTCTTTAGCTTTAAATTCATATTCATGGTCTGAAAACGTGGCCATCGTTTCTTCTTTGATAGCATAAGGATAAAACGCTGCTAGAAACCTAGTAAATATTACTTTATAAAGCAATTCTTCATCACCAGATAATCCTTTCGCAACTTTTGTAGTGATAATAATAGCTTCATGATCTGTTACTTTTGATATATCAATATATGAAGGCTCTATTTTATAAGCATTAGAAATAATAGTACCCACCCATTCGTGATCTGCATGTTTTTCTAATAGTGCAGGTAGTTCCGAATCACTAGCAATATATTGCGAACTTGTACGTGGATAGGTTACATACCTTTTTTCATAAAGAGATTGCGTTATTTTTAATGTATATTCTGCAGACCATTTATAGGTTTTATTCATGTACTTTTGTAGCTCAGTTAGATCAAACAACTTCTCTGGTTTTTCCTTTCTTTCTTTTGTTGAAATATTAAAGTCACTTCGACTTCCCAGCGAATGCATAATACCTTCAGCTTGTTCTTTTGTTAATTGTGAATTTTTATCAAGCACTAACTCATATTTCATACCATTTTGGTCCGTTGCTACAATAGAATAATGAACAACTTTAGAAAAACCTTCTATTACTTTGTCACGATTCACTATCATGGCTAAAGTAGGCGTCTGTACACGACCTAGAGAAAGAACATTCGAACTATTACTCAATTTAGTGGCCATCATTGTTGCATTTAATCCAATCAGTAAGTCAGATTCTTCTCTAAGTTTTCCTGCCATAGCCAAACCTTCATAATGAGTAGAATCTTTCGCGTTTCTAAATGCTTTCAAAACACCTTCTTCTGTATTGTTTTTAATCCATATACGTTTCAATGGTTTTTGAACACCACTTAATGAATAAATCTTACGAAAAATATGTTCTCCTTCTCTCCCTGGGTCTGTTGCAATATAAATTAAGTCTGAATTTCCCATGAGAGTTTTTATATTCTTATATTGTTTTTTAACACTTGTCTCATCGATAAGTGTTAAAGGAATATTTTTTGTGAAAAACGGGAGTTTATGTACATTCCCTTTCCATCCCCAATCCTCATCAATTGTTGATGGATCAACACATCGTACAAGGTGGCCAAAAGCATATGTATAGAGTTTGCCATCCTTCCCTTCATAATGACCGTCTTTTTCTGTATAACCCCCTGAAATTATATTCGCTAAATCTCTTGCTACACTTGGTTTCTCACATACAAATAATTCACACATTTTACTTTCTCCTTTTAAAATTATATTTAACGTATTTCCGAAAGAATTTTCCCACTTCAAACGAATCTAAGTGGTGAGTAGTTCACATAACCGAACTTTTTTAGACTTATTGGTGTTGGCCATATAGCTATATCCGAACAATATAAAAAAGAGTGTAAGAATAATAAATTCAAACACTCCATATTTGGGGTGCAAACAACATTTCGGAAATTTTGTACGCTAAGCAATTTCTATTTACGCCCAAACAAGTGATATTAATTTTGTTTTGTCATACTTCCATTTTCTTCTTCTGTTCTGTTGCCTTCTGCATCAATAGAATAGTATTTAATAGATTCATTATCTATTATATCGATTTCATAGTTAAGAGGATCTTCTTCACCATATACAAGTGTTAATTTATTATTCTCAAAGGTATAATTGCCACCAATCTGAAACATACCTACCTTCGATATGTAGGTTCCATTGCTTTTAAATTCCATGATTCCTGCATTTCCTTTATGATCTACAGTATCCCAAGTACCCTCGATTGAAAATGAACCCTTTCCACACCCAGTAAATAATGCAATAAGTAATAAAATTGTTACGCAGCATACCACTTTAATCTTTATATTTTTCATATTATTTTAATTACCTCCATTTACTCAAAAATATACAGAGTTGATTCTAAAGATCAATTTCAAGATTTAAGTTTTTTTTAGCGATTCGTTAACTTTTGCTTTAAGCTGATTATTCCAATCCCACTTTATTTCTCCGGGTGGTAAATCAGGTATATAACTCTCTATGGGAATATCTTTTCCGTCAGATCGTGTTAGTTTATACTGCTGAATTTTTGATACAAACTCTTTTCCAGCCTCATCATTATCCACGCATAACTTAATAGAATCTAACTTCCTATTACGTGAACGTAAGTCCTTCAATGTTCTTTTTAATGTATAAGCAAATGTCTGTTGTTTTAAGCCATCCATGCTTATTAAACGACAATTCGTTAATGTGTTTTTATTTAAGGAAAAGTAACTTAGTAAATCGATAGGTGACTCAAAAAAATAAAGCTTTTCTGGATACCCTCTCGTTATATTAAATCCACTATTAGTTGCGTCCTTTGTAGTAGGCAGTACTTTTTTGAAATAAGGTCGATTAGTGTCTATTCGCTTTTTTGGGGGGATTTCTCTAGTTCCTTGTAAATTAGCTCCAATAAGTTGTCCATTCTCTTTCCACTTAAAAACAACATTTCTGTACGAATCTTCTTTTATTAAATCTGCTTTAATAAAAGATTGAACTAAATCTGGGTCTAGCTTTCTATCATTAACCAGGTAATCAAAGGCGTTTTTAGTTGTGCTAACTTCTTTAACATCATACTTGAAATATTCAGGATAAGTGATCTTAGGAGGTTTATAAGCCGAAAGATCTTTACCATCAAGGTCGGTATTAATTTTCTTCACAGCCTCTTGAAATTTCAAATCATGAACATTCATTAAGTAGGTTACAGCATTTCCTGAAACGCCTTTACTATTCCAACTGAAATAATTTTTCTTTGCATGTATTACAAGACTGTCATGATCTTCATGTCTATAAAAGTTATTACCCTCGCTTTTTAAAGGCTCTCCAATCAAAGATAGATACTCTAAAAGGTTTACATTATTTGCCTTTTCTTTTTCATCAGCTGACACATACTTCACCGACACTCCCTCCCTATGATATAAACTGATCAATAGTATTTTTGAGATCATTTAAAACCGGATATTTTGAACCCATATCAAAATAGTAAATGCAGCCGATTCCAATTACAGTTATGGTTACTATGCCAAATATAAATTTCAAAGAACCGTTATTATACATTGGATATCGACCACCTTTTCGTTTTACCGCAGCACGATAACGACTTTCGATTCTTAGTTGTTTTGATGCTTCTTGTTCTTTGCGCTTGGCTTCTTTTTTATGCTCCTTTTTCAGTTCCTCCATTAATTTCATTTTTTGCTTTGCTATTTTTTCATCAAGTTCAGCCTGTTTGTTTATATGTTTCAATTTTTCTTCCTTTTGAGAAATTCGTCTATATTTATATTCCTCAAACATTTCCTTTGCCTTTTTGAAGCCATTTACAGACGCTTTTGCACCTGACTTAAGGAAATGTATTGATCCCTTTTTAACTTGCTCAAAATCAAGCTCTTGAAGTTTCTCTTTAAGTGAAGTTTTTGGCATCACTGAAGCTTGTGCAAATGTATCAGTCATTTCTTGTGAATTATCTTGAGAAGCACTCATTTCTAAAAGTGCTCCTTGATATTGAATATCCTCTTTTTCACCTTCAGCTTTAAGGATATTCATTTTCCTTTCTGCTTCTGCCTTTTTTTCCTCTAATTCTTGAAGTTCCTTCTTTCTGAGTAAATTCTTTTTTTCTAGTTCTGATTCAATGCTTTGTAGTTCAATTTCAGCTTTTCTAACTGCACTCTCAACTTCTTTTAAACGTTGCTGATGTTCTTCTTGTTTCTTCTTATCTAGCAAACGTTTTTCTTCCATTTTTTGAGTTACCTTGTTTTTTTCTTCTTCTTTTAATCGTAAATCTTCAATACGTTCAGTTTCTTTAACAACTTCCTCTTTCTCTTTCATCTGAAGAGACTGTTCAATTTTCTTCTTTTCTTCTTGAATAGCTTTAATTTCATTTTGAAACTCTAATTCACGCTGTTTTCTATCTTTTTCGTCATTTTTTAGTTGCTGTAGAATGTTATTTTTCTCTTCTTTTAAACTATTTAAATGTGCTTTTTCTTCAATATGATCATTTACATAATTTGCTTCGTCTGACTCGATAATCTCACGATTTTCAACTCTTGTAATATACTCTACAACATTTTTGGGTGTGTTTTTATTATCTGTTATAGCCTTAAATATACTTAGAATATCGTGATCTATAATAAGTTTAGAGTTAAAGACACTCTCGCCTGTTTCAAGCTGGATTATTTTATAGCCTATCTTGATACTTTGACCAGTCTGTTTATATTTTTGTACAAGTTCATTAAACATATCGTTGGCATCAGTAAATGTTAATGGCCGATCAAATATGATCTTACTTTTTTCGACATTAGGATTAGGACCTTTTTTATATGCAATAAGAAACATCGTTTTCTCTCCTTAACTACTTTATCATTTTTCCTAATAAAGCTCGGGACCCCATAGAACTGACTCCTCCAACACCTCGTGACATAGCCCGTGTACCACCACCTGCATACCACATATTTTTCAGTACTGATGGTGTTTTAATTATCAATGCGCCAGCACCTATTGCTAGCAATATATTTCCCTTAGAGAATAGTACGTTTATGATTAAAGCTAGTAAGAACACTTTTATTAGAAGAGATGTAACCATTGAAAAAAGTTCTCGCCACCAAACTTGAAAATAATTATTTTCATCAGCTATCATTGAAAGAGCCACAGGAGCAATAAGAATTTGCATAATTATATAATCGGCATAAAAAACGCAAACCGAGTAAAAAAACATACAAAACACTACTAAAAAGAAAATTAACACAGCTATCAGCACTATTCCTCCGAAACCTGTTATTGCGATACGGCTTGCGGTTATAGCACTTACAATAAGCGTATATCCACCTTCTCCATCAAAGTCAGTAGCAGCCACTGCAAAGTAATCCGCAACTGGTAACGCAATGTCTAATACTATAATTTTAAAAATCCAAGGCAAAACGAGCATTGCACCTGAACTTTTAAAAACCCTTAATAGTATTTCATCTAAAGGGTACTGTTGTGTCCCATTTTGTGTATTAATTATATATTCAATCACTTTATATAGAGCAATAACAACAGCAAAAATCCCTGTAAACCAAAGAAAGAATGTCATTGTATTATCAACAAAATCATTTTGAGGAAGATTAAATACTAACTCATTTATTAATGATAAAATCCAATTCATGAAATCTTCTACCCAGGCATTTAATGTTTCTTCAATGAGCTCTTGAAACTTACCGCCTATCCAATCGATCAATTCAATTCACCTCACTTATCCTGATTTTCTTTCTCTTTTTCTGTTTCAGCTAACATGTCTAGTGAATTTTGATACAGCTCTGTCTCATTTCTTGCCTGACTTAAAATGGAGTATTGTTCCAAATCAGCTTCATATTGTTCTTCGATATATTTTTCTTCCTCTAGCTCATATTCTTCTGTTTCTTCTCTAAAGGATTCATACTCTTTTATATTTCTTTCTAAAACCTCTTTAGCTTCAGTACTCATTTTCCTTTTATAATCCATTTGTGAGATTTCATATTTATCAATTAATCCTGGATAAAGTTCAAATTGAAGTGCTTTTTTCGCTTTAATTGGATATTTACCTGCAATCAATATGATGCTATCCTTCTCTGGCATTGTTAATATTTCATCACCATTCATAAGTGATCTTTGTGAATATGAAAAGTTAGAATTACTAGAGGAACTACCTGATTTACCTTTCGAGAGTGATTTTCCTCCCGTTTCTACTTTGATAGTCGCTTTCCCCATTAAATTACTAAAATAAGATGCTGTTGTATCATTTACGTTTCCTAAACATATTTTAATAGCGCAATTACCTAAAATAGATTCAGCTTTTTCCTTTCCGTATCTATCCATTAGCTGCGTGTTATTTTGTAGAATTGTGCAACAAGCTATTCTATATCCTCTACAAGTCGCTAAAAACTCCTCATAATTGTTGAACCTCCCAAGGTTTGGAAACTCGTCTAACAGAAATACTGTTGGCACAGGGAGCTTTGCGCCATTTTTATCACCTAGTATATAGAGTTCCTGAAATAATTGAGTGAAGAACAAATTAATAAGCCCCTCCCAAGTTGAATCCATTGTTGGAATCAAGACATAGAGAGCGACTTTTTTCTGTCCAATATCCTCAAAAAAGAAGTCATTATTTTTCGTGAAATTTGCCACTTCGTCATCTACATAATCACCTATAGTGGTAAGTAAGCTAATAATAATACTTGCTCTTGTCTTTTCTTGCGATTTCTTAAATCCTAACTCATAACTTCTGCGCGCCGGATGAATCTTATGAAGAGCCATAAATTTTTCATCAAGCTCACTTTCTCCGTCCTCGTTTGCTTCTGGATCAAACTCTTGTAAAAAATCCAGTATCCCTTCCATATTCCTTTTTTCTGGATGGAATTCTGAATTTGCATAAAGGATCAAAGATTTTAGTAAACCTAGTTGGGCATTAAACCAAATATCTTTTCGTTTTGGATCATTTTTTGCACTGACAATTGTATTTGCAACCGTTGTAGCATCAAGGTCCTTCCTTACATAACCAAAAGGATTGTAGCGATCTGATAAAGACATATGCTTAAAGTTTACAACTCTTACCTCAAATCCTTGAGCTTCTTTTATTTTAGCTGTCTTTTCATACACTTCACCTTTTGGATCTGTCACCACAAGGCTACAGTCAGTTATATTTAGCATATTTGTTAATACAAATGACTGTGTTTTAAACGAACCAGGCCCACCCACAACATAAGCGTTCCTATTTGCAAGTTTACTTGTTTCATGTTGAATCAAGACTTTCTCATCTTTAATTCCCATAATAATGCCACTAGCATTATTTCCACCATTCATTTTTTTACCTCCTTTTCATCTATAGATTTTTTTAATTCTCCAAACATAGCCTTGGATTTAACAACTGTTATTTGTTTAGGGACATTAAAAATCTCACTATTTTTAGCCCATCTTGATGAACCTTGCACACCGTACTTATCTCCAACATTTTCGTATTTCTTAGGTCGTGATTTATATATTAAATAAATGTATAAAAGGAAAAGGGTAATCATAGAAATGATCAGTAATGGATTTTGAGCTGAATACATTGCGTTAATTTGATTAATCGGGTTAAAAACAATATCTTCAATAAAATGAAGTATATATATCGGGCGCATCTCCATTTTATACTCAGCAAAGAGGGGGATAATCCCAGATACAAACAAAGAAAAATAAAAGAGAAAGACTGCTAACGGAATAAATATAAAGATCCTAATTTTCATTTTTCAACCTCAACTTTCCGTCATTGGAGCAAACGTACCTAGCGTTTCTAAAGAAGTAATTTCTTGTTTTCCCTCTTTTTCTGCTACTTTGACTTGAAATATTTGTGTAGTTGGTGGATTTGTAACGCCTTCAACCTTATAAATTGTTTCTAATAATACAAGGCCCATTAGCTCATTATTTTCAGCTGTCCAATAAAGTTTCATATCATTTATCTTGTTTTCAAATTTGATATTAGGAATGTCAGGAATGCCAGCAGTAGTCAATTGGCCATAAACATCTTCATTAACATATTGCTTGATTTCCTTGAATCGGTCCTTATATGTTTCTGTATTGTATTCATATTGTGCTTTAAAAAATCCCTCAACCACTTTTTTTGATTCTTGGTCGTCTTTTAATTTTTCGTTTGAAATAACACCTTCAGCCTCGCTTAAATCCTCTTTGAGATTTTTATTTTCTTCCTGAAGATTTTTAGTAAACGTCTGTTCTTTTTTGTATTTATCACTCTTATCCATTAAATTAAAAGACAAAGTTAAATTAATGAAAATCGATATAACTAATATAACTAAACCAATCACAGCAAATTTTGTTTTCATTGTGTTTTCTCCTCCTTCATAAGCATTGTCTTATCAACTTTAAATAAAAAGTAACCCAAAAGTATAGCAAGTGTATATGTCATTGGATTCAACAGTGTACCGTATACGCCTAAAATTAAGGCTGACAAAACAGTAATGATTATTGGTTTATCTGAAAATTCATGCATAAAAAATGCAAATACAAATATATAAATTAACACCATAGATGGTATTAGAGCAGCGAGATCGTATTTCAACCTACTAACATACTCTATATTCACGCTATCTCTCCTATACGTTTTTATTTAACAACACGACCAAAGCCCGCAAAATGATTCCCCCAATATCCTTGACTCCAATCTGAATACTCGATTCCACTATTATTAGAATTAAACATTCTATTTTCATCAACATAAATTCCAACGTGTGTAATAGAATCAGCAGGCCGACTCGGATTAGTACCTTTAAAAAACACTAAATCGCCAGGCTGTGGTTCTGCTACGGGAATAGAATGTGCGTGTTGTTGCGCTGCTGTTCTTGGTAAGTCATACCCCAATTTCTTAAATGCATATTGCAAAAGTCCTGAGCAGTCAAAGCCAACACTTGGACTTGATCCTCCCCATACATATGGCCAACCTTGATACTTAAGTACTTCATTCATTAAAGTTTTGTATTCTTTGGAACCTAAAGCTGAAGCATCTGCATTTCCTATCCCATTACCTTCTCCTACGGGAGATAGGTATTGCTGAATGAGTTTCACATAATACATATTCCCATATTGATAACGCCAGTTTCCGTTAAAATCAGCAACAGGATTACTGTATTGAACCTTAACTCCACCTGAATACAACTTTGCAAATTCGGTTCCTAATTCAAAAGAGTATTTTTTTCCGTTTTCTCTTACAAAATTATTAAAGCCTGAACCATAGTTATAACTTTGGACTGGGGTCCAAAAATCTAATTCATTTTTGCGAGCATTATGAATAACTGAAGAAAAGTGTTTAACACCTGCATCAATGGAAATTATCGGATCTGTGATTGTATTAGGAGGCAAACCTAGTGATTCAGAACTTTGCATAATATCTAGTGCATTCCCTCCTGATTCGACCATAATAATTGCTAGAATTACATCTACATATTCTTGAACATCATATTTCATTGCATACTCTGTTACAACTGGCTTCCAAACCATTACATTCTCATTAACATTAGCTGTTCCAGATTGATTGCTACTATCATCAATCAGAAGCATCAAACCCGAAAATAAAAGCATAAAAAAAGATAGCACAATTAGCACTATCTTTTTCCAATGCTTAGCTGCTTGTTGAGCTAATGTCAAAGCTACTTTTACGGTAACTGCATTCATCTAAGCATCCGTCCCCAATTTTTCATCATGTTTAATAAGGTCTTTTTGCAATTCAACAAGCTTTTCTTCCAGCTCTTTAATTTCTTTATCCTTCTTATTTTTATCAGCCTCAGATTCATTAAATGAATCTGTATTCTTTAGATTCATAATTTGTTCATTTAGTACATCAATTTCTATTTCTAGTTTTGCTTTCTTGATATATTGATCCACCAATTTCTTTTCTTTCTCTTTTAAATCAAACTCTTCTCCATTTAAGCGTTGAAGAATATCTAAAGCCATTTGATAATTTTTATTTTCCATAAAAGCTAAACCCATTCTCTTCAATGTATCTTTTTCTGTTACTAAAGATATTTTTGACAATAATGTTTCTTCTTCAAATTCAACTATCTCTTTTTCGAGCGTAATAAAATCTGAATCAGACTCTAATTCAAGTATCTTTTCTTTTTGACCTATTTCATAAAGTCTATTTACTACATCCTTTTCAACACCTTTATCATAATCAATAGCTTCGTTATATTTCCCTGCATCAATAAGCATTTTTGCTATTTCAACTGATCCCTCACCCTTTTCTTCCATTAACTTTTTCGCTTGTTTTGTATCACCACTTGCTAGTGCAAATGTTAGTTCATTTTCTAATTTTGATGCAGCTATTTCTTGTTGAAAATTAGCTGCTACGTTCTTTTCTACTTGTTTCATTCCGCCAACAAATACAAGAATAATAGCCAAGGTACTTAAAACAGAAAAGTAAATCTTTCGCTTAAAACCTTTTTTATTTCTTTTATGGTCAAACTGCACCTTCTCATAGAATTTTGACTGCTCTTTTTTAAGTTCTTGATCTATTAAAGTTTTTAGTTCTGCAAAACTTAATGCAGCATTAACTGAAAATAAGAATTCATTATTCTCTTTTTTTAACAAATTATCTTTATTCACTACGAATCTCTTATAAGAATATTTATCGCTAAAGAAACCCATAATAAACAACTTATATTGCTCTAGTATGTCCAATTGATGATAAGGTAGATGACCATTTGATCGATAAAGCACTTTAACATCATTGAAGCTTTTAAAAAAGACATTATTCAAATCTAAATAAGTCATTCCATCTACTTCTAGTAAAGGGTCTATTTCTAAAAGGTTTTTTATAAGCTCTAACTTTATAACTGGTACATATTTTTTAGCTTTCTCTAATGTCTGATACCCTTCTGGAAGGTCATAGATCAAGTAGATTTTGTCATCTTGCCTACTTATACTTTCCAAATCAAAAAAACCTGGAATAGAATGTTCCAAGTCTTCTATATCATCCAAGCTCGACACTTTAGTAAACTTTTCACCGATTTCAACCTTATATTCATTCTTATTGATAAACATCGTAAGATTATCCATCATTGTGATTTTTTTCATTTAGAAGCCCCCTATCCTATTCAATTCATTCGTCAATTGATTAACTTCATTTGATGATAGGAGTACTTTCTCAGACCAATTAGGAAGCTCTTTAAAGCTTTTATTGGTCTTCTCTTCGTATTTTTTGGGATTAAGTACCCTTAACTCCTCCTCTGTCAAAGAGACCTTCATTAGGGCTCTTTGAGCCCCATACATAATCAAAGCTTCACCTTGCTTTTTTGCTTTTAAGAAATGAACTTCTTTATCTGATAAATTAATCTTTAACCGATTAATAATTTGCTCTACTTCTCGAGGTTCAAATCCAAATAAAACCTTAGTATAACTGTTACCAACAATAGCTTCACCGATTCCTTTAGGAGCATCTAATACATCCTGTATTTGTTGTGTAGTAACCGTAGCACCAGCATTATATTTTCTAAAACGTTTGTAAGCTTGATGGAAAAAATCTGCACTCTCTTGATTTTTCAACAAAAAATGAAATTCATCGCAAAAGAGTTCATCAGATCGTGAAAAATCACTTGTAAATAGTTCCCACAGATAGCTGAAAGTATTAAGATATGCAGCTGCTTGCATTTCCTTTTCTGTTTGTAAAGGCTTAAGGTTAAATGAGATGATTTTGGCACTCATATCAACATTTGTATATCCGTTAAACATAGTACTAGAGCCTTTAACCATATCTTCTAATATAAAACAATATCGTTCAACCAATTCATATTTACTTGGATCTGTCTTTTCAAGTTCCTGTAAAGCATTTAAGAGATCCTCTAAGATTGGCCAATCCTCATGTTTCATACAATCAAGGTCTTTTTTCTCTCTAAACGTATGGTAAATCTGCATTGTAATGTTTGATATAATTGAGAGCTGAACTTGATCCATATCTGGCATATTCACCTTATGAAATCCTTTAAGTCGATTTACCTTTTGTCGTATTAAATTATCTACTTCTTGGCTTGATAAGCTTCGAGTTTGATTTATCAATAGCTCATCATCATCAGAATCTAAAGCTTGTGAGATTATCTCAAAGGGATTCATTCGAACAGAACTAGCACTTGATAAATCAATAACTGTACCACCATATTTCAGTACATCACCTGTATATTCATTCTCTGGATCGATGATGTATATATTATCTATACCTTCAGCTATTTTACGAAGTATATTACTTTTTATATACGTGGACTTTCCAACACCTGAAGTCCCAAGGATAACTTTATTTCTATTAAGTGTCCTACTTCTGTCCTTATAATCAATTGCTACAAATGAGTTTGTTTCTTTATTTATTCCTTCAATAGTTGATGTCGTTGTTAAATCACATATTTCATTGTCATCAAAAGGGAAAAACGAGCTGGCACTTACAGTATTTGTCATGGAATATGTGTATTCTTTTAACCCATTATGCGCTATTGGAAAACTAGAGAAGTAAGC
This sequence comes from Pontibacillus litoralis JSM 072002, assembly GCF_000775615.1. GTDB lineage: Bacteria > Bacillota > Bacilli > Bacillales > BH030062 > Pontibacillus > Pontibacillus litoralis. The sequence goes on from NZ_AVPG01000025.1 coordinate 12,974, forward strand.
TTCCTCGTGCTTTCTATACGGAGATATTGCTTTTAAATTTAGTTTAATTAAAACTCTATTTAAACCTTCTTCTAAAGAACGTAATTCTGACTCTGATTGAGCCTGTAACAAAATATAAGTGTAAAGATAAATAAATGCACTTTTTTCATCCAGTGTTTGTGCTAGCTGCTGTTTCGCTGTCGCCAGCTCCTTTTTAATTTGTTCTTTTCTATAATAATCTAATGTCTTTAAAAGTTCTGCTTCTTTGTTTTTTACGGTTTCATTGTAGTGTCGAACCAATATTTCTCCATTTGCTGGTTCAAGATGTTGCGTAATCGTGATATTACCTTTTAATCTCTTTAATGGAGATAACCAATTACCAGTTGGTTTACTCGGATATGAAAGAATCACATATGGTTTTATATAATTACCACTTGCGGCAATATACTCCCTATTAAGCTCGAACACAAAAGGATGACGACTTTCCACTACTTCTCTATCGATCAAATCTTTTATTTGATCTTGTTGTTTTTCTTTGGAATTATCTTTTCCTTTAACTCCAAACAAAGATAGTAAATTCACTTATTTCACCTACACTTTTAATGGTTATGGTAAACTGATGTTTTGTAATCAAAAAACTGATGTAATACTGAAAGTGCTTCATTTGCACTTAACACTTCCTGATCGCTATCATAAGCATCCAATACTTGATGAATTGCCCTTATAATCTCTTCTCTTTTTGCTATTAACTTATTTTCTGCTTCATGTAAATCCTCTAAAGTTGGTTTTCTTAATTTTTCTTTTAAAATTACAAAATGTGCTTTAACAGACATACTTAAATCAGTTTCTGTTTTTTGATATTCGTACAAGTAACTTGCTCTTAACTGTTTTAAATCTTCATTTATGTCTGGTTGCTGAAAGGACTTAATGTGTTGCATTTTCCATTTCCTTAGAAATTCACTCATTTTAATTGGAACAGTCATTGAAACAGTCTGAGGGTGATAATGAATATTTTGAGCCAAAAATGCTCCATATTCATCAAAGATAGTGTTCTGTTCATATTGTGATAGCAAATCAAAATTAACACCTTTTACCTTGACTATAGTTACTAGAGCATGTTCCTTTAAATAAATAAAATCTGAATATACCCCTTCAATTGGACTTATATCGTTGAAGGAAATTTCTTTTTCGCTCAAACCATCCACTCCTAAACATGTTTTTTACAATCTATTTTTGGGCTTCATAAAATACAATTTCTTTTTCTTTTGATATTCCAACACTTCTTTTATATAGTCTTTTGCACGAATGTTATCCCTATGTTTAACAGGTCTATAATGAATATAAACTACTGGAATCAATATAATTAAAATAATAAAAATGGCCTTAATTATCCAAAACAACCACGAGTTGTAAGGAGGGATAGCTGCAAGTCCACCCGAAAGCAAGAATGCTGGTAAAAGAAAGTAAACAATTTCTTTTAACGTCATATTTGCGAAAACTTTATACTGATTATCAACGTTTTTAGGAAAAAACCACTCTCTCCCTTTTTTATTATTTAAATCGAACATTTCATATAGAACTTGTTTAATTTGATCTTGTTCCATTAAAAACTCCCCTTACAAAAAGAGAAAGCCTAAAAAGCTTTCTCCTCAGTTGAATAAAATTGTACAGTTTTGAAAAATAAGAGTTAAACAAATAATGAATAAGCCCAAGGTATAATCCAAACTAATGCAGCCCCAGCAATAACCCCCGCAAATACTTGACCAATACCTTTCCACATTTCATTTTTCACATGAGCATCATCAATGCTAGGTAGATGTTTTACTACTATTTTAATAGCCGCGATAATTCCCATCACTACAACAAGTGATGTTAAAACAAGTTGAATAGCTTTTGCTCCTTGATTCAACTTACTTTGTACTTGACTAGTAGAAGCAGCTAAAGCGAAGTCTGGTGTAATTAATAATAAAAGTGCTGCAAACGACATAAGTAATACTACTTTAAAAGGAAAACCTTCAGATTTCTTTAATAACATTGTTTTTTCTCCTTTTTTAGCAGTAGCCGCATTTTAATCGGCTACTGCTATTATGTTTTCATAACTTCTCATATTAAAACTTCGGGACCCTATTTTGAAAATTATCAGTTACTATACCGAATATTTCAGGAAAAGAAACATGAATTAAACCTATCACAACTCCTAGAACAACAATCCATCCTATAGCCCAATAAATTCGGTCTGTATTTTGCTCGATCATAGCTTAAAGAAGCTCATTAAAGATTGACCAATAAAAGCGAAACCAGTTGTTAGTGTGTTTTTAAACTGATCAATCACCTGATTAAAAATCTCCGGGAAAGCTATTTTCGCAGCTGCAATTAAGATAGCTACCACTACAACTGCTCCAATCATCCAATACGTACGGTCTGTGTTTTGATCTAACATAAAATATCCACTCCTGTGATTTTATTTTTCACTTTTTTTTATGGGAAAGTATAAACCCGGAATATTACCTAACTTGTGAAATAGCAGCACCTTTTAAAGAAATCTCCCGACTCACTATAGGTAAAAATAAAAATTCGTGTGTTGCATTAACTTTGTAACTAACTTCTTGTCCAAAAGGAAATTGTTGATTCATTTGGCTACTTTGAACTTCGAATTCCCCTCCAAAATGTTCTTTATTATAATCCTCTATTTTTTTTATTGCTTCACTTGTAAGACCTCCATTTCTTTCAATTTGATAGTTTACATATTGCTTATATTCATTGGCTTGATTAACCTCTGAAAAAAACAACGTCAAAGATACCATTGAAAAAATTATAAATACTGAAACAAATAGCTTTCCCATTTCCATCGTTGTACTCTCAAGCATCTAAATCCCCCTTTATCAAGATAATCCAGTATTAGAAAAGGCGTCTATAATCATACAGATTGCGTATCCTAAGGTAACAACAAAGCTACTCATTGTTAATTTTGTTGGATAAAAAGAAAACTTTCTAATCTTATACGAGACAATTTCATCAATGCCTTCAAATAATTGCTCACTGGACATTTGTCCAAGCTCCATTATGATAGTAGGATCTGATGAACTTTGTTGATAGTCAAATAATGTTGTCATAAATAACACCGCACTATCTGTTCCAGACGCTGCTTTTGCAAAATTAACAAACGGTGTATCAGCATTAGGGTATTCATTCATCTCTATTAACAATCGTTCTAAACAACCTTTAAGATGACCATCTTCTACACGTTCAATCATTTTAGAAAACACGCTATAAATAGTAGAATCAGATTGTAACAAATAGGGAATAATCATCCGCGTGAATTTTTGATACTCTAGTTGCTTATTAAAATTAAAGTTATTGTAAAATTTTGTTGCTCTTTTATACTCATTCCACCAGAGAAACCCTCCAATTAAAAATCCAATGATGGACCACCACCATTGGAAGAAAAAAGATGCAATAATTAAAGGTAGACTAAAAAAAACTGCTCTAAAAAAACGTTTCTTTTGATACTTAATAAAACGTTCTTCTGTAAAACCCATCTCCATACACATCTCATAAAGCTTAGATTCGGCCATACGGACCCAAATATTAGGTTTCGGGTTAGCTTTTGTTTCAGTCATACTTTCACCTCCATAATATCGTCATCAATGTAATGTTTTCGAAAACTTAAAAAGTATCCAGTAATGAGCACTAAATACAAACTACTAGTAATCCACCCAATTAAACTTCGTGCATATACACCTATGAATTGCTCCCACCCAAAACTAAATGTAATTGCCATAATTAGTACTAGACCGATTCCGATAATAAATTTGAAATGGAAGGCTTCTTTTTTCTTTTTTTGAAGAAAATCATCCTGTCTCTTTTTCACTTCGTTGTGATAACTTTTTATATCTTTTAATGTATCTATTGAAAATCGTCCCTCAATTGTAGCTGTTGCTAATTGCTCGATGAACAAATCGAATATTACATCACCTTTATATTTATCAGATATAACCTGAAACGCAGTTTGTTTTTCTTTGTTATTAGCTTCCATAATAGATGCTTGAAGCATTAAAAGATCATCTTTAAATTCCCCCTGCGCCCGTTCTGTAACAACCTTTAAGCAATCCAATACAGTCCTCTCTTCATTCGTTAACATTTGAGTGATATTGTTAACGAATTTATTTCTTTCTCTAAACGCTGTTATTTCGTAAGACCTTCTTGTATCTTGCGGTAAGATCTTTGCGTATGCATAAAACATAGCAATTCCACCAGCAATCACTGATAACCACCAGTAATAAAAAAGCGAAAAAGTAAAAACAGCTGCAATTAAAAACGGAATAAAGAGAGCAGAAACAATTTCTCGTTTCTGCAAGGGATCGCCATAAGCAATGCGAAGAGCATTTACTTCATCAAGTGTGTATTTTTTCTTTTTGGCCATACTCTATATTCTCCTTCCTCTGTAAAAAATCAGGAATTTTACAATTGTATTTCTTTAGTGTGTTTATAAATTCATCACTAACCTCCCCAATAACCGGCACTAATTGTTGACCTGTTTTTACTTGTTTGAAGACAGTAACAGCTTTATTATCAGGTCTAAATTCAACTATTTCACTTAAATAGCGAATTACCTTACCTTCGTGTTCATATTTTTCAATGTGAATACCAAACTGGAAATAATTATAAATATCTGATAAAACGGACTCCTCATCAATGGAATATCCAATCTTCATCATATTTATGAATCGTTTCGGAATAGCCCTAGCATCTACCGCATGAAGTGTTGTTATAATACGATGACCAGACAATACGGCTTGAAGCATTTCGTATGCTTCCTCTCCACGTGTTTCAGATACTAACATCCATACAGGATTATTACGCAAACCTGCTTTAATGAGATTGGTAAAACCAAACGCTGGTGATGTTATCCAACTATGAATATCTTTATCTGGATATAAGACTTTTAAATAGCTATCTAAAGTATCCTCCATGTTAATAATTTTTTCGTTAAAAGGAATATCTTTAACTAAAAATTTCTGTAGTTCAGTTTTACCTGTCCCCGTTTCTCCTGCAATAATATAATTTGAACGTGCTTGTGTTGCTGACCTAAAAAATTCAAGTATATATTCAGGTGCAAATTCTTTGAAATTTTCTTCGTTTAATACTGATTCGGCCTTTGATGAGCGTAAGGCCATCGTTGTACCAAAAGGTGATAAGCTATTATGAACAGCGTTGATTCGTAAATTATTTAAAGCTGCATCTAAAATTGGATTTTTCGGTGTAAACTCCTTCCCTACTGCACTTGCAAATTTTTGAATTAACTTGATAATGTAGTCTTCACTTATGTTTTCACCATAAACATATTTAGCGTTATTAGTGTTAACAACTAGTTCTGTACCGTTATAACTTATATCTGTCACGTCCGGATCTTTAATTATTTTTTCTACAACACCTAAACCAACCATTTCAGATAACGCATAATCAAACTTTTCTTCTGTATCAAGAATAATATTGTGCCTTTTGGGTAAATCGTTTTTCATAACTTTTTTTAGAGCTTCTCTTGCCACGGTGTCTGTCAAAGAATCAATAACCAACTTCGGATCAATTCTTTTTAAATCATCCATTATATCCTTTAATATATCGTCAGAGATTAACTTCATAATATAATTGCTCCTTTTACTGTATTCACCACAATAACACTTTACTGATTACTTATATCCGATATATAAGTAGCTTGATAATCTGTATTAGTCTCATCTGTTACCGTAACTCTTATTGCCATAACCGACTCATTTTCATCTTTGAGGTAATCATATGAATATCGTGGGTTTTTAAGTTTAACATTCACATTATCTTTAAAATTCTTTTCAAAGCTCATTTCAAAGTTTTCTGTTGTAATATCAGCTGTACCCTCTTCAGCTCTTGAACTATTATCAACACTTTGAAACCCTGCTATTTTTGCAGTTTCTGTGATTGATAAAACTAAAGAGTTATGCCGGAACTCTTCAATTTTGTAATGTGATACAAATAGGGTTAAGTACAATCCCAAAAACATTATAAAGATAATAAAAGGAAAATCCTTCATTTTATTCCTCCATAACCATAAAGAAAAGGCCGATCCATTTATAAATCAGCCTTCTCTTCTACTTATTTCTTATCCCATTCAAAAAACCTTTCTTTATCTTCTTCTGTCCAATTAGCAGGAAATTTTGGATCGTCGGAATTGATTGGTATTAACAAAAAAGCATCTTCTTCAATAGTTTCAGAATCCATATGTGCATGCATATGCGCAAAAACTTCTAAGTTTTGATTAATTACTACATTTATTTCGTGAATCCCTATATCTTTTGTAGATTCAACACTAATTGGATACTCACCGACATGCCCCCAAATTGGAATATAAAATTCTCTTCCTCCATCAATTAAATCTCTTTCAATTCGTGGATCATCATTCTTGACTTGCTCATCAGAAAATAAATGGCCACTTATTTTTTCAACATTCATATGTGGCAACTCAAATTTTTGATTGGAGGATTTATTATTAGCAGTTGTTTCATTTTTTGTTCGTTCTAAAGGTACTGTGGCTAATCCCCTTTTTACTGAATATTCTAAGAAACTTTTGTCAACAATCGATTCAGGAACAATCATATTGAAATCATATTCAGTTACTGCATTACCAAGTTGATTCTCGTATTTGATTTCAACTGGCATTTCAAAACCATAACCAGTTCTCATTCTATCTAATTTATGGACTGGTATTTGGAACGATTCATAATGTTTTTTCATTTTTTCCCCTATTTCACGTTCCGTCATTACTACACCTTCAAAAGATATTTTTTTCATATCTGGCGCAGTTACTTTGATAGTTTTCTCTTCTGATGTATAACCATCAGTTCCAATATTTTTAGCTTTTACATCAATATCATCTTTTGAATAACTTTCAAATTTAACGGTATAAGCATTTTTTTGATTCACTTTTAAATGATTTTTAGAAACCTTGAAATTTATTTTTTCTGGTAAAGACTTAGCAGTGTACTCCTTTAGACCAATTCTGGTATCTCCTTGATACAAAGCTACATTCACTTTTGCTTTTTTCATATCATCAACCTTACCAGAATAGATATTTTCCTTCGATAAGTTAACTTTTACAGGTAGCCCTTCATCAGCTGGGGCAGTATAAATTTGGATTTTTTCAAACCCTATTTCAACTAACGGCAAGTTGTAGTGATAATTTATTTCTATGTTTTTAGTGCCAACCTTTCCCTTCGAGACGTTTCCCGTTCTCTTTACATAATTATATGTCCTTTTACCTTTCTTAATGGTCGGATGGCTTTCTGAATATTTATCTCCTCGATGGACTGTATAGCTCTTAGAATTTTTTATTTTTTCCCCAGTACGCTCATCTAAGTAATTTACAGTAACATTTCTTCTTAGTTTATATTTAAAGGTTTTGGTTACATCTTTGTCTTTTACACAAACTTTGTATGAAGAAGAGCCCGTACGATCATAAGTCTTTCCATACTTCTTCAAAGACTTACTAGACTTATAGGTTTTGCAAGACCCTATTAATTGCTCTGTTTTATAGCTGTTTTTAAGCTTTTTACCCGTATGTTTATCTTTATAATGAATCGTGACGTCTCTTTTTCGTTTTTTAAACTCAGCTGTGAAACTTGTCTTTGCAGAAGGGTCCGTCACTAATTTCATGTAGCCTAAAGTTTGTAAATTCTGACCTCCGGATGGTTTAGTTATCATAGGTTGAAATTTTTTCATACTTCCTCTTAAGCTTCCTGATCTGTACGTCATGTCAAGATCTAAAGGGGCTTCCAATCTAATCCACTGACCTCCTTTTACCGTCATTGTTCCTCCAGTTACACTTTTGTTAGTGGTTAAATTTTTCAATGTAATTTTATTAGGAACAGTGATTTTTACTGTATTTCTAGTATCAGCTATTAATTTAGTTTTTTCGGAAATTTGTTTATTACCACTTATATAAGTTTTTAATTTTCTGTCAGAAAACTTCAAAGTAGTTGTAGGGGTTTTACCGTTTTTAACCTTATCCCACAATGCATCATATCCTGGTAAATTCCTTCCTGTCGTACCTCCGGTATAAATTCTATCTAAAACTAAAGAAGTTACCACCATACCTTGATTTTTATTAGAGAAGATATTCTCTGTTCCGCCCCATCCATAGTACAAAGCACGTTTAATATATTCATTATTATAAGTTAAAGGGGTTTGATACTTTGCACCAGTACCTGGAGTCGGCACATGATGTTCAAGGCAAAAAGCTAATTCTCCATTAACCCTGAATTCGCCAACGATTGATCCCTTATAGCTTACTTTTCCTACATAAACTATATTTGGTGCTGATGCATAAGCCTTTTCTGGCTTCAGAAATGCAAATATATTTTTAGAAGTACTGTTCTCAATATCTTCTTCAATTTCTTGCTTCGTTTTCAGTTGTATATTTTGTTTATCACTCTCAATTAAATAATTAAAGTCAGCAGGTACTGCTTTTCCATCCTTCTCCATGTATAACGATTCACCTTCAAACATTACAGAACCGTCACTATCAGTCCTTAGAAATCCTATACCATCGGTGAATTTAGAATTTTCAAGTTCTCTAGAACTTGATCTATCGGATAACCCTATAGGTATAGTGAATAATATGATTAACGCTAAAAATACTAAAAAAAATTTCCTCTTTAACTTACGGCTAGTACTATTGAAAACCATTAGAGAATCACCTCTTTTTTCTAATAATATAAAAAAGTCTACCGTGATCGATTAAATAATCAATCTCAGTAGACTTCAAAAGTCAAAATATGTGATGAATTAAAATTCATCCCAAGGGATGCTTCCGTCATCCTCAATTATCCAAGACTCATAAGTGTTACCGTCATTATCTATATAACCTCCATCAACCTTTTTAGCCCCATCTAACTTAGTACCTTCTCGACTACCTGAGCTCTTATTAGAAGAACTCTCATTCAATGACTGATTAGATGATCTACCACTTGAATTACTAGAAGATTTATCAGACGTTGCTCCTCCGTTCGATTGGTTAGAAGATACGTCAGATGAATCATTTGTATTTGCAGATGATGATGTAACTGTCGAATCTGACTTAGAAGATGTATCGTAACTATTTTTGTTTGGCTGTTTAGAAGGATTAGATGATTTTACATTTTGTTGTTGTGTTACTTCTTCTTTTTTTGCAGCTGCAGCAAGACGTTCCTGTTCCTCCTTTTTACGTTCAGCTTCTTTTTCCATAGCAACCAAATTTTCGTTTAGTACTGCTAATCTCTGATTTAATTCTTCTTTTTCTTTTTTATTCTTTACTTTTCCTACTAGCTTTTTAGCACTATCATAGCTTTTTCGGTCTATTGAATCTTCTGCTATAGCTACTGCATTTGATGCAGAACCAAGTTCTTTTAATTGATTTTCAGCTTTTGACAACTTTTTTGATAAGTGATTAAAAATCGGATCATTTACCGTTTGAATCATTTCTAATTTTTGAGATGTTTCCTCTAATTGTTGAGGTGTAACCCCATTTGCTAACACTCCATTTATTAAAGTGCTCTCTACTTCATTTTGAATTTCTGCTAAATCTTTAACCGTGTCAATCTCTTCTGTTAATTCAGCTTTATTTCTTTCACCCTCAACTTCTTTTACGGCTGCTTCAGCTGTTTTAATTTTCTTATTGATGTTTTTAGCTAGTCTTGTCTTAGTTGGATTATAAAGAGCTTCAACTGTTTCCTCTGCCTTTTCTAACTTTTCGGCTCTTAATTGTTCCAAGTGGGCTTCTCTTTCTAATTCTTGCTGATGTTGATTATAAGCGTAAACTCCTGTACCAGTTCCAACAAGCAAACTTGCAGTCACAACACCAAATATAATCTTCTTTTTCACACTTTTCATCAAATACCCCCTTCTTCTTAATATCGTTATATCTCAGGGAAATATAAATGCTTACAAGTATTACAGTACGTTATCATGTTTACAATTCATTATAGATTGGAAGAATAGGGACTTACCTATTCTTCCAATAGAAAATCACCTTAAGTGGTGATTAATTAGCAATTTTATTAAGTTGCATATACGTCTATAGATTACTATAAACTCCATTTATTTCAGTTGGTTTTTGGCTTATCTCCAACAACCTTACAATTATTCTAATTGATGTTTAATCGAGAATAGGATTTCCTGTTCTACAATGTTGGTTTCTGGCTTGTACCAACAACCTTATCGCTAACTATGATCACAAGTGGATTTTAAGCTTGACCCCCACTAACTTCGTTTGACTGTATAGTTGACTCGAATAGTGATCGTTTCATCGAGAACCACACTATATTCACTTTTCAAAGATCTATGTGCTCAAAATGAATTGCACACATCATAACGTATGAAATAATAATTGTTTAACTTGCATTTTGGACTTGTAAATAAAGTTCGCTCTTTCTATTTTTTCTTTTAGCAACAATTTTTCCTTCAATATTCATAACTGTACGAATATCGTAATATATTTCCTCTATTTTCTTGTATTCACTCGTTTCAATATTTTGTACCATTAAACCTGGTCTTAATATAAATATATCTTTATTGAAAGTGCGTATTGTTACTCTGTTAAAGTAAGAGAGGAAATCAAACCTACACATTTTAGGTAGTCGCACTTTTTTCAAACTTGTCACCCCCTTCATTTACATGAATTACAGTAACCTTACTTATGATACAATTGACTTAAAAAACATTTAAGGAAATCAGGCACATCTTCCATTGATTTAGCCAAATAAACACGGTGTGGAACCCCAAATAAATCTTCCAACGCATCCATAGCATCTTTTTTTGGAAAGCTATCTCCATGCTCAATTCGTTGATACTGCCGTACCGATATTTTTAATTTTCGAGCTATTTCTGCTTGGGTTAGATGTTTTTGATTTCTAAGAACTTTTAATAACAATTCACCACCTCTACCAAAAACATGACTTAATACGTCATCCTTGCTAATTAAAATAATATACGACTTATCACATCATGTCAATGTGATATTTTACATAAAGGATGGATTAACTTGAAAACTTTAGGTGCAAGATTAAAGGAATTGAGAAAAGAACAAAATCTCTATCAAACAGATCTAGCAAAATTATTAAACGTTACAGTTCGTCAAATTCAACGTTATGAAAAAAATGATAACGAAATTCCCTTATCATCAGCAATGTTTTTAGCTGATTATTTTGATGTATCTCTTGATTATTTAACTGGCCGAAGTGATGTTCGCTCCACACAAAAATAGAATGTGAAATATTACTTATGCATATAGATACTATTTTGAAAAATACTAGAAAATATGTAGTGACAGCTATAAATTTACCACATGATTGAATTTAATTCAACTATCCTTAGTTACAAATGACTATCTAAAGGACGAATTCATAGGTCTTTGTTCACATCAATCTTCCCTTTCGCTAAACTCGGAATGAAAGGGGGTGTGAAAAAATGGAATGTGAGATTAATTATAGAGAATTGTTTAGTAAACGTTTGTCTTTATTACTTAAATATAATGGTTTAACTAGTGCTGGATTAGCTAAAAATATTAATGTATCTAAGTCGCTAGTAACCAAATATACGTCTGGAAAATCTAGTCCAAGTTTTGAAAATCTTATAAAGATAGCTAATCATTTTAATGTTTCTATGGATTATTTAAGTGGGAGGAGTTCTTTAGAAGATACTAAGGGAACAGGAAGAACAAATGATAATAAGATCCCAGAAGAGAGGTTCTTAATTTCTATTGATAATGCGAATATTAATTTGAAATAGACATTTTTGTATAAAATACAAATAGTAGTTAAAACCACAATAATTTATAAAACAAACAAGTATAAATAAAAAATCAAGGAATATAAGGAAATCATATATTTCTGCTGCATCCCATATATATCAAGGGATGCAGCTATTTATATTTCATATAGAAATACACTAATCACAAATCCACATAACTATAAATACGTATTCCTCAATCCACATAACTATAAATACAATACTCGATATTTCACATAACTATAAATACATATTATTAAAAATAGATGTTTATAAATACAGTTTATTTTATATGAAAAAGACGTAACAGGACCTTTAGATTTGAAAATCAATGGTGAGTAAATGGTTGTTTAAAAGCAAGAAAAGGAGGGCTTTTAAAAGAGGTAATGACAAATAGCCCTTTCAATTTACTTTTTTGAAAAGGCTGGAATGAATTTATGTTGTTTAATCGAACTACTGGATCAATTGTGTTTGAGTAAGAAAGGGGGATTTACTCCATATGTTTTATTATATGCATGTGTTATATCAATTTCGTCAGTATATGTAATGAATTCCTTTCGGAAGTCATTAAAAGCATTTGTAAAGCATTTATTGACATATGCCCCAATCGATTTAATCTCTTTTAATTTCCCTAACTTATGTAATTCTTCTAATTTATCAGCTACTTGCGTTAAAGTATAACGGAGCATTTTCTCCCCTTTAGATACTACCTGCAGATACTTTGATGTTTTTACGATACGACTAATAGAGCGTTCTATGTCTTTTATTTCTCTCCATTTCAACGGTAGCTTAGCGTTTTTAATTCTTGCATCCATTTCTTTTTTGGATTTAGCAAATGCTTTTCGTTCTTCTACTAGATCATTTGCTTTGAAGCAAGCTCCAGTTAATTTGAACCTAAATTTATCTACGCATACTTGTACAAATGTTCTTTTTCGCTTAGTACGATCTTTTGAGGGATGCTTTACTTTTTCTTCGATGGGATCAAAAGAGAACACAACACTAATAATTGAAAGGAACTTTCTTACACGTTTAGCTGTTGTATTAAGTGTTTCTTTAAGGTATGCCATAGTTCTTGTTCCTTGAACTTCTTCAATATTTTCAACATTTCTACGGTTAGTACCTAGCTGTACAGTAAAGTATTGACTCAATTCCAATAGTAAGATCGGTCCTTTGTGGTAACGGTGTTTAATCAATGGTCCAAATATTTTTTCTTGGAATAAAGCTATTGGTATGCGGAAATAGCTAGACTGTTCTTCCGTCACACGATTGTTAATTTGATTATATTTTGCGTAATCAACAATCTCATAATGCATGCCTGTTGATGTATACACTTCGTTAATATAATTACGTTCTAACAAACTATCAAAAGCTTTTTTGACAGTTTCATAAGTTAAATCATGTTCACTTGAGATATTGGAAATACACAATTGCTTACGTGAACTAATAGATGGATCATTCGTTAGTGAGCGAATTTGACCCATTTCATCAGTGTATAGGTGAAGTATCATGAAAACAGAAATTTCAGAGGTTGTGATGGGGGTGTCAGTTACCATAGAATCCAAACGGATCTTATCTAAATGTTTTTTAAAAAAACGAACTCCATCAACTGTATAATTTTGAGGTTCTTTTTTGTTTAATAGTACAGACATTTTTTATGCTCCTTTTTAACAATAAAAAGACGATGACTCCCTATCGTATGAAGGAAAACATCGCCTTTATTTGTGTAAAAAAAGTAGCACAAATTAGGTTTCTAAACAGGATTTCTCTTTGACTTTCTTCTTATATTATTATAAGATGTATATATAAGAAAAAAGCTAAGAAGACTACCCGTCAGTGTTTTCCCTACCGGTTTTAGGGGGAACCGTCTAAGAGTGTTTGGCGCACTACTTAGATGGCTGGTGGTCTTTTTTTATTGTCGTTCAATTTGTTGAGATAAGTATAACAGTAAATAAAAGTATCTGCAAATGAATTTTCAACCCCAATATTGATTGACTTATTATATTTCTATTTTATATCAAAAAAACATAGAACGCCACCAATAAACACCTCCCTCTTTTTGGTTTGATTGTTTTTATATTTAAAATATATCTAAAATACACCCATTTCTACCACCAACCTTTGCGTTTTGTTTAATTTATATCTTTTTTATATAAAGTAGAATCAAAAAGACAATAAAACTCCTGCCATAGCGTATTTATATACCCCTTATATATATCAATAAGATATAAAGCATCTTTTAGTTTAAGGGTTACCGTCAAATGTGAACACACCCAACAACGCTGTAAACCAGTCATATCAACGGTTTCAGCTTGTTTTTAGAAAATGTTACTCTCTTCTACATCAAAGGGCTTTTCTCCAAGCAAGGGTCAGGTAGTATTTTTGAGATGGACCACTCAAAAATCTCCACCTTTTACCCCTTGCTCTCCGAAATTTGGTGGGTGGATTGACTTTGCCAAGCTGACAAACCCAAAACGAGGAATTAGGTAGTCAGCTTGTCCATCTATTGTACCCACCAAACCGCCAGTGCTATCGACTTATAATAACTGCTCTTAGCTATATGTAAGTGACGGTACGTGGGGTTTAGCCCCCACACGACTAGCCAACTTCCACCCCAAAACAAGGGGGAGGGAAAAGGAAAAAACTTTTAAAAGTTACTTAAAACCATTGACATTTAAGTAACTTTATTGTATAATAAAAGTAACTTAAAGAGATGGGAATGGTTGTTATGTTCAAATATATCAAGGGTTTATTCAACAAAAAGGAAATCGCTAGAATCAAGGAATTGGAGAAGGAAGTAGCAGATCTAAAAGTTATTGATGTCGAAAAGGCAAATACAATCAATACATTAGAAAAAAAGTTAGAGAAGCTTAGTGAGGAAGCCTTTGAAAATCATATGACACTGCTATACATGGATAAAGAAGAACTAGAAGCTAATAGCCATAAGTGTTCTTGTGGAGGGTACTTCATCCCAATGTACGAGGAACATCCTAATTGGATTGAAATTTGTACTTCATGTGATAACAGAATTGAAAATACGGATATGTCACCAATACTAGAGCCTGCATAAGTCAGGTTCTAGTCAAATAAGGGAGGTAATGAAAAATGAAATGTATGAATTGTGGTAGCACAAATGATGTTATTGATTTTGTAGCACGAAAAGAGAAGTTATTCTTATGTGTGAATTGTCGTGGAAAGTTAGCGAACGGTCAATTGGGAAAGATAGGTCGCCCATCTTTAGGAGTGACAAAGAAAGTATCACTCACCCTTTCTGAAGAAGGTTGGAAAAGATTGGATGAACTAGCCAAAGGCAATCGATCCCAGTACCTAAGACATTTAGTATTGGAAGCACAATCAGAGGATTGGAGCAACGATGCTTGTTTAGGATATGCAATGCTTGGTATGGAAAATATGGGATATTCAGAGAGGCAAATTCAAGAATTGCTAAGAGCGATAAAAAGTGAATTTGATTGGAAAAGCGTAGAGGAAGCAAAGTGCGCTTATAAGGATTCGTCATATTAATCCAAATAAAAGCCATACAGGGACGCCGGGAATATTTCTTTTATATATTTATTTTATACCTTTTTTATATCTTTTTGTTTGCTTTATTGAGTGTGTGGTTTATAATGGTTATAGAAGTTAAAAATACTATTTATGAGGTGAACGGGATGAATTTATGTGTTGGAATTGATATTGGGAATGCAAAAACAGAATTAGCTTTTGAATCTAATGGGCAAATACAAATGGTAAGACAACCATCTGTTATATCTTATTTACCTAAAACACCAGAAGCCAATGATCTACCTTTAGAACAAGTGATGGAAAATCTTTTTGATAATCTAGTAGTTAATATCTCTTCCCCTTCTATAAGAAGAAACGGAGACTACATAGTAGGTAAGAAAGCTATGCAGCATGATGGGATTAAAACAAACATGACCCTTAGTCTAGGTGGAAAATCTACTCATGACGTTCCGATTATTACATCGTTATCGTTAGTAGCTGCAACAGCCATTAAAGATCATTATGAAAACAAAGAAGAGCTTCCAGAGAGCTTATCTATTGATTTGAAAATGGCTACTGCAATTCCGTCATCGGAATTCAGTAAACAAAACGCTAAAACACTAGAAGATCGTTTTAAAACTAAACATAATATCACACTTTATGTTGGAGATTACCAAGTTCTTGTTTCTATTAAAGTAAATGAATGTAAAGTTACTGAAGAAGGAAGAACAGCAATGCTTGCATTTTTCAACAGTGATGATAAAATCCTCGAGGGTTTTAATAAAATATATGGAGAAAATAAAGCCCCGTCAGACTTTATGAAAGCAAGAACATTACATGCTGATATTGGTGATGGGACTAGTGAGTTTGTAGTAATTGAAGGTGCAAACCCTGTTCAAGGATTAAGTAAAGGAAAACGATTAGGAGTTGGACATGCTTCTGATGTTGCCATTTCTTTATTAAGAGACCATTTAAATATCTCAGATAAGTTTACTCGGCAACAGCTGCAAGATTGGCTTGAAAAAGACAATGAAAGAGGCCAACTGGCAAGGGACGTAATGAAAGAAGCAACATTTGTTCAATCTCAATCGATTTTAGAAGAAATTCAACTGTCCTTTCAGGAATTGGCGTCGTCAGATGTAGATTACATTTTAGTTCATGGTGGTGGAAGTATTACCTTTAAAGAGGACATTCATGAAGATTTAATGGATTTTGCGGAAAGCAACCATTTTAAGGTCGTTTGGATACCAGAAAAGTATGCTACTACAATGAACTCAAGAGGTACGTATTACCTAGCTAAAATGATGTTTTCTTAGAGGCTAAAAGGCCTCTAAGATATTAAAATTGAGGTGTAAATATGAAAAAACTAAGAGAGAAGTTTCTTATGAATATTTCTTCGAAATCTGAAGTAAAAAAAGAAAAGTTTACTAGATGGATTGACGCGCAGTCTAATGCGCAAAACAGCATATTTTCGTTGATCGAACATAGCATTGATCGTTATGGTTATGAGGACATAACAGATCATGAAATTGCGAAAAAATTGCACACAGAAATGTTGTATTATAATAACAATTTAATAAAACAAAATGAAGAAAAAATACAAACTACAAAACTAAATGAAACTCAATCGAAAACTGAAAATAAAAGTATAGGCTCAGAACATAAACGAGATGAACCTATAACAAATGATATAAAGGCTGATTTAAGCTCATTTTAGAGAACGAAGTTAGGGAGGATACAAATGAAAAATAAGGCTATGGAATACACAAAATCTACTTTGGCAATAGAAGGTTTGTATCTTACTAAGGAAGAAGAAGAATTAATTTTATCGAAAGTTAATGGGGAGCTTTCAAAAAAGGAATTTATTGAAAAAGCAAAGGAATTATCAAATGGATAAACAATCAAAGTATTGTTATCCTGGCACAAATGTTTTAATAAATAAATTTAATGAACAAAATCATGAAAAATTAATGAAACTTGAGAGGATTATTACAGCTGAAAGACTTTATGAACTATACAGAAGTCCTATACCTGGATCATTTGGGATGAAGCACCTTCAAAAAATTCATAAATATATTTTCAAAGATGTATATCCTTTCTCTGGAGAATTAAGAGAAGAACAAATTTTTAAAGGAAGCACCCCTTTTGCGCATCCAATGTTTCTTTCAAACTATGCCAGTGATGTATTTCGGCAACTAAAAACAGATAAATATTTAAAAGGAATGGAATATGATGATTTTGTGAAAAAGATGTCATATTATTTTACAGAAGTAAATATGCTACATCCTTTCCGAGAAGGTAATGGAAGAACACAAAGAGAGTTTTTCAGGGTTTTAGCTTTGAAAAATGGATATGAACTTGATTGGTCTAATGTAGAGCCAAAAACTATGATGAAATTATCTATTCAATCTGTTGCAGATTCAAATGCTTTTAATAATTTATTTGATAATGCAATTGTTAATAAGCAACCAGATCAAACATTGATTAATGAATATAGGTCATTAAAAACAAAAGTAAATGAATTAGAACTTTAAAATAGGAATCTTATTATAAGATTCCTATTTTTTATATTTAGTTAATTTGTTTGATTTAACGAAATTAGAAAACTGAGAAAAAATTTCTTCTACTTCATGAAGGTCATTTTGATGTAGATCAAAATACTTTTCAGATAGCGCTCCAATTTGAATTAATCTTCTTGTTCTTTTCTTTCTATTTATTTTACTAAGAGACAATTCTTGTATCTTTCTTTCACGTTCTAACTTTTTAATCTTTTTATCAAGTTTACTAATTTGATTCGTCAATCTTATCACCAGATGGCGTATTAGTGTTGTTATTTTGGTTTTCTATAAGTGTATCAATAAATTCATAGATAGTATCTAAAGATTCGTTTTGTAGATTAAATTTATCAAGAAACCTCTTTCCTGTATTACGCTCCAACTTAGCTATCTCTCTTTTTTGTTTTTCCTTTAACTTTTTAATTTGCTCTTCAATTGATAGAATTTTAGACTGAGTATTTTCGGCCATAGTATTTATCTCCTTTTTCCTTTTATACAAGTCTATCAAACTCTTTTAAACGTATCAATAAAAACAAACAACCTGAGAGTATCAACATTGAGGATAACCAATAAGTGTGGTAGAATATATCCATAACAAAGTGAATGGCGCACTTATACACTCTATCGAGTGTGTGCTAAAACCAATGAGAACTCCGTTCTCCTGTGGTTTCCGTCAGGCGTGTTTGTAAAAATTCGCTTCACTCATGTTTGGTTGAGTGCTTATACATTATTTTAGATTGGAGGTATGTAACATGGCTATTTATCATTTTAGTGGTCAAATTATGAGTAGAATATCAAAGGATACAGGTAAACCTAAAAGCCCTTTAGCATGCGCTGCATACCGATCTGGTGATAAATTAGTTGATGAAATAGACAACCAATCTTTTTATTATAAGCGTGATATAAAACCAGTAACCCATATCTTGACTCCTTCCAACGCACCTGAATGGACTTCTGATCGTCAAAGATTATGGAATGAAGTAAATAAAATTGAAAAAAATTATAATGCCCAATTTGCAAGAGAGTTTAATGTTGCCTTGCCGATAGAACTAACAAATGAACAACAAGAGAAATTAACTCTTGAATTTTGCAAAGAAGCTTTTGTTGACCGTGGGATGGTTGCTGATATTGCAATACATAGAGATGATGAAAATAATCCACACTTCCATGTAATGCTTACTGTAAGACCTTTTAATCCTGATGGTTCATGGGGAGTAAAAGCTAGAAGAGAATATAAATTTGATGAATACGGAGAACATGTATTAGATAAGAGAGGTAAAAAATCTTTCTACAAGGTAGATACTACTGATTGGAATAAGAAAGAAACTTTTAATGAGTGGAGAAAGATGTGGGCTGAAAAAGTTAATGTATGCTTAAAGGAAAATGGTATTAATGAATCCGTATCTCACCTTTCTAATGAAGATCGTGGAATTGAATATCTTCCAACAATACATGAAGGGTATGTAGCTCGGAAGATGGAGAAGAAAGGAATCGAGTCTGAAAGAGTATCATTAAACAAAAAAATTAAGGCATATAATAAAAATATTTCGGATTTAAGTAAATTCAAAGAGAGAAAGAAACGAATTGAGAAGGAACAAAAATTTGTTAGAAGGTTTTCTCCGAAAGAGAAGCAACAATTATCTTATATAGCAAAAGAAATGAAATTCTTTATTAACTATAAAACTGTAACTGAAAGAAAAGAACAATTGAAGAGTTGGAAGAGGTCAATTCAATTCACTACTAATAATGATTATAAGGTAAAGCAATTATCTAGGATTGATAAAGAAGAAGAATTATTAAAGGCTGCTGATGAAATTTTATCTAATGAGAGTGAAAGATTCATAAATAAGTATTATCCAAATTGGGATATTGAAAGTTTGACTTTTGATGAAAAATTATTAATAGTTGAAGAAACTATAAGCGCTAAACGTGTTCTTACTGAAGAAGAACTTGATCAAATGGAAGAAAAGTCAATTCAATTAAAATTTGAATATGAAATAGAACAAATTTATGCTAACCCATATGCTTTTGCAATGACATTAGATCATAGAATATCTTCAATTATGATTGAAAAGGAAAGGATTGAAAAAATTCTAAAAGTGTCGGCTGATTCTTCACAAGTTAAGCTTAAAAAAGCAGCAATGGAACACCCTATGGAGTTTAAGAAACTGAGAAAACTAATTAAGGATATGGATCATATCTTTGAGGCTAAAGATTTAATAAATGAGCTATATGATTTACAGATAAATAATTTATATCCTAATATAAACATTAACAAATTATCGATTCAGGAGAAAGATTTTCTATTGAGTGGGGCTGAATATTATGAACAGCCAATTACAAAAGAAACGATTAAACATTTGAAACGATATACGGTTGATGAACAAATAGGTATTCTGGATATACTTTCTCAAAAACATTTAGATGTAAATCAAAACAATATTTTGCTGAAGAAATATAACCTTAATATTGATAATCCTCATCACTTGATTTTTTTCAAGGATGAATGTTTAAGAAGTGTTAGTGAGTATCCGATTCCTGAAAACTATATCAAGCTAATAAAAGAAATTGATCCAGTAACAGAAGCCATTAATAAAGCTGATTATGAAAGTATTATAAATATAGATGAGAATATAAATAAAGAGTTGAATGAGTGTAAAAATTCATCTTTAAATTTATTAGGTGTTACGCATGGAATGTTATATGGATTATTGCAGGATAGAAGTTATTCTTCTAAAAAGCAATTTGAAGAAGATTTAAAAACTAAATCTAAGAAAAAGAAAAAGTACCGAAGTAACGGACCTTCACTATGAATGTAGAATGGGGTGTTTTATCTGAAATAGGCGAGCCCCCCCATCTTCAAGGAATGTGAAGGGCGAAGCCAATGAGTAAGTGGTGGCTTCTTGGCTAAAATAGTTAAAGGAGGGACTTCGAAACGTCTGAGAGAAGAGTTTTCACATCTCATGTAGCCAAGAGTATATTAGAGTCATCAATACGCTTGTATCTGAAATGGTTGAATAATTATTTGAGGGTAGGTGTTACGCATGGAAAAACATATTGATTTAAATAAATTAACAGAGCTAAAGAAAAAAGTTGATAAAAAAAGACCGTTATCCAAAAGATTAGTCAAGAGCTTACAAGAAGATTATTTAATTAAAAACACGTATCACTCCAATGCTATTGAGGGTAGTACACTAACTGTACATGAAACAAAAGCTATTCTAGAAGATGGCGTAACTATTTCCGGAAAGTCTATGCGTGAACATTTAGAAGCTATAAATCATAAGGAAGCTATTCTATTAAGCGAAGATATTGTGAAGAAAAAAGAGCCTTTTACAGAGCGAACAATCAAAGAACTTCATGCAATCATTTTGCATGGAATAGACAATAAAAATGCGGGGGTATACCGAAAAGATGATGTTATCATTAGTGGCGCAAGTCACACACCTCCCAACTTTATAAACGTTCCAGAAAAAATGAGTCACCTAGTGGAATGGTATCACAACGAAGAGAATATGCATCCAGTAAAAAAAGCAGCAATATTGCACAGCCTGTTTGTGAATATACATCCATTTATTGATGGGAATGGTCGGACAGCTCGATTGTTAATGAATCTAGAATTGTTTAAGTCTGGCTACTTGCCAGTCATTATCGAGAAAGAGCATAAATCAGAATATTATCGCACGTTAGATGAAGCTGGAGTAACAGGAGATTATTCTTCATTTACTAATTTTATAGCTAATTATGAAAAACAAGAATTAATCAAATATAATCGATTGTTACAACGGGAGCAGAAATTAGAAGAGCCAGAACTCTAGATATAATAATAAATCACTTCATGGCCACGCTGTCAAGGCCGTTTAAATTTCTACAAAATCGTCAGGCTAAAATTATACAAAGCTGCCACCTTATTCGGCAGCTTTGTTTTTCATTCGAAAGCTTGGCCCATCCACGGAAAAGACCCTGGAATGGTGAAGTAACCGATCCAATATTGCTGTTGCAATAATACCGTCTCCTAAAACTTCTCCCCACTGGCTAAATGTCTTGTTCGACGTTAAAATGATCGAGCTATTTTCATACCTTCGACTGGCAACAGAAAAACAAATTATTGGCCGATGCTGGTCTAACAACCTTCCATCAGCCTATTCACAAACATTTAGCTGAAATAGAACAAAAACTTGAAGTGCGTCTAATGTCAGTAAACCAACGTATTGTATCCGGTGAAAACGAACATGTACATAAAAAACGAGGACCTCATGGCCGATGGACACTTTCCAATACTCGGGAGGCAGAGTCTGTCAATCATGCCTTTTTTGACGCATTAAAACCAATTGATATCGGCAGTGTTTTGCATTATGTGAATCAACACTGTTCCTTTATGGAATCATTCGATCACATTCTAGGCCGATATGCTAAGCAATCAAGACAAGATCATATTCTGGATGCCTGTTTGATTGCCTGGGGAACCAATATGGGATTAGGTCGCATGGGGGAATTTTCTGATATCACTTACTCTTTGCTTTCGGCTACGTCCGATAATTTTATCCGATTAGAGACATTCAAGGAAGCCAATGATCGAATTAGTAATGCGGTAACGGAGATGCCGATTTTCCATCATTACGATATGGATAATACCATCCATTCAAGTAGTGATGGGCAAAAATTTGAAACGCGGATCAATACCATGAATTCGCGCCATTCCCCCAAATATTTTGGCCTAAATAAAGGAATTGTTTCTTACACGATGGTCGCTAACCATATTCCCGTCAATGCCCGGATTATTGGGGCGAATGAACATAAAAGTCATTACGTGTTTGATATTCTATATAACAACACAACCGATATTCAGCCCGAAGTGCACTCCACTGACACTCACGGAACCAATGAAGTGAATTTCTCCATCCTTCACTTTTTTGGGTATCAGTTTGCTCCTCGTTACAAGGATATCTATGGCACTGTTAGCAGATCGTTATATGGATTCCAACATCCAAGCCAATACGGAAATGTGTTAATCAAACCTGTTCGAAAAATCAACACAGATCTGATTGCTGAAGAATGGGATAATATTCAGCGTATTATCTTGTCTCTGGCCATGAAAACTACAACACAAAGTATTATCATTGGAAAGTTAAGTGCTTATGCCCGTAAAAATAAAACAAAACGTGCTCTATGGGAGTATGATAACATCATCAAGAGTCTGTATTTGCTTGACTATATTGATTCGCCGCCTCTGCGTCAGAATGTGCAGCGAACCCTGAATCGTGGTGAAAGTTACCATAAGTTACGCCGTGCAGTATCGTATGCTAATTTTGGCAAGCTTCGCTTCAAAAATGAACAAGAGCAACAAATCTGGGGAGAATGCAGCCGTTTACTTGCTAATTGCATCATTTATTATAATGCCAGTATTTTATCAAATATGTTAAGTTACATGGAAAACTATGGACAGGATTCAGATGTCCTGAAGCAAGTCTCCCCTGTAGCTTGGCAACACATTAATCTGTATGGGCATTACGAATTTAATAAATCCCAAGATCCGATTAACATGGATGCTATGATTCGGGAATTGGCCCAACTAAAGATTACTCTGAATGGGGTATCCGAAAAATTCCTTTTTAAGGGATAGTACAGTGAAGCCGATTCATGATTGTTTCCTAATTCTGGATGTAGGGCATAAAAGAGTATATACTATACCCTTTTATGTGCGGTATGTTTACTACCAATCTACTACCCATTTAAATAAATCTAAATTAACTTGGGACAGAATGGTTTTTATAGTTTTCAAAGTTATGCATGAATGTTTGTACAATCTTATTCAATTCTGAGTCATCAATTGTACCGTTTGCCAGGTGGAACATGGTATTGACAGCAGTTTCATTATAAAATCCTGTTAAATCTAACCTGTTTTTTATCTCTTCATGGTTTAACTTTGTTTGCCTAATTTTGTTGATGATGACAATTAGCGACTGTAAATTCAAGGAGTGTCCTTCAATCTGTTCATAAAAAGACTTATTTAACAAATACCAAATCTCATCAATCTCATCCATGGTAGGAAAAAACCCATTTTTTAATATCCATGCCGGTTTTAAATCAAATGTTAATTCATTGTGAATATCCAAGCAAACATCTGTAAAGTAGTGTGTACCTTCTTTGAAAACTCTTTGTAACGTCAATGTATCAGGGTTTACTTTTGTGTGTAAATTTTCCAAGTTAATATTTTTGGTTAACGGAAATAGCTCGTAATCCTCCTTCTCCAGACTACTTATTTCATCTTTGTTTGCTGTTACCCAATTACCATGGAGATCATAGGCCCCGTAGGTGAATCCGTATTCCATCATAAGATCCCTTACTTGATACGGATTTTCAACCAAAATATCTATGTCAAACTGCTTTCTACTTTTTAGATTAGAAGGGTTGTTAAATAGTTCAGCAATCCCCTTTATCCAAGTTCTTTTCACTTGATGTCTTTCTAGTAGAAAATCAATGTTTATGGCTTCCTTTAATAAGTTAACATTTCTTATATAGTTAAAGGAACTTAATTCCCTTAAAATATCCAGAAGAGTCTGATCTACTTCAAGTGTATCGGAATCTAAGAAATCAAATATTAACCCGTTTATCTTAGCTTTATTCAAAAAGAACAAATCATCCATATCTAATTTTAATTTTTGATTATTGTAACCCAACAACTTAAGAATTAATTCCTCTCTAATCATTACGTAACACCCTTCCTACGCACATAGAAGGATCTCAAACTGAGACCCTTCTAGCTCTTTAGAATTTTTTACTTTTGCTTTTTGCCCTTTTTCCATTTTACTGGTGCAGATTTAACAACTATTGGCATTTTATCACCTCCCTTAAAAGATCTTTATTAATTTGCTTTTATATAATCCGTAATTGGCGTATCTTCTACAGATAAGAGTGTTTTATTTCCCAAATAAATTAAACCTACAACAGCGCTTAAAACGCCCATACAAACAATTGCGTGAGAGATGTTGAACACTCCTCCAATCCAACCCGCAAGAAAACCACTTAATGGCCAAGTAACTTGTGCTAACATTCTTCTAACCGCAAAAACTCTTCCTTGTAAGTGATCCGGTGTAACAGTTTGCCAAATTGTGTGAGAATGGGTTGCTAAAATTGTATCAGCAAAAAATATAAGGAACCCAATCGCAGCAGTCAGATACAAAAATGGGGAAAGACCGTAAAAAATTTGTAACACCCCAACTACAATCATTGGAAAAACCACACCGTATATCTTTTTGCTTCTCATTCCCCCCCACAAGGTAACAACAATACCTCCTACAACTCCCCCCAATGCGTTAATTGAATTCAACGTTGCCAATACTGAATCATATGATAGCTCCCCTTTTGACCAAACATCTGTTAAATGATATTTGACTAGTAAAGGTTGCAAGGTTATTAAGGTCGGGATAATTAAGTTGGATAATGCAATTATACTCAACAACAAGTAAAGTGGCTTATTTATAAATTTTATCCCTTCACGGAAATTCTTTATAAGACTTGTTTTTGCCGTATTTGGCTTAAGGTATGGAAAAGAAATAAAGTGTAATGCAAATGCCCCAATTAAAAACGAAATTGCGTCTACAAGTATGGCAAAAGGGATTCCATCTGAAAATAAGTCAAGATATTTAGTCGCCCCAAGAAGACCAGGAACGGCTATTAAAAAACTAGCTAATATTGGCCCCAAAACTTCGGAGGAATTGAAGCTAGCCTGTGTCATACCATTAGCTCTAGACAAATGTTTTTCAGGAACAATTAAAGAAAAAGAAGAACTAAAAGCCGACATGTGAAAAGCACGACAAGCTGCAATACTGGAATTATATATCACTAACAATAAAATGTTTACTTGCCCTGAGGTTAATAATATCAATAATCCAATTGTTAATAAGCTGCTCACATAATTTGACATCATCATTATGGATCTACGATTATATTTATCTACAACGACACCTGCATAAGGTTGAAGAAGTATGTAAACTAAAGCAAAAGAAATATTTATAGCAGCTAACGAGAAAGCTAAATCGTGTTTCTCACTTGGGTCATTAAAATGTTGTGTCAACCATATTATTAATGAAAAAAGAGTTACCGCACTACCTATTTCAGATATAGACTGTGTTCCCCA
Organism: Pontibacillus litoralis JSM 072002; assembly: GCF_000775615.1. Taxonomy (GTDB): domain Bacteria; phylum Bacillota; class Bacilli; order Bacillales; family BH030062; genus Pontibacillus; species Pontibacillus litoralis. Next base: position 38,942 of record NZ_AVPG01000025.1, read on the forward strand.
TAGGAATATAAACTTTTTAAAACTTTTTTCGCCTTTCATATTATCACCTTTGCATATACCGCTTTGCTATTATTTCATCAACCTTTTGAATTTGCCATTTAACTATGGCTGGAGAACACCTTTCAATGGCTTCTTCCAAAGGCACCCAAAGATAATCATCGTGCTCCTTTGATAATATAATTTTTTCATTAATTCCTATGGCTAGATAATAAACATACCAACTTTTGTCTCCAATGTGTGTTAGTTTTGCGTTTAAATTTAAACCGGTCTCTTCATATAACTCTCTCTTCATACAAGCCTCTATGCTCTCTCCAGGAATTCTTGCACCCCCAGGCGGCCCCCATTCCCAACTTTCATTTCTTTTTTTCCAAGATCTTCTTAAGATTAAATAAAGAATGCGTTCTTCAACTATCTTAAATACAATTACCGCCATGCCATAGGGAGGGACTGTACTTACCTCAAGTCCATCCCATGTTTTTGTTATATTAGGGCCTATGTTCATGTTACACTCCCTTGTAGATTCTCCATGGATAAGATCTTACAAGCCTTATTTGTTATTTCTTCTTCTGTATTATGATCGATAAAAAATTTTTTCCACTTTTGCTCGTTACAGAAGTCATTCAAAACACCCCTCACCATGCTTTGATATGTGATAAAGTTGGTAGTTGTCTTACCATTTAAACCATCCATATTCCCTGATTCAGTTATTGAGATGTTATCTCTTCTTTTTACCGCGACATAAGGATCTACATCTAGGAATATTGTAATATCTGGTTTCAACAATGATTGAAAAGATTTTTTGGTTAACTCTTGATCAAAATTATTTTTCAGCGTATACCTAGCAAAGAGTTTATAATACCAGTTGTCCATGATAATGGTATAGCTAGAGTTTAACAATGGCTTAATCTTACATTGTTCTAAAACTGAGAACCATGATAAATTCAGATGTAGCCAATGTAAATCCCCAAGTTCCCCCAAAGGGTCATCTGGTGCGTAGTCCCATAATATTTTTTTTATTGTAGACATATGATTGTCTACATATCCTGTATTAAATGAAACCTCTTTTTTATTCAAAAATATAACTTTATCATTTGTCTTTTTTAGTTGTTCAGCTACATTCTTGGCTATAGTCGTTTTACCCGAGCCATCTAACCCTTCAAAGCAAATAAATTTTCCCGTCATATATACTCCTCCAGTTTAAAGGAAACACTTCAAATATGCTTCAGTATCCAGTGAATTTCTACCAGTGTTTTTTATAAAGGGCTTAAAATTATATTTATCATACACAACACTCATATGATAGCCTATTTCCTTTACCTCATCTAATTTGGGTCTCTGTCTATTGGCAAACTGTGACCCCGGATCATTATGGAAAATATTAATGGCTGGCACAACACCCAATTCTCCCAATCTATGCATCCCTTCTGCCAAAGATTCTACTGGTTCTAACCCACCTACAAATCCACAATAAACATTTCCTCTACCAAGATATTTCACCGCTTCTTTAAGCGCTCCCAAAAAATTTTCTCTGCCATAATCTTTTGATTTTCCGGGACAAATTTCTTCGAAAAGGTTTTTATCATAAATTTCGAGATCCATTGCTATAGTGGCCCCCGTTTTTGACAATCTTTCGAATAAGCTAAGGTCCTTCGGTGGCATAGAAATTAAATGCTTCTCGACATGTGAAGGGATGTCCAGTTCGGAAACCGCCTCCAAAACTTCTATGTGTCTTTTGAAACCCAGGTCATAGTTACTTATTGTTCCACCATTAAGGAGAAAATGATTAACGCGCTCTCCCTCTGATTCTAATGCGATTTTAATTGCTTCTTTTGCTGTAGCGGGTTTTATGAACATTTCGTGATCGGCTTGTGATTTGCGAGTCGGCTGGAGTGAACAAAACTTACATTCCTCTCCTTTGGCCCAAAAATAACAAGTTCCCGGGCTAAAAACCCCCAGTGTTGCGTTTCCATATAGAGTAACTACTCGTGACACGTTTGAACCATCCATCATTTTAAGATCATAAAAATTTGGTCTTTGCGGAAATTCGATAGGGATTAATTCCTCACCATTTGTTACATAGAAATTATCGTTAACGCATTCCAAACTCCATTTTGCATTATTTCTTTGGTTTACTGCAACTACTATCCCCTCCGGTAGTAGTATCTCTTGAGGAACTTTCATCTCTTTGGGAAACATTTTCTCATCACTGTTGCCGTAGGCTCTCCTTTTTTCCAATAGATCATTCTTCTTGGAAAACTCCACCAAGAAATCGTCACTGTAATTAATGCCCTCAACAAGTATTTCTGCTTTTAACTGCCCGTATTTCTTTATACTTGATACTGTTTGTTTCACTAGAAAGACCTCCCGATAATTATTCCTAACTAAATGTGGATTCTCATTTCTGTACTGGGTTCTAGTAATAGTCCGAAATGCCAATCTTCTGAGGTGTAATTTTCCAATATATAAGTTGATTTAATCAACCTACCAGCATAAACAACATAATCCACGTTATGAAGCGAATGGTACGATTTAGGGAATAAACCAACTTTTAATATTTTAGGTGAGGTATTTGATCTTTTACCAACAACCAAATCTTCGGCTATTAGCAAACTCCCTCCAGTATAAATTTTATCAATAATAACTATAGAATCATGTTGGGCTTCCTCACAAATATTTTCGGGGAATATAGTATGAAAGTTTTTCTTTCTATAAAGCTGATAAGGGTCATTTTCTCTATGTACTTCAGTGAAAAATATCCTTTTGTCCATGGTGGAATTCATATATCCTAAAGCAATCGACAAACCCGCCGTCAGTATAAATAATTTGTTTTTTGCAAGCCCCTTAATTTTATTCCACAATAGGTGATTTTGATAAATTGTGCTTTGATTAAATAATTTTATTTGCGGTTTTGCTTCCTGTTTAATATACTCTGAATACTTTGCAATAAATTGTTGGTAAAACTCTTTCACAATGTCATTAGAATTGTTAATGTTCCTAATTTGGTGAATTCCTCTTGCTTCATATAGGCTCAAGTACATTTTAGACTTTATGTCTAAACATTCATAAACCCTTTGCAAAATCGCATTTTTTACCTGCCAAAGTTCCTGTTTAATAGGGCCAGTAATCGCAATTTCTGTTTTCAGACTATCACCAGTTATACGTTTAATATTAGTATTTTTTATGTAATCAGATAGTGTCTTTTCAATCATTATAAAGCAGTTATAAATAGTTTCACCATCGCATAGGTTCAAAGGGTATTCGGGGTTACTTAGATCACATATCATAATTTCAGGATACCTCAAGGTGTACCTAACATCCTGTATAGCGCACCCATTTTGGACAGCTACATCAACAGCATCCAAAGAATTTGTTACAATCCCCCCAACGGTTCTATTAAAGTGGGCGCCACTTTTCAATTCTATCTCCTTTGTGTTCAAATCCATCCCTCCCTCTCTTTAAGGCAAGTTCAATAACAAGTGAAACAAGAAATTTACTTATTTGTAGGGGATTTTAATAAATATTAATATAACATAGATTAATTTACTTATTTGTTGGATTATGTCGAATTGCTGAACTTTTCTGTTTTTATTTGTTGGTTAAGTTTGTGTACTACCTTCGATAATTCTGAAATAGACCTTTTCGAGGGGTTGGGCAAAAACACCCAAAATGTGATGTGTGAAGGGCATCGAACCCCTCACACATCATTACCTCTCTAGCCTAGTTTATTCTTCATCACTCTCTTAAGAGTAAATTATTTTCTCGTTATTCCGTAAAGGGTCTGCGCTTATGGGACGGCATGGACAAACTTTATTGCGACAGTGTTAACAACGTTAACTATATGTGGCACAATTTAGTTAACGTTGTTAACAAAATTGAAAGGGTGTTTTTGAATGAGAAAAGCTACATCTTTGATCGTGGATGAAATACCAAAACTGGAGAAGTTACTACCATATAATGGCAGTGTAATCCTTGCGGATGAAGCGCTGTCAAATCTGAATGATAAGGATCAGACATTTTTAAAAATGTTGTGGTTCTTTGAAAACCCAAAGGGTCAAAATTTCAACTTAGAATCAATCTGTCAGCATTTAGATGAAGAATGGCTGGAACTGGCACTAGATGCCATTGTTACTTTTTTTAAAGAAGATACATTCTTGATAAAAAGACCAACATTTTCTTTAGTGCGAGAAGGTGACACCTATTTAAATCAAGTGCAATTCGCAAATTATTTAAAGGAAAATGGTGTCCCTTATGATCGCTCTAAGTTAAATGTGTACATTAGTCGGGGACTTGTTCCAGCTGCTGATGTAACGATAGCAGGGAAGAAATATTGGGCTGTTTCAACGGTTCAAAAATATTTGGCGAAAGAACAAAAAAGGCTTCAATTAAAGTGAATTTAATAAAACACTTGTTTCATTAAATATTATTTATTCAGTTTTTTGTTTGATTTTTTCAATGGAATGCCGTATTTTTTGCTGTGTTCAATACCTTTTTTTGCTAAAGTTCTGGCTTCATCTTTCGTCATTTTCATACTCATTCCCCTTTCCACATGTTTAATAGTTTAATATCAGTGTGGACAGGATTTTGAGATTTTAAACATAAGTCCTCCCCATGCCCCATATAATTAAAAATAAGCTTAGGACACAAGGACACTGTCCTAGAGAAAAAATGAAGAAAAGAGGGGTATTTATGAATGGGGAAGGGCAGAGTGTAGTTAAAAAAAGAAAAGTTCGATCTGACAAAAAACGAGATGTCAAACCGACAATAGCAGTTGAGTTGAAAGATTGTATCTACAGATTATCTTATATTACAAACACCCCAGTTAAAGATGTTGCTGAAGTTATTTGTGAAAAAGGAATAAAATCAAGAAAAGTCATAGACTATCTGTCTTCATTTTTTAGAAGAGACTACAATTACATGAGTACAGTAAGTACAGTATATATTGGGGATCCTTCCCTGGAATCATTGCAAGGAAAATATCAGTCTGGAAAAAATGAAAGGATAACGATTAGATTTAGTCAAGTTACATATGACGAGATTAAATGTTTAGCAGCTGCACTTGATGTTACTCCATCAAAAGCTACAGCTCTACTTTTGGATGCTAGTGTAAGAAACACGAATTTATTGAATGCTTATGTAAAACTATATTTGAACGAAAATGTTGATAAAAGAAGAATGAAAGAATTGAAACAGGTGTTACAATATGTTAATAAAAATAATCCGTATAATGATGACATATCTTGGTTTACATTGTTATCTTTTCTTTTGGAAGAAGTTAAAGAAAGTACAGCAGATGTGAAAGAAGCAATTCATACTTGGATGGAGAAGTATAAATGAAAAGTTATTTTGTCTTAGCGCAACTAAAGTTGTAAGTTCACTTTCGATATTTTTGACTTATATGAAACTATTTAGTATAATTAGTAATAGCTGTAATATTTTGAGTGAGGTCCCCTTCGAAATTTCTTTCTTTTCAACCCACCTTATTAATCAGTACATAAGGTGGGTTTTTTTGTAATAAATGCAGCTATCTTTTTTGTTTTAAGTATTGATAAAGTTTAGATTTAGATACACCTGTTATTTCGGTTATTTCCTTTAATGTATGTGTCTTTGCGTTGTATAATTTAATAGCTTTTTCTAATTTTTCTTGGCTCATTCGGGGGCGACCACCTTTCCTTCCACGTGCTCTAGCCGCAGCAAGTCCAGCTCTTGTGCGTTCACGTGTTAATTCTACCTCCATTTCAGCAAATGCGCTCATTATATGGAAAAAGAACCTACCTTGTGCAGTGCTTGTGTCTATACCATCTTGTACTGAAGCAAGTTCAATTCCTTTTTCTCTTAATGATGCAGCTAAATTTACTAACTGCTTTGTTGTTCTTCCAAGCCTATCTAGTTTGTAAATAACTAATGTGTCGCCATTGCGTAAATAATCCATACATTTACCGAACTCTGTGCGATCTTCTTTTCTTCCTGTTATTTTTTCTTTAAAGATTTTGTTGCAACCCTCTTTTTTCAAAGCTTCTATTTGCATTTCTAAATTTTGTTCTTCGGTTGAAACTCTTGCGTACCCGATTTTTTCACTCACGATCTTGACTCCTTATATTTTACAAATCATTATTACAACTAAAGCAAAACCAATTTCCGTTTTCATTTTTTTCCACTCCGGAATTGTCACTACATATGAAGCAATGCTGTATAAATTCTTTTTCGTAATCCATGTTTTAACACCCCCAGAAATTATGTACTATAACTATGAAAAATATTTCATGGAGAATTTATAAACCTAACAATTTCCTTTTCTGCACTTAGCAAAAAAACATTTCCATAAACTCATAATATAGATTAGTTTAAGCGCTTTAAATTATATACGAGTTTACGGAAGGAGTAAACCTGAATTAGTTAAGTTTTCAATAGATACTTTAGCTATCCATAAAACGGTCGTTATTTGGAAATAACTCTACTGATAGGGGAAATGGCAAATGCGTAGTTAAAAAAGAAGAAGATAAGATGCGGATGTCGGAACTTACCGACTGACCATGCACATCAAACATAAACCGGAAGTGTTAGTGATTGTTAATGATGTTAGTACAACCTGCACCCCTTACATCAGTTGGAGTTACTACTAAGTAGTGTTTTAAATATATGAACTAATACTTCAAATCTTTAACGCACTACCCGAAAGAATTCTCCTTCCTCAAGCGTGTGCAGGGCGATAGCCCAACGGTAGGTGGGAGATGAATTTCGGTTTGGCGTAGCCAAAAGGCTTTGCTTTTTATTTTGCATCTGATATAATCAGTCTTATAAAGTATAAAGGTTGGTATATCAATGAAATTAGATAGCAATAATCATTCGGTGTTCTTATTGCATTATCATCTTGTATTGGTCGTGAAATACAGAAGAAATGTATTTGATGATGATATGTCAGAATATGCAAAAGACATGTTTGTACGCCTGTCTGAAAAATATAATGTAACATTGATTGAATGGAATCATGATATTGACCATGTTCACATTCTGTTCAAAGCACATCCAAATACAGAAATGACAAAATTCATTAATGCATATAAGAGTGCAAGTTCTCGACTAATCAAGAGAGACTTTCCACAAGTGAAAAAGAAACTTTGGAAAGAAATGTTTTGGTCAAGAAGCTTTTGTTTGGTGACTACTGGCGGTGCAACACTAGATGTAGTCGAAAAGTATATTGAAAATCAAGGTGAAAAGTGAGGTGTAGGTTATGTTGAAAGCATATAAGTATCGGATTTATCCAAATAATGAACAACGATTATTTTTCGCAAAAACATTCGGTTGCGTTCGTTTTGTGTACAACAAAATGCTTGCGGATAGAATTAACTCTTATCGAGTGTCACAAGAAAAACTTGACAAGTCTATCAAATATCCTACACCTGCACAATACAAAGCTGATTTTCCTTTTCTAAAGGAAGTTGATAGTTTAGCTTTAGCCAATGCTCAAATGAATCTAAATAAGGCATACGCTAATTTCTTTCGTGATAAATCCGTTGGATTTCCAAAATTCAAAAGTAAGAAAGATAACCATCGAAGCTATACAACGAATAATCAAAAAGGAACAGTCTATATTGAGAATGGTTGTATCAAACTACCAAAGTTAAAGACGTTAGTACGAATCAAGCAACATAGACAATTCTTTGGGTTGATAAAGTCCGTTACAATTTCTCAAACACCTACTGGAAAATATTTTGTATCAGTATTGGTAGAAGAAAATGAACAATTATTCCCTAAAATTGATACAAAAGTAGGGATTGATGTTGGCTTGAAAGACTTTGCGATATTGTCTAATGGTGCAAAATACGAAAACCCTAAATGGTTGAGAAAAGCTGAAAAAAGATTAGCGTTTCTACAACGTTCTTTGTCACGTAAAAAGAAGGGTTCATCTAATCGGAACAAAGCTAGATTACAAGTCGCAAGACTTCATGAAAAGATTGCTAACCAACGCAATGATTTTCTTCACAAAGTAAGTAGTGAAATCACAAACGAAAACCAAGTAATTGTGATTGAAGACTTGAAAGTGAAAAACATGCAAAAGAACCATAAGTTAGCAAAAGCAATTAGTGAAGTATCTTGGGCTAAATTTAGAGAATATCTTGACTATAAAGCAGTATGGAAAGGTCGTGATTTGATAATTGCACCTAAACACTATGCAAGTAGTCAATTATGTTCATCGTGTGATTACAAAAATAAAGACGTTAAGAATCTCAACCTCCGTGAATGGGATTGCCCTTCTTGCGGCAAACATCACGATAGAGACGTAAACGCAAGTATCAACTTGCTAAAATTAGCCATGTAATTGGTATTTTCTTTAGGGGCAGGGACTGCCCTTATAGCTTAGTAAATATAGATAGCTAATAAAAGTATCTAGTTCCTAAGAAGCCCCCACTTCAAGTAAGCTCGCGAGAGCTACTAAGTGGCGGG
>NZ_AVPG01000026.1 GCF_000775615.1 Pontibacillus litoralis JSM 072002
ACTTTTTTGTGTCCTAAATATTGACGTAGATTCATTATTCTAAATAACTTACACACCTTGGTTATTTGGAGTTGGTTAATTTTCCACTTACTTTTATGCTCTTTTATTCGTAAATATAATACTTTTAAAAAGAGTGTTCTCGTTAGGGAATGCTCTTTTTTTTAAAACTAGAATGTATACTTTCAACAGTATTTGTCGTGTACATGATCTTGCGTATGGCGTTTCCATAATCAAATAGTCTGAAGTTTCGTTTCTAAACATCAATTGTTTCGGGATAGGCAGACCATTAGTTGTGAAAGCTTTCAAACGGATTATATTACACTCTCAATATAGATCAAATTTGTTTTTTAAGAGTACCTATTTTTAATTATCTTAACTGCTAAAGAAATAATAAATGCTATAACGACAAAGCTAATTGAAGCCATTACAATATAAGTTGTGCCCATTTGATCACCTCATAATTATTCATTTATTTAATAGAATAAACTAGTTTATTCTTACTGTTAATTTTTGCTCTTAGCCAACCATTCCAACCACCAAAGTCCCAAATTGGTGTACCAAAATCAAAATAATATGTAGCTTGTTTTGAAGAATCTACTTTTAATTTAGTAGATTTAACACTAGCTCCGATAAAACTATACCATCCATTATATGCACTTTAAAAAGGGGGTTGCTATTCTTTGAATCATTTCATTTTGGGTCAATGCATTTCTACCAACATCTAATCCATCCGCTGTTCTATAGTTGATAAAAAACTTTCGTATTATGTTCGAGAATTCGGTCTGCTTCATCTACTTGCATCCCTTTTATTGCTGCAATTTGTTCAATAGACGCTTGCATCATCTTCGGGTGCGTTAATTGATTAGCAAACGGACCTTTAAATGGCCACGGACCATCTGTTTCTACCATCATAAGTTCAATTGGATAATAGTGAACAATAGCTTGGATTTCTTGTTCATAAACACAGTCAGGAGTAATAGATATCATGTAATGACGAGCAATCATCCGTTTCATTGTCTGAACATCTCCTTTGAACCAGTGAAAATGAGCTTTCTGAATATCGTATTGCTCTAATAAATCCATAATATAAACAGCATCTTCATATATACCATGCAAAACAATCGGTAAATCGTATCGCTTTGCTAATACTAAGAACCGTCGTAAAATCTCTTCGTATGGTTCAATATGTAACGATGGATTCTCTTTTTTCGTGTAATATGGTAATCCGACTTCTCCAATAGCTACAATTTGTTGATGATGTTTCTTTATCATCGATTCAATGCGTTGGATTTCTTCTGGATGGGGTATAGGTTGTTCAGGGTGCCAACCGAAAGCAGGTAGGATATCTTTATACGTTTGATGTAAATTCCATACGCTTTGGCAACTTGCTAAACAACTTGAAACAGCAATAAGCCCTTTTACATGATATGTCGGTAACGAATGAAGCATACTTTGTAACTCCTCCTCCCGATACCAATCCACATGAATGTGAGCATCAATCACACTTATCCTCCCCTTATAAAAAGAGTGCATGCGAGTTGCATACACTACAATTTTGAACATCTTTATTTTATAAAATGAATCACTGTCGGAATCTTATATTTTTCACCGTTGTAAGCTTTCACTGCTGCCATAATTGTAAAAATAATACCAACGATCCAAATGATAAATAAGAAAACAAACCCAATTAAGACAATGACTAATATGCTGCTGATGACACCATATATCGCGTACGAAAGAAAAAAATTGAAATACTCTTTTCCATGGTAATCAATAAATTCAGAATCATCTTTCTTCAAAATCCAAATAATTAATGGACCTATAATAGCAGTAAATAAACTAACGACATAAATAAGCATTGCTAACATTCGTTCATCACTAGATGGCACCTTTTACACCCCCTTCCTTTGTTTCATTGTACCATAACCCCCTTACGAGACGTTTCCCTTTTTAAAAAATAGCATAATATTAACGGAAAATATTCAATTGTTCAACTATTTATTTACTTATATGTTTTTATTCAAATAGGGTATGATTTATGTTCCTGACCATTTATGATAGACAAGGGATTACAGCTTAGAAGAGAGGGTAACATTTTTATGGTGAAACAAAATAGAAAAATAGGGTTAATTCTCGTAATTGCGGGAGCATTATTTTGGGGAATAGGGGGAACCGTTGCTCAGAAGCTATTTCAAATTAGTAACATATCGGTTGAATGGCTTGTTACGGTGCGGTTACTTTTATCAGGTATCATTTTATTATTCATTCATTTTATAACAAAAGGATATAAACAAATTATCACCATTTGGACACGAAAAGATAACGTGATGCGCTTGCTCATATTTACTATATTCGGCATGTTAGCTGTTCAATATACTTATTTAGCTGCCATTGATGCAGGCAATGCTGCAGTAGCAACCTTATTACAATATTTAGCACCTGTATTTATTATTATTTACTTGGTGCTACGAAAACAATCAGTCTTGACCCAAAGTGATATTGTCACGGTGCTGCTAGCATTAATTGGTTGTTTCTTCTTATTAACAAATGGATCACTATCTGAACTTTCTGTACCTATACCAGCAATTATATGGGGGATACTAGCCGGAATATCACTGGCTTTTTACACATTGTATGCAGTTCCATTATTAAAACAATTTAATACGTTAGTTGTCGTTGGTTGGGCTATGCTAATTGGCGGATTGTTATTTAGTTTCGTAAGTCCTCCTTGGCAAGTTGATTTATCAAGTTTCACTTTAGAAAGTTTCTATTATTTAATTTTTGCTATTGTATTTGGTTCATTGCTAGCTTATTGGTTTTATATAGAGAGCTTACAATATCTTGATCCAAAAGAGGCGAGTCTTCTTAGTAGTTTAGAACCGTTAGCAGCAGTTTTTACTACCGTTATTTGGCTTAAGGAACCTTTTGGCATTTATCAGTGGGTTGGAACCGCATGCATTATCATTATGATTTTACTTATTACCGTTGGAAAGAAATCACGCTAAGCAACTGCTGAATAGAAGCTAACTATAACGTCCTAACAAAAGATCGCCATCAGCAATTTTTGATGGCGATCTTCATTTTAGTTAGCTAAGGAACTATTTTTGTACATAAATAACCATTTTGATCCATTTTCAATTTCCTTTATTTTTTCAAAGCCACATTTTTCGTAACATCTCATCGCACGAAGGTTATCTACTTGCGGGGTTAATACGACTCCGTCTGGTTGCTTTTTTGTAATTAATTCTACGACAAATCGCCGTATCATCTGGGTACCAATTCCTTTGCCCCACAACATTGGATCGGCAATAAATTGGTCGAAAGCAATATACGTTTTATCAAGCGGTAATCCCCATATAGCAGCTTCTTCCTCTGATACAAAATGCTCTTCCATTAACCCAATTGGATCCGTATCCTTTTCCACTATGAAAGTTGTTGTTTGAATCAGTCCATTTAAACGCGCTGCATACGTTTCCAAAATTGTATCATATGTATAAGGTTTCGTTGGATCTCCGTAATAGTGTATTATTTCTTCTGATTGGAACCATTTCGTCATCAACAAAAAATCAGTTGGCGACAATGGGCGTATAGAAAGATCATGAACCATGTCACTCCTCCTTCTCTCACTGAACGTAATTTCCAGCTACTCATCTGATGATAAGACGCTTAACTAATTTTAACACAGTGGAATGACGAACTGGAATATTTTTATGAACAAATACTGAATAATTGTTGACTCTAACGTAACGTTATACTTTATGTTAGTAAATAGGAGGTGATAAAACGTCATGTACAAAGTAAAGGAATTAGCTGAGATAGCAGGGGTTAGTGTACGAACGCTGCATCATTACGACCAGATGGATGTAGTGAAGCCTGATTCGATTACGCCGACTGGGTATCGACTATATGGTGTCAACAGCTTGGAACGCTTGCAACATGTATTATTTTTTAGAGAAATGGGCTTTACATTAAAACAAATTAAGGAAATGGTAGAAGATCGACAGTTTGATCAATTAGAAGCGTTGTATATGCATCAACAAATGCTACAAAAAAAGCGCGAACGATTGGATAAAATGCTATCAACTGTTTCATTATCTATTCACTCCTTAGAAAATGGAAAAGAATTGGAGGTAAAAACTATGTTTGACGGATTTGATCGAAGTGAGATAGAACAATACCAACAAAAGTATGCAGAAGAAGTGCGACGAAAATACCCGAAAGAAGTCGTTGAAACGTCTGAACGAAGAACTTCCTCGTATGATAAAGAAGATTGGAAAAATATTGAGGGTGACATGGGTGCTATATATTCTGCCATTGCAAATCGGATGACACATGGAGTGCATGACGAACAAGTGCAGCATCAAGTGGAACATTGGCGACACTTTATAACAGAGCATTTTTATGATTGTACGTTAGAAATTTTTCGAGGACTTGCAGATTTGTATGTTACAGATGAACGTTTCACGAAAAATATTAATCAATATAAAGAAGGATTAGCACCCTTTTTAAGTAAAGCAATCATTGTATATTGTGAAAACGAAAAGGCAGACGAGTAAATAGTCTGCCTTTTCGTTTATTACTTCTCTGGTTGCTTTCCTAGCCCTTTCAACATATGAAGCATCATCGTTATGCCTCGATTAATCTCTGGGTCTTTCAACGCTTTCGCTAAATCCAATACAGAGGTTCGCTCTTCCGTTTCGCTACCTTGAATAGCCCCTTCCATCCCTTTATTGATGCGACCTGTTAATGTTGTTACTTTTTCCACATCCAGTTCACCTAATAAAAACAGGAACCCACTCAAGTTTTCAAGAACTTTGGCATAGCGTTCTTTGTTGGCTTCTTTCGTTATGTTCTCCAAGGCGTCATCTCTATGGCGAACAAGTGATACGAGTATATCTAATGCCCCTGCGTCGTCTAACACCTTCATGAGTTCTACTACTTTTTCTAATGACTCACTATTTTCTGCTAGTTTGTTCTCTAACCGTTCTTGCTTTTGCAGTTTCATTTCTTCCTTGGACATTGTCACGCGTTTAATCATTGTAATCGGTTTAGCCATCTTATTTCACCTTCTCCCCTGGAAAAACATAATCCTTCCGCTCCCATTTATCTTGGACACGTACCCCTATTTGCGGGTTTGGAACACCATGACGATGATTATTACGTGGTAATGGTGATTTTCCTTTTTTACGAAGGACTTCCATCCGCACAGCAGTTTCTTTATACGCTGGTGTATTAGTATCTTTATCTACATTACTGTTTGTTAGCAAGTTAATGCGGCCTTGATCATTATCATTCAGCGGTAAGTACAGTTCTTTTCCTTTCACTCGATCGGTAATATGCACTTCCACCGTCGCTTCTCCTGTATGTGAAATTAGCTTAACACGTGCTCCTTCTTCGAGGTCTCGCTCTTTGGCAAGTTCTGGAGAAACCTCAAGGAATACTTGCGGTGTCTTTCTCGTAATGCCTATTGATTTATACGTCATATTCCCTTCATGAAAATGTTCTAATATGCGGCCGTTGTTGACGTGTAAATCATACGTCTCATTCGTATCATACATTTTGTTATACGTTAAAGGATAGAACCTTGCCTTGCCATCATCAAAGCCAAAACCCTCTTCATAAAGTAAAGGCGTATCCGTCCCATCCGCTGCTACAGGCCATTGCAAACTATCATATCCTTGTAACCGTTCATACGACACACCTGCAAAAAGCGGAGATAATGAAGCCGCTTCCTCCATAATTTGTTCTGGTGATTCATATCCCCACGCAAATCCTAGTTTACTAGCTAAGAGGGTGATAATCTCCCAGTCTGCCTTTGTATGTGCTAAAGGCTCCATTGCTTGATAAAGACGTTGAATTCTTCTTTCGGTGTTAGTAAACGTTCCTTCTTTCTCTAAGCTGCTACACGCTGGTAATACAACATCGGCGTACTGCGCAGTTCTCGTCAAAAATAAATCTTGTACGACGAGTAAATCTAGTTTTTCAAAGGCTGCATTCACATGATTTAAATTTGCATCCACAACACCTGTATCTTCTCCGTATATAAACATACCTTTAATTGTTCCTTCATGGATAGCTTCAATCATTTCATGGTTATCTTTGCCGATTTCTTTCGGTAAAGATACGTTCCACTTTTGCTCATATCGATTCCTTACCGCTTCATCAGTCACAAGCTCATAGCCTGGAAAGAAGTTCGGTATGCTACCGAAATCACTACAACCTTGCACGTTATTGTGTCCTCTGAGAGGGTATGCTCCTGCTCCTGGCTTGCGGTAGTTACCAGTAGCTAACAGCAAATTAGAAATGGCGGTACTCGTATCACTTCCTAGCTGGTGCTGCGTAACCCCCATAGCCCAACAAATGGACACTGTTTTCGCATCGGCGATCATTTTTGCTATATCCTTTAACGACTGTTCGGGAATGCCTGATTCTTGCTCCGCATATGCAAGTGTAAATGTTGATAAGCTATCATAATAATTTTCAAAATGGTGAACCCATGCTGCAATAAATGCTTTATCATGCCAGCCTTGATCAATAATATATTTTGTCACAGCGGATAATACTACTATGTCTGTTCCTGGTTTTGGGCGATAAAAGGCATCTGCACGACGCGCCATCTCATGTTCACGAAGATCAAATACGAGTAGTTTTTGATTAAATAATTTTTGCGAACGTTTAATGCGAGAAGCAATGACAGGATGGGCTTCTGCTGTATTCGTTCCAATAAGTACAACGAGCTGCGCACTAGCAATATCTTCAATAGAACCAGCATCCCCACCAAGGCCAACAGTACGAAACAATCCTTGTGTAGCAGGTGTTTGACAATACCTAGAGCAATTATCCACGTTATTCGTTCCTATCACTTGTCTGGCAAACTTCTGCATGACGAACGATTCCTCATTCGTTCCCTTGGAAGATGCGATAAACGATAAAGCGTCAGGTCCATGCTGATCTTTAATCTGTTTCATAGAATCGGCAATTTTCTGCAAAGCGGTATCCCAATTCGCCTCTATAAATGCATCTCCTTCTCTAATGAGGGGCTTTGTTAGTCTTTCTCCGCTATTAACATAATCCCAGCCGAATTTCCCTTTCACACAGGTAGAAATTTGATTAGCAGGTGCTCCAGGCTGTGGTTCTATTTTTAATAGCTGACGGTCCTTCGTCCACACATCGAAAGAACAACCAACCCCACAATACGTACAAACGGTTTTTGTCTTCTTGATTCGATCTTCACGCATGGCTGCTTCGGTATCCGATACAGCAAATAACGGACCATAACCAGACTCTGCTTTCTTCGTTAGTTCAATCATGGAACGAAGAATACTAGGCTTTTGGTTTGTCATAAACCCAGCTTCTCCTTCTATCCCTTTTTCCATCATGGCATTACAAGGACATACAGTAGAACATTGACCACAATTAACACAAGAGGATTCGTCAATTGGAACATCGTTATCCCAAATCACGCGTGGCTGTTGACGACTCCAATCAATCGATAACGTTTCATTCACTTGCACATCTTGACACACTTCTACACAACGACCGCATAAAATGCATTGGTCAGGGTCATATCGATAAAAGGAACCAGAACGATCCACCTCATATTTCTTTGAAGAAAAAGGGATTCCCTGATGCTCGATTCCGAACATAGCTACTGCATTATGTACTTCACAAGAACCATTGTTATAGTCACACACGGTGCAATACAATTCGTGATTCGCCATAATACGGTCTAACGCCTCTTTTTGGGCAGAGCGAACAGGTTTGGACGTTGTTTCAATATGCATTCCTTTCGATACACGTGTGCTACAACTCCGCTTCATTTCGCCGTCTACCCGTACGATACACGTGTCACACGTTTCAATAGCACCTAAAGTTTCATGGTAACAAACGGAAGGTACTTTAGAATCTATTTCCGTCAAAAACTGAAGTACCGTTTGTCCCTCATTCCCATCCCACTCATAATCTACACCATCGACCTTCACTGTTGCTTGTTTTTCCATCCTAATTCCCTCCTCTAATCGAGTAGCACATATTGAGATTTGGTGTATACATTCATACGTTCATGACGAACAAAACCGATGACCGTAATATTTAAATCTTCCGCAAGCTTTAAAGCTAAATGGGTTGGTGCTGAAGGAGATATAATGAACCCTATCCCCATTTTAGATACTTTCAATAGCACTTCTGACGACACGCGACCACTAAAAACAATTTGCTTGTTCCGACTTGTTATTCTATCACGCATCATGTAACCGCTTACTTTATCAAGTGCATTGTGTCTGCCAATATCAACAGCTTGATACATCAACCCACTCCCATCTGCTAATGCCGCCTCATGAACTCCACCAGTCCGCTTATAATCATCGGAACATCGTTGAAACGCTTTCATTAGTCCGAATATTGCATCGACACTAATTGTTTCCTTGTTTATTATCGTTCTAGCTGTACGCATATCTTGTTGAAAATAAAATTCCCGACTCTTTCCACAACAAGAGCCTATGAATCGCTTCGTTCTGGTTTGTGCTTCAGGAGGTAATTGTTTCGTTAACTCGACATAAGCAAAACCTCTCTCATCATCTACTTGTAGGTTGACTATTTCTCCATACGTTCGAATAAATCCTTCTGAAGCTAGAAATCCTATAACCAATTGTTCTAATTGACAAGGCGAGCAAACCATGGTTGCATATTCTTCCCCATTTACTACAATCGTCATAGCCATTTCTACCGCAATTTCATCATCCATTTCCGTAAACTGATCAGCTTCATACCGCTTTATGCGCCATTGTTGATTTGTCGTCTTCAGGTTCGACATTGGCAATCTCCTCTATTCTAAATATATTCCTGTAAAACTGCATCCAAAAGCCTTTAAGTGGAACTATCCTTAATTTTTTTCTTCTAAATAATTTGTAATATGCTGTAAGACTATTTCTTTCAATGAGTCTTCCTCGTTCCATAATTGATGTTGTCCTTGATCAATAAGAATTGACTTGCTATTCGGGAATTTGGTATGAAGAAAATTTAAATTAAAACGCCAATCAACCGTTTTATCGTCTGTACCTTGAAGGATAAGTAACTTATCAGAAGAGATTTGTGCTTGTCTTATTCTCTTATACCACACTTGTAGAGCATCAAACCATTGAAAAGAAACACGGTCGTACTGTAATGGATCTGCCTTAACAAATGATAAATAGTTAACATCAGCTGAATTCGCTCGATACTTTCTGCGAACGTTTTGTATAAATGGAGAAATTAGTTTATGACCGACAACGGAAGCGTGCCATTTACTCGAACGAATCAACGGTGCAACAGCTATAACGTTAGTGAAAGGTGGGGTGTTCGCATGAAGAAGGTAATCTAACATGATAGCTGCTCCGGTACTATGGGCAATAACACTAAAGGAAGCTGTTACATGTTGCTGTATTTGTGTAATCACTGCTTCTAATGTATCTTGATAATGCGTAAAGCTTTCCACAGACGCAAGAGCACCAGCTGATAACCCATGTCCTTCTAAATCGTACACAATAACTCTTTTATTATGCACAAGTAAATGCTCTATAACGTTTCGCAAATGCCCGATATGATCAAAGTATCCATGCAACAACAACACCGTTCCATTAGGATGCTTCGGTATATGCATCTGCACCATGACTTTTTTTGCATTTACATTTATAACGCCCAAATGAAAATCAACTTCCGCAAAGTCAAGCTGATAATATTGCAAATAGCTATGTATCTCCTTCGTCCTCTTCGTCGGATGATAGAAATTAATCGGATGATCCAGACGTTTTAATTGATCGATGATGGTTGAAGTAAATTGCTCTTTCAAATCAACACCCCCATACGAGTTGTATTATTTCCCATCAACTTTATTGTAACGCTCCACGCAATTGTTTACAAAAAAATAAGCTGCCCAAATGACGGACAACTTATTCTATCTTATTTGGTCAGCGCTAGTTCTAACACTTCTAAATTATGCTCCATTAAAGAAAAATAATCTTCCTCATTCTCGATATCCTCATCTGTACGAACAGATACGTTATGGATGTGCAACGCTTCCGCACCAATTTCATCTTGGATAACTGTTGCTACTTTAGGTGTAACGTTTTGTTCAAATAAAATATAGTGTAAATCATGTTGTTTCGCTGTTTCGATAATGGACTCTAACTCTTTTTGGGAAGGTTCACTAGATGGCGACAGTCCAGATATGGCAATTTGTTCAATCCCATAAGCTTCTTCCCAATATCCATATGCCGCATGGGAAACAATGATTTCTCTGTGATCGACTTGTTCTAACGTTTCGTGAAAATTTGTATCTAGTTGCTGTAAATCTTTTTTTAGCTCTTCGAAGTTAGCTTCAAATGCTCCTTCTGCTTCAGGATTTAACGCCACTAATTCTTCTTTTATATTTTCTGCTAACACTATCGCTCGAAGCGGGTCCAACCAAATGTGAGGATCCATATCGCCGTGATGATGTTCATCATGCTTCTCTTTATGTTCCTCTTCCTCATGAGCATGTTCTTCTCCATCATCATCGTGGTGATGCCCATGGTCCAATAATTGTACACCTTCAGAAGCTTCTACAATGCTCACCTTTTCGTTCTGTAAAGTTTGAGAAATGGAATCGGCAAAAGGTTCTGCTCCTGCACCATTGTAGATAAAGGCATCCCCTTCCGCCATATCTACCATTTGTTTTTGCGTCGGCTCAAATGTATGAGCGTCTGCTCCTGGAGGAATAATTGATTCTACTTGCACGTACCCCTTACCTATTTTTTCTGTGAAATCTTCTATTGGATAAATCGTTGTGTAAATCGTTAATACTTCTTTATTTTTTTCTGAATTGGATGATAGCTCACTACTCGCACAACCAGCCAAAACAGTTGACAGTATGATGAATAACATGATTACAGTTTTATTTTGAAATGACACAGTTATCCCTCCTTTTCGTATGTACATTCATATCTTATCGTAACAATTACGATTTGTAAATAGTAATTGTTACGTTTTATATCATCAAAAAAACCAACGCCTCCTGTTAAGCGCTGGTTTAGCCATCTTAGTGACACCTTGGACATTTACCATATACTTCGAATGTATGATTTTCTATTTGATGCTCTGGTAGCATGCCTCGTACGTCGTCCATTGGGCATATATCAATCGGACTCGTTTTTCCACAATCTGTACAAATAAAATGATGGTGATGTCCGTGTGTATCGCAATGAAAACGAAAGTGCTTTTCCCCGTTTAATTGCGTAGATTCAATAATACCTAACTCAGATAGTGTATATAAATTCCGATAAACCGTATCATAACTTGCTCCTGGGAAATCTTCTTGAAAATCTGTCCATATTTGTTTCACGGATAAATATTGATCGTACAATTGCAGCAAGTGCAATAGCTTTTTCCTCTGCTTTGTATGTTTATAGCCATTGTCTTTGAGAATGTGTAAAGCCTTCGTCGTGTTCATGCCAATCCATCCCTTTAAGTAATCCGTATATCTATCATTATATGTAAAAAAGGTATGATTGTACAACGAAAACGTAGTAAATGTTAGAGGTTATATTATCAGTAGGGATGTGTGAGGGTTAAAGAAGAACTCAAACAAAATAATGGAAAGTACCTGTATTGCTTAAAAATGAATCGTTGGATAATGAATCGCTTTTTTATGGCAGGTACTTTCCCATTACATGTCATAACAGATAAACTCGTGCCCCTTTTATTTTTTAAATGGATTTCTTCTTAAGCTAGGCGTTAGCTTCGTTGTCTTCCCTTTCGTCATTCCTTGAGAAGATGCGTTGTAATGCTTCACTTCTTGGCTCATTTGGTAGTCTTTCTCGAATAGTTCACGTGCTTTGATGAAGATGTTCATCGTAATCCCTCCTAATTATGCGTATATTAATGTTAACCCGAGTATTTAGGAGATATACTAAGATATACCGCTTTGTTGATTCATAATCAATAATATCGGGTCTATTTGGAAATATATCATACTTTATAACGTTTTTGCACTACTTTTTTAAAAAATTTTAAAGAAAATTTTTTCCTGGATAATTTTCAGATAGAAAACGCTAACAAAATGGCTCTATACCGCTATTTTTCCCGACTTTGTCTTATTCTATACTCTGCCGATGCGTTCATTTTTTAGACAAATAAAAACGAAGCTTACATCATGTACGAAGCTTCGCTATCTAGTGTTTGGTTTTTCCGTTATTCGTATCATGTCTTCCCCGTTTGGATCTACAATATAATACAAACCTTCACTAGAATCTTCATATATGTACACATTGTTTTGAGCTAATCCAACCCATTCCCCTTGAATCGTTCGTTCCGCAATGGTTTCACTTTTTAAAGAAGAAGATAGCTGATAATGCTGCTGTAATATATTTGCACCTGCATCATACGTTAAATCAGGCAGTGAAAGCCAGAAAAAAACCGGCATCACTATTAACAAACCAATGTTAGGCAAATATAATCGAAGTTTTCCACCTGCAAGCAAGGAATGGAAAGCAAAGATGGTTTGAAACATAAAGATACCACTAAATATGCTCAAATCAACAACCATCGCATAGGTTGTATAATTAATATAAAGAAAGAGAAGAAATTCTGCTATCGCTATCGCAAACAGGAATAGAACGGCAATTTTCTTTTTCACGTACACCAGCACCTAACATTTTTCGGTATATCATATCAAAACCAGTACATTAAGTGGGCGTATTTACACAAAATTAACAGGATCTTTACGAATGCTCAGGACGTTGAAACACGTAAGTAAGAGCTAACATAATGACTGAACAACCAATACTAACTCCGACGTAAAGCCAAGCTAGACTCATATCCCCCGAATCCATTGCAACATAAATAGCAGTTGGTATCGTCTGTGTTTTTCCTGGAATGTTCCCTGCAAACATTAACGTCGCACCAAACTCTCCAAATGCACGCGCAAGACTTAATATCCCCCCTGTGAATAAAGCATGTTTCGCCAGCGGTAACGTTACATAGAGAAAAACACGCTTCTCCGTAGCACCGTCCACTCGAGCAGCTTCTTCAACTTGTTGATCGACTTGTTGAAACCCTAGCTTAGCACTGTTATACATTAGTGGAAAAGCAACCACACCAGCCGCTATTACAGCTGCCCACCATGTAAATAAGATAGATTGTCCAAAGACAAATGTAATTAACTGCCCTATGCTACTATTCGTACCAAACAGAACAATAAGCATAAACCCTATCACAGAAGGAGGCAATACGATAGGAAGCATGACGATGGTTTCTATAATCATCTTCCCTTTAAATGTCACGCGACTTAAGACTAACGCTAGCATTGTACCTAATATAAACACGGCTACCGTTGCTACGAAGGAAACCGTTAACGATAAATAAATAGGGGACCAAAATGACGTGTTCATTGCGTCACCTGCTTCATATCCATTGAAGTAAATCCAGCCTCCTGTAAAACGGAAACGCCCTCCTCTGACTGGAGAAACTCCATAAAGGACAAGGCTGCTTGTTTGTTATTGCTCGATTGTGGCACTCCAATCATATACTCAATGGATTCATGTAACGAAGGATCAATCGTTTCTACAATTGTTACGTGATCCGATGATAAAGCATCGGACTGATATACGACTCCAGCCATTACGGATTGTTGCTCCACTAATGAAAGAACATGTCTGACATCCTTTGTAAACACAATGCGGTTTTTTACGGCACTCCACATTTCAGCTGATTCCAAAGCCTGTTTAGCATACATACCTGCGGGAACCGTTGCCGGTGTTCCTATCGCAATTGGTTGATTCCCCTGAATAATATTAGCGAAAACCGCTTCTTTGTCTTGATGCGTAATCCAAACGAGAGAATTACGAATGAAAGGAATGGCATGTTCTTCTTTCATGATTTCTTTTTCTATTAGCTCCTTTATATGTATAGGAGCAGCAGATATAAACACGTCCACCGGTGCACCGTGAACAATTTGGTTTTTTAAAGCACCTGATCCGCCAAAGTTATAGTGCAATTGAATAGTATCGTGTTCTTGTTCAAAGCGTTCCCCAATTTGTAATAACGGCTCCTTCATACTTGCAGCTGCAGATATCGTAAGTTCTGTAAATGTTGATGAAGTACTCTCTTCACTATTTGTACAACTAGTTAACGATAATACGACTACAATATGCAGTAAAATCAGTAACAATCTTCTTTTCACAAACATCCCTCTCACCTAATTATACAATGATATTTTGTAAATCAATGGATGGCTAGTTTTAACCGCTTTAGCATGCCACATAGACAAATATCCAACCGTTTTGGATTCTCTCCTAAAGGATAGACTTGAATCATATCACCATCGACAATTGTAATGCTACTCCCCTTTGCTTTTATTACGTTAATTGTACCACCTGTAAATCATTAACGATAAAATAAACAGTACAAAAAATGGTGAGGGGAATTTCCTTATCACTAATCGGATGATTTACATGAGCTCTTCTTCATATGGCTCTATATATGGGATGTGAACACCTTGAACCCTGACAATTTCAAATTGATATCGTTGGTAAGTAGGTTGATTTAAAAGAGACTGAACAAAACCATTTGCTGCATCATAATCACTAAAAACGACTTGTTCCCGATCCGACCATTCAAACGTTATTTCTGTCACACCATTGTACAACGCAACAACCTTGAAAGTCATAGAAAGCCGCCTCCTTATAAGATATCCCTATCATTTCATACTATTATCCTTTAATTTATTAGAATTTTCAATGTTTTTGTCGAAAAATGTTTATATGATGCGCTCGTATATTTCATCCCCCAGTAACAAATACTAAGACGAGGAAGGTCTACTATTTTCATTATGTGAAAGGTGTACGTATCATGAAAAAAGAAAAAATCAGTTCCGTGCAATTCATGATCATCGTCTGTATTTTTTCCATTGGAACAACGATTGTACAAATTCCAAGAGGGTTAGCAGCAAGTGCTAAACAAGATGCTTGGATTGCTATTATTATCGCTGTATTTATCGGCTTTTTCGTTATTTTATTACTTACCAACGTATCTCAAAGCAACTCACAAATGACATTTATTGATATAATGAAACAACAATTTGGCAAACCAATTGGCTTTATCGCTTCTTTGTCGTTTATATTTTTCGCATTACATTCTTCCGCTGCTCTATTAAGTTACATGGGTGATTTTTTGTCAACGCAAATTTTAACAGAAACGCCTACATCTATTATTCAATTCATAATCATTATTGTCATCTCCTTTGCAATGAAACTAGGGATTGAGAGCATTGCCCGTTCTACAGAAATCTTTTTCTTTTGGATTTTATTGTTTCTATTGTTCATCTTTCTTTTCACATCCCCATTACTCCAATTTGAAAATATGTTACCACTAATGGAAAGTAGTCCGAAACAAATTGGAAAAGGGGCATTATTATACTTAAGTGTTACTCCCTTCACACTCGTAATTTTAATGATGGTTTTCCCAGCAATAAATAACTCACAGCAAGGGAAGAAAGGGATGTTAATTGGCTATGCACTTGCTGGTTTGATCATTATTACATTCACATTTTACACCATTCTTATTTTAGGACCAGATGCAACCGCAAGAAATAATGTACCTACCTATTTAATTGCCAAAAAAATAAATCTAGGCCCTATGTTCGGCAGAGTGGAAGCTATTCTAGCATTCGTCTGGATTATTTGTATTTTTTACAAATTACTTTTTTATTTTTATGCATCTTCTTTAGGGGTTACACAATTATTTCAATTAAAGGATGGGAACTCACTGATCCTTCCTTTAGCGATGTATTGTTATCTTCTTTCTATCATTGTTTACCCAAGCACTACTTACCGAAATGATTGGGATGAGAACATTTTTGTTGCATATTCTCTTACTCACGGCTTTATTCTACCAATCGTGTTGTTGCTTACTACTTTCATCCGCCAAAAATGGAAAAACAAGCAGTCGTAATTACTTCATCGCTGCTTGTTTTTTTATTGAAATAATCTATATAAAGTATCACTAATTGGTTTATACATATAGGTTAGATAGTCAGAAGGGTTTGGTAGCGTCACCCCAATGCTATGAACAATCAAGAGCGAACTTGCCGAAAGCAACAATACGAAAAAAATAACGAGTTCTTTCGTTTGTTTCGCTTTTATTAAAGGTGGAACTTCGTATAACGCGACGACGATCGTAATGAAAATGATTAACAGCACAACCCACAACTTACTCTCCTCCTTTTAAAGGCTTCGTAATGGTACCAGTGCGATGAATGTTAACCTTTACATCGATACTTATAGCTAAATCCTGAAAATATTCTTCATCCCAATTCTTCTTCCATTTCTCCCATTGCTTTGGGTTACTCCGGTATATGGCTTCGCCGAATCCAAAAATATCTGACTCTAATTCTTTAGCACGTTGTATCGATTGCTCCATTGCATCTTTTATGTCCGCCGCTAGTAAATCTTCTACTTGCTTAAGCGTCTCGATTTTAGATAAATCAATAGTACACTCAACATCACCTATATTCGCTTTTGTTTCCACAGAAATATTTATCTTTGGTTTGTTTCCTACAACACTTCCTTTAACCTTAGTTTTTGAGCTTGTTATCTCTTCAGAAATAAACTGTTCTGCATCAGACTCTTTTTCTCGTACAAACTCTTTAATGGATCCTCCTTCTGTAGAACAAACTTGGGTAGCAATGGTATTGGACACATTGTCCTTAATGTAGTTGTATCCTTTGCTTTCTGTTTCCGATAATTTCCCCTTCATTTTATCCCCTTTGAAGACGACTAGGTTTTTAAGTTCAATCTTAGCTTTAGGATCTATTTGCTCCACATTTTCAAGGTTATCCCCTTGTTCTTTATCTCCTTTTATTTCAATTCCTGATAATACTGGATTACTACCGTCACTCTCCATTTCTGTTACAAATTCATCAATGGACACCGCTTTCGTAGGTGCCCATGATTGGGAAGCCGTTTCAAGTGAACTAAACATTTTATTCGCTCCGATATATTCAACAGGTGTTACAATATTTAATAATTCATATGCCTTACTACCCTCAGCAACAACCATAAAGAAATCTGTTCTCAATTCATGATCCCGTATGAAGAAATCCAATGAGCGATGAATTCCTTCAGCTGCTATTTCTTGTCCAAAAATAATCATGCGTATGTGTGATAAATATAACTTTCTTGGCGCTTCAGTGGTCATTCTACGTAATGCTTCGAAAATCGTTTTCCCAGTTGCCGAGTAGGTAAATACAGCTAATTGTGTTGTACGGCTTTGGGAAGCAACTTCACTAGGGTTTATTAACTGGACTGTTACTTGATAACCATCGTCTACTTTATCAATTCCAACAGCAGAAGCAATCCCTAATTCATTTAGCTCCCTTGAACTCCAACAACCGGTGAGCAAAGCAATAGACAACAATAGATGAAAGAGAAGTATGCATCGCTTCAACTTTTACTTCCTCCCTCTTCTCTATTTTTAGTTGGAGGTTTAGGTTTCCCTTTTTTAACTGTTTGTTCCCGAACGACATTCTTTTGGCTAATTAAATGTGGTCGAGTTAATAGACTCCAGTGCGGAAGACGTAGGATAGCGTCTTTCTGATTGCTTGCATTTAATGGGGCTAAAGGGGACATGTATGGAATACCAAAGGATCGTAGACTGCACAAATGGAGAACCATTACAATCAACCCTAATATAATGCCAAACAAACCGAAAATCGATGCTAAAATCATTAAAAAGACTCGGATCAGTCTCACCGATATACCCATATTAAACGAAGGGGATACGAAGGAGGAAATAGCCGTTAATGCTACTACTATGACCATTACCGCTGATACTAACCCTGCTTGGACAGCCGCTTCTCCGAGCACTAACGCACCGACAATCGATATAGCAGAACCAACCGCACGAGGCATACGGATACCAGCTTCATGCAAAATTTCAAAAGCGCCTACCATTAATAAAGCTTCTATAAACGCTGGAAAAGGAACCCCTTCTCGCTGTGCTGCCAAACTAATTAACAATGGAGTCGGTAGCATTTCATGATGAAATGTCGTTACTGCAATATAGATGGAAGGAGTTAACAATGATAGAAAAAAAGCAAAATATCTTAATAGTCGAACTGCAATTACAATATCTGTACGATGGTAATAATCTTCACTTGATTGAAAAAATTGTACAAATAAAGCCGGGACTAACAATACAAATGGGGTTCCATCTACTAAAATAGCTACCCTGCCTTCCAAAATCCCTGCAGCTATTGTATCAGGACGCTCAGAATTATAAACAGTTGGAAATGGGGTATATGCTTCATCTTGAATAAACTCTTCAATGTAGCCACTTTCTAATATCGCATCTGTATCAATTCGCTTTAAACGCTCTCTCACTTCTTTTACAACGCCATCATTCACAATGCCTTCCAAGTACATCATTGTGACGTCTGTTTTCGTCACCTTTCCAATTGAGTGCGATTCAAGTCGCAAGTTTTTGTCTTTTATCCTTCTTCGAATAAGCATCGTATTCGTTCTTAATGTTTCTGTAAATCCATCACGTGGTCCTCTCACTACCATTTGTGAGCTCGGCTCCATGACAGCTCGTTGTTTCCACTCTCTCGTTCCTATAATTAAGCCTGAAGGACTTTCATCAAGTAATAAAATTGTATCACCAGAAAAAACATGATCATATAACGTTTGCAGATCCGCAAGTTCTTCAACCTCCGAAACTGGCAATAACTGTTGTTTTAATTGTTCAATCATGTTAGATGAAGAAAAATCTTGTTGTTGGATGGATTTTTTCTCTTTATCCTTTTCCTCCTCAGTATAATCCACCATCATCGATTCTAATATAAATTCCTGAATGGACGTTTTATCAACGAGGCCATCAATAAAGACTAGCGCACATTTTTTTTCTTTCGATTTCCCAATATAAAACTGCTTAATGACAACATCATTGCTTGCTCCAATGGATTGTTTCAGCTCATCAACATTTTGTTCGAGCTTATGATGCAACGGTGTCGTTTTAGATTTATCCACGCTAGCAGAAGAGTCTTTGTTTTTTTTACGGCGTTTTTTCAAGTCTTCGATTTTTTTAACTTTCATTTTTTTCATGATGAATAACCCTTTCCTCCATATCTGTTATTCATTTTTTCCTAAACGAGGATTTCTATGCTTTCTCGTAAAAAAAACAGCCATGACACATCTTTGATAACGCAAGATATGTCATAGCTGTTTAATCTATAAACGTATTATTTTTTAAAGTGATCAATGACTTGTTGTAACTTGTTCGCAACTACAGACTGCCCTTGGGCTAATTCCTCATTTGATAAATGAACACGAACGTGACTCTCATCCATATCTAGCGCTTCAGCAAAGAGACCACTTAATCCTTTAGCACGACGGTCCACTTCCATTACTAATTCTAATCCGTTCTCTTGCGGAAAGAATAATACTTCTAGCTCATCAAGATCCTTTCGATAAAGACTACCTGGAGTAAATTCATATTCCTGGACGATATAACGTTTCTTATACATTTCCATGTCCACTTTACGCAACGTGAAAGAGAGTTCATGCTGTAATGCTGTTAATACGGTTTGAACCTCCTCTGAAGGATCAACATGAATGTAATCACGGTCTTGTGGATCTACCGCCATTGGTATATCTAATCCTGTTTGGAACCAAATGGGCAGTCTTCCAAAGCTTGCAGGTGTATGATCAGGAAGATTAAACGCAAACTCTAATTCCTTTCGCTCTTCTGCTTGAAGCGTAAATGATTCTGTAATAGTAAAACGATGGATTACTTCTTCTTCCCTTACTTTACGATCATCGACCTCTTTCAACACTTCCGTCATAAGAAAAAGGGTAATACCATCAATTTGTTGTTCTACGTTACCACCTTGAATCATTATTCTACCATTTACCGTTTCACCTGCCATGTAGCGGTCTTTCTCCAATTGTGTATCCACATTTGCAGAACCGATGCCAAGACTAGCCATGATTTTCTTAAACAACACTCATCATCCTTTACTTAGTTTATATCTTAACTGTGTTTACGGCATTAATAATGAAAAAGTTTCACTATTTTCATAGAATAGTTTCCCTTCTTCTATGATACAAAAAAAGCGCATCTTTTTCTATGATAGAAAAAGGCGCTTTTTTTGTGACTTGATATATATTTAGTCGTCTCTCATGAAATGTCTCTATCTTTATAATAGAGGTCAATTGGCATATAAACAAGTTGCATTTATACTGACTTAATTAAAAAGAAAGGGAGAAAAATTAAGAGCTTAGTATAAATAAGTTGCTTCCATCTATTTAGCAGCGGATGAAACATACATGGTAAGCAAAGTTGTTTAAAGCATGTACTGACCTCAAGACTTAGATTACCAAGAAATGCACCTCATGGTCAAAAGCAAATGAGCGGTTTCAAACAATAAAACAGCCAGTTCAAACAAAAAAATAACCTATTCACACTAGAAAATTACCTTTTTAACGCAAAACAGGAATCCTTTCGTTAAATTAGGATTCCTGTTCACTCTAGATTAGCTTGATTCACTCATTAAATGTTGAATGCGTTGTATATTCTGTTTCGATATTTGAGCTGGCGTCTCATATCCATCAAAGAATACTACGTAGCTTTTTCCTGATGCTTGAATTCGATTCACTCTCGCTAAATTAATAATAAATGAGCGATGGGATTGAACGAAATGCTCGTCTAAAAAATCTAAGTAATACTCTAGTGTTTCCGATGATGAGTATTGTGCTGTCGGCGTGTGAATAATCGATTTGCGATCACTTTTTTCTATAAACAAGATGTCCTCTACTTGCACATAATACAAAGAACGATTAAATCGAATAGGCAATCGTTGCATATTGGCACCTGTCTGTTGCCCTTTTGATTGCTTCTTACCTAATACATCCTTTGCTCTCTCTAAAGCTAACATCAATCGACTCATTTCAATCGGTTTTAATATATAGTCTACTGCATTTAAATCAAATGCTTGTACAGCAAAACTCTCATATGCAGTCGTAAATATATATTTTAATGAAGGTCGTGTCTTTTGTAATTCAGTTACAGCTTCTATCCCTTTTCTTTTTGGCATTTCAATATCGCACATGACGAGATCTGGTTGGTACTTGAACACCTTCTCTATCATTTCTTCTCCATCTTCCGCTTCACCTACTACTTCAAACGAATCTGCTGCCATTTTTTCAATCATTTGTCGCAAAAGTTTACGGGAAGGACCTTGATCATCTGCGATTAAAAGACGATAAGTCATCTACATCATCCTACTGCTAAATAATTTTTCTTAATTATAAGTATATAGTAAAATGTATAATTTGTTTAGCTTTTTTCACTCAGAATTATTATTACACAGATGCTTTTGAATTACGTCAATGAACTTCGTCACTTGTAATGGTTTCGTGACATAATCATCAAAACCGGCCGTCAACCCTTTCTCAATATCACGTGGCATAGCGTTTGCACTAATAGCAATTACTGTCGTCTTAGACGTTTCTGGGGTTTGCCTTAATCTTTCTAATACTTCATAGCCATCCGAACCTGGCAAGTTTAAATCTAATAGTATCATATTTGGCTCATGTGCTTGCGCTAAATCGACTCCCATTTCTCCATTAGTAGCAGCTAACAATTCAATTTCAGGATACTGTTCTAATATCTTCTGCACAAGGTGAAGGTTAGCAGGATTATCTTCTACATACAATAATTTCTTCCTACTTTTATATCGTCCATGCTTCATTGCTCGTTGTCGCTCAGAGGATTTGACGTGCAAAGTTTGCTGATCTACTAGCGGCAAAGCAACAGTAAACGTACTCCCTTGGCCTTCCACACTTTGTACCGTTATCGCCCCATCCATCATAGCTACTAATTGCTTCGTTAATGTTAAGCCAATACCAGTCCCTTCAATCACTACGTCATCGCGAATACGTGTAAATGGTTCAAATATATTAGCAATATGTTTATTATCAATGCCAAAACCAGTATCCTCCACAACAAAATGCAAGTACTCTTGTTTTACGAAGCAAGAAAAATGAATCGACCCTTTCTCGTAATTATATTTAACAGCATTTGAAAGCAAATTTAACAATACTTGTTTAAGCCTTGTCCGGTCCGCATAAACGTACAGTTGTTCACATTTATCTATCGCTGTCGTCAACGTAATATCCCGTTTATTTGCAAGCGGTTGTATGATACTAAACACTTCTTCCATCACTGGGGAAGCTTCGACTGGCTCAATGGAAACAGATAACTTGCCTGAATCAATTTTAGCTAAATCTAATATTTCATTGATGATCGCTAACAAATGATTACCCGCTCGAATAATTTCTTCTACATTCTCCAATTGTGACTCAGTTAAACGATCTTCTCCATCAAATTCTAATAATTGAGCAAATCCTAATATCGCATTCATCGGTGTCCTTAATTCATGACTCATACTAGATAAAAATTCAGACTTAGCCTCGGAAGCACGCTCCGCTTCTTCTTTTGCTTGTTTTAACGATTGTTGCAATTCTTTCAAGTCTGTAATATCTCGGACTGTTAACACGTATTGATTGTGACCTATATAGGAGTCAGTAATCGGTGACAATCTACCTTGGAACCACCTTTTTCCACCTATCGTTTCGATATAATACTCGATATTTTTCACTTGTTGCGTTTGTTTCACTTCTTTAATGGAATCCATAAATAGTTGTGCATCTTTTGGAGAGAATACTTCATCAATCGTTGTGTTCATTAATTCCTCTTTCGGCATAGATAGCTGTTGTTCATCTCTCGTCCAAATCGTTAAATAATGACCATACTCATCTAAGCGCATAATAATATCGTCGATGGAAGAAATAACAGCTTTCAAATCAGACTCCCGTATGACAATCTCCTGTTGAGCGTTATGTAACGCAATATTAGCTTTGCCTAGCGTTTCACCCATTACTTGAATACTAGAAGAAATGTCGTCTAGTTCTTGAATGTCGTATATTTTTCTTTGCTGAAAATAATCTCCTTCACCGATTTCATGGACCATATCGTTCATCTCCATAAGTGGCGCTGAGAACTGGTAACTCATTTTACGAGCATACTTGGACAAATACAGCATATAAACGACGTATAAAAGGAATAATCCCGCAATCATAAACGCCCCGATACGTAATAATTTCTCATTGACTGTCGTTATATTATTATAAATGTTCTCCCCTTGCACAATCACCATCAATTTCCACCCTGTGCTTGGTACAGTTGACCAGGCCACAACTTGCTCTTCTCCTTGTAGCGTAACTGTGGACATCCCTTTATGCTGCCCTTCCATTTCAGCAGCAAGTTTTTTAGTTT
This sequence comes from Pontibacillus litoralis JSM 072002, assembly GCF_000775615.1. Lineage (GTDB taxonomy): Bacteria > Bacillota > Bacilli > Bacillales > BH030062 > Pontibacillus > Pontibacillus litoralis. Next base: position 23,347 of record NZ_AVPG01000026.1, read on the forward strand.
CTTCTCGATTATACATATTAAAATCTTTTGGTTTAATCGTACTTTCTAAAACCGCTCGATGGTATGTTTGATTTTTAAGTTCAACCCCTAGCAATTGCTCCCCTTTCTTCGGCAAGGCAAGAATCGCTCCATCATCTTCTACCAACACGCCAAATCCATCCCAAGGTATATTTAAATCTAATACATCATTTGCGATAGTCGATACTTTCACATCAATGCCAACGACACCTTCAAGAAAATTACCATGATATACAGGTGCGATAGCGGAAGAAATCCATCCTCGACCAGCTTGATCTAAATAAGCATCTGTCCACTTCACTTTCCGATATGGATTATGCTCTTCGTTTGCTTCATAATAAAAATCGTATTGAGCAAAGTTCAAATATGGTGCATATTCATGCATAACCTTAAAATACGGATAGATGACATTTAATGAGTCATATGTATTAAAGTAAACGGACGAAATCAAGGGCTCTGACTCATAAATATGTTTCATAAATGATTGTGTTGATAAAACCTGGGCGACTTTATTCATGTCATGCTCATCTCGAGGTTGAAGCGCGCTATAATAAACCGCCGCTCCGTCTTCTGCGCGATTTTTCGTAGTATGAAGAACGCCCTCTTCCGTATAGCCTAATCGCTGACGATCAACTTCTTCTAGACTGACTTCTTGCTGTAAAGCTAACTCCATCTCTTTTCGAAACAAATCTGTCATTCTAGAAATCGATTTCACCTCATTGGAGATTACTTGACCTTCTCGTATCGCAACTTGCTCTATATCTTCAAAGGCTTCGTCCTCTAGCCCATTAACCGTTACCTTTTTGGACCATTCGTATGTAACGAAATAAAGCAAGCCAAAAATCATCCCTACAATAAATAAAGGAAGTAACGTTTTCCTTCTAAACGAATGCCATAGCCACATTTTTAGCGGCCATTTCTTTTGCACGTCTTCGCTCATTGAACCATCACCTTCTACGTAGCTTCACCAATTTCATTCCTTCATCCATCTCTTTCAACAAAAAAAGACTTTGACATCATGATACTATATCCGAACAAATAGGTGTAGGCATTATGAAAAAACACCCTCTCCAATTACGGAGAAGGTGCTTCATTTAGATTTACTAAGCAGCATGTCTCTCATTCTGTTTAGTTGAACGAATAAGCTGTGGCCTAGAATATAGTATAAAACTTAACACGATGGCACTAATTACAAAAGAAGGAATAATATATCCCGCATTATACGTTAAGGAGTAGTACCATACAGCCATCCCTTCAGGAGCGAATGATCCAAAGAATACGACACCACCTATAAAATGGCTTATTAAACGTCCCATACTACCAATAAATGTACCAAGTGTTACATAAAAGATGAACTTCTTTCTATTCTCTGAACGCAAAGCACGTTGAACGTGGATGGAAAATATCCCCGCTAATCCAACGACACTATACGCTAATGGATAGTCTAAAATGTACTGAACAGGATGAACGATATACGGATTAATGAATGAATTAATGATTCCTACCATCAACCCTGTTACTAAACCGCCTTTAAGCCCCCAACGAAAAGCCATGAATAATATAGGAAGCATCGCCAGTGATATCGATCCTCCTTGAAGCCACAATGGAATGGATAAGTATGGTAGGCTAAATACAATTCCCAGCGCCGCAAATAATGAAACCTCTACAATAAATAATACACGTTGATTCCTCATCATATCTCTCCCTTATTCTTATTAAAAAAGCGCACAAAAAAAGCCATGCAAAGGGAGAGCCTTCGATGGATTTTACCTTTTATAACGTGGCATCACATTGTACCATCCAAAAGCCACATCCCTACGTAAGTATGAACTAACAGGTTCATAGGGTCAGAACAACTTGTTCACTCTCAGCCAGTTCAGGCTCCCCTTGTGGACTCTCTTTTATTCACTTTACATCCATTATAAGGAATACGGAAATTTATTGCAACTATTGGTTTTTATGTTGTTGTAATCTTCTTGTTGTTTTCATATGCTTTTAAAATGCCATACATCATATAAATGTGTGGCATTTCCATTCTTACGCTATCTGCAAGTCTTAATGCTCCCCCTTGCAGATGATCAACTTCAAGCATGAGACCTTTTCGTTTATCTTGATGCATAGAAGAGGTAGCATCATCTGAAAAGGACAACATTTTCGACATATTGGCTTGGACCGTTTCCTCTGTAATAGGTATGTTATAAGCGTTCGCAAGCATTTTCATTTCTTCTAATACACGTTTGGTTGCCATTAACGTGGCAGGTACTTTCTTAACCGTTTCAATTGGAAAGTCGCCAACCGTAGTAATACCCGAAAAAGCCGTGATAAACATATATTTTTCCCACATGTCATACCGTATATTATCTCTATACAAAGCATCCATATTGCTATCTTTCCACACTTTAGATAAAGCTGTACAAAGAGGTTCTTGTGATGGGTGAAGTGCCCCAAAGTATAGATTGTGCTCTTGACTAGAATGAACGACATGTCCACGATCATCTAGTGTCGCTATTATAAATGCAAGACCGCCAAGCACATTTTCTTTTCCTAGTTCTTCTTGCAGCGTGTAGATGTGTTCGATTCCATTTAATAATGGTAATACTTTAGCACCTTTATTGACCAACCATTTCAACTGTGGCATTACGTCCGTTAAGTGGTACCCTTTCACAGTGAGCAATACGAGATCTACCTTTTGAATTTCCTTTACATGTTGTACAACGTGCGGTAGGTCAATCGTGTAATTACCATGTGGACTGTAAACCGTCAACCCACACTCTTCCAACTGCTTCGCTCGACGTGGCCGGACATAGAATTGGACGTGGTGTCCTGCCTGATCTAGCCTTGCTCCGAAATAACCACCTAATGCACCAGCACCAATAATCGTAATTTTCATATTCATCACCTCTCCTTGAAATTGTAACAGAATTTTCTAATAATTTGTACGCTATTTTCGTTTTAAGTGTTCGACAATCTCCTCTATGCTCTATTGTGATTTTTTATATAGATAGGTCTAATAGACTGGTAAAACGTTTTCACATAAGATACAATAATAACCATGTGTGTACTAAAGAAGCATTTAATATAGGAGGAATTTAATGTGAGATGGAGCATTCGCACGAAATTATTCAGTGCTTTCGTAATCATGCTAGCCTTTTTAACCTTATTAGGGGCTATCGGCATTACGCATATGATAAAAACAAATCAAATACTGGATGATATAAAGCAAAATCAACAAAGAATGACTATATATAATAATATTGCCTTTCATACCGTACGTTCAAATGCTGCTATTCGAGGATTTATGAACTATGAAGAGGATTTTATGATGGAGAACCATTTTTCCATCCGAGAAGAGGTGCACGCATCCATTGATCAATTAAAACAGCTAGGGGAAACAAGCGAAGATTTCACACAGTTTGAAGCTGACTTCCATGCATGGGAGCAAGCTATTGATGAACAAGTAATTCCACTATTGGAAGAAGATCATTTAGAGGAAGCGCTCACTGCATCTAAACCTATTCTTGGAAAAGGATCGAAAAATCTAGTCGAATTCTCTAAAGAAAATGCTATAGCAATTGATCAACACATTAGGAATGAAATAACACAAATGAACAAGAATGGATCATTCGTATTTTCGTTCACGATTATAATGGTTATTATAAGTGTAATTATAGGAGCTACCATTGCTTTTGTTTTTGGGAATCGTATTTCGAAAGCATTGCAACATTTTATTGCTCAAACAAAGAAATTTACAACTGGAGATTTCACCATCACCTACGATACAAATCTTCCATCTGAATTTGGTACTTTAGCCATCTCCATGAATAATATGACCGATACGTTAGGAGAAACATTACAACAAATTAGCACGTCTGCAGAGCAAGTAGCAACAACAGCACAGCAATTAACCGCTAATGGACAAGAAGTAAGTCGAGCTACTATTGAGATCGGCGAATCCATTCAAAACATTTCCGTCGGCATCGATCAGCAAAATGATAAAACGAAGCATACTGGACACAAAATTAACAATGTATCACAAGAAACAGATCAAATATCTTTAAACATTCTCTCTGTAAACGAACAAGTGAAACTAGCAACAGAGAAAGCTAATCAAGGTTTCGATTTTGCCGCTACAGTTACGGATCAAATGGAAACGATTTTAACAAACACGAATCAAATCACAACAAGTTTACATGAGCTAGAACACCAATCAGTCATGATAACAAAGATTGTTTCCATTATTTCCAACATTGCTGAACAAACAAATCTATTAGCTCTCAATGCTTCGATTGAAGCCGCACGAGCTGGCGAACATGGGAAAGGTTTCGCCGTTGTCGCTACACAAGTGCGACATTTAGCAGAACAATCCGGCAAAGCTGCTAATGAAATACATACATTAGTAGAAACAATTACAAGTCATACAGACCAAGTCGTACAGGCGATGGAAAGCAATAATCAATCTGTTCAAAAAGGAAAAGAAATGGTGGATGTTACAGCTGAAACCTTTTCCGCTATTTCTGAGGCGGTAAATCTAGTACAAACGGAAACACAAAACGTAACAACTGCCGTTCACAACGTACATGATCATATACAATCAATCGTACAAGACACCGATTCGATTGTGCAAATCTCATCAACATTTACTGATGAATCACAAACAGTTGCGGCCGCCATTGAACAAGAATCGGCGATGATGGAAGAGGTTGCAGCTTCAGCAAACGAACTTTCCAACCTAGCAACCCAGCTCCAAGATTCCACTAAGCAATTTAACTATTAACAGAGTGTGTCTAAAAAGGAGTAAGCCACCTCTTTTTTAGACACCAGAATGTGCACATACATTTCACTTTTCATAAAAGAGGCTGGGATATAACCTAGTAAAAATCAAAAATGCGCATGAAATCAAATTTAAAGCCTTGATTTCATGCGCTTTCATCATGCTGATTGAGAAGATTCACTTGGGTCAGGTGATACTGGTTGTACATTTTGTTTCTTTGCAATTGTATATCCTGTTATAGCGAAAATGATGGATAGGATAGGGACGATAATGTTTAAAATAGCGTAAGGTGCGTACACGAAAGGATGAACACCAAGTGTTGCAATGATAAACACGCCACACGTATTCCAAGGTATAAACACTGAAGTCAATGTGCCCCCATCTTCGACAGCACGAGATAAATTTTTCGGGTGTAGATTCATTTTATCATATGCTTCTGTGTACATTCTTGCAGGTAATATGACTGACATATATTGCTCTGAAGCCGTTAAATTTGTAAAGAACGCGGAACCAATTGTAGTAACGACTAGACTTCGACTGGTTTTGGCAAAGGAAATGATTTTCATTACGATTGCACGTAGCATACCAGTCTCTTCTAACACGCCACCAAACGTCATGGCGACAATCGTTAAAGAAACGGTGTACATCATGCTTTCTATTCCACCACGATTTAATAGCTCATTCAGCATCACTATATGCGACTCAAAAGCATAACCATCATGGAGAACAACGACCGCTTCCCCAATAGTACCAGGTTGAATAAATACATGAGAAAGAAAACCAAGCATCACGCCAACACATAAAGCTGGCAATGCAGGGACACGAAAAATAACTAACACAATAACTGTAAGCGGTATCAAAAGTAACCAAGGTGAAATAACGAAGTGTTGTTCTAACCCTTTTAGAACAGCAGCTACTTGTTCTGATTCAATGGAATCCGTTGAGAAAGAACTCCCCATCCATGCGTAAACAATTAATGTAATGATAAATGCAGGAATCGTTGTATGTAACATATGCTTAATATGTTCAAATAGATCTGCACCTGCAATACCTGAAGCAAGGTTCGTTGTATCGGATAATGGGGACATCTTATCTCCGAAGTAAGAACCGGAAATAATGGCTCCCGCAATCATCCCTTCTGGAATCCCTAAACTAATACCTACGCCCATTCCAGCTACCCCCATCGTCGCCATCGTCGACCATGAGCTCCCAATGGAAATAGCTACGATAGCACACAAAACAGATATAGATACGAGGAACCAAGACGGTGAAATCAATTGTAAGCCATAATAAATTAACGATGGTACAACTCCACCACCGATCCATGCCCCGATAATTAACCCTACGAGTATAATAATGACAATCGCTGGTAGCGCGTGTCTGATTCCTTTATAAATACTTTCTTCGATTTCTACTGCTGTAAACCCTTTCAACCAAGCAATTACTCCGGCAACCATAGTACCGAGAATAAGAGGTATGTGAGGACTCCCTTCAAATTGAATAATAGTAAATCCCATAGCTACAATCATGACAACTAATGGTATAAGAGATAGCGTAAAGGAAATTTCTTTTTTCTTTTGCGACATGTTCTTTCCACCCCTTTTTTCTACATAATTCACATTTTAAAGTAAAATGATAATCTTATCAATTTTCTTTTAATTTATTTTTTATTTTTTAAGATAATTATTACTCTTCGGAATAGATGTAGAACATTGACATTATCACGTTAACCATATAAAGTGTAATGAGTTAAAATCGAGATGGACTGTTTTGAAATTGTGAACTGGAGTGACATCATGAGTATGAATTCAAAGAACAATCCTTTTGCTTTATTACCTTTTATTATTTTTCTAGGAACCTTTTTACTTGCAGGCATCTTAACAGGTGATTTTTATCAAATCTCTATGCTTATTCCTGCTTTGTTAGCGTCCTTCGTTTCATTCATACTACCTAATAAAGATCGTTTATCTGAACGGGTGGAACAATTCGCCAAAGGTGCTGGGCACCCGGATATTATGATTATGGTAATGATTTTCATTTTAGCTGGGGCTTTTTCATCTGTGGCAAGTAGTATTGGTGCTGTAAACTCTACCGTACAGTTTGCCCTTACGTATTTACCGGAGAATATGATTATTGTGGGAATCTTTATTATCGCTTGTTTTATATCGCTTGCAATGGGAACTTCTGTTGGAACCATTGCCGCTCTTGCACCCATTGCAGTGGGAATAAGTTCAGAAACTGGTTTGCCAAGCGAAATGACAGTAGCTACCGTAGTCGGCGGTGCTATGTTCGGTGATAACTTATCCATTATATCTGATACAACCATTGCCGCTGTACGTACTCAAAAAACGGAAATGAAGGATAAATTTAAAACAAACTTCTTCATCGTATTACCAGCAGCTATCGCGACAATTGCTTTGCTGTTCTTTTTATCTTATGGGAGTTCAACTGGTGTGTCCGCTACTTCTTTCGAGTGGATAACAATCTTACCTTATATAGGTGTATTAGCTGGAGCACTAGCAGGAGTAAATGTGTTAATTGTGCTGTTCGGGGGCATTTTATTAGCTGGACTTATTGGTGTTTCTTCTCCTTCTTATACGTTTATTGACTTGTTTAATCATATATCGGATGGAATTACAGGCATGTCCGAGCTTATATTGTTAACGATCATTATCGGAGGCATTGTGTCGATGATTCAATACAATGGAGGCATCGATTTCATTCGACATGTTTTAACGAAACGTGTACGCTCGAAAAGGGGCGCAGAAGCAAGTATTGCAGGACTTGTAGCCTCTACCAATTTAGCTACAGCGAATAACACAATTGCCATTATTACATCTGGACAACTAGCAAAACAAATTGCAGATGATTACAACATCGATAGGCGAAAATCAGCAAGTTTACTTGATATATTTTCTTGTACGGTACAAGGATTAATTCCATATGGTGCACAATTGCTAGCAGCCTCGCAATTTAGCGGACTATCACCAGTTGTCATGCTTCCTTATTCATTTTATCCAATCTTCATTGCAGTTATGGGGATTATCTCAATTCAGTTTGATTTTCCAAAACTGAAGAAAAAATAAACTTTTCAAATCTAAAAGGCTGGGACAAGAGTTAAGATACCAACGAAATCTCTTATTTTACCAAAATCGAAAGCGCATGAAATCAAAGTTTTTAAATTTGATTTCATACGCTTTTTTGATTTTCAATAGGTTATGTCCCAGCCTCTTTTTCACAAAAAAAAGCCATCTTCCTTTAACAAAGACAGCTTAAGAGAGAGGTATATTATTATCAGCAGTAAATCCTGTTAATACGCATTTCGAATGACTAGTTTATCCACTACTGGTGTACGATCTTTTGCTTTCGGAATTTTGGCTGGACGCCCAATATGTAGGACACCTACAATTTTTTTCGTCGGATCTATCCCCATCGCTTTGTAAAACTCTTTATCTTGAATATAAGGATTCGTTTTCCACACCATGCCAATATTGCGTTCCCAACCAAGTAGTTGAAGATTTTGCATCATGGCACAAGTCGCAGCAAAGTCTTCTTCCCAAACCTTTCTTTCGTCGGCCTGATCCATTGTAACAATCAAATGAATGGGACATTGGTGCATCATATCATACAACTTCTCTTTCTTCTTGTTCACTGTTTCTTGCGCATACCCTTCAAAAATATGCTGCCGTTCATAACTGTTCACAATCTCATCATACATCTTCGTTCTTGCATTGGACGTAATGGCCATGAAAGACCATGGTTCACGTGTTTTATGATTCGGAGCATAAACAGCAACGTCTAATAAGTCAACCATTTCTTGTATATCAATAGGCTCATTTGTAAAATTCCGTATAGTTCTTCTTTCTTTAATTACTTGTTGTATCGTCGTTTGTGTGGAAAGCATCTAATCCCCCATTTTTATAACGCTCAGCTATACTAAGCGAATACTATCAATATCTACATGTTAATTGAGAATGGTTCTCTTTGTCAATGAAATTTATTCTCAATTTAAAAAAGAACACCCTTAGCCTTTATAGACTAACAGAGCGCTCCTTCTCATTTACTTAATAATTTGTAATTCTTTGGGGTATTTCGTTAATGTTTCAAATCCATCTGATGTAACAAGGACATCATCTTCAATACGGACGCCACCAATAACGGAATCATAAATGCCTGGCTCAATCGTGTAAGTCATTCCTTCTTCAAGCAGTTCATCATTCAAATGGCTCATGGATGGGTATTCATGTACATTAATGCCTAATCCGTGACCTATGCGATGAGGGAACAATTCACCATAGCCCGCCTCTGTTATTACGTTTCGAGCTACCATGTCTAAATCACCAATTCTTGCACCTGGTTTACTCGCTTGTAAGGCAGCTAGTTGGGCCTGTAACACCGTATGATACATCGCTTTTTGCGCATCTGTTCCTTCTTTAAAAAGGACAGTTCTAGTTATATCAGAAGTATAACCGTCTAACACGACACCTAAATCAAATAGAACAAAGTCTCCTGACTGCAATACGCGCTCCCCTGGGTTTCCATGGGGCTGACCAGACTTCTCACCAAATAGCACCATTGTTGAAAAAGACATTTCCCTTACACCTTTTTTCTTCAACTCATACTCAATAGTTGCTAATACTTCCATTTCTGTGATGCCTTCCCGTATGGTTTGAACACCTACTTCTACTCCATAATCAGCAAGTTGGGCCGCTTTTTTCATTATAGCGATTTCTTTATCGTCCTTCACAACTCTCATACGGTTCAACGTTTCATCAACGGAACGAATGCTCGCTTCTGGGAACATAGCTAAGAAAGCTTGACTACGACGATAAGAAACGACTTCCTGTTCAAATGCTACTACGCTAGCAGAAACGGTCCGCTTTATCAATGCTGTATGAATCATATCCCAAGGATTCTCATGATCATAATAGCCAATTATTTCATGCTTCCAACCTGCCGCTTTCGCTTGTTCTTTCTCCATACCTGGCACGACAAATAACGGCTCTTCTTCTTGAAAGACAAATAGGCCCATCAATCGTTCGTGTGGATCTGTATGAAACTGTGTAAAATAAAATACATTTTCCGTTGAATTTAAAAACACAACATCGACTTTCTCTCTTTTCATCCAATCGGTTAACTTATGTAAACGATGGTCCACTCCAATCACTCCTCTATATTTATTCCATTTTCTATTAAGTTAATGCGTGGCTATTACGATGACTTATGAGCGTTACGATCATTAAGACAAGTGTCGCAATCGGTACTGCAACAACAACACTATTAATCTCATAAGGTTTGCTAAGGATTACTTCCCAAATTAACGTTGAAGATACACCAGCCACCATAGAGTATATACCTGCTTTGGCGGTCACTCGCTTCGAGAAAAACACTGCCAATACAGCCGGCGTAACACCTGCTCCATACACAGTATAGGCATACATTTGCACACTTAATACCGTTGGAAAATAGCTAATCAGTATAAATGACATTATACCTAATATAACAATAAAAGCTTTCGTTATGTTCAACTTTTCCTTATCTGATGCTTGAGGTTTTACATAGCTCGCGTATAAATCAAACGTTACATTGGTCGCGGCAGAAAGTAAAAATGAATTTCCTGTTGTAATAATAAAGGACGCAGCCGCTGCTAACAATATTCCTCCAATTGCAATAGGCATTACCGTTGTCGTTGCCATTAGAGCCATGCCCGGATCAATATCGGGAAAAATGGAGCGCGAAGCAAAGGCAATAAACGTAATGGAAGGAGATATAACAAGCATGGCTATTAACCATCCAATTTGCGCTTTTTTCGATGATGCGTCATTCTTCGATGAGGCGATACGTTGATACATGTTCTGATCTCCTAATAATAGAAACAACGACGGCAGCAAATACCCCAATAATTGGATTGGCGTTAAACCACCTGTGAATGTCATATGTGAAGCGGGTACATTGGATACTATTTCCCCCCATCCTCCTGCAATGACCCACATCGTTGGTACGGTGATGATTAAGCCGCCTACCATGAGGAAACCACTTATCGCGTCTGTCTGCGAAACAGAACGTAATCCACCAATCATCGCTAAGAATATAATTAGAATCGCACCGATGAAAGTTCCCGTTTGCACAGACATGCCCGTTGTAATGTTCAGGATAAATCCGAATCCTTTCATTTGATAGGATACAATCCCTACATAAGCAAGAATAATGATGATGCTAGCTACATTCCGTGCCGCTTTCCCGTATTTCTCTTCCAAAATTCCAGAAACCGTATACTTTCCAAACGCTCGTATTTTAGGTGCTATAATATATAATACAATGATTCCAACTAATGTCGGTAACATTAATAAAAGAGCTGGTATCACACCGTATTGAAACGCCATTGACGTTTCTCCTCCAGAAATACTACCACTACCAGTCCAAGTTGCTAATAACGTCCCCATCAAAACAAAAGGACCTAAGCTTTTACCAGCTAGAACAAAGTCTTCGCTATTGGATACTTTCTTAGACATAACCATTCCAATGATGACCATTATGATGGCATAAATCGCTATAAACCATAATAATGTAGGTTCTTGTTGCAATTCCATTTGTTACTTGACCCCCATAATTGTATGAACTACTTCTTTGATGCTTTTATGTAACATAAGTTTCTAGTGAACTCTCACACAATATCTTAATACATTATTACCATTCTAACTTATTCCACCGAAAAGTGTAGTAAAAATTTTGATGTTTCATGAATTTTCCCCAAAACCCCTCCCCCTAATCCAAGTTCATTAAGTCGTAACCTTACGTTCCAATCAAACGGTATGAGTGTCTTGCGTTATAAACATGCTAACAATATTTAATACATTCGTTCACATACTTTATTAAAATAGTCAATTATGAAATGTTATCAGTATCAATTTCCACGACAACCATTATTAGGAGGTAATATTACAAATAAGCTACAATGACGGGCAACTCTTTTACATATGTAACATTTGTATCGTGTTTGACTTACAATTGTCATGCCTCGTTAATAGGAATACATACCTACTCTTGATATAATGTTGCCTTAGTCAGGAGGAATTACTTATGAAAAAAGGCGTCATTTATATATTATTTGCTATTCTATTAAGTATCAGTATCGGAGCACAAATTAACACAATTTATGCGGACACGAATGTAAAAGAAGCAATGAATATGAAAAAAAAGCAAACAGTGCTCGCTGTCAAAAAAGAAACACCTAAACTTACAAAGAATCAAGCTCGAGAAGTTCATACAAACGCTCAAGCGATTGATTATAAACAACAACCAACTTCTACAAAGACGATGGTAATGGAAGCAACCGCTTATACTGCGAATTGCACCGGATGCAGTGGTATAACACGAACTGGTCAAAACTTAAAAGCAAATCCAAATCAAAAAGTAATTGCTGTCGATCCAACCATTATCCCACTTGGTTCGAAGGTTCACGTAGAAGGGTACGGGACTGCCATTGCTGGAGACACAGGCGGAGATATAAAAGGAAATCGTATTGATTTATTTATCCCAAACCGTCAAAATGCGCTTAAATACGGACGACAACAAGTAACAATAGAAATCATAGAATAACATAAAAGGGCGAAAAGGGTACTCTTCACATGGCAGTACCCTTTTTTCTTTAACTCTTTAGCCGCTTAATTCATTATTGGCTTATCACAGTTCATTGCAAAGTATCGAACCTCATTTTACAATATTCACAAAGGTCTAAATATTCTTACCTATATTATGAAATGAGTAAAGGGGGTTAAAAAATGGTGACATTAACAGGGGAGCACCTTACTATCCATAAAATCAAACAAATTTGTTACGATAATCAACCTGTTGAAATAAGTGACTATGTACGAGAACGCATCCAAAATAGTCGCCAGGCAGTAGAGTCTATCGTTAGAAATGGAAGAACCATATATGGTATTAATACCGGGTTCGGTAAATTTGGTGATGTAAAAATTGCCGAAGAAGACGTCAACACGTTACAACTGCACTTAATACGCTCACATGCTTGCGGTGTAGGGGATGCCTTTGATCCTGTCGTTGTGAAAGCAATGATGGTATTACGTCTGAACGCATTAATAAAAGGATACTCTGGCATTCGTGTAAACATAGCTGAACAACTAGTGACATTGATTAATCGAAACATTATTCCAATCATTCCTCAACAAGGGTCATTAGGCGCTTCAGGCGATTTAGCACCTCTATCCCATCTCGCTTTAGTGCTCATCGGTGAAGGAAACGTGTATTACCATAACAAACCGCACCCTACTGAAGAAATATTTCATTTAGAGAAGATAAAGCCAGTCCAATTACAAGCTAAAGAAGGTTTAGCGCTTATTAATGGTACGCAAGCGATGACAGCACAAGGGATCATCAACTATATAGAAGCGGAACAGTTAAGCTATCAAGCAGAATGGATGGCAGCGCTGTCGATAGAAGGTTTACAAGGGATTATAGACGCATTCCACCCAGCCATTCACGAAGTAAGAGGTTATGTGCAGCAATGCAATGTTGCTGCTCGCGTGAAGCACCTTTTACAAGATAGTCAATTAACAACACACCAAGGAGAAAAGCGCGTCCAAGATGCTTATTCCATTCGATGCATTCCGCAAGTTCACGGTGCAACATGGCAGACTCTTGACTATGTGAAAGAAAAACTAGAAATTGAAGCGAATGCTGCAACAGATAACCCGTTAATTTTTGATGAGGGAAAGACTATCATTTCAGGCGGAAACTTTCACGGACAACCGATTGCGTTGGCGATGGACTTTATGAAAATAGCTGTTGCAGAGTTAGCTAACATATCAGAACGAAGAATTGAACGACTCGTCAACCCACAACTTAACGACCTTCCACCATTCTTAAGTGCGAAACCTGGATTACAATCTGGAGCAATGATCATGCAATACACAGCCGCTTCTCTAGTTTCAGAAAACAAATCACTCGCCCACCCAGCTAGCATTGATTCCATTCCTTCCTCAGCAAATCAGGAAGACCATGTCAGCATGGGTACGATTGGCGCAAGAGTTGCTTATACAATTATTCAAAATGTTCGACGCGTTCTTGCTATTGAACTTATTTGTGCCATGCAAGCTACAGAATACCGTGGTACGAATAAAATGAGCACGAAAACAAAAAAATTATATGAACAAGGAAGAGCAATTGTTCCTTCAATTATGGAGGATCGCATTTTTTCCAATGATATAGAAAAGCTAACCGATTGGTTGGAGGGCGGAAATTTTAATTGGGATAGCTGTTCCTAGTATTTAAGTCAGAAAGAAAGGCACGGAAATAAACGTTCCATGCCTTTCTCCTTTATTGAAATATAGGTGGGAACGAATGTAAATTTATGTCCCACGCAATTGGCAAGTAGACGTAAATCGCAATTGATATCATTAGAATGGCTAGTATATTAAGCCAGACGCCTGCTTTTGCCATGTCTGATATTCGTAAGTATCCTGAACTAAATACGACAGCATTTGGTGGTGTTGCAACCGGTAACATAAAGGCACATGACGCAGCGACACCAGCTCCTATCATAAGGCTGTAGGGATGTATATCCATTGCTAAAGCGAGGGCAGCCATAATAGGAAACATCATTGATGCAGTAGCAGTATTAGATGTAATTTCCGTTAAAAAAATCACTAACGTAATAACAGCGATTAGTATGATAAAGAAATGCACTCCTTCTAACACAGTTAACTGATTTCCTATCCAATCGGTTAAACCTGATTGTTTAAACCCTGATGCAATAGCAAGTCCACCTCCAAACAATAGCAATATTCCCCAAGGCAACGTCTTAGCTGTTTCCCAATTCATTAAATACTCTCCCTTATGGTTTTTAGAAGGGATCATAAACAGTACTACGGAAGCTACTATCGCAATCATAGCATCACCGATTTGCATTTGTGGGAATAACCGCTCTAACACAAATGGACGACTAATCCATGTAATCGCTGTCATAACAAAGATAATGAATACCGTTTTCTCTTCCATAGACATTGTACCTAATTGCTTACGTTGTTGACGAATGACTTCTTTTCCACCGGGGAAACGCTTTCTTTCCATTGGATAAGCAAACTTCACTAAGTATAACCATGCAATACCTAACATAATGATTGCAAAGGGAATACCGAATACCATCCATTTAGCAAAGGAAATTTCCACCCCATAGATTTCTTTTACAGCGCCAGCGAAAAACGTATTGGGTGGCGTTCCGATTAATGTTCCAATCCCACCAATTGAGGCTGAATAGGCAATACCTAGCATTAACGCTTTTCCAAAAGAGGAGTTCCCATATGTAATATTATGCTCACTTCCCTCTTTTAACGCACTTTGCATTTGATAAATAATAGCTAACCCAATTGGAACCATCATCATAGCCGTAGCCGTGTTGGAGATCCACATCGAAAGAAAACCAGTCGCAACCATAAACCCTAAAATAATTTTCTCTGTGCTCGTTCCAATCATACTAATCGTCACTAACGCAATCCGCTTATGTAAATTCCAACGTTCTAATGATAACGCAATAATAAAACCGCCAAGAAATAAGAAAATCGTGTCGCTACCGTAGGATGCAGTCGTTTCTTCTAATGCTAGTCCACCAGTTAGCGGAAATAACACGATAGGTAAAAGCGATGTCGCTGCAATTGGGATAGCCTCTGTTATCCACCAAGTAGCTATCCATAATGTAGAAGCAAGCACCGCCCTTCCCTGAAAAGCTAAAGACTCTGGTTGAAAGAATAACAAGGTCAACATAAATAAAACTGGCCCTAAAACTAGACCAATTCGACCTTTCTTATTTATCTCTTTCTCTATCATTTGTAAATCCCACCCCTTAATTAAAAATACACAAAGCAATCCACTATATACCAATTATACATGATGATTATATGATTATCTATATCAGAATACAAGGTTATAAAATTTTGAATATGCTGACTAAGAAATTACAACTCCCCTATGTACCCCTCGCGCGCGCTCAGTCTCGCGAGGATCATGATCACGTTAGTATTATGCCTACCTCTGATGAATAAATGTTTCACTTTAAGTTTCAAGAATCATTTCAACAATCTTTCGGACGGCAATCATTACAATTCTTACAAATATTCGTAATAACCTTATTGCTCGTCGTCACTTTTCCTGGGCAACCCTCATATTCGATTTCTGCTTCATCTGTTACAAAGCACGGTGGTTGTTTCGCCCTGACCAGCACCGAAAAGCTAATCGTTCTCGTCTGCCCAATTGCTAAAGTACCTATATTAATACCAGCAGCTGGATTGGATCCTGGAAGCTGAATCCCATCCACAATGACACTATTATCGATAAAGTCTACACCGCTCGGAATAACGTCCGTAAAGATAACATTATCCGCATCAGATAAACCTGTATTCGTTACTGTAATCGTATACGTTAATACATCTCCAGGACAAGCAAGTAACGGATTGACACTTTTCAACACTTCAAATACTGGATCCCCTTCATCGATTTGTATGCCAAGTGCGTTCGGCATATAAGCATCCCCAATGGAAGTAAAACGAAATACAGCAGACATTTGATTGTTTACTAGATTAGCTGATGCATCGACATTAGTAATATCCCACCCTTGACGTCCAGCAACGATGTTCGTTCCGGGAGCCCCATTAATTTGATTTCTTGATCCATAAGTACCTGACGTGTCCAGATTGCCGGTATCATCATTAATTTGTGATGCAAAGAAATTCGTACTGAAATTGTTAGGGCCTGATAAATTAAAAGCTGGATTGGCAACATCCGCTGCAGTAGGAGCAAAGCGAGCCTGGTCTCCAGTAATAGCAGCATCTCCTTCACCAGCACTAAGTAGCACTCTCCCATTTACAGGTCCTGCTGCCGGTGTTGAGAATCCACTTACAGGAACGTCAACAATTGAATTTCCTGTACTAACTATGCCATTGGCACCAACGAATAACGTCATATTACGAAGTGGTAAGGCAATATTTCGATACACTACCGCTAACGTCCAACCAGCATGATTTGTTGCAAACATCGAAGCATTCAATGGATCAACAAGCCCAGGCACTCCGCCAGTTGAATATTGACCAGCCCCTTCTCCTATAACAATGTTTGTCACATCAGCCGAGCGCATATAAAAACTAATATCATTACCAGATACAACTATTGTACCAGTGTTAGCTGTAACTGGATCTGGTGCTACGATACGAGGTGCTCCACTAGGACCTGTAAATGTTACAGAATTATTAATGCTTCCAATAATATTTTGGTCTCGTGATTCATAATTTCCTCCCCATATTAACTCTGCATAAAGAACCGTGCTACCAGCCGGAATATTGAGAAGTGCTGCCGAGCTATTTTGATTAAAATTTAATGTTGTCGTTGCTCCTGGTGTTAAGGGACCTGGGTCAATAGGAAAGGCATCAACAGGTGGTAGCGCTGCATTTAAGGTAGTAAAAGCACCAATTGCACCATTAGTTCCTGCATTATTTGTATTCGTTTCTTTACTAAGTCCTAAAGTGTTTCCTGTAAAAGTCATGGCACCACATGTAACAGTATTAAAACGATTAATAAAGGGCACTTCATTAAACCTCCTTTCTCTTACAAAAGAATGGCTTTATCATTCAATTCCAAGACTTAGATAGTAGAATAACTAACCAATATACTTTTTCACTTTCTATATAATCATATGGTGACTTATATGATTTAGTGTTGGTTGTACGCCCTATTTAGCCATATCTAAATGAAAGAGGTAGAATTTCAGTAAACCCCCAATGAGATTTTAATCACATTCACAACATACAATAGTTATGACTTGAT
>NZ_AVPG01000084.1 GCF_000775615.1 Pontibacillus litoralis JSM 072002
TCTATTTCATTACAAAAAACACATGTATGTTAATGTAAAGTATGCAATGTAGTAAAAAAAGAAAGGGATATTCGTTTGTTTTTAACGAATTCACTTTTATTTCAATTTTAATGAATCTATATAGCTTAAAAATAGAGTTGAACTTTAAGTAAAAATATGCATACAACAACCATACTAGATAGCACTACAATCAAACGATAGATTTACATGTAGATTAGAGAACAAACGGGATATATTCACTACTCAGAGCTAATTACATTCACAACATACAATAGTTATGACTTGATTGCTTGTTGCTGATTGATCAATACAATACGTAACGTCTGCTGTATTCGGAATGAAACAATCATCTATTTCACTT
>NZ_AVPG01000003.1 GCF_000775615.1 Pontibacillus litoralis JSM 072002
TGAGTTTGCCTTGCATCATTTCAAATGATTAATGGCTAATTTAAAAATTAACAGGTTGTTTACAAGTTGTTTTGTTCAGTTTTCAAAGTTCGCAATGTCTTTTCATTTGCGCCGCTTGTTTTGGCGACTTTTTAAATATAACATTTCTAATTCATTTCGTCAACAACTTTTTGAAATTCTTTTTGTTGTTAACTCTTTAAATGATTAGCTTGCTTCCGTGCCGCTTTTGTTGCGACATTTAATAATGTACCATGCTAATAATTATTTTGCAATAGAAAAATAAAACTTTTTTAATATTACTCTTCAAAACACGTAAAAGGGTGACTCAAACTATATTAAAAGAAAGTAGCGTATACTTCAAGAACAAATGATACGCTACCTTCTTCTGGATACTATATGCAATTTCCACACATTTCGTTATTTATTTAAATACATATATTTGCGATGATAAATATCGTCCCCTTTTGTATCTACTTGCACTGCTTGTATAACTTCTTTTTCAACGAGGTGTTCTAATAACGCCCCTAAGTCTAAATAATATGGTTGAATTTGTGGATGCACCATTAACTCCCCATACGTACAAGCTTCATCCTTCTCTTTCATAATATCAATTAAGTGTTGAGAGCAATTAAGCGTTCGAGAGTTAATCGCAAATTCCACAGCTAATAGCATTAATTCTACTCGTTTATCGAGAGTTTCACTGCTGGAGCTCAATTCTTGTTGAAGCTTATATATTTCTGGCTCTATTTGTTTCACTTGGTTCCAAACAGTCACTTCTGGGTGAAATCCTTTTTCTATAACCGCAAGTCTCGCTAAATAATGCAAACAATAAATCATCGTATTAAAAGCATCCATATATTGTTGTGAGTCAAAGAAGTATTTGCTTTCACGGTAACTCCTAATTAGCTTGGCAAATTCTATCGCTTTCTTTAATTCCCGTTTTTCTTTCGGAAATGTACGTAAATCGTCTTTCAGTTTAGCGACATATTCATTCCGATCAAAAACGACTTTTCCATTAATCACCCATTCTACGGCGCGGCGATATGAACTTGTGTCAATCCAATACAGTAATTGTTTTTCATCTACGATGTGCATGGCTGCATTTTTATTGTGATATTCATAATGCTTAACGTACCATGGTTGCATAGCATCTTGCACAATAACAAGTAAAATGTAATCAAAATTATCGGTTACAGGACTGACTGGTTTCTTCTTTTCTATTAATAAAATTCCTAGCGTGTTTTTTTGGCTTGCCCGTTCTTGATAAATTGGCCGTAACACATCTTCCATAAATAGTTCCCCCAAATATAAGATAGTTAATCTTTTCGACAAATATGGATAAAATCCTTTTTTCAAGAATATTTCTTATCCATTATCTATGCTATACTGACATGTAAGCGGTATAGTAATTAGGAGGGACAGGATTGGGTCTAAAATATTCTAATAAAATTAATAAAATACGAACTTTTGCTCTTAGTTTAGTTTTCATCGGGTTCGGTATTATGTATGTTGGATTGTTATTTAAAGAAACGATGTGGCTCATGAGCACGTTCATGGTATTGGGGCTATTATCTGTTCTATTAAGTACGGTCATTTATTTCTGGATTGGTATGTTATCCACAAAGACCATTCAAGTGATATGCCCTAATTGTGAGAAACCAACAAAAGTGCTTGGTCGTGTAGATGCATGTATGCACTGTAATGAGCCTTTAACAATGGACAAAGAGCTTGAAGGTAAAGAATTCGATGAACGATATAATTCAAAGAAATACAATCCAGAAAAATAATTCATAAAAAGCCTTTTGTCTTTGCACAAAGGGCTTTTCTTAATGATACAAAAAAACTGAAAGCAGCTTAGGCTTTCAGTTTTAATGCGCTTGTTTTTTTAGTTGACACGTTTCACAGCTACCATACACTTCCATGCGGTGGTGGCTCACTTTAAAGCCGGTTACTTGTTCGGCTAATGATTCCACCTCACTTAGTGTAGGATAGTGAAAATCAACTATTTTACCACAATCGTTACAAATGGCGTGATAATGATCCGTGGTATTACAATCAAATCGGCTTGATGCATCTCCATATGTTAATTCTCGAACGAGGCCAATTTCTTTAAATAAGCGTAAATTGTTATAGACTGTTGCTACACTCATGTTCGGAAATTGACTCTCTAAAGCCTTATAAATGTCATCCGCAGTAGGATGCGTCATAGAGTGAATGAGATGATCGAGCACGGCATGACGTTGTGGTGTAATACGAACACCGGAACCTTTCAGAACCTCTAGCGCTTCGCTTAGTCGATGATCTGACACCGCCATGCACCTCACTTTCAAATAAATATTATTAATAAACAATATTATTAGATTAAAATTCTTATAAATAGTGTAACCCCTTACTAAAGCACTTGTCAATTAGGAGAATTTCTCTTTTCTCAACTAACTGTTACACATCTACTTGAAGTGGTATTTCTTCTCCTCCAGTTATTTGATTTACATACCTTGCCGCAACGAATAAAAAGTCAGAAAGGCGGTTCAAATAACTGATGACAAGTGGGTTGTTTAGCTCGTCTTGAATGGCTACAGCTGATCTTTCTGCTCTTCTTACAATCGTTCTTGCGGTATGAAGTGCTGCAGATGCTGGGTGTCCTGACGGTAAAATAAAATTTTGTAATGGTGGTAACGCCTCGTCCCAGTTATCAATTTGCTTTTCTAACTCTTCTATGTGACTTTGTTTCACTTGCCATTTCACTTGTTTCCCTTTTGGTGTTGCCAGTTCCGCTCCGACATGGAATAAAATCGTTTGAACGCGATGCATCATTTCCATAAATGCTTCTCCATCCACGATATCTTCTTTCTTTAAATGGCTTAAAGCTACACCAATCATAGAGTTCGCTTCATCACATGTACCATATGCATCCACTCTAGCGTCATTTTTCGGTACACGAACACCGTAAATTAAAGAAGTTGCACCCTTGTCACCGCCACGCGTATAAATTCTCATCCTTAATACCCCTTTCTTGGATCAATCACATTTACATACTCATTTGTCTTATTTTCATAGGCTTGAAGATTTTGTTCAAATATTTTGATTGCTCTTGGTTGATATTCCGGGGAAATTCCAGAAATGTGCGGAGTTATCGTCACGTTCTCCATTTGCCAAAAAGGATGATCCTTTGATAATGGTTCTGTTTCAAACACATCTAATATGGCGTGTCCTATTTGCTTCTCTGTCACGACTTCTAATAATAGATCATTAGAAACCGCATCACCTCGTCCCATATTAAGAAAAACGGCATCCTCTTTCATTTGTTCAAAATGCGCTTTCGTAAAAAATCCTTTCGTCGCATCGGTACTCGGAAGAACGGATACTACAAAATCAACGCCACCAATTACATCTCCTATCTCCTCTTGGGTATGCATAGCATCAAAATAATGCTTTTCCTTCCCGCTATAAGAAATACCAATTGTGTGCATTTGAAACGCTTTTGCTAGCCTTGCTACTTCTTGTCCAATCGCACCCGCTCCAACAATCATCATCGTTCGTCCAGTAATTTCGCTTATCTTCACCTTTTGATCCCAAATTTGATGTTGCTCATTTGCAATCATTTCTTTTTCTTTACGATATACTTGGAGCAACATGGAGATTGCATATTCGCCCATTGGTACTTTGTGGATTCCTTTCACATTCGTAACTACAATATTTCGTTCATGGATTGCTTTAAATGGGAGCTTCTCCACTCCTGCTGATAATACCATAATCCAAGTTAGCTTACCTGCTTGTTGGATATGCGTTTGATCTAGATTGTCGCCATAAGTAAGTATACAATGGGCCTCACCTAGAAATGGTGTGGCCTCTTCTATACTATGACAAAATTGAAATTGAATATGTGGATATTGAGCAACTAAATGCTCGCGTAAATCTCTTCTCATTTTACACGTTGAAAGAACATACATCTTCAAGAAACCTCCTTATGAATTCATTGCTTTCATCTTATCGCTTTTTACTACAAACGACCAAGTTATAAAGCTTATAAAAAAACACGAGCGATGTATTTCGCCCGTGCTCCATATTTATTGTTAAGGGGAGGTTAGATCTCTTCTTATACAATACGTGCATCGCTTCCTATCGGTATGGACCACTACCTATTTTTCTCAAAAAATGTTGCAAATACAACCCCCATCCCATTATAATAAAAGGGAATTTATTCGAAAGGACTGAACCTATACACAATGAAGTACTAAATCCTACGAAAAATGACGAGTTGAATAGAAATATGTATGTTAAACAATCTCGTTCCAGATAGGATAAGTATGTCTTCTCATAGACCATTGTGTAATACGAATAAATTGTAACCTTTTATGCGTGTTTTATAAAGGCTTATTTTCCATTCGTATATACAATTATCTTACCTCTCTGGAGCAATTCAGGGAGGTTTTTTTGATGAGATATATGCTCGGTAAAGATATATACTATTCCATTGGTGAGCGCACGTTACTCGATATTAAGCACCTTTCGATTCACCAAGGTGACCGCATCGGCTTAGTGGGTAAAAATGGGCAGGGGAAATCACTCCTACTGCAGTATTTACTCGGACAAGTGGAAAAAGGTGCATCAATTTCATGGTACGGAAGTGTTCAATATTTCGAGCAGTTGGATGGAGAAACGGGGCATGTAAGTGGTGGGGAGTACACGTTGCAAAGACTAGGCAAGCTATTCGAACAGGAAGCAGATGTGCTGTTGCTAGATGAACCAACGAACCATTTGGACTGGGACAGAATTGAACAACTTGAACAAAAGCTACAGCAACATAAAGGGGCTATTATCCTCGCATCCCACGACCGTAAAATGCTCGATAGCGTATGCACGTCCATTTGGGAGCTCAGTCACGGCAAGCTAACAACTTATAAAGGGAACTACTCCGATTACGAGAAAGCTAAAGCGCTAGAAATACAACATCAATACGATGCTTACGAGTCCTACGTGAAAGAGGAAAAGCGGTTAACAGAACGCATGCTGCAAAAAGAACAACAAGCAAAAGGTATGAAAAAAGCTCCATCACGAATGGGAAATTCAGAATGGCAGCTTCATAAAGGAAAAGCATCTGAAAAAAAGCAAAAGGTAGAGGGCGTAACGAAGGCGATGCAAGAAAGGATCAATCGGCTAGAGAAAGTGGATAAACCGTTCGAGTGGGACAAAATGAAAATGAGCTACTCTTCCATCAAACCAATTCATCGTAAACATATTGCAATAGCTAAACAACTAACGAAAGTAATAGACGGACGAACGTTATACACGATTGATCAATTAGAGTGGAAGACAGGATCAAAAACAGCTTTAATCGGAAACAATGCAAGCGGAAAAACAACGCTGCTAAATCAGTTAATGACAGACACTCAACAAGTAGATATAA
Source organism: Pontibacillus litoralis JSM 072002 (assembly GCF_000775615.1). Lineage (GTDB taxonomy): Bacteria > Bacillota > Bacilli > Bacillales > BH030062 > Pontibacillus > Pontibacillus litoralis. Next base: position 5,408 of record NZ_AVPG01000003.1, read on the forward strand.
CGAAGCAAGCGGTTATTGGTTATTTTGATCAGACGTTAGCTACATTGCCAGAGGAGAAAACAATTTTACATTATGTACAAAATAAAAGTTCGCTACCCCAACACATTATTCGTACACTATTAGGTAGGCTTCGTTTTCCTGAAGATGATGTCCATAAACGAATTGGCGTATTAAGTGGAGGGGAACGGGTAAAAGTCGCTCTCGCAACGTTGTTAGCTCGGGAATATAACGTACTCATCTTAGACGAACCGACCAACCATTTAGATGTCGAAGCGATTACTGCATTAGAACAATTAATTAACGAATATCCTGGTACTGTCTTATTGGTAACGCATGACAGGCGCTTTATTGAGCATACAGCAGATCATCTATGGATGTTAAAAAACGGGACACTTACGACGTTCGAAGGCACGTTACATCAATATGATCAATCAAAACGGCAGCGCAACACTCCCACCGAAACAACAGAAACGCAAATGGCACTAGAAACAAAATTAACCGAATTAATTAGCCGCTTAAGCATAGCGGACCCAAAGGATAACTTACAACAAATCGAACAACAATATCAAGAAACACTAAACAAACTAAACGCACTACGCAATCCATAATAACCACACCCCCTAAGCCATAAAAAGCTAGGGGGTGGTTTGTTTATGCTAAATGCTCTCGAATATATTGTAATGCTTCTTCTACATGACCTTTCACACGGACTTTACGCCAATCCTTTGCAAGATTACCTTCTTTATCAATGACGAAAGTAGAACGTTCAATTCCCATGTACTCTTTACCAAACATTTTCTTCTGCTTCCACACATCGTATTGTTTTGCTAAACGATGTTCTTCATCAGCTAATAAAAGAAATGGTAGATCGTGTTTATCGATAAACTTCTTATGACGGTCTACTGGATCAGGACTAACACCTATAATCACTGCATCTACATCAGCGAAGCTCTCATGATAATCGCGAAAATCACACGCCTCTGTTGTACAACCAGGTGTCATATCTTTCGGATAAAAATAAAGCACGATATGCTTCCCGCGAAAATCAGCTAGTTTCACCTGTTCTCCATTACTCGCCATTAGTTCCAAATCCGGAGCTTGCTTGCCTATTTCTAAACTCATGCGAATCCCTCCATCAACTTATTCTCCTTTAAGCGTAACGAATTATTACGTCTTATACAACTGTAACTACTTACGATGGAACAACTGTACGAAAAAGGCTGCAGGCAGAACACACCCAATTAGTGCTTCTATTAATGCAATGATGCGCCCAACGCCAATGGGTGTAATATCTCCATAACCTACTGTCATAAGCGTCACACCACTAAAGTAAATGGCATGCGCCAAACGATCAACAATAGAATCGACTTGCAGCCATTCATCTCTCAATATAACCATCCCTTCACTAGCTAGCACAAAGTACACTAATCCGAACCCAATCATCACAACGATATAGACAACCGTTAACGTATAGAACAGTTCCATCGAGAAATGCTGGCGCCTCTCATGACGAATGCGAATAAATTGAACGATACTACCGATTAACAAGAGCGTAATAAGCATGATAATGATCCAAACCAATGCATAAACCCCACCTTTCCCCCCTATTAAATTGTACAAACTATCCCGAAAAATTATGCGATTGCACCTATGCATTCAGAAGAAATCATTCATTTATGTTAAAATAGCCAATGGATAATCAATTACAATACTGGAGGATTCCAAATGAAACACGATCAATCTATTTCCTTATATAATGAAGCACAGCAACATATCGTAGGTGGTGTAAACTCTCCTTCTCGCGCCTTTAAAGGTGTTGGTGGTGGCACCCCTGTATTTATGGAAAAAGCGGAAGGAGCCTACTTCTGGGATGTGGATGGCAACAAGTATATTGACTACTTAGCGGCATATGGCCCAATCATTACAGGCCATGCGCATCCTCACATCGCAGATGCTATTAGTAAATGCGCCTATAATGGGGTTCTTTACGGGACACCAACGAAATTAGAAAATCAATTTGCTAAAACGTTGAAAGAAGCCATTCCATCTATGGAAAAAGTACGCTTCGTTAACTCTGGAACAGAAGCCGTTATGACCACTATTCGCGTAGCTCGAGCGTACACGAACCGTACAAAAATTATTAAGTTCGCTGGGTGCTATCACGGCCATTCCGATTTAGTTCTAGTTGCTGCTGGTTCCGGACCTGCTACATTAGGAACGCCAGACTCAGCAGGTATCCCTACTTCAATTGCCCAAGAAGTCATTACCGTCCCATTCAACGATATAGAAACATACAAGAAAGCAATGGAAATACACGGCAATAATGTCGCAGCTGTTTTAGTAGAACCAATCGTTGGGAATTTCGGAATTGTTGAACCGAATCCAGGCTTCTTACAACAAGTGAAAGATATTGCTCATGATACGGGGTCATTATTAATCTTTGATGAAGTCATTACAGCATTCCGCTTCACATATGGAAGTGCGCAAGACATTGTTGGTGTCGAACCTGATATGACAGCATTAGGTAAAATTATCGGTGGCGGATTGCCAATTGGAGCATATGGTGGTCGCATTGACATTATGGAACAAGTCGCACCACTTGGGCCGGCATATCAAGCAGGTACCATGGCCGGTAATCCCGCTTCCATATCTGCCGGAATTGCTTGCCTTGAAGTACTTCAACAAGCTGGCGTCTATGAGAAATTAGACAAGCTTGGCACACAATTAGAAGAAGGTATTCAGCAACATGCTGCAACGTATAACCTTCCTATAACAATCAACCGACTTAAAGGGGCACTAACCGTCTACTTCACGAATGAAAAAGTCGAGAATTACGATCAAGCAGAGGCATCTAACGGAGACATGTTTGCACGCTTCTTCCATTTAATGCTGAATGAAGGCATCAACTTAGCCCCTTCTAAATATGAAGCGTGGTTCTTGACAACAGAGCATACCGAAGCAGACATTGAACAAACGCTACAAGCAGTAGAGAAGTCATTCCGCATTATGGCTCAAGAGTAAAAGGATTGACTAGCCTCCCATTACTAAGCAAAGCACTTTTATATAAAGTCCAATGCCTTGTTTAGCATTTATTAAATACAACTTCAGCCTTTGGTGTATCCTATACAGGTCGCCAAGGGCTTTTTAACGATAAGAAGTGCTGCTGTTATTTGTTATGAGCTAAAATCGATATTGGCTAAAATGCGTGACGCTAACACCTAACCAATCACACTAATCATTAACTTAAGCTAACTCCTATCTCCATCGTGATTAGGGACTCAGTTCATCCTTAACACACATACAACAACCTCTAAAATAAGATTAAGCTATTATTTTCAGAAAAGTGGACAAAAGTATTGCACCTCATTCGTTCTTATGTTAAATTTAAAATAATCAGAATATTTGCACAGTAATTATTGTGCTACTTTTCATTTCTTACCCCTTTTTCATTGAGTCTTTGGTACATGCGTGCCAATAGCTCCCATCCTTTCGAGGATACTTAGCCAGCCCCCTTTAAGGGAGCTGGCTTCTTTTTTTTAAACTTAAGTTAATTTCATAATTGCTCCGCGCAGAAATCAAAGAAAATGAGCATAAATTCAAGATTACGCGCAGAAATCAAGAAAAGTGAGCATAAATTCAAGATTACGCGCAGAAATCAAGAAAAATGAGCATAAATTCGAGATTACGCGCAGAAATCAAGAAAAGTGAGCATAAATTAGTGAAGAAGTATGAGTCATACGATCCCTATCAATAAAGATTCACTTCAGAATCGTCTTATATTTATGTAACGATTTACTAGCGAGGAAAAAGGGTATAGCACCTGTAAGCTTGTACATTTTACATAATAGCCACACCTTTTAGTTGCTATCGAAATGATATCAAGTATAATACATAGTGTTTACCATGCATGAATAAAGGTAGGTTTTAACATGATACTAGGAGCCCGCATGCTAAAGACTGGGTTATCAGTTGCCATCGCTATTTACGTTGCAACTTTAATTGGAGCCAGTGCTAGCTTTGCAGGAATTGCAGCATTATTCTCTATTCAACCATCTATTTATCGTTCATATCAAACCATTATTGAACAAATACAAGCAAATATATTAGGGGCAATCGTCGCCTCTTTCGTCGTATTAACCCTTGGTAACGATCCGTTTATTATGGGATTTACGATTGTTATTGTTATTGGAATTTGTGTCACATTTGGTATGCCTGAAAGTACTGTCTCGCTTGCGCTAGTTGCTGTAATCGCTATTATGGAAACAACAGAGATGCCATTTCTAACCTTTACTGCGCTACGCTTCAGTTCCTTAATGATCGGCGTCTTATCATCGTTTATCGTAAACCAATTGTTCTTACCGCCTAAATATGAAACAAAACTATTCACTAAAATCGATAACACCACGGATGACATTTTGCAATGGTTACGAGTTACAACGAGGCATTTATCCGACCACCTAGCGCTAAAAGAAGAAATTAACCGTATTGATGGGGAGATTACGAGTATTAATCGGATTTATACCCTTTACAATGAAGAAAGAACGTATGTAAAGAAGAATCATTATTTAAAAGCACGTAAATTAATTATCTTTAAGCATCTAATCCATACAACCGAACGAGCGCAGGAAGTACTCAAAACATTTTATGAACTCGAAAATGAAATGGATAAAGTTCCTGCAGAATTTCGTGAAACCCTTGTGCATGAATTAGATAAAGTGATTCACTCCCACGAGAAGCTCACCCTATCCTTTATGGGAAGAATAAAAGTTGAAGGCTTACAACAATTAAGCGAGTCAACAAAACCCGATATCCCGAAACTTGTTGAATACTTAATTGATATTTACGAGGAGAAAGACGTAGAGAAAGAAAAGCTTATGTTCTTACCTTTAGCAACGAAATTAATGACGTATTATAAAAGCATTCAACGCCTTGAAAAACTACTAGCCGTTTATGAGAAACATCACCCAAATGAACATATCAAAATCAACTCCAAGAAGAAACTTGTAAACTAAAAAGGATCGAGTGGCCAACTACATGGTTACTCGATCCTTTTTCTATTAAATGCTTGGAACATCTAATTGTTGTACTTGATACAAATTATAATAACTACCCTGCTGTTTCATTAATTGGTCATGACTTCCGGCTTCTTTAATCTCTCCATCTTCAATGACAACGATGCGATCAGCGTGTGTAATCGTTGATAAACGATGCGCCACAATAAAAGTAGTACGGTGGGCTGCTAACTTCTCTAATGCTTCTTGAATGAAATGCTCACTTTCTAAATCTAAAGCAGACGTCGCTTCATCTAATATAAGAATTGGTGGATTTTTCAAGAAGACTCTAGCAATCGCTACCCGTTGTTTTTGACCGCCTGATAGCTTCACGCCGCGTTCACCTACTAACGTATCGTAACCATTTGGAAGCTGCATTATAAAGTCGTGCGCGTTGGCAGCCTTCGCAGCTTCAATCATTTGCTCATCTGTTGCATAAGGGTTCCCCATCTTAATATTCATGCGAATTGATTCACTGAACAGAATATTATCTTGCAATACCATGCCTATTTTATCCCGTAAAGAACGAACCTGCACATCTCGAATATCCGTCCCATCGATACAAATATTACCTGACTCTACATCATAAAAACGAGGGATTAAGCTAATTAGCGTTGATTTACCACCACCACTCATGCCAACGAAAGCAATTGTTTCCCCTTTTTTCACATTGAGATAAAGGTTGTGAAGTACCTCGTTCTCTTCTTCCTCATAACGAAAGGAAATGTGGTCAAATGTAATATGTCCTTCCACTTCCTTTAACTCAATCGCATTATCTTTATCTTTGATATCATATTCTTCATCCATAAACTCAAATACACGATCCATAGATGCGATTGATTGTGTTAATACGGTGGATGAGTTCACAAGTCTGCGAAGCGGTGCATAGACACGATCCATATACCCGATAAATGCAACCATCGTACCGATTCCAATATTACCTTGAATCACTTGGTATCCAGCGAAGGTAATTACAAATAATGGAGCTAAATCCGTAATTGTCGATGTAACACTAAAGGTCTTAGCATTCCAGCTCGTATGCTCTAACGCTTTATTAAGAAAGTTGCCATTCTGTTTGTTAAATTGCTCTTGCTCATAATCCTCTAAAGCAAAGCTACGAATGACAGGCATCCCTTGAACTCGTTCATGTAAATGCCCTTGTACTTCTGCTAGCGCTTGAGATCTATCTCTCGTTAAAGAACGCAACCTTGAATAGAAGTATTTAATAGCGAACCCATATAGAGGAAATAAAGCAATTGCTACTAACGTTAATGACACGTTCAGCGATAACATAATAGCAATTGCAATAACGATGGTAAACATGTCTAACCAAATATTCATCAATCCGGTAATCACAAAGTTCTTCGTCTGCTCTACATCATGGATAACACGCGATATAACTTCCCCTGTCTTAGTTGAAGAGTAGTACCGAAGACTTAACCGCTGAATATGATCAAATAGTTTATTCCGAACGTCATATAATATTGTATTCCCCGTCCATTGAGCTAAATACTGCCTTGCATACTCAATAGGAGGACGTACAATAGCAAAAATAAAGAGCGCTCCCCCCATAACTAAGAGTAGCTCTTGCACTTGTTCGGTTTGGCTCATATCCCCATTAATAATCCCATCAATCACATATTTCGTTATAAGTGGAATGAGCAATGGGATACCAAACTTTAGAATTCCAATTATGATGGTAAGCACTATCTTCCATTTATATGGCTTAACGAATTGCATATAGCGTTTTATACTATTCATTTAATAAACCTTCCTTCCAAAACACTATAGAGATGGTCTGTCACAACCATAACTATCCTAACTTATATGTTTCCACATGTAAAAAACCTGTTGGTTAAATCAACAGGTTTTTTTACGACAAGTACGTTAAATACCGTTCATACCATTGATCGATAAATTCCGGTGCAAACGGACCTTTCTTTTGACGAATCCATCGAAGCAAATGATTAACATTATTCTTCAATATTTGGTCTAACACGTGTGGATAATTCATTTCATTCTGATGCTGCTCATATTCATCTTCATCTAAAATGATATACGTCATATCAGGAAATACTTTCACATCCAAATCATAGTCAATATATTTCAATGCTCCCTGATCATATACAAACGGCGAGCTTATATTACAATAAAAATAAACCCCATCTGTACGAAGCATACCTATAATGTTAAACCAATATTTCGAATGAAAATAACAAATTGCAGGCTCGCGCGTAATCCACGTGCGCCCATCACTCTCTGTTACTAATGCTTTGTCATTTGCCCCAATCATTACATTATTCGTCGCCTTTAAAACAGTGGTTTCATCCCACACTCGGTGCAGACGACCATTATGCTTGTAGCTATGAATTTGCATACTTTGACCTGGTTTCGGGACTGACATCGAAATGCTCCTTTTTTCCTGTAACACATTTACCTATTACTTTATTTCTCTTATATTATTATACCGATTTCACACTCTGAATGGAAATAATTTAAATGAGAAGCGTAAAAAGAGCACTCTTGTCATAAGAGCGCTCTTTTTGAAGGTCGATTTTCGGGGGTTTACGACACTTCTATTGTTGTTGTTGATTTTGCTGTTGATTTTTCTTTTGGGCAGATTTTTGGTTTTGCTGCTTTACGTGTTGAGCATCTGTTTGTTGCTGCCCAAATTCAGTGCCATACTGACCTTGGCCTTGTGCAGACTGTTGGTTCTGTTGTTTCACATGGTTAATGTTTGTTCCAGAAGCCGTTTGATTTGCTTGCTGGTTCATTTTTTGTTTTTTAGCCACCTTTATCACCTCCGCAACCATTAGAATATGTAATTTCCTTAAGCTTATCCACACGTATTTATTTTTTTTGCGTGCATAGAAGCTGTGGATCGTACAAATTCTAAATAAAAGAGGTGATTGACTTTGTATGTAGGACGCGACATGACAGAACTGTCCATGATTGCCAAGTGCGATTGGAACGAGGATGAATTAGCTTATTTTCAACATGCCCTTAGCCAAATACTTCCTTATTTAAACAAGGAAGGCGTGGCGACACTACATGAAATTATAGAAGAAATGGATCAACGGGGCGGCCTCTATCACAAAGAGGCAACGTGGAGCTCTGGAACAAAACCAACTTATGATTAATGAAAAAAACTGGCTTCCCTTAACTAGGTAGCCAGTCTTCTTACACATGCTTTACAATTTTCTGATGGGAAACAGGTAGGGGGTATTGCTCTAATTCGTGCTTTGTAACAAATGTAGTCGTTAAATGTTCGAAAAATTGCCCATGAGTATATGTTGCTTCGATGACTTCTAATTCCCAAATAATATGGGAAAACGTATGTTTAATATGATCCACTGTGTCGTGTAAGACAATTTCCACGCCATAATTTTCTTTAAACCAGCTAGCTACATGTTCCTTGTTCACTTCTTGTAATGGAATCATTGGAAATTCCCATAAATTCGCCAACAATCCTTGTTCAGGACGTTGTTGAATGACAACTTTGCCCCGTTCATCTTTCAAAATTAACGCTAAGTATGGAAGCTTCTTTTGTTTCTTTTTAGAAGATTTGATTGGCAACTGTAATTCCTTCCCTTCTGCAAAGGCTCGACAATGATTCTGTACAGGGCATAACATGCAGGATGGTTTCTTCGGTGTACATATAAGCGCTCCTAATTCCATTAGCCCTTGATTAAATGAGGAAGGGTCTTCTTTTGAAATTAATTCTCTTACCACTTCCTCAAACACTTTCCTTGTTGCTGGTTTCGCAATATCATCTTCTATCATTAAGATGCGAGACAGCACACGCATGACGTTGCCATCAACAGCAGGAGCAGGGGTATCATAAGCAATACTTAATATCGCTCCTTTCGTATAAGGGCCAATTCCTTTTAAAGAACTAAGCTCTTTCTCGTTGTTAGGAACTTGCCCATTATACGTAGAGACTACCTCCTGCACGGCACTATGTAAATTACGCGCACGAGAATAATATCCAAGTCCTTCCCACGCCTTCAACACTTGCTGCTCTTCTGCACCTGCAAGGGCTTGAAGCGTTGGGAATTGATCGATAAAACGATTGAAATATGGAATCACCGTATCTACTTTCGTTTGCTGAAGCATAATTTCCGATACCCATACTCGATATGGGTCTTGATTTTCTCTCCATGGTAATACTCTTTGTTCCGTTTGAAACCATTGGATTAAATTTTCACAAAATGTTAACGAATCAAACGCTTCTAATATACGTTCAGAACGATTGTTTTTCACAATGATTCTCCCTTCATGTTACAATTAAAGTATTCAACAAATGACAAACACTCTTCAAAGGAGGAACTCGAAAAAGATGGATACTGGCACCCATTTTGCTATGGGAATTGCATTAGGCGGATTAGCAACACTCGATCCAGTCATTCAACAAGACCCAACGTTATTTCATGCTGTTTTGACCGGTACAATACTAGGCTCACAAGCACCAGATATCGATACCGTTTTAAAATTAAGAAACAACGCTGTGTACATTCGAAACCATCGCGGTATTACACATTCCATCCCAGCTGTCATACTTTGGGGAATCGCAATACCAAGCCTTATTTATGCATTCGCTCCCGAAGTTAACTTTTTCCATTTATGGCTTTGGTCCTTTCTAGCCGTCATTTTACACGTGTTTGTCGATATATTTAACGCATACGGAACACAAGCGTATCGTCCATTTTCAAAAAGATGGGTTGCCTACGGATTCATTAATACGTTCGATCCGTACATTTTCCTGCTCCATATTATAGGTATCATCGCTTGGAGCATCGGTTTGCATCCTGGATATACGTTTCTCATTATTTACTTTGTTATTGCACTATACTATGTAAAGCGTTATTTAGAAAAGCGAGAAATGGTTCATAAAATACAAGATTATTACAAAGATGTTGAAAATGTTGTGACATCACCAACGATTCGACATAACATATGGCGCATTGCCATCACGACGAAAGACTCCTTCTATGTCGGGCGCGCCGTAAATGGTAACATCGTCATCATCGACGAATTTAAGCGAAAACCATTACCTGATTTACCAGTTATGAATAAAGCTATTCAAGACGATAATATGAGTGCCTTTCTATCGTTTTCCCCTATTTATCGCTGGGAAATCGATGAATATGATCATTATACAGAAGTTCGCCTCATTGATTTACGCTATCGTTCTAAAGGACGCTATCCATTCGTCGCTGTCGTAACATTAGACAACGATTTAACGATAATATCCTCTTATACAGGATGGGTCTTCTCTGAAGAAAAGCTCCAAAAGAAATTAGAAGCATTGCCAACATAAACCTAGCTCAATCATGGGCTAGGTTTTTTATCTTTTACCTGAGTAAAATAATCGACATCCACCAACATCTGGTGAATGCCGCAATAGCATTAGTGTAAATGATCCGGATTATTCATTAAGTGCTTGTAGCGAGGATTATTGGACATAAACTCGTGTAACTTAGGTCCATAGCTTTGAATCCATTGGCGAACGACTTGTTCCGTAACATCTTGCCCTTGATATTGTCGGCCTGCCTTCGCTCTAGTGGCTTCAAAATCCTCCCACAAATGTTCAACCCAAATACGCGCTTCTCTCATCGTAAGCTGTTCATTGTTATCACACAATTGATGGGCTAATCGATTAAAAATGTCTTCCATGTTCATCACCTCTAAACTTCCAACAATTCGTACTATATTGTATCACATACAGACAATTTTCGTGCACATACTAAAGGTATACCACCGAAGAAATGGTGGTAATTGTCGAACTTAGGAGGCGTATGATGGTACGAAACAAAGCAAAAAACTTTCCGGAAGAGAAGCCGAATGGACCTGCGCGAGCGCGAGCTATTTACAGTTCAAAACGGGCAGACGGATCGATAAACACCCATCCCCAACAAAGAATGCGCCAATCTGCTAAGCACAAATAGGAGGAATGTGACATGGATCAACGAGAGCATAAACAATTATTTAATAACAGCTACAATGACCCATTTCAATCCCCACGAGCAAATCCTAAACACTCAGCACATCAAGTAAACGGTGAAACGCAGCAATCACAAACGAATATTAAATTGCAAAATCAAGTAAAAAGCCGAGCGTAAGGTTTCGCGCACATTTCCGGGATTCCCGCGCACAAATTAGTGCATTCCCAGCACAAAACCAGCAATACCGCGCACATCCTATAAAATGAAAACAGCACCCACTATGGGATGCTGTTTTCTTTATTGATTATTCACCTAATCCTTGGTTTTTCACTAATTCTACAATTGCTTGAAGTGCTTCCTCTCCATCGCTACCTTCTGCAGTAAATGTAACCTCTGCACCCGCAGGAATACCTAAAGACATGATTCCCATAATAGACTTAAGGTTAACGGTTTTTCCGTTATATTCTAAGTTGACATCTGCAGTAAATTTACCTGCTTCTTGAACTAATACTGTTGCTGGGCGAGCATGTACACCTTCACTAGCAGTAATTTTCATTGTTTGTTGTACCATCATAATCTCTCCTGTTCCTTTATTTAATTTCAATTACGTCGGCTTGTTGCTTTGTTACAGATCCTTCTATATTCACTTTCACTTCTTGTCCTTCTTTCAGGTTTGTGAAAATAATCGGAGTTACAATAGAAGGTACTTTCGGTTTAACAGCGTCAATATCAACTTTCAGCAATGGTTGACCTTGCTTCACTTCATCGCCTTCTTGTACAAACGCTTCAAAACCTTCTCCCTTCAAATTTACTGTATCAATACCGAAGTGAATTAATACTTCTGTACCGTCTTCTGCTTCAAGACCGAGCGCGTGCTTTGTAGGAAATACATTTAACACTTTGCCGTTTACAGGTGAAACAACTTCACCGTCACTCGGATTAATTGCAAAGCCGTCCCCCATCATCTTACCAGAAAACACTTGATCTGGCACTTCTGTAATCGCCATCATTTGTCCTTCTAATGGGCTTACGAAGCTAAATGCATTACATTCTTTATCTGTAGTTGGTTCTGTTGTTTCTGTTGTTTCTTTTTCCTTCTCTATACGGCGCGGTGATTTTCCATCGATAATGTCTTGGATTTGACCTCTGATTGCATCAGAAGAAGGACCATAAATCGCTTGAATATTATTCCCTACTTCCATTACACCTGATGCTCCTTGTTTTTTCAAGCGTTCTTTATCTACTTTCTCTTTATCTTCAACAGAAACTCTTAAACGGGTAATACAAGCGTCAAGGTACGTGATGTTCTTTTCTCCACCTAATGCTTCTAAAATTTCATATGGACGGTCGCCTGCATCTGTCGTTTCACTATCGTCGACAGCATCTTTTTCACGTCCTGGCGTTGCTAAATCGAATTTCAAAATCGCCCAGCGGAATCCGAAGTAGTATAGGAATGCAAAACCGATACCGACTAAAATGACTAACCACCAAGCTGTGCGGTTTTGTAATACTCCAAATAGGAGAAAGTCAATCAATCCACCAGAAAATGTCATTCCGATTTTAACATTTAGAATGTGCATGACCATAAATGAAAGTCCAGCAAAAACTGTGTGAATCGCAAATAGAAGTGGTGCAACAAATAAAAATGAGAATTCAATCGGTTCTGTAATACCTGTTAAGAAAGATGTTAACGCTGCAGAACCCATAATACCAGCGACAACTTTTTTACGTTCAGGGCTAGCAGTATGATAAATAGCTAACGCCGCTGCCGGAAGCCCGAACATCATAAATGGATATTTACCAGTCATAAACGTACCAGCAGTTAATTCCACACCATCTTTAAGTTGAGCAAAGAAGATTTGTTGGTCTCCTCGAATAATTTCTCCTGCTGCGTTTGTGTAAGAACCGAATTCAAACCAAAACGGGGAATAAAATATGTGATGAAGACCAAATGGAATAAGCGCACGCTCAATGACACCAAAGATAAAAGCCGCTAAAGCTAAGTTACGGTCAAGCATGAAATGGGAAAACTCATTTAATGCATATTGCACTGGTGGCCATACCCAAATCATTGCAATACCTAAAAATAAAGCTGAGAAAGCTGTAATAATTGGAACAAAACGTTTTCCTGCAAAGAATCCTAAGTATTGCGGCAGCTCTATGTTGAAGAATTTATTATAAAGTACAGAGGCGAGTATACCGACAATAATACCTCCGAATACTCCTGTTTGTAAGGTTGGGATTCCTAACACTTCAGCATAGGCAGGGCTTTCTGCTGCCATTTCTGGTGTTACGTTAGCAAGTACCCCCATCGTAACGTTCATAATTAAGTAACCAATGATAGCCGCTAAACCAGCTACACCATCACCTTTTGATAATCCGATGGCGACTCCAACAGCAAATAATAGTGCTAGGTTCGCAAACACGATGTCACCAGACTCTGCCATCACTTGAGCAATTAATTGTATCCAATCCGCTTGAAATGCTGGCACGCGATTTAAGAAAGTTTCTTCTTGAAACGTCGTACCTAAAGCAAGTAGAATACCAGCTGCTGGTAGCAATGCTACTGGAAGCATTAACGCCTTACCGACTTTTTGTAAGATACCAAATACTTGTTTAAACATGTCTATTTCCTCCTTTTTTATGCAACAAACTTCTATAAACCATTTCTTTAAAAAACAAAAAAGCATGAGTGTAAAAAGATATACAGACTGGCGACAATTAGATATACTAACGTCGTTGACCTGCTTATCTTTCCTCACTCATGCCTGATCTAATCAGTAACACGCAAAGAAATTATTGCAATAGTATTATGAAATTAATCGTTGTAAATGAATTGTTAAGTAGATAGCTTCTGCTTCATCTACCGGTTTTTGAAGTTTTTGTTGCATAATTTTAATTAACTTCCATGACAAATTATAACACAATGGATACTCTTCTTTCAATACTTCATCTAATTTATTTCGACCTCCCAAACCCTCTTGTTTATGCGCTCGTTCAATAGCTCGTCGTAAGTGTTGTACTAATCGATGATAATCCACACTTTGTCTGTCAATTTGAATGAACAACTGGCCTTCGATAACCGTTGTTAATTGTTGAATCAGTTCGGAATTTTGATTAATTTCCGCCACTTTCTTGTCGGTAATAGCACTATGAATATGAATTGCAATAAACCCTATTTCACCATCTGGCAATTGGTATCCAAGCCAATCATCTATCATTCGAACAACTTCTTCGGCAACTTCATATTCTTTCGGGTATAACGATTGAATCTCTAATAAAAACGGATTCTTAAAATCTAAACCTTCTCCTAAACGCTTAACAGCAAAAGCAATATGGTCTGTTAAAGCAATGTGAACATGCTCGTTAAGTTTACTCTCCATTCTCGTTTCAATATGATGCATAATATGATTCATAAATACGATAAATTCTTCATTTAGTTGTGGCAACAATTGCTTATACTGCTCTTGAGTAGAAGCGTCTTCCAAGCGATACACTTTCTCCACTGTCCCTTCAGCAATTTGCTCCCCCTTCTTTTTTCCAAACCCGATCCCTTTACCAATTAAGATGACTTCTTCCCCATTAAATTGATTAGCCACTACGACATTATTATTCAGTACACGTTGAACAGTAGTATGATTAGTCATCTCCTCACTCCAATTTTCTTTAATAAATTCTTCATCTCTTTTTTTCTTTATTGTACTAAAACGTTTACAGGTTATAAAATAGAATTATGTTCTAGTATAATACTATAAATAAATTTTAATAAAGGTGGTACTTATGATTAAATTACTTGTATGCGATTTAGACGGTACACTAATTGACGGGGAAAACAAAGTAAAACAGCAAGATGTACAAGCCATTCAGGACGCCATAGATAATGGGATTACGTTAGCTATTGCATCTGGTAGAATGGATCATGAAATAAAGGCCGTACTAGAATTACTAGAACAAAAAGAAAATGGTCACCGCGTAAGTCAAAATGGTGCCTTTATTTATGATAAAGAAGGCCAAGCTATTCTCTCCAATACTTTTCCGCCAGAAAAAATTCAGGAATTGTTTCGTTCTACACTAGGAGAAGATATATTGACAACTGTATCTACTGCAACGGATACGTATGTATTAGAGGATAATTTGGCTGCGCAGGAAGTTCAAAAACGATTATTTCATAAATTGATTATTGAACCCGATATGTTAACGAAATTAGGAACAGAGATTAACCCTTCAAAAATAGCAGTCTTTGGTAAAACCGATCGTTTAAAGGCGTTGCAAAAAGAAATTGACGCGACATATGACCATTATACAGAAAGTTATATATCTGATCCTATGTGTTTAGATTTAATGCCTAAGCATATTAGCAAAGGGGCTGCTGTGAAGAAGTTGATGCAAATGTATGGCTATAACCCTGAAGAAATAGCTTGTGTTGGTGATTCATATAACGACCTATCCATGTTTGAACTTACTCCGAACAGTTTCGCTATGCCACAGGCAGAAGACGCGGTAAAAGAAAAAGCTACGCACGTCATTACCGATGTAGCTGATGCAATTCATTATTTACTAAAAAAACCGATATCAAAATAACCACAATAAGATTAAAGCAAGCAGCCTTTCATTGGGCTGCTTACTTTATGATGGATTGATCTTATTTCCTAGCATAGATATGGGGAGTGCTTCATACTCTTCAGCACCTTGTACTTCTAACCATGTCCCGTTTTCATCCTTCCGTCTTCCCCACGCAAAAATACCATTCATATACTGGATTTCAAAATACACTGCGGGGCTTCCTTCTATTTCATAAACATCTCCTTTAGAGAACGTAGCAGGATTGACCATGTATGATTTAGCCATTTGAATTTTACGTTGGTAAACCGCATACTCGTTCACCATTCCCATCTGTTCGGCTTTTCTCGCTTGTTCTGTTAACTTTGAAACTACATCACGTAATTGCTCAACAGTCATATCACTATATCTTTGCTCCACTGTCTAAACACCCCTTTTATCTATATTCTAACAAAGGTTAACAAACCATTCATTGGACATACACTATTCTCCCTCTTGTAAAAACGCATCCATAAACTGTTCGATTAATTCAAAAGGAAACCCCTTACGGTATAAAGCCCCTTTTACTTTATACTTTAACTCATAACCACTAGCTTTTCCGCGATACTTACGCAAAGCCTTCTCGCCCTGTATGACTATCGCATTCCATTCCGCTTCTTCATCTTTCTCCTCGGATAAATTGGCCATAGCTTCTTGAATCACATCATTCGTAAATCCTTTTTGCAATAAAGTGTGCTGCACCTTCTGCCGTTGTTCTTTAAATGACTTTCTGCCATCTTGACGTAGTTTCTTGTCTATCCATTTGGTTGCCTTCTGCAATTGCTCATCGAAAGTATATTGTTGTATTGCTTGATGTGCAATACAATCCGCTACGCCTTTTTCCTTTAATTCCTTTTTCACGAGCAATGGACCTTTACTAGATGTTTGAATTCTTGTTCGTACAAGAGCATCGGCAAATGCTTGATCATCTAAATACCCTTCTTTCTGTAAACGATGGATGACATAGTCAATTTTATCTTCTTCTACATCTTTCTTTGCCAAATAAGTCACTATTTCTTTTTTCGATCGCATTCGATAGCTTAAATAGTGAATAGCTAGGGTATAACATTTATGGAAAGAGTCTTCTTTCGTAAGTGTTTCAATAAAAGAATCATCAAGTTCCATTCCTTTATGAAGCACATGTTGGATTAATATCTCTTCATCGACACTAAACCCGTATACTTCTCCTTGGCCTTTATCTAAAAATATATTATAACGATTTTGATGTCGCTTTTGAGTAGTAATGCGGGTAATCTTTGGCACGAGTTATTCACCTCTCTATCTCATACAATTGTAGCATATGGGATTACGTATTATAAGAAACGACAGGAGGACTGGTATGAATGAAAATTGCCATTACTGGTGGAACAGGGTTTGTTGGAACACATGTAACGAAGTATCTTATTTCGAAAGGGCATGACGTATATATATTAACGCGAAACCCAGACAAATACGAGAACAAAGAGCGAATCACATATGTAGGTTGGTTACAAGATAAATATAAACCACAAGAGGAACTACCTACTTTAAACGCAATCGTTCATTTGGCTGGTGAGAACTTAAATAGTGGACGTTGGACGGAGTCAAGAAAAGAGAAGATTCTACAAAGCAGATTGAAAGGAACAGAAGCAGTGATTGACTTAATACGGAAAATGGAGCATAAACCTGATGTACTGATTAATGCTTCTGCGATTGGCTATTATGGTACTTCAGAAACGAAAATGTTCACAGAAAATACGACGACGAGCGGTGATGATTTTCTTGCACACGTTGTGGAAAAATGGGAGAATACAGCTACTCAGGCTAAGGAATTAGGTGTTCGGACTGCTTTGCTTCGTTTTGGTGTTATCCTTGGTGAAGAAGGAGCACTACAAAAAATGGCTATGCCTTATAAATTTATGGCGGGTGGAACACTAGGGAATGGCGAACAATGGATGTCTTGGATTCACATAGATGACATTGTCGGCTTAATCGATTTTTCCATTCGAGAGCCTAACGCTTCAGGAGCAATCAATGCAACGGCACCAAACCCGAAACGAAATAAAGAGTTTGGTCAATTAATAGGTAAGGTATTGAACCGACCTCACTGGATACCCGCACCTACCTTTGCCCTACAATTACTATTAGGCGAAATGAGCACTCTCGTTTTAGAAGGACAATACGTTTATCCTCAGAAAGCACTAGAGTTAGGCTACACGTTCCAATACCCTGAACTAAAGCCAGCCCTTGAAAATATATTTTCTAAAAAAGGGGGATGATCCTCCTTTTTAGGAAACGAATTTTTAATAAAATCGTAACATTACATCTATAGAAATATACATACTTTTATGTAAAAATTTACTACAAGAAAAGAATAAAGCAAACCTCTTTACCCTATGGGGTATTTTTGTTATAGTATTACCTATAGAAAATATCCCCTGTCATAAGAGGGAAAATAAAAATTCATGAAGCGAGGGATTTACAGTGTTACTAAAATATTTTTATGATGAAAAATTAGCACAAGCATCTTACATGGTTGGATGTCAAGCAACAGGTGAAGCATTAGTAATGGACCCTTCTCGAAATATTCAAAGCTATGTAGACACGGCAAAAAAAGAAGGTTTAACAATTACACACGTAGCAGAGACTCATATACATGCAGATTTCGTTTCTGGAGCAAGAGAACTAGCAACGGTTACAGGAGCGACTGCTTATTTATCTGGTGAAGGTGGCGAAGACTGGAGCTATCAATTTCTAGATACGATTCATCACCAAGTAGTACATGATGGAGACCAATTCAAAGTTGGTAACGTCACAATTGAAGTCATGCACACACCAGGGCATACTCCAGAATCTATTTCATTTAAATTATTTGACCGCGGCCAAAACACCCCTATGGGCATATTTACGGGAGATTTCGTGTTTGTTGGTGATGTTGGTCGTCCCGATTTATTAGAAAAAGCAGCAGGAATCGAAAACACATCTGAAATTGGCGCACGTCAAATGTTTGCATCATTAGAACGCTTCAAGCAATTACCAGATCATATGCAAGTATGGCCAGGACATGGAGCTGGAAGTGCATGCGGTAAAGCTTTAGGTGCAATTCCATCTAGTACAGTCGGATATGAGAAAGCAGCAAACTGGGCATTACAACATGAGGATGAAGAAACGTTCGTACATGCGTTAATTGCTGAACAACCTGAACCACCAAAATATTTTGCTGTCATGAAACGAGTGAATAAAGAAGGTCCTGCATTATTAAGTGAACTTGACGATCCTTCTATCATCAAACCAAATGCAACACAATTACAAGAACAGATTAAAGAAGGAATACAAATCGTCGATACCCGACCAGCTGGTGAATTCGCACAAGCACACATTGCTGGTACAATTAATATTCCAGCGAACAAATCCTTTGCTAATTGGGCTGGTTGGTTAGTAGATTATACTCAACCTGTGTATTTAATTACACAAGACGCTAAAATAACAGAACTAACAACAGCTTTACGCTCTGTTGGTGCTGACCATGTTGCAGGCTATATGCCAATGGAACACTTCGAACAACTGCAAAACGATATGGAGATGGAGAGCTATGAAGGAACCACTCCAGAACAAATTGCAGATAAGATTGCAAACGAAGAAGTGAATTTATTAGACGTTCGTAACATAGGAGAATGGAATGACGGTCACATTCCACAAGCGCAGCACATCATGCTAGGATACCTTCAAGAACGCGTGGAGGAAGTGCCAACAGATAAACCACTAGTTGTACAATGTAAATCTGGTGGCCGCTCTGCAATGGCAACAAGCATTCTACAAGCAAAAGGTGTGAAGAACGTAATCAACCTTCAAGGTGGCTACGACGCTTGGGCTAGCAAAGGTTACCCAACTAAATAATATTTCATAGCACTCCGAACTTCCCGTGAAGATTCGGAGTGCTTTTTTTTGGGAATAAGGCGACGTGAGATTGGTCATACTATAGCCAAACAGGTTGAACGAAGGAGCGATTAAATGAAATCGAAAGCGAGAGCGGCAAAAGAAAGTAAGAAATCATTTTCTAAAGCACAAGAGGTGTTATACTTACAAGATTTTAAGCGAGCCAATAAAATCGCTAAACATTCTTCCAAAAACTCATTGTAACAAGCGACTTTAACCATTCTAGCTAAGCAGGTTGGAAAAGAAAGCGCATGTATAAACGAATATAAATGTGGATAGTATGGTGAATAAGAGGTTGCTTCTTATAATCATCCTTGTGATGTGCACCGATTCCTCCCCTTTTAGTGCAGTATAGGAAGCTTCACAAAAAGCGACTGTTTGAAGCAGTCGCTTTTCTTTTTTTTGTAATGAAATACCTATCCGAAAAAAAAGATGCTCCATTTAAGGAACACCTCTATATTCTTTATTTTACTCCAACCGCATTATAAGCTTGTTTAACAGCATTCACTTCTTTAGAAGAATCACCATATAAATCTGAAGCTGCTTCTATTGCTGCTTGACGCATCATACTGAAATCTGATGTTGCTGTTAAATACTTCGTTAATGCACGATAATAAATTTGCTCTGTTGCTTCACGTCCCATTCCTTCTACTACAACATCATAATGCGTACCACCTTCAGAAAGAAGATAAGCTGCCTTGTTATTAATGCTAGAGTTGATGTGAACTCCCCCATTATCAAGTTCTCCAGTATAAAGCTCACTATAATGATCTGGATAACCTTTACCTTCTTCAAATGGGTGCGGAATAGAAGAAGGGTCTCTTAAGGAACGGAGGCCATCTCCTTCTTTACCTGGCGTAAATACATCTTCCCCCATTAACCAGTCATCTCGATCTACCATAGCACCTAGAATATCAGATAAAGATTCATTTAACGCACCTGATTCATTTTCATAAACCAAATCAGCCGTTCTATCTGTGACAGCATGCGTTAATTCATGACCAATTACATCTAATGCACCAGATAATGGTATGAATGTATCGCCATCCCCATCCCCATACATCATTTGAACACCGTTCCAAGCGGCATTGTTCCAATTCTCTCCTACATGAACAGATGAAATTAATTTAGCACCTTCATCATCAAACGAGTCTCTATTGAACGTATCTTGAAAATAATCATATACTTCTGCTGCATGGACATGAGCATCTACAGCAGCCGGATCACCGAAGAACTTATTTCCGCTCGTCACTTCTTCTCCTGTATAACCAAGTAATTGAGAGAGGATATTGAAGATAAGCGGATCCATATGTTGAGCATTAAACGTATGAACCCCATCTCCACGAGAGCCATCATATAAATAGTATTCTCCTTCTTCCGATGCTATTTCAAATGTTTCCTTGTTCCCTAGCACCCCTTTACCAAAACCGTTCACTTTATCAATGGCATTGTAACGCTGAATAATCTCTCCATTTGTCGCATCTACAAAATAGTGCCAATAACCTGGGGCTGGATTAGAAGTAGACGCTTTTACTAAATAGCTTAAATAAAACTTTCCTTCATGCTCTTTTATATATAATTTACTAGAAGGCGGTGCATCATAATTCTCTACCTTCCCAATTTCCTTTTCAATAGAATCCGTTGCTGTTTGAAGTGCTTGTTTTTTATCAACCAACGGCTCTGTCGGTATTTTTTTATCTTCTAGGTGAGGGATAACCTGTCCAAAAAATGCTTTCACTTCATTTTCATCTGTTACAGCAATTGTTTGCGTTGATCCATAAACAGGAATGCCTTCATACTGCTCAATAAAACGAATATGATGCGTTCCATTTTTATCGTCTTTTTCCTTATTGACTACTTTAAAATGATTCTTCATATCCCCTTTTAACTTAAACATCTGTTGTTTATGCTGTAAAAAAGCAAACGCGATATCTTCCTTTGATACTTTTTGTTTTGTCAAAGATTTCGTCTTGGGCATTTGCCAATCTTCTATAATATAAGAAGGAGTTTGATACTTCTCATTCATTTTCACCGCTTTCTCATTAGCATGAACTGTCCCAAATCCAAAACCTCCTAATACTAAAGAAAGAGTTAGAGCAGATGAAACTGTACGCTTTTTCATAACAATGACCCTCCATCTTTATCTTTATTTTTCTTCACTATCTGTTTGCTTTGCGTTAAAGTTCCACTCTAGCTGTAAGTCATCACCTTGAAACATATTCTGATCTTCACCATTATCTACAAACTCAAATTCAACCCATAACGTGTTCTCCATTCCAACATCAAGGCCTCCATGTTGCTCCCAAAGTGGATCAAAAATATCTTTCTTCACAACATCAGGATCCATTGACTTTAATTCACTTAACGTCGTTTCAAAGATTGGTTCACTTTCTTTATCCCAATTCCACATAAAGTTGACGCGTATATGTTTCCCCAAATCTTCTTCCCCGTTGTCGCCTTCCACATCATTGACAACGTAATCTGTTAATAGATGAATAGCTTCAATGTTTAACGTTCCTTCGTTTGCCAGTACAAATTCACGCATAACGGTGTCTCCCGGTTTTAAATTGTCCACTTCTACAATGGCAGTTGGATCAACCGACAAATCTAACGTCCCCATGCCAAATGTATTATTGGTCGTTTCAGAGTCACTAAAGTATGCATATGTCCCCCCTCCCATCAATGATAAGCCTAATGATGCTGTAACTACTCCAGCGCCTACTTTCTTTAGAAAATCCATGATAGATTCCTCCTACATGTATATTTGTACTCTTATGAACCATACATAAAAGTAACTTACCTAGGTTTGTGATGCTGAACCATATTCTTCTTTAAAAGTTCGAACAGCCTTACGGAAGGTTAACATGCCATGCAGAAACAACAATGCGCCTGGTACGAATAATAAAAGCGCCGAACCAATGTTTGAACTAGCATACTGCACGATATATCCGACATACGGAATGGTGAATCCTGTATATTCCCCTATCACGTTATTTGAAAAAACAGGTTCTACATCGACACCATCATTATTATCACCTTTCGTTGTATAAACCTTCTCTTTGCCCGCCTGCTTTACTTCCGTTATTCGGTGTGTAACAATATGATCGTTCTTATCTACAAAAGTGATGACATCCCCTCGATTATGTCCTTTTCCATCCTTCGTTTGCTTTATGATTATTAAGGATCCCGTCTGAAAAGTCGGTTCCATTGATCCAGATAATACACTTTTAAATTGATAGCCCATTAATGTTGGCTCCCCCCCACTTGCCTTTACTGATACAACGAAAACTGTCAGACAAACGATGAGTAATAATCCAATCATTGAAAAACTATATTTCAGTACTTTCTTCAACGTTATCTCCCTCTTTTCTATTTATAGAATCATTCTGTTTATCTGCAGTAGTTTCTTTTTCATTTTCTTTTGATTTTGTAACGTTTTTCTCATCTCTTTGAGATTGTTGCTCTTTTTCTGGTTGTATATTTTCCTTTTTCCCCTCGACTTTTGTGGATAATTCTTGTTCTTGTTGTTGAGTCCATTGTGTTTGCTTGTGTTTCAACTTTTGGAGCTTATCATCCATTAAATCAAGCTTTAATTGATCCACTTTACTTGCATTACTTTTTAATTGAGCGATCCCTGACGATACATAGGAAAGCGATTGTTTGTCAGCTACGTGTATGCTTGAATAAGATTGATATATACGTTTCACTTCACTAACTTCCTGTAATAGATTCTTTTTAATTTCTTTCACACGCGTAATTTCAGATTCTATCTTCTTTATACTAGGCTCTGATACATCTTTATCCATTATAGATGTGTACAATTCTTGTGCTTTTCGCAGAGAGTGTGTCGACTTCTCCACTTCACTTTTCATTACATTTGGGAAGATTGAAGCTGTTGAAGCCGACATCATTTCTACTTCCTGATCTATAAAGCTTGCTCCAGTTTGTGTGACTAGTTGAGAAATTAAGAATACAATTAAACACACTTCCGCAATTATTATTTCATTTTTCAAAAAAATCTTATTATATAACAAGTTAAATACAATCACTTCCTTTAATACTCTGCGTATATTTTACGTTACCTTTATTATTGAATATTTGGTTTTTTTTCGATATTACCCAATGGTTGTAATTTTATAATACCTATACGCTAAGTTAGCCTAGTATATTTTGGTTATATAGGCACAAAAACTTACTAGATAAGTGATATATTTCATAAAAAAAACCCCTTAATTTAAGGGCTTTTTAGGAGGTCATATTTTGTTCTACTGCATATACAATCGCTTGTGATCTACTGTTTACATTAAACTTTCTAAAAATGTTGCTTATATGAATTTTAACTGTTTGATCACTAATGAATAACCTATTCGCTATTTCTTTATTCCGCAATCCTTTAGTTAAGAGTCTCAATACCTCCTTTTCTCGACTGGTTAATGTTGATTCTTCTTTTTTAGTATAGTGTCTAGTTAGCAATT
Organism: Pontibacillus litoralis JSM 072002; assembly: GCF_000775615.1. Classification (GTDB taxonomy): domain Bacteria; phylum Bacillota; class Bacilli; order Bacillales; family BH030062; genus Pontibacillus; species Pontibacillus litoralis. Next base: position 29,393 of record NZ_AVPG01000003.1, read on the forward strand.
TCTTGGTCATAGAAGGAGAAACGATACAATCACCATTCATTACGCTTTTTATAGCTCGTATCAAGTCTTCACCCGTGCTCTCTTTTAATAAATATCCATCTACTCCTGCATCAAAAGCCGCTTTCATCCAGTATTCCTCATCTGACATCGTAAGTATTAATATTTTACAAGGTTCAACATTCTCCCTTATGTACTTCACTAATTCAATTCCACATGCATCTTTTAAATGAATATCTAACAAAATAACATCTGGATTACTTCGATTAAGTTGTCTTTTCATTTCCTTTCCATTAGCCGCTTGTGATACCACCTGAACTGATTGTTCCAACTTCAATACTTCACAAATACCTTCCCGTAACACACCATGATCGTCTACTACTAGTACGTTAATCATAGAGTACCTCCTGAATATATTTAATTCACTTTATTTACAACAATGGAAATAACACCCTAGTTTAGGTGGATAATCTTGCACCTAAGCAGATTGAAAATAGAAAACGGATACATACTATGTTAGATTTTTATCGTTAAAATACCTTCCAAAAATATAAATTATTACAAATTACTAAGAATAAAAGAACAGCTATACAATAAAAAGGACGCTTAATTTGCGTCCTTTTCAACATTACTTATTATAATAAATTGGTAAACTCATACAAATTGTAGTTCCTTCATATTTCTTTGAATCTATATGTACCTCACCATGATGAGATTTTACAATGTCAAAGCAAATAGGTAATCCCATGCCAAGTCCACCTTCTTTTGTTGTGAAAAATGGCGTAGAGATTTGGTGTATTTCTTCCTGTGTCATCCCTTCCCCCTTATCTTCAACAGAAACGTATACTTCGTTGTCATCGTAAGTCAAATGAATATATATAACTCCTCCATCTGGCATTGCTTCTATTGCATTCTTAATAAAGTTAATTAACACTTGTTTAATTTTAGATTTATCAATAAACGCAGTTAGTGAATCATCGTTATTCTCGCTTCGTATGTGAATCGTATGGATTGACGAATTGCTATTCATTAAATGAACAGTTTCTTCCACTAATTTGTAGATGCTGTATTGCTCCCGGTTTAATGTCGTAGGTTTACCTAATGAAACAAACTGATTTACGAGATTCTTCACTCTCTCTAATTCTGTGGTTATAATATTCAAATAGTGATTACCTTCTAAATCAGCTTTTAATAATTGAGTTAATCCGATAATAGAAGTTAAAGGATTTCTTATTTCGTGAGCTAAGCCTGCGCCCAATTTGCCGATGGCAGATAGTTTTTCAGATTCAATGACTTGTTTTTGTAGCGCATAGTAACATGTGATATCTCTAAGTTGGGCAAATGCGCCAATGGTTTGATTGGATTTATTAAACAGTGGTAGCACATCCACTAAACAGCTTTGTTTATTGTTTGTACCATGCTGCACAATGGTTAAATCCATATTCTTAATTTCTTCTTCATTTCTCACTACGTTTTGAATATGTTCTCCTATACCATCAAGAAGCTTTACTTCTTTGCCTATCGCACTACTTCTACAAATGCCTGTAATTTCTTCTGCTTGCTCATTAAATTCTAATACATTTCCATCATAATCCACCATAATGATGCCTAAAGGGGTGGAATTAATCATTGCTTCAATTAGTAGATGAAGTTGTTGATTCTTTTCTTGCAGAAGCAATTCTCGCTCAATGGAATCTACTGCTGATGACAATAAGCCTAAATGAAGCTCACTTGCGTAATTAATCGTAGTCATAATCGATATGGTTCCGGCTATCGTTTTCTCAGGTGAGTCGCTAAAAGGGACAGAATAACAAGCTACTCCAGATAAGCATTCATGATAGTGGTCCTCTCCAGTAATGGCGATCGGTTCATTATATTTTAAAGCCAAACAAATAGAATTTGTCCCCATATTACTTTCTTCGGCTTTAATTCCAGGTGAAATGCCTAATGAATCTACTATATTTTTAATACTTTGATCACCATATGATTCTAATAAATAGCCGTCATTATCTGTTACTACGATAAAGGTTGGTGTGCCGTTCATGTATTGAATCGCTTTTTGCATGAAATGTCGCACGACGTGCAAAACATGTGCATATGATGTTTTCTTTGAATGTAACTGTTCTTCAGTTAATCCTACTGTTAATTTCGGGGGAATTGCTGGATCTAATTGATATAATGTTTTGCAATTATATTTGGATTCACGAATACACTCGTCAATTTCGGGCATAGATCTCCCTCCCTATCCCGTTACATTGATTCGACAAAATCCGCATTAGAAGTACCATTCTCCTATTGCTTTTTCTCGCATTTATCGGAAAGTGATTGCTTTACAGTAATATAGTACCATTAAACCTCCATGGGATTCATCCCTAATTGATGAAATTTTTATGAAGTCCTGATTTTTTTCGATGTTTTTCGACATTTTCATTTTTTTCCTTATTAAGAAATCCCACTAATTATGGATTTTTTTATAAAAATATTTTCACAGATAAAGGAGCAATCAGGGACAAAACGATTGCACAAACAATCATGGCTACTGTACTTACCGTCCCTTCTTCTTCACTATTTTTCATTGCTCGAGCAGTACCTATCGCATGAGATGCACTGCCCATACCAATTCCTTTACCAAGATAATGTTGAATTCTGCCCCACTTCATAACAATGGGACCCATGACTGCACCTCCAATTCCAGCAATCATAACAAATACAGCCGTCATCGAAGGAACTCCCCCTATCGTTTCGGCTATGGACATCGCTACAGGAGTTGTCGTATTCTTTGGAACCATTGAATACATAATAAAATCATCTAAATCGAACCACTTCGCTAACAAAATTCCTGTTATAACACCAATTATTGCACCAACCGTAACACTCGAGATGATATTCCATAAGTACTTCTTTAACGTAGGCCACTGCTTATATAAAGGATAACCAAGCGCTACAACAGCAGGTCCGAGCAACCTATCAATCCATTGACCACCTACCATATACGTTTCATATGATATATGGGTTACTAGTAACAGGACTACAATCACAATTGTTGACGTTAAAATCGGTAACGTGAATGGATTCGATAAAACGAAATACATTTTACTAGCCATAAAATAAACACCTAGAGTGAGAATTAGCCCCATGATACCTATCATAAAATTATTCATACTCATGCTCCCTCTTTCGCATTAACCATTGACTCGTCATTCCAGCTCCGATCATGACCATAAATGTACTTAACAAAGCCATAACAATTAGAAACATCCCTTTACCAGCAAACACATCTAAATATTGAATAATACCGACTGTCACCGGAATAAAAAGAAGGGGTAAATGTTTAACAAGCATTCCTGCCCCCTCCTCAATCCAATCTACTTTAACTATTTTGGTAGATAATGCAATAAAAAGCAGAACCATTCCGATAATACTGCCTGGTACATACAACTGAAATGTCGTTTGAATAAACACACCAGTATAATAGAACAAAAACAAAATAATAACATGAGTGCAAACCTTAAGTATTTTCATTTTCAAGTCGAACCCCCTTTTACACGGAAAAGTTCCGAATTTTAAGATTTATAATACTATATTATAGTTTTTCTTCCAAAATCCTGCTACAATTTCGTTTCACTCTGAGTTGAAGCGCATAGTATTTTGACTCACAAACCCCAATTTTCGAGCACAAACCTCCGAGTTCCGCGCACAAATCTCGAATCCCGCCACACAAACCCAATAAAAAAATGCGCAATCTCTTTTTTAAAACAAAAGAGATTACGCATCTTCCTTTATAATGGAGCATAGCGGGCTCGAACCGCTGACCTCTTGCATGCCATGCAAGCGCTCTCCCAGCTGAGCTAATGCCCCTAATGAACTTCGTAACAATTAGTTTAGGAGATTTACGAATATTTGTCAATACACGAATTATTCCTTTCACTGGCTTTTACATATTTCATCTATTCTCCTGTTTCTACAAATTATTTAATGCGTTTGCCAACTTCATCTCGTACGCACTGGAAAAGACCCGTTTCTCTTCTTTACGTTCCTTCTACTTATTCACCTATAGAATGCATCGAAGCTCGTCGAATAATTATAGCAAATCCACTCTAATTATCTGAATTTATGTAATTTTCCGAAAATAGTGTTGACTTCTATGTTCTTTATATGCTTGAATAGATTTACAGTTATAACTTACTAGCATATAGGAAAGTGGTGATGAGAAGTGCCATTATTACAAATAGAAGGACTATGCACTTCCTTTTTTACAGATGAAGGGGAAATCCCAGCAGTTGATCACATAGACTTTCATATTAATAACGGGGAAATTCTCGGAGTGGTAGGTGAATCAGGTTGTGGGAAAAGTGTAACCTCGCTTTCCATTATGGGTCTCGTCCCTTCTCCCCCAGGCAAAATAAAATCCGGAAGCATTCTATTCCAAGGAGAGGAACTAGTTGATGCCTCCGAGCAACAAATGCGTTCCATTCGTGGAGATGAAATTGCGATGATTTTTCAAGAGCCTATGACATCGCTCAATCCTTTGTTCAAAATCGGTAATCAATTAATAGAAGCAATTCGCACCCATCGAAATTGGAAACACAAGAAATGTAAACTTCGGGCAATCGAAATGCTCAAGCTTGTCGGCCTTCCAAGAGCGGAATCCTTAATGAACGCGTACCCTCATGAACTATCTGGTGGAATGCGACAACGTGTCATGATTGCGATGGCTATGCTTTGTGACCCAAAACTATTAATTGCAGATGAACCGACTACCGCTCTTGATGTAACCATTCAAAAGCAAATACTACAATTAATGAAGAAATTGAATAAAACGATGGAAACTTCTATTATGCTTATTACCCACGATCTCGGTGTAGTAGCGGAAGTATGTGATCGTGTCGTCGTGATGTATGCCGGAAAAATTGTAGAGCAAACCGATTGTGTCACTCTTTTCCAAAATCCGAAGCATCCGTACACGAAAGGATTATTAGCCTCTGTTCCGAATATACGTTCCAAAACAGATCGGCTTTACTCGATACCAGGTAATGTTCCTAAACCAGGCTCTATTCAACAAGGTTGTCGTTTTGCTCCTCGTTGTGAACTAGCAATGGATCAATGCTTTACAGAGACACCACCCATTTATGAAACAGAAGAGAAGCCTCATGAAGTGCGTTGCTTCCTATACGATAAGGAAGGAGAGCCTAGACATGAAACAACCGTTACTTGAGGTACAACATCTAAAGAAATATTTCCCTATTTATGGGGGCATTTTAAAGCGACAAACTGGGGAAGTAAAAGCTGTCGATGATGTAACGTTCTCCGTTTATAAAGGGGAAACCCTCGGTTTAGTAGGAGAAAGTGGCTGCGGTAAATCTACCACAGGACGCGTTTTGCTACAGCTTATTGAACAAACAGATGGAGAAATTTTATTTGAAAATACATCCATCACATCGATTTCAAAAAAAGAGATGAAGCAACGACGCAAAGAAATGCAGCTCATCTTTCAAGACCCATACGCTTCATTGAATCCACGACATACCGTTGAGAAAATTTTAGAAGAACCGCTAATTGTACACGGCGTGCAAAATAAAGCACAACGAAAAAAAATGGTCCAAGACATGCTGACAGTCGTTGGTTTGGATTCGTATCACGCCAAGAGATACCCCCACCAGTTTAGCGGTGGACAACGACAACGAATCGGTATTGCACGCGCCTTGATGACCCATCCTAAGCTCATTATTGCTGATGAACCGGTATCTGCACTAGACGTTTCCATTCAAGCTCAAGTACTAAACCTACTTAAAGATTTACAGAAATCCTTTGACTTAACGTACATTTTTATTGCCCATGATTTAGGCGTCGTTCGCCATATTAGTGATCGCGTAGGAGTTATGTATTTAGGCAGGTTAGTTGAACTAGCACCTAGTACTACTTTATACGAAGAGCCGCTCCATCCGTACACCCAATCATTACTTGCATCTGTACCTATTCCCGACCCGACGATTCCAGCACAAGATGAAAACATTTTATCAGGAGAAATGCCTAGTCCTTCTAATCCACCACAAGGGTGTGCCTTTCATACCCGCTGTCCATCTTGTATGGATATTTGCACGTCATCACGACCTACATACCAAGAAGTGAAACCAGATCATTATGTTGCTTGCCATTTATATAACGAAAGGGAAGCGCATGCTTGATAAATTATATTTTTGAGGGGGATTATTTATGTTAAAACGATTTAACCTGTTTGCTATGTTTTTCGTTTTTCTCCTTGCTTTAGCCTTAGTTGGCTGTAGTAATAACGGAGAAGAAGAAACATCCACAGATGAAACAGAAGAACAAACAGAAGAAAAGGATACGCAAGTAAGTCAAGACAGTTCATCATCAAAAGATACGCTCATTTATGCTCGAGGCGGTGACTCTACCGCATTAGATCCCATTACAACAACTGAAGGTGAAACGTTCCGCGTAACGGAGAACATCTTTGAAACGCTATTAAACTATAAAGAAGATAGCACCGAAATTACACCAGGCCTTGCGAAAGAGTGGGAAGTATCTGAAGATGGATTGACGTACACATTCATGCTTGAAGAAGGTGTTAAATTCCACGATGGCACAGATTTTAACGCAGAAGCGGTTGTATTTAACTTCGAGCGTTGGATGAATGGAGATGCCGAACAGTTTCCCTATTACACCATGTTTGGTGGCTATAAAGGAGAAGAAGGACATGTTATTAAAGAGGTTAAAGCTGCTGATGAGTACACGGTGACATTTACACTAAATCGTCCGCAAGCTCCTTTCTTAAAAAATATCGCCATGACACCTTTTGGCATGGCTAGTCCAGCAGCAGTCAAAGAGCATGGTGATAAGTTCACAGAAAATCCAGTAGGAACTGGTCCTTTTAAATTTAAAGAATGGAAACGTAACGAACGTATTGTGTTAGAGAAGAATGAAGAGTACCGACTAGAAGGATTGCCTAAATTAAACGAAGTCATCTATACGGTCATTCCAGAAAACTCCGCTCGATTAAATGCACTCATGACTGGGGAAGTTGATTTAATTGATGGAGTGAATCCATCTGACGTGCAACGAATAGAAGAAGATCCGAACCTTCAATTATTAGAACGTCCTTCCATGAATATTGGTTACTTAAGCTTTACTGTGAACCGTGACACACCGATGGCAGATAAAAAGGTACGTCAAGCTTTAAGTCATGCCGTCCCTAAGCAGGAAATTATAGACGCTTTCTATGGCGGATTAGCTGAACCAGCAAAAACGGTTATGCCTCCAAGTATTGAAGGATACAACGATGACATTGAAGATTATAAGTATGATATAGAAAAGGCAAAGCAACTATTAGCTGAAGCAGGTTATGAAGATGGATTTGAGTTTGACTTATGGTATATGCCCGTACCACGTCCATATATCCCAGAAGGTCAAAAGATTGCCGAAGTCATCCAGCAAAGCTTTGCAGAAATTGGGGTAACAGCCAATTTACAGACAGCAGACTGGGCAACTTATTTGGAGAAAGCAAGAACTGGAGACTTTGATGCTTTCTTACTTGGCTGGACTGGTGATAATGGAGACCCTGATAATTTCATTTACACACTGCTTGATAAAGATAGCATTGGCAGTAACAACTACTCGTATTATGCCAACGATAAGCTTCACGATATATTAATTGAAGCACAAACGATTACCGAACAAGAAAAACGAAATGAATTATATAAAGAAGCACAAGAAATAATTCACGAGGATGCTCCTTGGATACCACTCGTTCATTCTACACCAGTTGTAGCTGCTAAAAAAGAAATATCTGGATATATCCCTCACCCTACTGGGTCGGAAGCTGTAACGAACGTAGAGTTCAAGTAGTCACAATTAGGGGCTGTCTTGCTAAAGGGCAGTCCCTTTCCTTATAGAAAGAGGTGTGAAGAATGCTTTCTTATGCGATACGAAGAACTTTCATGCTTATTCCTGTTCTAATAGGTATGAGTATACTCGTTTTTTCGATTATTTATCTGATTCCTGGTAATCCTGCTCAAGTAATTCTCGGACAACGAGCTACCGCCGAGTCTATTGCAGAGGTAGAACAACAATTAGGACTTGATCAACCATGGTATATTCAATACTTCGATTATGTTGGTAGTCTTTTGCAAGGAGACCTTGGCACATCCATTAAAACGAAGTCTGCAATTAGTAGTGAAATTTTCCCTTACTTAATGGCAACAGTTGAACTGACGGTTGTCGCTATGATTATTGCCATCGTCGTTGGAGTAAATGCTGGTATTATTAGCGCCTGGCTTCATAACTCTTGGTTTGACTACGTAGCAATGATTTTCGCACTAATTGGCGTATCGATGCCCATTTTCTGGCTTGGACTCATGGAACAATATATATTCTCCGTACAATTAGACTGGTTACCTTCTACCGGACGCTATGACGCTTCTACGGTCATTGAACCAGTAACACATTTATACGTCATTGATACGTTCATTCAAGGTGATTTCGCCCATTTTTGGGATATTGTCAAGCACTTAATACTACCTAGCATTGCTTTAGCAACCATTCCAATGGCAATTATTGCTCGTATTACTAGGTCATCTATGCTTGAAGTGATGAATTCCAATTATATTCGGACAGCTAGAGCGAAAGGACTTAGCAACTTTTGGGTTGTGTACAAACATTCCTTGAAGAATTCCGTCATTCCTGTATTAACTATAATCGGCTTACAAACCGGTTTATTACTTGGAGGAGCCATTTTAACCGAAACAATTTTCGGCTGGCCTGGTATTGGTAGATACTTGTACGATGCCATTAATTACCGCGATTATCCTGTAATCCAGTCTGGCATTCTATTAATTGCTACTATTTTCGTTTTCATTAATCTTATCGTTGATTTACTGTATGCAGCCATAGATCCTCGCATTAAATACCATTAACGAAAGGAGTGATGAAGCTATGACAACGCCTGCAGCATCACCACAACCTCATAGTTTGGAAATGCAATCAGAAATCGTTACCTCTCCATGGAAAGATGCTTGGAGAAGTTTCACGAAAAATAAAGTCGCTATTGTTGGCTTATGTATCGTCATATTCTTTATACTGATGGCTATTTTCGCACCTTGGCTGATGCCATATGATTATAATAAAACGAGCTTAACTGAACGGTTACAAGCTCCTTCCTCTCAACATTGGTTAGGTACAGATGATTTCGGTCGTGATATTCTGTCTCGCATTATTTACGGAGCTAGAATTTCCTTATGGGTCGGTTTCATTTGTGTATCAGGGTCCATTGTTGTAGGTTGCACACTAGGCGTTTTAGCTGGCTATTATGGCAAGTGGGTGGACATCATTATCTCTCGTCTATTCGATATATTACTAGCTTTTCCTAGCATTCTATTAGCCATTGCTATTGTGGCTATTCTTGGTCCTGACTTAACGAATGCACTTATTGCCATTGCCGTTATTAACGTACCTAACTTTGGAAGACTCATTCGATCAAAAGTGTTAAGTGTGAAAGAAGAGGAATACATTACATCAGCAAAGTCGATTGGAATGAGTGATGCTCGTATTCTATTTCGCCACATATTACCCAACAGCATGACACCCGTTATTGTTCAAGGTACTCTTGCTGTTGCGACAGCGATTATAGAAGTCGCTGCCTTAAGCTTTCTCGGTTTAGGCGCGCAATCCCCTGATGTTGATTGGGGCAAGATGTTGGCAGATTCGAAGCAATACCTTGTACAAGCTCCATGGACGATGATTTTCCCAGGGCTAGCCATTATGTTGACCGTGTTAGGGTTTAACTTAATGGGAGATGGTTTACGTGACGCACTAGATCCTAACATGAAAAACTAAAAAAGCAAGAGGCTAGAATGGTAACAATTCCGCCTCTTGCTTTCTACTATTTCACTCTTTTCATGGGGACATGATTGTCTTCTACCTGCTGGGAACGCCCGCGGCAAAACTCATATACATACTCAATATCAATTCTAGAACATTGCCCATTTGCAGAACAAAGTAAAAAATCGCCATCCTTATTGACGATATAATCCCCACTCCCCACAAAGCTTCTGTTTCTTAATTCAACTAAACATTGCGGAGCTGCTAGTTTCATCTCCTTCCGAAATTGTCGTAAAAATACTTCTGTGTTTACTTCTTTATTCATTTTAGCTTTAGAGATAGCTTTTAGTAATGATAAATCCGATTCAAGAAGGTTTGAGGATATAGCCATGCAAAACACCTCCATTCTTTCTATTTATTTGATATACCCTAGTATTTGTTTAATTAAACATCTTTATTCTACCATATTTTTCAGAAAATTCATACCTTTCAGTGGTCTTTTTTCTATTTCAGCCACTTCTTCCTATTTAATAAGCAATCTGGCACGCTTTGTTTACACGCCAGATTGCTTATTTCATGTTGTAGACGCTTTTTCTTGTAGATAATACTTTACAAAGTTATGAATAATCCTTTTTCCATGCTCCGTTAAAATGGACTCGGGGTGAAATTGAACACCTTCTATTTGCTTTGTTACATGTCTTACTCCCATTATCTCTCCACAATCGGTTGTTGCAGTAATCGTTAAACACGCTGGCAGTGATGACTCCGTTGCAATTAATGAATGATAACGCCCAACCGTTAACGGATTAGGTAAATTGGAGTAAATCGTCCCCCCATCATGATCGATTTGTGATGTTTTTCCATGGTACAACGATTGAACACGAGAAATGGATCCTCCAAAGGCTTGAACAATTGCCTGATGTCCAAGGCATACACCAAGAATAGGTATAACACCAGCAAATTTCCTTACAACATCTAGACAAATTCCTGCTTCATTCGGCGTGCATGGACCTGGTGAAAGAACAATGATGTTTGGTTGTAGTTGTTCTATTTCAGCAATTGTCACTTCATCGTTTCTTCTGACGTTCAGCTCATGTTGGATTTCTCCTAAATATTGAACAAGGTTATAAGAAAAAGAATCATAATTGTCAATAACTAAAATCATTTGCTCACCTCAACTATGCTTGAACTAACTGCATGATTTCTCTCTTTATTTGTTGCAATGCCATTTCTCTCGTTTCCTCTTGCACTAGCTGTTGTCGCTTCTCTTCTATTATATTAATCATTTTACTACCGATAATGACCCCATCAGCATGCTCAAATATGGACTTTACCTGTTCATTAGTAGAAATACCGAAGCCAACTGCTACCGGTACATGGCTATGTCGTTTTACTTGAGCTAGAAAGGCAACAATATCTGGATTTAACACAGTCCTTTCCCCTGTAACTCCTAAAGAAGAAACACAATACAAAAAACCACTCGCTTGCTTTACAATAGTTTGAACACGTTGCGCTGAATTCGGTGCTACGAGAGAAATAAGTGGAATCCCGTATTGTTCAGCTAAACCGCTAATAGCATCCCTTTGTTCAAGAGGAATATCCGGCACTAATAAAGCGTCGATTTCATGGGCTTGTAACTGCTCCATAAGCCGCTCTATCCCATATTGAAGCACTGGATTATAATACGTAAACAGGACAATCGGGATTTCAACACCTTTCTTTCTCATGTTTGGAACTAATTCCATCGCCCGTTGAATGTTCATTCCTTGAGCAAGTGCGCGTGAGGCTGCTCGTTGTATCGTTGGACCATCAGCAAGCGGGTCTGAATAAGGAACACCTAATTCAATGACATCTGCTCCGCTTTGCTGTAAAGTATAAGCCAGTTCAATCGTTAGTTCTGGAGTTGGATCACCGCTCATCATGAACGGAATAAACAATTTCTCCATTTTCGTTAATCGTTGTGTAAATGCGGAGGAATTTGCTAGCTTCATGCTCCCAACTCCCCTTTAAAATAATTCATAATTGTATGCATATCTTTATCACCACGTCCTGATACATTTATGACGATACTTTGGTGTTGCTCAAGCTGATTTGCTTCTTTTAGCGCTTGAGCAATAGCATGAGCGCTTTCGACTGCTGGAATGATTCCCTCTGTTTGCGACAACGTTTTAATCGCTTGTAACGCTTCGTCATCGGTAACTGCTTCGTATCGCACCCCTTTTGTCTTATGAAGGTAAGCGTGCTCAGGTCCTACACCTGGATAATCTAAGCCCGCTGAAATCGAATATGGCTCAACGATTTGCCCATATTCATCTTGAAGTAAGTACGTCATCGAACCGTGAATAACTCCAGGAGTGCCTTTCGTTAATGTAGCCGCGTGATGTGAGGAATGCACACCTTTACCTGCTGCTTCCACACCAACAAGTTCTACCTCTTTATTTAAAAATGGATAAAATATGCCCATCGCATTGCTTCCCCCACCAACACAAGCATAGATTCGATCTGGGATTTCCCCACCTAGCTGTGCCATAGTTTCATCACCAATAATGCGCTGAAAATCTCGCACCATCTTCGGATATGGATGAGGACCAACGACAGACCCAATTAAATAATATTCGTCATCACAATGCGCTACCCAATGTCTAATTGCTTCATTGGTTGCATCTTTTAGCGTTTTGCTTCCAGAAGATACAGCAATCACTTCTGCACCAAGTAGCTTCATTCTAAAAACATTTAATTGCTGACGTTCGATATCCTTCTCTCCCATAAATACTTTGCACTTAAGACCGAGTTTAGCAGCTACCGTTGCGGCCGCTACACCGTGTTGACCTGCACCTGTTTCTGCTATAATTTTCGTCTTACCCATACGCTTCGCTAACAATGCTTGCCCAATTGCGTTATTCAATTTATGTGCGCCAGTATGGTTTAAATCTTCTCGTTTCAAATAAATGCTCGGACCTCCAATAGCATGCGTTAATTGGCTAGCAAACGTTAAAGGAGTAGGTCTACCACTATACGTTTTTAACTCTTGATGAAACGTTTCTATAAACCCATCATCCTTCATTGCTTTCTGAAGAGCGGCTTCTATTTCTAATAATGGTACTATTAATGTTTCTGGTACGAACTTCCCACCAAAATCGCCAAATCTCCCGTTCACATCAGGAAAAGTTACAGACATGATTGTTTCCCCCTACTATTTTATTTAATTTCTCGTAATCTTTTTTCCCATCTGTTTCTGTCCCACTAGCCACATCAATACCATCTGGTTGGTAACCTTTCACCTCTGCTACGTTGTCTGCATTAATGCCTCCAGCGATAAAACACGGAACACCTTGCCTCCTAGCTTCTTCTAAATAAAACGGGATCGCCTGCCAGTCAAAACGCTGGCCTGTTCCGCCCCAAGATTGTTCCTCCTTTGTATCCACTACATACGCATCCACAATGCCTTCATATAAGCGCATGTGTGTAAGCGATTCTTCTTCATGATGAATGGCTTTCCATATTGGTATCGATAAACGTTCTTTAACATGTAATATTTCTGCAACCGTTTCATGACCGTGAAGCTGAATAATGTGTAACGGCACAGTTCTACATACATGTTCTAACTGTTCTATTGTCGGATGAACAAATACACCAACGACACGTTGATCCGCTAACAGGGGTATATGTTGAAGCCATTGCGCTACTTGTTCTGAAGATACGTTTCGTTTACTTGGAGCGAACACAAACCCAATATAGGATGCATCAGATTGACTTGTCAGCCGTACGTCATGTAACGACCTGTTGCCACACACCTTCACTTTAGGTACTTGCATGTTAATCACTCCCCATAATCGTTTCAATGTGTTTGACCGGATGAACAGTTCGCATCAGCGCTTCGCCAATTAATACCGCATGTGCCCCTGAAGCTTGCACCTGCTGAACATCTTCTTTCGTTGCTATTCCACTTTCACTTACTACAATCGAGCCATTAGGAATAGAAGGAGCTATAGACGCTGTTTGCAATATGCTTGTTGTAAACGTTGTTAAGTCGCGATTATTAATACCAATAATCGCTGGTTGAAACAGGGCGAGAACATTCTCTAATGTCGCTCGACTGTGTACTTCTACTAACACCTCTAAACCAGTAGAGCGTGCCGCCTCATATAAATAATGCAGCTTATGTGCCTCCATCGCTTCACCAATTAATAAAATGGCATCCGCTCCAATACGCTTACTTTCTTCTACTTGCCGCTCATCTACAATGAAATCTTTCCGTAATACAGGAAGAGAAGTAGCACGTTTAATCGCTGTTAAGAAAGCATTGTCCCCTTGAAAAAAACGTCTGTCCGTTAATACAGAAATCGCACTTGCACCCGCTTTTTCATACAACAACGCCGTTTCTACTGGGCGGAAGTTAGATTGAATCATCCCTTTAGACGGGGAGGCCTTCTTCACTTCCGCTATTAACCCAAGTGGGTACATACTATTGCATAGCGCCTTACTGAATGAGTAATGCTCTACTCGTTCGGGAGCTGGTAGCTGTAACTGCTTCACCTCTTCACGCTTATGTTCTAAAATGGCATTAAGCATAGCAACGACCTGCTTCCTTGCCACGTAAATGCTCGTAATAATGTGCGACGGTTCCATTTCGTAAAGCCTGCTTCACAACGGCCACTCCTTCTTTCATCGTAGAAACTTGATCCGCTGTATATAAGGCTGCACCAGCATTAATGACAACGATATTATGTGCACTTTCATTGCCCTTTCCACGAAAAATCGCTGCCATTAACTGAGCACTTTGTTCACTATTCTCTACTTGAATGTCACGAAGCGTACCTATTGGCAATCCAACCTCTTCTGGATGGAGTTCATATCGTTTGATTTCACCATGTTTCAATTCCACAATATTGGTACTTCCTGTTATCGAGCATTCATCAAGTCCATTTTCTCCTGTTACAATTAGTACACGTTTTGAACCTAAGGCTCGTAGCGTCTCGGCCATTTTTTTAGCTAAAGATGTATCCCACACCCCAATCATTTGATGCCGTGAATTAGCGGGGTTTGCCAATGGTCCTAACACATTAAACACTGTTCGAAAACCTAATGCTTGTCGAGCCGGAATAACGTGTCGAACAGCTTGGTGATACAAAGGCGCATACAAAAACGTCATCCCTTTTTGCTGGAGCATATGTGCAGCTTGCTCTGGTGTCGTATCAATAGGAATCCCTAACCTTTCTAGCACATCTGCACTTCCGCTTGATGAAGAAACTTTTCGATTGCCGTGTTTGGCTACTTTGACTTGCAAAGAAGCTAAGACGATAGCCACTGTTGTCGAGATATTAAACGTTGATAGACCATCTCCACCTGTGCCACACGTATCCAGAAGCACATTCTCATCATGCTGAATGGTTCGCATATGGCGACGCAAGCCTTTCGTAAAACCAATCAGTTCCTCAACTGATTCTCCGCGCATACGCAATATAGATAACAAACTTGTGATTTGCGTGGAATCCACCTGCCCTCGCATAACGTCGTCCATGACAAGGAAGGCCTCTTGTTCAGACAACGTTTTTCCCTCAATTAATTCCGCTAGGATACCTTTAAGCATATTGCTGCACCTCATTCTCATCACGGAATAATTGCTCGGCATCATCAATGGTTTGTAGCAATGCTTTCGCTTTATTCACTGTTTCTTCCCACTCTTTAATCGGATTAGAATCTGCTACGATGCCAGCTCCTGCTTGAACGTAAGCTACCTGGTCTTTTAGCACAATCGTCCGTATTGCAATACAAGAATCTAAGGTGCCATCATAGCCGAAATAGACAATTCCACCGCCATATACGTTGCGTGCAGTTGGTTCAAGCTGCTGCAATATTTCCATCGCTCGAATTTTTGGTGCACCTGATAATGTACCTGCTGGAAAAGCGGCCTGAAACGCTTCGATTGGGTGAATTCCCTCTCTAAGCTCTCCTGTTACTTTACTAATAATATGCATGACTTGAGAGAAACGAGTTACTTCCGTTAAAACCGGAACGTGCACAGAGCCATAAGAAGCAACTCTCCCAATATCATTACGAGCAAGGTCGACAAGCATAAAGTGCTCCGCTAACTCTTTTTCATCATGCATTAACTCTTTAGCGAATTGATCATCCTCTTCTCTCGTTGCTCCTCTCCGCCTCGTTCCAGCAATCGGATGAATTTCCATTTCATTATGCCGCACACGAATAAGCCGCTCCGGGGAACTGCCGATGATCTCATAACCTTGATACGTTAAATAAAACATGTAAGGGGAAGGATTTCTACGCCGAAGGACGCGATACAATTGCAAGCCATCTACCGAAACGCGCTTAGAGAAACGCTGCGATAATACAGCTTGAAAAATGTCCCCTGCACGAATGTAATTCTTCAACACCTCTACATCACGAACAAAATCTTGCTTCGGGTAATTGGTAGTTACTTTTTCAATCGGAATAGAATGGTACTCTCGAGCAGAAAACAAACACACAGACGGCTTCTTCTCCCTCAATTTCTTTATAATTTCCTCTATGTGACGAACACCTTCTTCATACCGAATAAACCGCGCGTCGTCTCCATCATCTTCCTGGAGACGTACAAAATGAATGATGTCCAACGTATGCTGCTCATGATCAAAGACGAGCAACGTTCGGCAGAATAAAAAATGATAATGTGGCATATTCATGTCGTTTGCCAAATGGACATCTACCTTCTCCATGTCAGAAATGGCATCATAAGACACAAATCCTACCCCTCCCCCTTGAAAAGGAAGCGGTGTAGCAGGCAGTAAAACTTGTAATTGACGAAACGTATCATCAAACGCCTGTTGAATAGTCGCTGCGAAACGCTCCGATTGATTATCCTTATCGAAAATTGTTATCTGGCCAGCTCGTTCTTCAATTGTTATAAAGGGATGTAAACCGATAAAGGAGTAGCGGGACCAACTAGAAGTAGGGTCTCCACTTTCTAACAAATAAACAGCGTCTTCCCGTAGCTGTTCATATAATTGTATGGGAGTTAACGTATCACTATACACTTGATACGTTAGTGGAACCGTACGATAGGCATACGACTCCTGCAAAAAATGTGGAAAATCTTTCATTTGTTCTCACCTCTCCATTTGGGATGGAGAATGAGATTGTCGAGGATTTACAGATGGGGAAATAAGCCACCTAGTTATGGCTTACTCTACTCATACTGTCTCAACTGTTCTCTACTCTTACCTCAACTCTACTCTCTCATTCTCAACTAAACTAAGCTCAACTAAACTTGTTTGTAAGTGTAATACACGAAATGTTTTCTGTCAATTACAAAAAGTAAGACTTTTTATGCGAAACAAAAAGCGAAACCTCTCCAATTTATGGATTAAGTTTCACTTTCTTCTTTGTTCATACTCTCTTCTATCATCACTTAGCTTTTACACCAATCATTAATGTTGCATTTTATTTTGCGGCATTTGGGCAGGACCTTGTGCTTTCGTAAAACCATTTAACATCGCTGTCATATCTTGCTGCGCAAGTTGTGGTACTTGGTAATACCCATTCTTGTTTTGATAAAGGAAAATTTCATAAGCCATCTCAATATAGTTCGGGACGCTATCTGCTAGCACGCGCCGTACAACAGGATTCGTAGCTTCCACAGCAGTCATGGATAATAGGGACGCCGTTGATTTAATTAATCCGAGCATATGACCTGATATACCTTGATCTTTAATATCTGCTAAAGAACGATTCGGTTTCTTCGGTTGTGAAGGCTTGATTCCATATACCACTTCATTACTTTGGTTCATTTGATAACGTTGTGTTGGAACAGCAGGGTCACTTCCTGTCGAGAAAGCATCCACTGTCGTATTATACTGTTGTTCAATAAATTGATATTGACGATCTAGTATATCACATAGCTTTTGATCTTGTACGTATTGTCTAAACATCATGTATTGATCTAACACATTGATAATACCAGCTAACATCTCATGTAGATCAAACATTTCGTGGCCACCGTGTATCATTTGTTGTGGCATTCCTTGTGGTTGTTGATTTTGTTGTTGGTTCATTACGCTTCCTCCTCATAGATAAACTTCAATAGTTAGTATGTTTGTTCTGACGCAAATTATGTAACACGAACCCAATACTGAATATTCTGCTTTAAATCTCTTTTTAAAATAGTATTGACTACCTCTTTACTCATTGCTAAAGTATCTAGGTAGCATTTATACATAATGTTACTTCTACCTAACAACACACTACACTCACAGCATTCCTTGTATAAGTTTGAGAATATGGCTCAAGCGTTTCTACAAAGCTACCGTAAATAGCTTAACTACAAGGGATTACGTTTATTTATACAATAAACAATCCCTTGATAGACGTTTACCCTCGGTAAGGACTGCCTTATTCGAGGCTTTTTTGTATAAACAGAATGCGTAAAGGAGGCTATTCATGATGGAACGTATTGCACAATTCTTTCAGTTTAAAGAAAGAGATACCAACTTCAAACAAGAAACAATCGCTGGGCTGACCACATTTCTTGCCTTAGCCTATATTCTCGTTGTAAACCCGATTGTACTTGGGGAAGCTGGAATGGACAAAGGGGCTGTATTTACAGCAACAGCTTTAACAATTATATTTGGTACATTAATGATTGGAATATCAGCCAATTATCCGATTGGAATTGCCCCAAGTATGGGCTTGAATGCCTTTTTCACTTATGGAGTTGTTCAATCATTGGGCGTTGATTGGGAAGTTGCATTAACAGGCGTATTGATCGCCGCTATCTTGTTTATGATTTTAAGCTTATTAAAAATTCGCGAAAAAATTATTAACGCTATACCACAGGATTTAAAGCATGCCGTAGCTGGTGGGATTGGCTTTTTTATCGCTTTTATCGGCCTTAAGAATGCAGGAATCGTTGTAGGAAGTGAAGCAACATTTGTTTCATTAGGTGATCTTACAGCACCAAGTACGCTGCTTGCCTTATTCGCTTTTATTATTACGATTATTATGCTTGTCTACGGCTGGCGTGGAGCTATTTTTTACGGCATTATTTTGGCTACAATTACGGGCATGTTTGTTGGCATTATTAATAAACCCGAACAAATCGTTGGCAGTGTGCCTAGCATAGAGCCGACTTTATTTGTGGCGATTCAGCCGGAGAACTTATTGCAAGCTTTATCACCTGAAGTTATACCAGTCATTTTCACATTTTTATTTGTTGCCTTTTTCGATACTGCTGGTACATTAATCGCTATTGCGTCTCAAGCCGGGTTAATGAAAGATAACGAAGTACCTAATGCCGGACGAGCTCTGTTATCAGATAGTGCTGCTTCTACAGTTGGAGCCTTACTAGGAACATCTACTACTGCATCCATGGTCGAATCATCAGCTGGAATTGGTGCAGGTGGTCGAACGGGATTCACATCTGTTATATTGAGCGGTATGTTTGCCTTAGCATTGTTCTTCTCCCCTTTATTAGAAATTATACCTGCTAGTGTGACAGCACCTGCTTTAATTATTGTCGGCGCTATGATGGCAACCGAGGTGAAACAAGTTAACTGGGATCAAATTGAACTTGCTATTCCATCCTTTATTACTATTATTATGATGCCATTAACATTTAGTGTTGCAACCGGAATCGCTTTAGGATTTATTCTATATCCGATTACAATGATCGCTAGCAAACGCGGAAAAGACATCCACCCACTCATGTATGTGCTATTTGTGTTATTTATCGTTTACTTCTGGGTGAATGCATAACAATATGCCAAAAAAGTTCACCAATGGAGCGCTCTGAACTGAGCCCCGACTAGTAGACACTTTTAAAAAATTGGACCTATTAAACTGGCACCTATGCCAAGGACACAATGAAAAAAGAAATTAAGCAATTAGATGATTCCTATATTGAATAGGAGTCATCTTTTTTTAGTTCCACTAATATGTTCCCCCTCTGGTCTTCTGGTATTTTATTAGCAATACTTGGCGTTGTGATCTGCTTTGCTGTCGGTGGAATTCTGATAGCTGGTGATTCAGGCCGAGGCGGAGGTCTAATGGCCGCTTTTATAGGTGTCGTCATAGTGGGTAATGGAATAATACACTTCTTGATAGGGCTTGCATTAACAGTCGGAAAGCAATTCACTAATAAAAATACTTAAGTATAAGAAGAATCCAAGTCACGAAGATTTCTCCCATGACTTGGATTTTTTTGATTAACATACAAAGCAGAAAGCTGGTTCAACCACCGCTTTCGTTTTAATATACCATGGAGCTGCTTGGGAGCAATCGCAAAGTCATTGGTCGCAATAGCAATTAGGGAATCCTGCCATCTTACAGTTTTGGTGTTTTTATCTATTATTCCTTCAATATACGCAATTTTCTTCTCAAGTAGTGAAAAAGATAATGCGGTCAAAAAATCATAAGTCTTGCTTACCAGTACTCTTATTTTTTCTGCCTGGTGGCACTCTTTCGTGAAATCATCTGTCAGTTCATTATAATAAGTTAATGATTTGGCATATTCACCAAGTACTTTCATTCAAAAGAAATAGCCCAGTTACCATTCCGGAATATCGCTTCTCGTTCTCCGTTTGGTGTTACACCATCAATATCTAATTCACCTGACCCCATCATGAAATCAACGTGAACAATGCTATTATTTACACCATTTGCATCTAAGTCTTCTTCGTTCATATCCGCCCCGCCTTTCACACTACTAGGATAGGCTTTGCCTAGCGCTAAGTGACATGATGCATTTTCATCATAGAGCGTATTGAAGAAAATAATACCACTTTGTGAAATTGGTGATTGATGAGGTACGATGGCGACTTCTCCTAAGCGACGTGCCCCTTCATCCATGTTTAATAGCGTTTCTAGCGTTTCATATCCTTGTTCTGCTGAGCATTCTACTACTTTACCGTCTTTAAAAGTAAGCGAAAAATTATCGATTAAGTTGCCGCCATAACTAAGAGGTTTTGTACTAGATACTGTTCCATTAACACCGTATTTATCCGGCAACGTAAATACTTCCTCTGTAGGAATATTAGCGTTAAACGAAATCCCTTTTGGTGTTTGTGAAGTTCCACCTTTCCATATATGTCCCGCTGGTAAAGCTATTTCCAGATCCGTACCTGGCGCGTGATAAACTAGCTTCGTAAACTGCTTCTCATTCAAATAATCTCTTGCTTTACCTAACCTAGCGTTATGCTCGTCCCAAGACTGTATCGGGTCGTTATGATCAATACGCGTTATCGTAAAGATGTTCTCCCATAGCTTTTGCACCGCTTCTTGTTCAGATAGATCAGGAAATACCTTTTGCGCCCATTCTGTATTTGGAATGGCGACAACAGACCACGTAACTTTATCATTCATGGTGTACTCGCGAAAGTTTTTCATCGCCTCGCCTGCTGCTTTATTGGCCGCAGCAATTTTCGCTGAATCAATTCCTTTTAATAAATCAGGGTTTGTTCCACGAATCGATAATACTGCTGCTCCTTCTTCTGCAAAAGCATTTAGCATATCCACCCTCCATTGAGGTACAGAAGCAATCACATCATCTGTTGCATGCTCAAACCAAAGGCGTTGTAACGTATCATCCGTCCAATTAATATGTACATCTTTAGCACCTAATTCATATGCCCTCCTTACAACAATTCGAACAAAAGAAGCTCCATCAACAGGCGCGTTGACCATTAATGTTTGATTTTGTTGTAAATTAACTCCTTTGCGTAACACTAATTCCGCATATTTTTCTAATTGTACATCATTTGACATTTCATACCCCTCCGTTTATATCGTGTTGTGACTATCATACCAAATAGCATGACGATTAGTAAGTTTAATTTATCTAAATTTCCATAATTTCAGACAAATCAGCTATTTGCTAAATAACAGCGAATCGGATATACTACTTTCGAATTTATCAATGATTATTACATTCTTGGGAGGAACACTTAATGGATAAAATGATGCTTGAAACCATGCACAAACGGAACGGTACGAAAGAATTCGATCCCTCTTGTACGATTACAAAAGAAGAATTAAACGCCATTCTTGAAGATTCCATCACTGCACCATCTTCTTTCAATTTACAACATTGGCATTTCGTTGTATTTCACAATGATGAAGCCAAACAAAAACTGCTTCCTATTGCTTACGGCCAAAACAAAGTAACGGATGCGGCAGCAACTGTTGCTATTCTTGCTGATAAAGAAGCTAATCGCAACATTGACGCAGCATTTGATGCTCTCGTGGAACAAGGTGTAATGACAGCGGAAATGAAAGATAAAACAGCGGCAACCATTAACCGTATTTATGAAAATAAAGCGGCCGCTCGCGACAATGGACTTATCAACGCAGGTCTAATTAGCATGCAAGTAATGCTTGCTGCAGAGGCGCGCGGATACGATACATTAGCTATGGGTGGATTCTCAGCAGATCAATTAAAAGAGGAATTTCACATATCAGACCGTTACGAACCAATAATGTTAATCTCCATTGGTAAAGAAGCATGGACACCAGCGAAGACACCACGATTACCAGTTAACGAAGTAACGACATGGGTATAAAAACGGCAACAGAAACCATTGACTAAATCGGTCAATGGTTTTTTCGTGCGCAATTTTACCTCAACCTCAAAAAATAACAGTTTCACCTTTTATAATTAAATAAAAAGTTTGTACATTTATTTCTGTACAAAGTAAACATATTCCTATATACTATGTACAGAACAAATTAGAAAGGACGATTAGATGAAATCGAAATTAATCGATTGGCCTACGTTTATCGGCGCCTTTTTCTTACTACTTGCCGTAACCATTCCACTTATTTTGTTTCCGGAACAAGGGGAAGCTATCGTCGTAACTGCTAAAGATGCTCTCACTCAAAATTTCGGCGTATTATATATGATTATGGGAATCGCTATTTTTATCTTCCTACTTTTTGTTGCCTTCAGTAAAAATGGGCATATTCAGTTAGGGGACAGAGGAGAGAAAAAGGAATTCAGCACTTTTTCCTGGGCAGCTATGTTGTTCTGTGCTGGAATTGGATCTAGTATTCTATATTGGGGTACGATTGAATGGGCATTCTACTATCAATCTCCACCGTTTGGAATTGAACCTGGAACTCAGGAAGCTATTCAATGGGCAAGCACATACGGAATGTTTCATTGGGGACCAATTGCTTGGGCTATTTACACACTTCCAGCCATTCCTATTGCCTATTTCTATTACGTAAGAAAAAAACCTGTGCTCAAAATTAGTGAAGCTTGTCGACCTGTCATTGGTAAACTTGCTGACGGTCCTCTAGGTACAATCATTGATATTCTCTTTATGTTCGGGCTAATGGGCGGAGCAGGGACAACGCTCGCTTTAGGTGCTCCAATGATTGCTGAAGGGATATCAAGCTTAACAGGACTAGAAGTAACCATCGGCTTACAAACACTTATCCTTGTCGTTTGTACCGTTATCTTTGCCATAAGCGCATATACTGGTCTTAAACGGGGCATCCGTTTTCTAAGTGATGTTAATCTATGGCTAGCCTTTTTCTTGCTTGGATTCATTTTCATCTTTGGACCTACTCGATTTATTGCGGAAACAACTACGAATAGTATCGGCTTAATGTTAGATAACTTCTTTCATATGAGTACATGGACAGAACCTTTCGCTGAAATAGATTCCTTCAAGAATACTAGCTTCCCAGAATCATGGACGATTTTCTACTGGGCATGGTGGCTCGTATATGCACCATTCGTCGGACTATTTATCGCTAGAATTTCCAGAGGACGCACGATTCGGCAAATGATTTTAGGGACAATTCTATATGGTTCTTTAGGTTCTATTCTATTCTTCGGTATCATCGGCAACTACGGTATGTATATGCAATTAACTGGAGCATTTGATGTCATTGGTGTCATGGAAGCACAAGGCGCACCTGCAGCAATCATAAGTGTCATCTCCCAACTTCCTTTAGCACCTATCATGATTGCGATCTTTACTGTATTAGCCATTATATTCTTAGCAACAACGTTTGACTCCAGTTCCTATATACTAGCATCTGTTGTACAAAAGAAAGTTGAAAACGAACCACTACGTTGGAACCGCTTATTCTGGGCATTTGCTCTTTGTATATTACCGTTAACCCTTATGTACTTAGGCGGATTAGGCACTTTACAAACAGCAAGTATTATTGGCGGTTTTCCTCTCATTTTCATTATGGTTATGCTAGCTTGGTCGTTTATCAAAGCCTCCAATGAAGATATTAAAGCATCCAACCAATATGAACCAAAAACTATTAACATCGACACTTACCTACAACAGAAGAAATCAAAGAAAAAAGAGACAAAAACAGGCTAATATGAGAGCACACGCGCCAACATTGGTACGTGTGCTTTTTGAATTTCGTTTAATCTACTTTTAAACAGACGCCAATCCTTACTCATAAGCGCAAAAATCCGTACTTTCAACTCTCTTTTATTTTTGTTAGAATATTTCTAATTATACGAAATGGAGGGGTTTGATGTTTACCTATACGATAAATGAATCTACTTCCTTAAGATTGCTACAATTAAGAGATGCTGAGGCGGTTTTTAACTTAATTGATCACAACCGCTCTCACTTGAGAACGTGGCTCCCTTGGGTAGATAGCACAGCGAACATAACGCATACTACAGCTTTTATTGAAAGTACGTTGAATAAGTTTGGAAATAGCGATGGATTTGATGCTGGTATTTGGTATGAAGGTCAATTAGCTGGTGTTATTGGTCTGCATTATATAGATTACAATAACCGGAAAACAAGTATCGGCTATTGGTTAGGAGAATCGTTTCAGGGGAAAGGAATTATTACGGAAGCTGCACAGGCTTTAACAAATTATGCTTTAGAAACACTTAATCTTAATCGTGTGGAAATTCGGTGTGCTACGGAAAATGCTAAAAGTGAAGCCATTCCAAAACGAATTGGATTCACGAAAGAAGGAACCATTCAACAAGCGGAAAGACTGTACGATCGTTACGTGGATCATCATATTTATGCTATGATTCAAGAAAAAAGACGGCTTTAACCGTCTTTTTTTTCACATCTCTTATGTGGATTGTTTTTCTTTATTGCGAAGTTCTATTCTACGGATCTTACCGGATATCGTTTTTGGTAATTCTTCTAGAAACTCTATTTTTCTTGGATATTTATATGGGGCGGTTAGTTCTTTTACGTGATTTTGTAATGTTGGTATTAGTTTCGGGTCATCCGCATCGACGTTTGGTTGTAGTACGATAAATGCTTTTACAATATTACCGCGAATTTCATCTGGACTAGAAACGACCGCACATTCTTGTACAGATGGGTGTTTGACGAGTGCATCTTCAACTTCAAATGGGCCAATAGTGTAACCTGAACTAATAATAATGTCATCACTACGTCCTTCAAACCAGAAGTAGCCATCATTATCTTTATGTGCTTGGTCGCCGGTCACGTAGTAGTCGCCACGATATGCCATTTGGGTTCGTTCTGGGTCTTTGTAATAGTGTTTAAAAAGGGCTGGTGTATCGACGTGAACGGCTATATCGCCGACTTCACCTACTTCAACTGGAGATCCTTCCTCATCAATAATTTCTACTCGATTGCCTGGTGTTGGTTTTCCCATAGACCCTGGTTTGACATCCATTCCTTTCAATATGCCGACTAGCAATGTGTTCTCTGTCTGACCATATCCATCGCGTACCGTTAGATTAAAATATTGTTTAAATGTATCAATTACTTCTCGGTTCAGTGGTTCTCCAGCTGATACTGCACTATGCAGCTTCGATAAATCGTATTGTTCTAAACCTTGCTCTTTTGCCATTAAGCGATATTCTGTTGGCGTACAGCACAATACATTGACGCCGTGCTTTTCTAATAGTGTTAAATATTTCTTCGCATTAAATTTCCCTTGATATACAAAACCGGTAGCACCTGAACCTAGCACAGATAAAAACGGGCTCCAAATCCATTTCTGCCATCCTGGTCCAGCAGTTGCCCACACTATATCTCGTTCTTCAATTGCTAACCAATTTTTAGCGGCTGTTTGCAAGTGGGCAAACCCCCAACCATGTGTGTGTACAACGCCTTTAGGATTTCCGGTTGTACCTGATGTATAAGAAATAAAAGCCATATCATCACGTTCTGTGTTTGCTACATCCATTTCATCCGGTTGTTCGCCCATTAAATAATCTAAAAATAACCAACCTTCTGCACCATATCCAACTACAAAGGACTGAATTTGATCCATATTATTTACTTCTTTGAAACGGTCTACATAAGGATAATAACTGACAACTGCTTTGACTTCTCCATGATTAATTCTATATTGTAAATCCTTTGTCTTCAGTAATTCTGAACTAGGTATGACGACTAATCCAGCTTTTAAAGCAGCTAAGTACACTTCATACGCTTCCATTATTCTCGGAAGCATAATAAGCACTTTATCCCCTTTTTGCAATCCTTTCTCCTTGAATACGTTCCCAATTCTGTTCGCATTTTTGAGCAACCGATTGTATGTAATCTCACGAAGATTTCCCATGTCATCTTGCCATTTCAGAGCTATATGATCCGGATCTTTTGCATAACGTTCAACTTCCTGTACGACATTATACTGCCTTGGAGCAATAAGTTCTTCTTTATTCATCGTTATCTCTCCTTTATGAAATGGATAAAATAGCTATATCTATTTCTATTTTATCAACCCCCTCATAAATTTGAAAGAAAATTCTGATTAAATGTCAAATCTATGAGGTAGCATAAAAAAGAGCCTGCTATATAACAGGCCCTCCTTTCCTTTAAATAGATACTACTTGAGAGAAACGCTTCACTTGATCGTATAAGGCTTTATATCGGAAAGATGCTTGTTTCCAATCAAAGGAAGATTTCTTTATATTTTGTTGAATGAGCCACCAAATAAACGGGTCTTGATAACTATATAACCCTCGTTTAATTTCCTCTATTAGCTCATGGTCTTTCCGAAAAGTAAACCCATTCCCTTCCCCGCTTTCTTCGTCAAAAGAATGGACAATATCCTTCAGTGCCCCAGTTTCTCTTGTAACAGGTACCGCTTCATACGACATAGCAATCATAGCACTTAATCCACGTGGTTCACTTAACGAAGGCATAAGGAATAAATCACAAGCAGCGTAAAGTTGACGAGCTAAGGATTCACTAAAAGTAAGTTGAACGGATAACTTATCTGGATAACGAGTTGCCCATGATTGGAGCGCTTGTTCATAACGTTCTTCCCCCATACCTAACACAACGAACTGAATATCCTCTTCTAATAATTCACCCATTATAGAAAGCAAGACATCCATTCCTTTATGCTCGACTAATCTAGAAGTAGTCACAAGCATTGGAACTTCTCTTATTGGTAACGACAATGTTTGCTGAATAAATCGTTTATTATCCGCCTTCCAATCATATACGCCCCTTCTCGTGTATAAGTACATATCTTCATTTGGATGATACATTTGCCGACTTACTCCACATGGAATACCAACTATGTCGCGAGCTCTTTGCTGCACAATTCCCTCCAATCCGCACCCACACTGTGTCGTTTGGATTGCCTTCGCATAACTGTCACTCACGGTAGTTATTCGGTCCGCATACAATAGACCAGCCTTCATATAATTCACGTGACCATAGAATTCCAACTGATCACTCGTGAAATAACTCCAATCTAAATCAAGTACTTCCGTGAGCACATCTTTCGGAAAAATACCTTGATACTGCATGCTATGAATCGTAAACATCGTTTTCACATCCATATAAAAGGGGTCACAAGCATAATGTGTCCTCAAAAATAACGGAATTAACGCTGTCTGCCAATCATGACAATGGATAATATCTGGTTGATACTCTAAGACAGGTAGACTTTCTAACACCGCTTTGCTGAAATAAGCAAACCGCTCCGCTTCATCCCTCTGATAAGCATCCCCATACACTTCATCTCGGCAAAAATAGTAATCATTCTCGACAAAATAATAATGTACGCCATCAACGTTTATTTCTTCAATGCTACAAAAACGTTCTTTTCCACTGATTGGAACGCTAATAATTTGCTTTAACGTCATTTGGTTTTGGTAGTGCTGCTCAATTGATTTATGCTTCGGTATAATAACACGTACATCTACCCCTTCTTGCTGTAAAGCTACTGGTAACGATCCGATTACATCTGCTAATCCTCCTGTTTTGACGAATGGGATACTTTCTGTAGCCACAAATAATACTTTCATATGATACGCTCCTTTTATCGTTATACAAGTGTTTGGATGATAGAATAAAAGCAAGACTTCTCCCTTTCTTTCAAGGAACAAGCCTAAATAGGAACACTCTATATAACTGTATGAAAGAAGCTGCATCTTATGACAAAATAAAAGATTTACCCCTCCATACTTCTCCATAACGTT
Source organism: Pontibacillus litoralis JSM 072002 (assembly GCF_000775615.1). Lineage (GTDB taxonomy): Bacteria > Bacillota > Bacilli > Bacillales > BH030062 > Pontibacillus > Pontibacillus litoralis. The sequence goes on from NZ_AVPG01000003.1 coordinate 57,636, forward strand.
AAAGAAGCATAGCTCTGATAAGGCTCCCATCCTTTGCAAAGTTGTTCAATCTCTTCATGGGATGGCTTCTTCTCTTTATGGAAATATCGTTTCAATGCATTTTGAATACCGATGTCCGCTTTAGGTAAATGGTTCTCTCTTCCTAAACCGAACATAAGCCAATTCTCAACTGTCCAAGAGCCAATACCACGAATTTGCTTCATTTCTTTCATTATTTCTTCATCTTGTTGCTGACTAAGTCTTTCTAAGTTCAGTTTTCCTTCTGCAATTAATCGAGACGTATCAATAATGTATTCAGCCTTACGCTGACTAAATTGTAATTCTCTTAACGCTTCATACGGTATAGTGGCGACCTCATCAGGTGTCGGATAAAACCAAACCCCTTGTATGTTACTGCCATATTGCTGTACAAACCTAGTACTTAATATGTAAGCAAATTTCATATTTAGCTGTTGATGAATAATAATTTTCATCAAACTATCATATAAATGAAAATCCCTTACAATCGGACTACCTGGATAAGTTTGAAATAAAGCACTCAAATTCGTTGCTTGAAAGTGTGCATCTATTGCTCGCAGATCACATTGCCATTGAAACAACTGTTCTATATGCTCAATTAAAGCTTCACGCTGCTTAGTAGACTTTGAAGAAAGACAAAATTTAGGTTCTTTAGTACTCCCTATCGCCTGTACTCGTACAACATATTTCTCATTTTTTAACCGTACAGGGACATCTATCCATCGCTCTTCTTGACTTAGCTTCGAAAGCGGATCCATCCGGTAACGAGCTAGTGCATAATCAAAATCATACATACTAATACCAGCTACTTCATATTTCCACATCAGAACTCCTCCCATTTAAACACCTATTTCTTCAATATGTTATATGTACTTATTGTTAAGCGATATTTTCAAAAAAACAAGCAATAGTATGCATTATTTTTTTATATTTCTTATATACTTTTTAGAAATGCTATTTCCTCTAATGTGTTATAATTTTTATAAATAGTATAACCAAATAGTCCGGTTACGGGTAAAGGAGTGGTATCGTGAGTTCGTTACATTTTAAGCTAAATACGCATAATGAAACAGTGGAATATTATCCATTTCCTACTGCAATGTTTGAGCAATTAGCACAAAGCGGCATTACTTTGTCTTCCTCAAGTTGTTTGGAATTAGAATGTGGTAGAGGCATTATAACGAAAGCATTTCAGGGACGCCTCGCTCACATCACAAGTATTCATCATTCCGCCAAAGACATCACGTTTGCCAAGCAGCGCAACCCTGAAGCACATATAATCAAAGGAAATGCAGAGTATCTCCCTTTTGAGAAAGAAAGCTTTGACATTGCTTTGACTTGCAATCAATGGAAGTACTTTCATCGTAATAAAGTGTTAAGTGAAGTCGATCGCGTTTTAAAACCAGGTGGTCATTTATTACTGTGTCAAACGTATAGTCCAGCTGTCGATTCGCCTATCATATCGACAACTAATCATCTCCTTAAACAATTCGATATGGCCTCCCAAGCTTATGAGAATAAAAGCAACAATTATCATTGGAAAACAGAATGGAGAAAATCTGGTTTTCAGTTAAAAGATCAATGGACCCTTTCGTACTTATTCCAATGCAATTTAACTGATTGGATTGACTATGTTCTTCATTCCATAAACGATTTTCCAGAATCATTTACAATTGATTTAGAACAAAAATTGCACGCGCATCTTCATCCACTAATGGCACAGAAAAGGATGGAGATTCCACTTACAACAAAAGCATATGTACTACAAAAATAAGCCAATCTCTTCATAGGGATTGGCTTATTTCGTATTACAATCCTAATTGCATAGGGGAAGGTAACATTTGCTTTAAAACTAAATCGTCTAAACTTTTCAACGTATATCCTTGCTTACGTAATGCATCAATCATATATTCCAATGCGCTAGCGTTATCCTCAGAAACGGTATGCAATAAAATGATAGCACCTGGATGGATTTGATTCATTACACTTTGATACGCATATTCCCAGCCTTTTTGTTTGTTAGTATGCCAGTCGACGAATGCCACAGACCAGAACATCGTCATATATCCTAGTTCCTCTGTAATCGCTAGACTACGCTCACTAAATGTCCCACGTGGTGGTCGTAAATATTTCATTGAATCTTGTTCAGTAATATTAGCTACTGCTTGTTCTACTTTCGTTAATTCTTGCGCTATTTCAGATTTATTCATTGTTGAGAAATCTGGATGACTCCACGAATGATTCCCGACAATATGCCCTTCATCGACCATTCTCTCTACTAAATCAGGAGCACTATTTACATAATGGCCAGTCACAAAAAAAGTTGCCGGCACGTCTTTCTGTTTTAATACATTTAAAACCTTCTCTGTATAACCTTGCTCATAACCGTTATCAAATGTTAAATAAACGACTTTCTCTTCTGTTGGGTCCATGTAATACCCACCATATTTACGAACCATTTCACCATATGCTCCCGTATCAGGAGATTGCTCATCTCGGCTTTTTTTATATCCCCATCCATAATTTTCTGCTGCAACATCTACAATCGAAAAGGTCATGACAACACATACCATTGCACACAAGGAAAACCACCTTCTCATATCTACACCTACTTTTTAATTATAGTGTGAGTTGAGGTGGCTAAATTATACGCAGAAAAAACGGCTACATGCGGTAAGCATGTAGCCGTTTTATGATGATTACAGTACGTTAGCAGCTATCCACCCAAATAGAAAAAGGGGAATATTATAGTGCAAAAAGGTTGGCACACAAGTATCCCAAATGTGATTATGCTTCCCATCAGCATTTAAACCAGACGTTGGACCTAACGTACTATCAGAAGCAGGTGACCCGGCATCACCTAACGCACCAGCCGTTCCAATTAATGTTGCAGTTGCTACTGGTGAAAAGCCAGCCGCCATACAAATTGGGACGTACAGAGCAGCTAAAATCGGAATCGTACCGAATGAAGATCCGATTCCCATCGTAATAATTAAGCCTACCACTAAAAGGACAAAAGAAATAACATATGGATTGTTTCCTAATAGGCTCGACGTTTGTTCAACTAATGCATTTACTGCCCCAGTTTCCTGAATGACATGAGCATAACCAGAAGCAATTAACATTACGAAGGCAATTGTCCCCATCATGGTAATTCCTTCTGACATCACTTTATCCCCTTTGCGAAACGGTACAACACGGAATGCAAACATCGCGACAATTCCTGTTAAAGCACCTATAATTAAATTTTTCGTCCATAGCTGCACCATTAATGCTAGCGCAATGGCAATTAATGTGAAGATGTGGGACGTCTGAAATGCTTCTTGTTTAGGAAGATAAGATGTCGCTTCCTTTTCTCCCTCTGCCAAATCTAATGCACGCGGCTTACGATACGTAAAGAGTATAGCAATCAACAAGCCCACTACCATACCAATTCCAGGTATAATCATCGCTTTTGTAATTTCACCCAGCGAAATGATCGCTCCATTGCCAACCATTGCATCTTGAATCGTTTCATGGAAAATCAAACCAAACCCAACAGGAAACATGACATATGGTGCTTTTAAACCAAATGTTAACGCAGCTGCAACACCACGCCTATCTATCTTCATTTCATCAAATAATGTTAGTAACGGTGGGATTAAAATAGGAATAAATGCAATATGAACCGGAACAACATTTTGTGATAAGGAGGCGACTCCAGCTATAACGAATAACAACATGACTCGTTTCCCTTTAAGTAATGTTATTAATTTATTTACTAGTATAGATGTGATACCAGAATAAGAAATTGTCACAGCGAAAGCTCCTAACAACACATAGCTTAACGCTGTATTCGCCTGACCTCCCATTCCACTAACTAGCAAGTCAACCGAGTCAGTTAAGGATAAACCAGACATTATCCCCCCTGTAATTCCAGCAGCTAATATTGCCATTACAACATTGACACGCAATAAGCTCAATACAGTCATGACAAGAACCGAAACAACTACTGCCCACGTGATCATAATACTCCCCCTATGTATTTTAGTCTGTTATTTCGCTAATGTTTTACCATGATAAAGTAAATAATTAAATAAATCAACCCTTTCTCCATTATCTATCTTTATTAAACAAAAAAGGGCCAGCGCAAACTGACTCCTTAGCGTTCATTCATTTTCTGTTCTAACTCTTCTAATAAACCAATTAATTGATCCACATCCTCAACAGACGTTTGTTCCGGATTTAACTCTTCAATTCGTGTCATAAAAGCAGAAAGGCGTAATTTAAGTTCTTCTATTTTTCCTTCGTTTGTCATGATAAAGCTCCTTTAGAATACAGATTCGTTCTTATCTCATAGGAAATACTCTTCTTAATCGTATTAAAAATCGCGTCAAATGTCTATTCCTGATTTATGTTTAGTATCGTCTTTCACCACAAATGTTATAATAATCATATTAATACTATATGAGGAGGCACTATGGACTTTATATTCTTAACAGATTGGTGGACATTCCTAACAAAACTATTATCCAATACACTAGTACGGATTATCATTGCCGGCATTTTCTTTTACATTGGTACGAAATTTATTCAACGCTCCATTCGTTCCTTCTTTAAACGAACAAGCTTCATCGATGAGAAAAAAGAGAAAACAATGGAAGCAATGTTAAGGTCGTTGATATACTATACAGCAACCTTCGGATATATCATTTTTATTTTATTAGAATTTGATGTTCCGATAACTAAAATGCTTGCAGGGGCAGGAGTCCTTGGAATTATAATTGGATTTGGTGCTCAAAGTCTTATCCGTGATTTGTTAGCTGGAGTCTTCTTCCTGTATGAAAATCAGCTCAATAAAGGAGATTTCGTTGCAATTAACAATACGCATTTCGGGACTGTGGAAGATATTGGACTACGCTTTCTAAAAGTAAGAGAGTGGAGTGGCAAACTGCTTACCATCAGCAATGGATTAGTTAACACGATTCACAATTACAACATTGATCATATGCGGGTCATTGAGAAAATTACAATTAGCTATTATGAAGATCCTCAACGAGTACTTACATTATTAGAAGACATATGTAGACAGTTAAACGAAGAATTAGAACCGTATTTAAAACAAGACGCTTGGAATAGACCTGTTCAGCCCTTTCAAGTGTATGGGATGACGTCGTTAAACAATGAACACAGAGGGTACGAATATACAATCATTGGACTAACAGATGATATAGGTTATTGGACAGCTTCTATTAAAACAAGACATATTATCGCCAATCGATTGTATGAAGAGCAAATCCAAATGTCTCTACAACACATAGATTTTCCACATCATAGTGCAAATGAGAGGATGACCAAATCATAGCGGCCATCCTCGTGTTTTACTGTACTTTGAAGGAGTAAGATACATGATCTTGAATCGGAATCCATGCTCCTATTCCTTGCTTCGTCACATTCTTCACAACAACCTTTTTGCTTGACCCTTTTAATTGCATGTATACTTCTCCGAAAGTAACCATGCCTTTTTCATTCACTGCAGGGGCATAAGCTTGTAGCGTACCTATTTTCTTCGGGGGGATACCATAGGAATTATCCTTTTTCGTATCTTTACCAACAACAGTATGAAAAGCTAAAGGTAAGTCTGTATTTTCTTGAGCTTTCAGTAGCATCATTTTTTTGATATCTTGTGCGTCTGATATTTTCGTCGTTAGTCCACCTTTAATGTGCTTTTCGTCCTCTTGTTTGTACGTAAGTTTCTTGGATTCATCTCCACCTTGATTATTCAAGCGATTTTCATTAATTTTTTGATATTGCCAGTTTACACTCGTTTCTTTCGTTTCGTAATTCAACGGCCAATGTCCCATATAAATCATACCACGATAACCAATAGCGATTGGAGATGGATTCAGTGTTGTTTCATTTAACATTTTCATGAGTCTCGGATTGTTTATTTCTTCTTCTGAACCCTCTAACAGTTCTTGTGTTAACTCACTCGGCTTTAAGGTCATTTGATCTTGAGTAGAGTTAGGGTACGTATTCTCCTTAGAAATGTTAAGCACATGACTCGGAATAGCACTCTCATCTTTTGGCTTTTTCTCTTGCTCTGCATAGGATATACCCGGAATAGTACTTGCGACAAAAACGGTAATAAATGCAATTTTTGCAATTGTTTTCATGCGTACAGTCCTTCCTTTTTTGCTTATTTTCTTCAGAGGATGTGTAGCTTATACACAACATGCGATATTGGATTATTTTAGTTCAACTGTTGCACTTTAACACAAAAAAAGAGCTAAGATTTATTCTTAACTCTTCGGAATAATTGCAGAAAATAATTTATGTGCTTTTGGATCAAAGTATTGAATCGCCGGTCCAATAAATAAGAGGATGATAATGGTGCCAATTCCAATAGGTCCACCTAACACAAGAGCGATAACAAATGCTAAAGATTCTGTTAATGTCTTTGATTTCTTTAAATCTAATTGATCAAATCGTTTCTGCATCGAAACCATGAAGTTATCAATAGGATTTAACGGTAGCTTAGGTTGGATATACAAGGCAACACCCATTGCTATAGAAACGATACCTATGGCTAGCAATGGAATTCTCGTTACAAGTGCCGTAAGTTCCCAACTATCCATTACGATTTCTATCCAAAAATCGACAAATCCGCCAATGATAAAAATCGTCACAAAAGCAAATATCTCTAGTTTTTCTTTAGCCAATAGAGCATTCGTTATAATGAGGATTGTACCTATAACAATGACCCACGTTCCAACAGTAAATCCAATTTTATTTTTCAAACCAACATTCACGGCATCCCATGCACCAGCTCCTAAATCTGCTACAATAGTTAAAGATACACCGAACGTTAATATAATTAATCCGAACAAGAAAAATATAGCCCGTATTATAAAATCCTTCAAAACATTTTCCCCTTCCTTACCCTTACTATTGTTGTAAAATAACATTCACTTGTCCATTCTCCTACATTTTGACCGCTAAGAAAAGAACATTTTGCTGAAATATAATGACAAAAAAACGCCCTAACACAGACCTTGGTGTTAGGGTATAAAAAGTGCTTATAAACTCAATGGGATGCACTCAAGCGTTTCTTCGATTTCAATACTATTCTTAACTGATTGAACCATTGAACAATGCTTTTGAGATGTTTGTAAACTTTTGTGTAGTTTGTCTTCTTTCAGATAACGCCCTTTCACAACGAAATGTAAATGCACTTTCTCTATTCGATTCGCTTCCTCTTCATTTCTTGTCACATTCGCGGTTACGATTACATCTTCATAGGCGACACGTTGTTTATCTAAGATTTTACGAAATACAGATAAGCTACATCCCGCAATAGAAGAAACCATCAATTGATACGGGCGAAATCCATATGCTTCGTCCGCTGAAATATTCAGTTGTCCATAATTTGTTTCTGTTCGCATTCCTTCATGTTTAAGATAATACGTTAGCTGTGTCATTTGTCCCCACTCCTTTCTCTATCATTGTACCGTATAATGGTTATATACCCTTACAATAAAAAAGTATTCATTGCTATTTCTTTTCTAAATTAGTAGCATGTTATTGGATACTAGAGAATAGGATGATGCTTATGGAACGGAAGAACTTTCGCTTGATCGTATTAATTTCACTCGTTTCTATATCTGGATTTACACAAGGGATGTTACTCCCCCTTATTGCCATCATACTAGAACAAATCGGCGTGGCTTCTTCTGTAAACGGTTTGCATGCGACTAGCCTTTATATAGGTGTTCTCATTACTTCTCCCTTTATGGAAAAACCACTACGTAAATTCGGGTATAAACCCCTTATATTAATCGGGGGTCTATTGGTGATTTTCTCTCTTTCCCTCTTTCCTTTTTGGCAATCGTTAGGACTTTGGTTCATGCTTCGTATGTTTGTTGGTATCGGTGACCATATGCTTCATTTCAGCACGCAAACATGGATCACTGCATCCTCTCCAATACATAAGCGTGGCCGTAACATTGCTATTTATGGAATGTCTTTCGGATTAGGATTTACACTTGGTCCGTTAATGACGAGATTACTTGAGGTTCACCAAGCTTTGCCTTTTCTCGTCGCTTCTATATTAAGCTTGATTGTATGGTCTTTCATGTTCTTCATTCGGAACGAAATACCAGAAGAGGAAGAAACATATTCACCAACTTCAAGCTCGATGAAACGATTTGCTTCGGCATGGAAATATGCCTGGGTCGCTTTCTTACCGCCATTTGGATTCGGCTTTCTAGAAGCAAGTCTTCATAGTAGCTTTCCTGTGTATGGTATGCGGATTGGATACGATGTGAATACGTTATCATTTCTTATTCCAACCTTTGCTGCCGGAAGCTTAATTTCCCAATTACCACTAGGTATGTTAAGTGATAGAATCGGGAGAAAAAAAGTCCTTGTAACCGTAATTTTCTTAGGAATCATTTGCTTTTTCTTAGCGTCACTATTTGAGCATTCTTTAGTAGCGCTCCTCCTATTATTCACGTTAGCAGGTCTATGCGTCGGATCGATTTATTCCCTTGGCATCTCGTATATGACAGATATTTTGCCGAAACACTTGCTCCCTGCAGGCAACATCATGTGCGGGATTACGTTCAGCATTGGTAGCATCATCGGACCTTATATCGGTGGTCTGTATATCGAACAATTTCCGAACGCATCTTTTTTTCACGTTATAACCGGTATGCTTCTCCTCATCGTTGTGCCAATGATGATTAAGAAACAACCCAAGTTAGAAATGCATAAACTATCTACATCTTAATGTAGGTAGTTTTTTTATTCTCATTCATTACTTGACTTTAAATACAGACATGATATTATTATAACACATACTAATTTATAATCATTATAATTAAGAATTATTTTCAATGAGAAACCCTTTCATTACGGCTTTCTATAATAGTAATGCTCGCAATTGCAAAAGGTTTTCATTCTCAATTAAAAAGGAGGAGTTGAGAAAATGGCAACAGAAGTAAGTTCGATGCAAACAGCTAATACACATAAAAACCAACAGAATAATAAACCAACCATTATGAAACAAATGCAAGAACATGGAGAATTAATTGCAGCTTTACTAAGTGGGGTTCTTATACTTATTGCTTGGTTAAGCGAAGGTATTATAACTGAGCCAACTACTGCTGCATTGTATATTGCTGCATTTGTAATTGGTGGATTCGCAAAGGCAAAAGAAGGAATTGAAGAGACCATTAAAGACAAATCGTTAAATGTAGAAATGTTAATGATTTTTGCAGCGATTGGTTCCGCAGCGATTGGCTATTGGACAGAAGGTGCAATCTTAATCTTCATCTTTGCCATGAGTGGTGCATTAGAAACGTACACAATGAATAAAAGCCAACGAGAAATATCATCTTTAATGGACCTACAACCAGAGGAAGCCCTTCGTATTGAGAATGGTGAAGAACAACTTATACACGTATCACAACTAGAGATTGGAGATCATATTCTCGTAAAAGCCGGGGAGCGCGTTCCATCAGATGGAAAAATTATTAAAGGAGCAACTTCCTTAGATGAGTCGGCGATTACAGGTGAATCTGTACCAGTATCAAAGAACTTAGAAGCAGAAGTATTCGCTGGTACTGTTAATTTGAGCGGAAGTATTACCGTTGAGATTACTAAATCATCACAAGAAACACTATTTCAGAAAATTATTCAAATGGTACAGTCTGCACAAAGTGAAAAATCACCTTCGCAACTATTTATCGAACGCTTTGAAGGTACGTATGTGAAAATTGTTTTACTCGTTGTAGCACTCATGATGTTTGTCCCACACTTTGCCTTTGGCTGGAGCTGGCAAGATACTATCTATCGGGCGATGATTTTGCTCGTCGTAGCATCTCCTTGTGCGTTAGTCGCATCAATCATGCCAGCAACATTATCAGCTATTTCTAACGGTGCTCGAAACGGTATCCTATTTAAAGGTGGGGTTCACTTAGAAAACCTATCCCATCTAGAAGCGATTGCCTTTGATAAAACCGGTACTTTAACGAATGGGAAGCCTGTTGTAACAGATTTTTATCTCCGTGAAGGGGTTAATAAAGAAACAACACTTTCGATGATTTCTTCGATTGAACGGGAATCCAATCATCCGCTCGCTCAAGCAATCGTTCGTTTCGCAGAACAGCAAGGTAGTACAAAACGCACTCCTGTCCATCATATGACTGACGTTGCAGGTAGTGGTGTAACAGCATCAGTAAACCAACAACAATGGAAGATTGGAAAGGCAGACTTTGTTGGGAAAGAAGCAGCTAAGACGTTCGCAAACGGAATATCCGAACAATTAGCTGCAGAAGGAAAGACGTTAACTTTTATCGCAGATGAGCAAGGCATCGTAGGTTTGATTGCATTGAAGGATACCATACGTGAAGAAACGAAACAAGCGATACAATCCTTACGTCAGGCAGGCATTTATACCGTGATGATAACAGGTGACCACGAAACAACCGCTAAAGCAATTGCAAAAGAATGCGGCATCGACCATTATGTTGCAGAATGCTTACCAGAGGATAAAGTCGAGCAAGTAAAAACTCTACGTAAATCCTTTGACAATGTAGGAATGGTTGGAGATGGTATCAATGATGCACCCGCACTTGCAACAGCTAACGTCGGCGTTGCGATGGGAGAAGGTACAGATGTAGCATTAGAAACGGCAGACGTCGTACTCATGAAAAATGAATTACCTAAAATAGCGAATGCCATTAAGCTATCTGCAAAAATGAATCGCATTATTAAACAAAATGTTATCTTAAGCATCGGTGTTATTACACTATTGATCATTTCGAACTTCTTACAAGTCTTAAGTTTACCATTAGGTGTTGTCGGTCATGAAGGTAGTACTATACTCGTTATTCTAAATGGTTTACGTTTATTAAAAGCTTAACATAACAAGGGGGTTGTTCCTATAATGGAACAACCCCTTGTTTATGCACATGCGATTAATGGTAATCGTTTTGCTTATTAGCAGAGCTACTCGTCTTATTCTTCGGTGCATCTGATTTATGTTTCTTTTGATTATTATCATTTTGATTCTTTTGATTACGTTTATTGTTACTCATTGTAGGTTCCTCCTTATTATATGGATTCCCCTCTATCCTTTCCTTTACAAACTTCCTTTATGCACTCGATTTCCTCGCCCGTAGCATAGCATTGTCCCCATCCCCCATAATAATGATCATCCCGGATAGATAAAACCAAACCATCAACACGATACCCCCCAAGACGACCATATATGGGAGAATTAAGACTAAGTGTTTCATTTATTAAAATAGGGATAGGACCAATCAGAAACACCAAGAAACTCGTAAAAGAAAAATCTACAATAATAAGAAATATGCCAATTGAACTCATAATCCAGCTACCTACTATTCAGAAAATGGTTTTCCATTCAACAATAAACAACTAAACATACCCTATTCCACTATCCACTAAAGCCGCTCATCAGCTTGTCCATTTTGTTGTGAATCAGTATCTCCAAGATAACCTTCTAGTTTCGTTAACACAGACATTGCTTCTGTTGTTGTACGATCAATAGTTTGTACCGTATTTTCAAATGTCGTTCGAGCATCGCGAGCAGCTTGAGATGGATGTTTCACATATACTTGTGTTTGTGTCTTCGCTTTCTTTAAACACGATGTCGCTTGTTCGCGCGTTTCCTTGTCAAACATGGACAACGCTGCTCCTACAACTGCCCCAATCGCTATACCAGCCATTAATTTGTTCTTTCTCATCCTAATTCCTCCTATCCTAATTTCACTCTTTTTATGACCTCTAGTAAATAATTACACCACATTAACATTAACCTGTATAAGAAATATTCACTTCTTCTAGCCGAGCTCTCGTCTGCACATGCAGCTCTTCTCCATAATGCTAGTTGACCAGTTCCAGATGAATCGACTTCGATCACATGGCTACGTTCTTCTTTCGATTATAGCTTCTGCCATTAGCGAGCAGCAAATAGTACCTATACGAAAGTTATTCTCGAGATACGCAATTCTTACCTTTTAACACCTTACCCCCATTATATAGAAATATTTCTGAAACACATAATAGAAATGCCCTGCTACTAAAGAAAATTCTTGCTGGATAACGAGTAACTTCCCCTTTCATTCTTTGCCCTTTCTTAATTAACTCTTGACAATTCATTGGATATTTCAGAATATTTATATATATCAAAAAAATAAATGCTGTGGAGGGAAAAAGATGCAAGAACAATTATTAAACGTTTTACAATCAATTAGTGGGGTTATTTGGGGACTTCCACTCATGATTTTACTCGTTGGAACTGGTATTTATTTAACGATTCGTCTTGGGTTTCTACAACTTAGAACACTACCTTACGCGTTAAAGCTTGCATTTAGCCCTTCTAAACAAGATAAGGATTCTAAAGGGGATATCTCCCATTATGAGTCTTTAACAACGGCACTTGCTGCAACGATTGGAACAGGAAATATTGTCGGAGTCGCATCAGCCGTTCTCGCTGGTGGCCCTGGTGCAATTTTCTGGATGTGGATAACTGCTTTATTCGGTATGGCAACGAAATATGCCGAAGCAATACTTGCCGTAAAGTACAGAACAACAGATAAAAATGGCAATATTGCCGGTGGCCCCATGTATTACTTAGAAAGAGGTCTGAAAGCAAAATGGCTTGGGGTTTTATTTGCACTATTTGGTGCTCTTGCTGCTTTCGGTATTGGCAATATGGTACAATCCAACGCCGTTACGAGCTCCGTTCAAGCCGCTTTTAACATTCCGAAAGTTGCCACTGCTTCGATTCTCGTCATTCTGATTGGGTTAGTAATCATCGGAGGTATTAAAAGCATTGGGCGCGTCACTTCTTTCTTCGTGCCAATAATGGCTTTATTTTACATTACAGCTGGAATTATAATTATTATTCTCAACCTTGATGCAGTTGGTCCCGCCTTTTCTATGATTTTCACAGATGCATTTACAGGAAATGCAGTGGCAGGAGGTGCTATCGGTACGGTCATTCGTTGGGGGGTTGCCCGTGGGGTATTCTCGAACGAAGCAGGTCTTGGTTCTGCTCCTATCGCTGCCGCTGCCGCAAGAACCGATTATCCAGGTAGACAAGCGCTCGTGTCCATGACTCAAGTATTCATTGATACGATTCTTGTATGTACCATTACGGGATTAACTATTGTAATGGGCAATATGTACAAAGAAGACATTATTGACTCGGATTTAACGGCCCAATCATTCGGCTTTTTCTTGGGAGATCTCGGCTCTACTGTCGTTACAATTGGTCTCATTTTCTTTGCTTTCTCTACTATTATTGGTTGGTCTTATTATGGAGAAAGATGCTTTGGCTATTTGACCAATCAACGGGCCGTTCTCGCTTATAGAATCGTTTTTGTCGTTTTCGTTTTTATCGGTGGTGTTCAAGCGCTCGATGTCGCCTGGGCATTTGCAGATATTATGAATGGATTAATGGCCTTTCCGAACTTAATCGGGCTGCTAGGGCTATCTGGAGTAGTTGTTGCCGAAACACGTAACTTCATGAAGGTCATGGAAGAAGAGAAAAAGCAGAAAGCAACATCGTAGCTAGACATTAATGAGAGAACAAATGGAATTATGGAAAGACAATAGTGTTTAAAGCAGGAATGAAGCAACTAACACTTTCATAAGATAGGCAATGAGGAGGAATATAAGGAGGTTGAAAATGAGCATCGAACTTGAAAACAATCATTGCCTTGCCGTTAATAAAGTATTTGATTGGGTTCATGCAAGGAAAGACATCACGTTAAAAGAAACAATAGAGTTAAAGAAAGACTTGTTTAATAGCAATCTTTGTTTTCCATTTAATATTAAATGTAACGGAAAGCCAACTACCGTATGGAACGGACAGACGTTGAAACGAGCTATTGGCACGTTTGCGGTAACCGTGGACGAAAGTTGCCATGAAGTCATTGAAGTTATATTAAACGGAGAAGTGTTGAGCACATTAACTGGCGGACAATCCTTTAGCGCTACCATGGATGATTTAACCCACATTGAGTTAAAATGCCTTTCTAATTCGGATGAAAAAACTTTTTGTAGTGGTACTGTTGAGATTCAATTGCATTACTTAAGTAAAGAAAAGGGAAAATCTGAACGAATTGTTTGTTTCTTATCTGATCATAAAGGGAATCCTTTATCTATTGAAGACCCCCATGCAATTATTTGTGAAGAAGTAACGGACCCTAACTGCCGTGAAGAAGTAACCATAGTGGATCATAAAGAAGTGAGAAAATTAAATGAAGTGGATATTCTAAAGAAAGGCTTCATTACGGTCCATATATTAGATGAAAGGAAGAAAGTAAATGCAACATGCACGCTACCTTTCACAGAAATAGAAACATTGTTATTATGCGCTCCCCATGGAACAAGAATCAAATGTAAAACTACTGATTTCACTTGTCGAGCTTATATGTTTCCTCATGAATTCGGCAAGAAGAACTGCATCAATATTATTGTCCAAATAGGTATCTGCCAACAGATAACCGTGATTAAGAGAGAAACGTTTGAATTAGCTGGTACACTTTTGGAACCAAGAGAAGACATTGATTTATCAGTGTGTCAAATCAAAAACTCTCCTTGAATAAAAAGTAGAAACCTTTTTAGAGCATCTTCACTATTATGTGATTGAGGAAGTTCTACTTGTATGAAACAGTACGCTTCTCACATATTAACAAACGTCGAGCGAGGAAGCTCAACCAATTCATTTTGGTAGCCGATACTTTAAGTTTGAAGTTCGTATTCAATTAGAGTGCTAACAACCTGCATAGACTAGAAAAAAGGTAGAGATGCACTCTCTACCTTTTTTCTATAGGTTTATATATATATTATTTAAACTAGGGAACCTGCTTGGATTTTCGTCATAATATATTCCTCCTTCTACTTTCACACAATCGATTTTATCATCTAAATGAACCGATAATTGAAAGTTTGAAAACGCCAACTTATCTCCCGCTCCTAATTGATCATGTAAAAGAGGTCTTAGCTTATATTGTCCTGTTTCATAAGCAAGTATTTTATTATCATCATCAACGTGACACCATGCTTCCGAAAGATTAGGGGTAAACTCGTAATCCACGTGATGGTCAGAATAAATTTTTCCAGCAAATGTACTTTTGTCAACAGGAGAAATATTCATCTCAATGATTGGCTTAGTAATCTTTTTCGGACCATTATTCATGACAATAAAGGAACCAAACACCATCAATTCATTCCTTCTCTTGTAAGGAAAGATGACAGAATAGACAAAATAACTAAATACATCATTCTTCTTAGATTGAGGGGCTTTAACAGAATGCATGTCACCTTTTATCCGATTTAATTCTTTAATAATCCCTTCGATTGACTGCTCTATTTCAAAGCGTGAATATGCCAAATCAAACCACTCCTGTAGTATTTACTGTCTACCAATCCTCATCATTTTCCTCATCACATTTCCCTTCACGATTAGGGAATACATCTTTACATTCCTCTGCTTGTATACCGTCGTGACAAGCAGCAGATAAAGGTAGGATTTCTCTTGGCTCACACCGCTTTGCATCCACTTCAATCTTAACATTCGCTTGTACTTGAATACTTTGACACACTTCTAATTTCAAATCAATTTGAAATCCTTTTTCCTCATTTGTTACACACTTCTCATTAAAAGCAAAACATTGAGAAGAAGGTAAAATGGTACATACAACATCGGTTCCTTCAGGAGCACATAAGAGAAGTTGCTCAGGTGGAAATTGTATTACTTTCGTTGCACAATAATGCTCAATGCCATATCCAGGCTTCTTCCTTTTAAATGACAAAACCACTTCCACTTTCTTTATAATGGTAACGAGTTGCAATGTTTGCTTCTTTCCATCAGGCATGGTTACATAAACATCTTGTCTTGGAGATTTAGGATCCTCAAAACATTTCGAATTCGTTCGTTCCCCCGTACTTATACAACACTCTACATCAAAAAAAGGCCCTGTATCATTGGCACAAGGGTCATGGTCCCATTTCATGAATTTCCAACCATCTACCCCAACTAGCTTATCGCTTTCTTCTTTCACAACCCAATCATACACCTTCTGAGCATCTATACATTCCTTTGTTTTTTTCATACGATTAGCCGCTTTCAATGCACACTCACCTCTTCTAACTCGACGTTAGTTCTAGTGTATGATGGTATATAAACAGATATGATTCAGATATTGCTCTTCCTAAACGATTGCCATTCATGCAAATACCTTTTTTTATAAAAACACTCCATAATCAGACTTTTGCCCATTCATAAACAACACTTCAGCATACAATGCTCATGTAAGTTTGATAAAAAATTTTAAAAAGGAGTTTGATAAGTATGTCAAGTTGTAACACAGTATGTTGTCCTCCATGTATCGGATCCGGATCTACACTTAATGGAGCTGGTGATGGCGCAGAATTAATTAAAGTAAACTTATGTCAACCACTTCGAAATCTATGTGATGGTGTTACTGAAGGTACCATTTTCTTCTCTGGTAGCATTCCGGCAGTAGATGGCCTATTTACCGTTTCTAACTCTAGTGCTGACTGTACGATTAACTTACTTGTTACAGATGTAAATGGAGACGATATTGCATACACAATTCCTCCACAATCTTCTGTAGCCATTGCCGTTAACGACTTAACAAGTATCACTTACACTTGTACTGGTCCAGATCCAGCAAACTTCTGTACAGGTGCTTTTGAAGCTAACCTTCACTACTGTGTAAGCTGCTAATCCATGTTCCAAACCACCCTACAATAACAAGGGTGGTTTCATTTTTTTATGCGTATTTAATTAAGGAATTCTATACGTGTCGCGCCACTATGTTAAACATTACATAAGTACTCTCATCATAAGCGTCTAACTAGTGCTTTCTATAGCTTGTATCACTTATTACTTGAATGTCCAGGTTCTTTTCTTGATAATAAAAGAAACGCTTTGCGACTAAAGGAGTGCATATCATGAATACAATAATAGATGTCCTGAATCAAGCTAACCTTATCATCTTTGACCTAGATGGTACATTATATGAAGATACAGCTCATTTCGATTTATTTGCCACCAAACTACAAACAGAACTACCGAAAAACGTTCAAGATGCCTTTTCAAAGGATTATGAGCTGATGAAAAAAGGACAACATCCTGTTACAGTAGGCAAAGTATACAACGTACATGATGACACGCTTTGGACGTGGAATCCATTCACGGAACAGCTTTCTCACCCACAAGCTTGGGATGGTACTATATTATATAAGCATACAGAGCAACAGTTTCCCGCTCAAAAATTTGATTTAGATAAATGGGTATCGATTGGAGACGGTTGGTGGCCTTCTTACGTAATTGCTCTTCATCACGGACTAACGATGAAACAGTGCCATGAAGTCTATAATGAAACAAAAGAAGATATGGCGAAGCAGGAAGGCTGGTTAACCAAAACACCAGGTTTAATCACTTATTTACACTTTCTAAAAACAAAGAAAAAACTCGTACTTATGACCAATAGTGATGAACAAGATACGGTTCGACTGCTACAACGCTTAGGTCTTGCTAACATGTTCGACACCATTATTCCCTCTGCGGTCAAGCCTAATCACACGAAACAACACTATACTGAACTAATGAACAAATATAATGCCAATCCAGAAAAAGTTGTTTCTGTAGGTGATAATTTCATGAATGAGGTTGCACCAGCATTACAACTTGGTATGCACGCCATATGGCTTACAGCTGATGTATCACCCCAAACACATGATAATCTATGGCCTGTACAATCTTTAACAGAAATGATGCCTTCATGGGTATTAAGATAAAACGTTAAGATGTTAAATTTCATCAAAAATGATTGTAGCTTAGAAGAAAGCCAGTGCATACGCATGCACTGGCTTTCTTTACTTTATCCACTTTCACTATCCCATTCGTCTATGAATAGAAGTTCGATATTGACGATAAGCCGAAGAGTGCGACAGCTTGCGTTTTTCCATTAAAGATTGAAACCGAATTGTTTTCTCATTCCATTCTTTCCGATAATTTTTAAGCAATTCATCATCTGTGCATTGTGCTATTAGTTCTTCTATAGTCGCCAATTCCTTCTTTATTTGCATTTCTTCCGGCAACATATTAGCATTTTTCAGTATAGTATAGCTCATCCGTAAATCTTCAGGAACCGCATTCATTTTGGATAAATCTAACGGTTTCCCTTTGCCAGGTAAGTTATCAAATTCCCCATTTCGCTCCGCTTCTTTAATACGTTCTTCTGCCATTCGGAAAGAAAAATCCATCCTCTATTCCCCTTTCATTTGTTGAAACAGCTTCATCGGATCTTCTGGATGACTAGTTGGTACGTGCACCATATGGATGTGCCATTGCGCACTTTCTTTTGCTAAATCGGAGTATATTTGTTTAGACGTACCTAATCCTACTGTTTCTGCTTCTTCTAGTGTTTGAGCATAGTACACATTCCGAATTCCAACGAAATACATAGCCGCTAAACACATGGGACAAGGCATACCACTGGCATACATCGTACATGCACTTAAATCATCGGTTTGCAACTTGTGCTGCGCCTTCCTAACAGCCTCTATTTCTGCATGCGTCGTCACATCATAACATCGATGATGCAAATTCACTCCAGTGGAAATCACTTCTCCCTCAAGAACCAATACAGCACCAAATGGACTTCCACCTTGCTGCACATTTTCAACAGCTAATTCCATGGCATAATATAAATAATTCATTCTGCTAACCACCTTTTCTTCTCCATATAGTTACACCTTCACCTCAGTATGTTACGATTAACCTTTCGAATATTCTCACAAAAAAATGGATTTAAAATTGAAATTACACCTCTGTGTGCATTATGATTATCATAGCCTAACATATATTACAAAACGATGACATGTAAGATTCATTTAATTAAGGATGTGTACAAATGAAGCAACGTATATTAATGGGAATTGTGATGGCCATTATATTTTTAATTCCCTTCTATATTGGTGGAGATGTCTTTACTTACTTCTCCCTAATTTTAGCCTTAATGGTGTTCTATGAGTATTCTACCATCATTAACATCCGCCGATTCGGTACGAAATTCTTCGTTGGCGCAATTGGTGTTATATTACTATTCTCACCGCTCCTTTTTGAGAAGAATGCTGATTTTCAAATTAGCTCCCTACTTGCACTGGTTGTATTTTTTATTACCGCTACTGTATTTAACAAAGGATTTTCCATCGAAAAAGCGGGTACAGTTCTCATCGGCGTGTTATATTTCGGATTCGGCTTCAGTTCCATGGCTGAAGCTCATATAGAAAAAGGACTAGCATGGACCTTTGTTGTCATTTTAACAATATGGGCGACAGATTCTGGCGCTTACTTTATTGGCAAGAAGTTTGGCAAACGAAAGCTAGCCAAAACCATTAGCCCTAATAAAACAATTGAAGGCTCTCTAGGTGGTATGATGACCGCAATTGCTATAGCTTTGCTCTTACAACTATCATTAAACGCCTACGAAAACTATCTTGAAGCCATCTCCATCACATTACTTGTATCCATTGCCGCACAAATTGGTGATCTAGTCGAATCAGGATTAAAACGTCACTACGGTGTAAAAGACTCTGGCAAGATTCTACCAGGTCACGGTGGTGTTATGGACCGAATGGATAGTTGGATATTCGTCTTCATCGGATTGAAACTAATAGGTATTGTATAACTAAACACACCCCCAGTTACTAAATACATACTGGGGGCCTCCAAAAGAATTAATTGAATATCGCTGATAAATTGCCACTTATGCGAAGGATGCTAAGCTGTTGCGCAAATCCTCAGCTAACCCTTCAGTTTTTATAGCCTGTTTCAACGCAGCTTTATCTTTTCGATTTTTATATAACAATCGATTGATCTCTGCAACCGAAATGCTCTTATTGCTCCTGATTCGTTTCATTGTGTCGTGCATAGAAACATGTCCCTCTTGCAATACCCGCATGTAATAACCTGTAAAACCAGATTGCACGACTTGTTTCATTAAGTCTTTCACATTGTGCACAAAGGAAATACGCGCGCACGGTTTACGAGGCTGGTTAACTTGTACGATAGCTTCTCC
The DNA here is from genome assembly GCF_000775615.1 of Pontibacillus litoralis JSM 072002. Classification (GTDB taxonomy): domain Bacteria; phylum Bacillota; class Bacilli; order Bacillales; family BH030062; genus Pontibacillus; species Pontibacillus litoralis. The sequence continues at coordinate 77,786 of NZ_AVPG01000003.1, forward strand.
CCATTGAAACACATCACCGATAAAAACCGTTTCCTCATCAAGCGTATCCACTGTTACATTTTCTCCGAATGCTGGAATATGCATTTCTTTGCCTACTTGCTTCTCCCAATAGGCATAATGCTTAAACGGATAAACACAAACAGCTTTCTCGGCACCACCATGATGCTTCGTAACTGCTTGCCCATCACCAACTAAACCTTGAGACGTTAGAAAAACAGTTTGCTTTGTAGGCGTCTTTAAGAAACTCGTCCATTGCTCTTCTCCATGGCGAATCACTGCCTTAGGCTCACCAATCTGCATGGAAATAATCTTATATGCCTCTTTCATCCTACTCCCCTCCTTATGCGCTATGCCTTCCCCCAATCCTTTAACCAATTAGCTAAGTAATTATAGTTCCATACATCAGACGGATAATCTACATACATTTCTTCTCCACCCTCATATAACTCTTGTAAAATTTCATTTAACCCTCCCATATAAAATTCATACAGAAATTCATAGCTAATCGTTTCTTTTGGCATATGTGTATGAGCACAAACTTGTGGATCAACGTAATTGACATACGTACGACACGGAATTGGCCTAACTTCATATGCAATACACTGATTCGTATGTGTGTCTAAAAACGGACAAGGCACTTGGTGCGCAATATATTTTTGTTTGAAATCTGGATCATTCTCTCGATCAATGGATGTCACTTTCTCTACTTCTTTTGCATATGTTTTAAAGTATTGTTGTAGATGGCTTTTTACCCGTTGTTGTCGCTGCTCCGGCCACGTACTCATAATGCTCATCATAGATTTGGCTTCCATCTCCGTTATAATAATAGGAAAATAGCAACAATACGCACACCCCATAAAGCAAGTAGGTTTAACGTCCATGAAGCTTTCCATTTTCGCCATTTCTCGATTAACTTGCTCTAACATTTGTCGAAACCCTTCCATCACAACTTCATTTGCTGATAAATCACTCGCTAACAACTGATCGACAATCGTAGCGAAATATTCTTCATTTATTTCATATTGTGTATTTAACAATTCAATTCTTTGCAGTAACGTTCCATACGATATATAAGCTTGTGTCACTTTCTTCACTCCCTTCCATCATCTTAACAGGTAAATCCAAAAAAAAGATATAGCAACAGAAAAATATTTTACAAATACCTTCCCCTCGGCTAAAATAGATGATACAATGGCAGTCGATGACTAATGCACTTACACAAGCTTGTGAGGTATATATGAAAGGATGATAGGTATGCATATCGGAAGTAAAGGTTGGTACGTGAACGAGCTTAAAAAGCTTGGCATGAGCCGTTATGAAGGACGTAAATTAGAAAGCTACAAGAGACACATTCTTGCAAACCTATACTTTGAACGCGCTGAGAAGTAATAGGCTTGTAAAAAGTAGGAAGCCTAAGCTTCCTACTTTTTTTAATGCTTGCGCTAATGCGCATAGGTTTATTTCCCATCTCTATCACCCCCATAAATATCACATCACAGTAGAATAACTATATTTAGAACCTACAATTAGTGGAGGAAGTACAAATATGTTTACATCAGCAGAAATCGGTATCGACTTAGGTACCGCGAATATTCTTATATATGCCAAAAATAAAGGTGTCGTCTTAAACGAGCCTTCTGTCGTTGCAATCGACATTAACACGAAAGAAGTCCTTGCTGTCGGTCATGAAGCTAAGCAAATGATTGGTAAAACACCACGAAACGTTGTGCCCATTCGCCCCTTAAAAGAAGGAGTCATTGCAGATTACGACATTACAGCACAAATGCTCAAAGAAATGCTCAAGAAAGTGAGTAAAACGCTCGGCAGCTCCATGCGAAAGCCGAGTGTGGTAATCTGTACTCCATCAGGGTCAACAACGGTAGAGCGCCGCGCCATTCACAACGCTGTAAAAAGCTATGGCGCTAAAGTCGTTCACTTAATCGAAGAACCTGTTGCAGCAGCTATTGGTGCAGACTTACCAGTAAGTGAACCTGTATCCAATGTTATTTTAGACATTGGCGGTGGCACGAGTGAAGTTGCGATTATTTCCTTTGGTGGCGTAGTTTCTTGTCGCTCCATTCGAAATGGTGGAGACAAAATGGACGAGGAAATTATTCATTTCGTTCGCAAGCATTACAACGTACTCATCGGTGAAAAAACAGCAGAATCCATTAAAATGGAAATCGGCTATGCTTTAATTGATCACGAAGAAGAAACGATGGAGGTACGTGGTCGTGATTTAGTAACTGGTTTACCTAAAACGATTACGATTACATCAACCGAAATCCAATCAGCAATTCGTGAAACACTTGAGAATGTACTTGAAACGGTACGCGCTACATTAGAAGATTGTCCTCCTGAATTAAGCGGTGATATTGTTGATAACGGTGTCGTCATAACTGGAGGTGGCTCCTTGTTAAAAGGAATGCAAGAATGGTTAAGTAACGAAATATTTGTCCCTGTACATCTTGCACCAAATCCGTTAGAATCCGTTGCAATCGGAACAGGCCGATCACTTAAAATGATTCAAAAACTACAAAAAGTATCGAAATAACGAAAGCTCCCAGCAATGCAACTAGCTGGGAGCTTCTTTCTTTTATCCACGATGAATTTCATTGATTAACTTATAGCGATCACCGCGATAAGATGAACGTACCGCTTCAAATGGCGTTCCATCCACAAAGGAAGCAACGCGTTCTATTACTAATAACGGTGAACCTTCTTCGATATTTAATAACTCCGATGCTTCTGTATCAGCAACTGTTGCTTCGATAACTTGTTCCGCTTTCCCAATTTCCAATCCTTGCTCTTGTTCCATATAGTGATATAGAGAACTGCTAGCAATTTCTTTATTGAATTTTGGAGCCAAACACTTAGGTAGAAAAGAATGTTCTATTGAAATAGGTTCTTCATCAGCATATCGAAGCCTTTTCATCACATATACTTCCTCATTCGCTTCAATTTGTAACTTCTGAGCAATATCTTTACTAGCAGAAACCGTTTCAAGAAAAAGCACCTTTGAACTAGGGTTCATTCCACGCTCTCGCATTTCTTCCGTGAAACCAACAAGTCCTTGAAGTTTTCGCTCCATTTTGTGCTCAGCGACAAAGGTTCCTTTTCCTTTTTTACGGTGCAATATTCCTTCACTTACCATATTAGTGATTGCTTGGCGCACCGTCATTCTACTTACTTCAAACGCTTCTGCTAACTCCCGCTCGGAAGGGATCATATCACCTGCCATAAACTCTTCCGTTTGAATACGTTGTTTCAATTGTTCTTCAATTTGATGATAAATAGGTACAGGTGATTGTTTATCGAGCATGTTGATCTCTCCTCTTACTTATTTACTAACTGATACGCCAATGGATCGACAACAATCGTGACATCTTCATGTTGATGTAAAACAGATGCTGGAAGTGCTTCGGTAACTTCACCTGATAACAATTGTTCTATTACAGGTGCTTTACTTTCACCAGATGCAAGTAAAATGATCTTCTTGCTCTTTAAAATGGATTGAATCCCCATTGTGACTGCTTCTCGCGGCACTTCTTCCATCGTATCAAAGAATCGAGCATTTGCCTCAATCGTTGATTCTGTTAATGGAACAATACTTGTTTTACCAGTAAATGAACTGCCTGGCTCATTAAAACCAATATGACCATTAACCCCAATACCGAGTATTTGTAAATCAACAGGACCTATCGTGTCTATTACTTGTTCATATCGTTGACACTCTTCTTCTAAATTTGTTGCCACACCATTTGGAATATGCGTATTTTGTTCTTCTATATTCACATGATTAAACAATTGTTCCTGCATAAACACATGATAGCTTTGAGGATGATCATTGGATAAGCCGATGTATTCATCAAGATTAATGGTAGAAATCTTCGAGAAATCGACTTCCTTTCTCTTATATGCTTCCACTAATTCTTTATATGTCCCTACGGGTGTACTACCAGTAGCTAAACCGATTACACTGGATGGCTTATCCTTTATTTGTTCTTGAATACATTGTGCTACATAGTTACTTAATGCTTCATAATTTTCCTTCACAACAATTTCCATCTATAATTTCCCCTTTTCAAAACTGATTATTCCTTTACAAATGGTCATCTCTATTTGTAATTCCTTATCAACCAAAACGATGTCAGCATCTTTTCCAGGTGTAATGCTTCCTTTCCGATCATATACACCTATTTGCTTCGCTGCATTCACCGACGTCAATTTCACTAATTCGTCCCATTCAAGACTAGTTATTTGCCGCATATTTTTAGCAGCTTGTTGTAAGGTAACGATACTTCCTGCTAACGTACCATCACTTAATCGTGCTTCCTTTCCTTCCACATTCACTTGTTGTCCACCTAACGTATAGGTTCCTTCAGGTAAGCATTTCGCTCTCATAGCGTCGGTAATTAATATCGTTTTGTCAGGTCCTTTATTGGCATATGCAAGACGAACCGCTTCTGGATGAACGTGCACACCATCAACGATCATTTCCGCTATAAGCTTAGGGTTTAAAAATGTAGCACCAATAACTCCAGGCTCGCGGTGGTGTAATCCTCTCATTTGATTAAATAAATGTGTAACATGTCTAGCTCCACTTTGCACGGCCTTGGTCACTTCTTCATATGTAGCATCACTATGACCGATGGAAGCGACAACACCTTGATTTGTAATGTGCTCAATGAATGAAAGTCCGCCTTCTACTTCAGGAGCTAACGTAACTAACCGAATCGCGTTACCACTTTTCCTTTGCCATTTATCAAATAAATCTGGATTGGGTGTGAGGATGTGCTGAATAGGTTGAGCACCGGCTTTATCCTTCGAAATAAACGGCCCTTCTAAGTGAATACCAAGCACTTCTGCTCGACCTTTCGCTGATTGATGTGTCATGTAACGTTCTACATTGATTACTGCTTCTTCAATTTCATTAGCTTCTTGTGTCATCGTAGTAGCTAAATAACTCGTCGTTCCTTCACGAGGCAGTGCGCTACTAAGCCCTTCTAATGCTTCTAAACTAGCATCCATTACATCGTAACCATTTGCACCATGTATGTGAACATCTATGAACCCTGGTAATAAAATGATTTGCTGATTTGTTCCGTCAAATAGAACGTCAGCTTCCTGATCTTCCACATTTCCTACTTCTACTATTTTCCCATTTTGTATTAGCACATTTCCATCCATTATCGTCCCATTTTCTAGAACAATAGATACATGTTTAATTATACGTTTCATTATTGCATTCTCCCCTCGGTTCTTAGTAGCCTACTTCACCTGAAAACGCATATTACTTCCCATTATTATCTACCTGATTTTTGAAATCAATAAAGAGATTGTAAAGATTTCATTTTCTCTCTTCTTTATATTCATTTCAACAGGAAACATCCTACTAATATCAGTACATCCCTCCTAATAAGGTTTGCTTCAGTAGATGTTATCATATAGTATAAATGTATCACCTTAATGTATAGTTGTCTATACCAACGAATAAAAGGGGGTCATTTACTCCCCCCTTATTGAATAGATATTATGTTGTTAGTTCCCTTGCTTTGGACTCCTGTTTGTAGAAGTTCTAAACTTTCTTCTTCTAGATTAGTAAATACGACCGGTGTAATTACAGAAGGAGCATTTTCTTTAATGTAAGGAAGATTTACATCAATTAAAGGTGTACCCTTTTTAATAGCCTGTCCTTCCTCAACTAATGAAGTAAACCCTTCTCCTTTCAACTTGACTGTATCTAACCCAATATGAATTAATATTTCTACTCCAGTATTCGTTTCCAATCCGATTGCATGCTTAGTTGGAAAGATATTAAGAACTTTACCATCTATCGGTGAATGGAATGTACTTCCTGTTGGGTTGATCGCAAAGCCAGGCCCCATCATTTTCTTAGCAAATACTTGATCAGGAACTTCAGTTAACGGCATAATATCGCCATCAATTGGAGAAACAAAATCATTTCCACCCAACTCTTTCTTACCGCTACTCTTCTGTTCCTTAGCGCTCTCCTCGTGAAGAGATTCTGGCTTCCTCACAACTCCTGACTCCATCATTTGCTTCATTTCATCAGCTAAAAATTCCACAGTAGTACCAACAATAACTTGTAAATTTCTTTTTCCTATTTTCACAACACCACGAGCACCTTGTCGAGTAAGCTCTTTTTCATTTATTTTATTCCGATCAACTAACTCTAATCGTAATCGAGTCGTGCAATAATCCAGAGTTTGGATGTTATCGACTCCTCCTAGCGCTTCTACATAATAATAGGCTTTCTCATCATAATCCTTGCTATCACTACTGCTTTCAATCTCTTCTTCCTCATCTTCTCGTCCTGGTGTTTTTAAATCCAGTTTAATAATTAACGTATAGAAAACGAAGAAATAAATAACCGCCATAACTAAACCAACGATTAATAACGTAAATGGATTTTCTGCTAACGAAAAGTTCAACACAAAGTCTATAGCACCAGCTGAGAATCCAAACCCGTGACGAACATCAAATACAAAAGCTAGCACCATTGAAACCCCAGTTAAAATAGCGTGAACAGCATACAATAAAGGCGATAAGAACATAAAAGAAAACTCTATAGGTTCTGTCACACCAGTTAAAAATGCAGTAAATCCAATACTAAATAACATACCACCGACAATGGCTTTCTTATTCTCCTTCGCGGCAGCATACATAGCTAAGCAAGCCGCTGGTAATCCAAACATCATAACTGGGTAAAAACCAGCTAAGAAATAACCTGCCGACTCATCCCCATTTAAGAAACGATTAATTTCTCCACGAACGATATCACCAGCTTCATTCGTGAACGAACCAAAATCAAACCAAATCAATGTATTCATAACGTGATGTAAACCAATTGGAATAAGCAAACGATTTAAGAAACCGTATACCCCTACTCCAACAGCACCACTTCCTAAAATCCAATTCCCTACAGAATCAATACCACTTTGAGCTACTGGCCAAACAATGCCCAACACGAAAGCTGCTCCTATCATCGTAAGTGATGTAATAATAGGAACGAAACGCTTTCCTCCAAAGAATGCTAAGTAGTCTGGTAGTTTAATATTATGAAAACGATTGTACAAAAGACCACCAGCAATACCAGCTATAATTCCGCCAAATACCCCCATATCAAGATCAGCATTAATTTCACTTAAACCTTCTGTTAACACAAGGTAACCAATTGCACCTGATAAAGCAGCCGCACCATTACCATCACGGGACAGCCCTATCGCAATACCAATTGCAAAAATAATGGCAAGATTCGTCAATATACCATTTCCAGCTGCAGTAATAAATGGCAGGTTGAACATATCTTCCATTCCTAGACGCACTAACAACGCTGCAGCTGGGAGAGTCGCAATTGGTAGCATAAGCGACTTCCCTATCCGCTGTAAGAAATTAAGCATCATGAATTCCTCCTAAATAATTAAAGTAGTTGTGAAACGGCTTACAATGCAACTATACCATCTCAAAGTATAGTTGTCTATACCAATAAGTAATGATGTATATTTTATCAATAAATGAGATATTTCACTTTTTTCAACCATTTAAACAGGTGGAACAGAACTCTATTTTTTAGCAGTTATATGAAATGGAGCATTGGGTAACACATGCTACTAAACCTAGCGTACTACCTTATTTAATTAAGGGATAAACCTTTATTTATCAAATTAAATTTAGTATAGTTGACTAATTATAGATACCATATTAAAATATTTTAGTAGACAAAAGCATAAAAGCGTAAAAGCACTAAAGTTTATTGCGAGTATTATACAAAGGAAGGGTGTACATCATGCATAGGCAACCACGATTTATCGTTGCCCTTTTACCACTAATATCACTAGTAATTGTTGCTGCATTATCCATCATGGTTTGGAACGTATCGATGTTCTTACCGTTAATGGTCGGAGTCATAGCGACGTGTATATTAGGCGTTACCCACGGTTATACTTGGGATGAAATGCAGCAATTTATGAAAGATGGTGTTTCAAGAGCACTACCAGCTGTCTTTATTTTATTTATTATTGGAACAATTGTTGGCGCTTGGATGCTAAGCGGAACAATTCCAACCATTATTTATTACGGGTTAGAATTCATCAAACCTAGTGTTTTTCTTCCTACTGTTGCTATTACAACAGGTGTTGTTGCTATATCATTAGGAAGTTCCTTTACTGCTATTGCAACAGTTGGACTAGCATTTATGGCCATCGGCACTGGTATGGGATTCCCACCAGCGCATACAGTTGGCGCCATCGTGTCAGGAGCTTTCTTTGGCGACAAAATATCACCATTGTCAGATACAACAAACGTAGCTCCTGCAATGGTTGGAGTTAAATTATTTGATCACGTCCGCCACATGCTTTGGGATACAATACCAGCCTTCGCTATTTCTCTTATTTTATTTTGGCTATTAGGTCGGAATGTAACTGCTGATGTGACAAACACAGAGAAAATGAATGAACTAGCTGATGGATTACTGCAAACCTTTACCATTCATCCTGCTTTATTACTATTACCAATCATTACGATTTTATTAATCTTGAAACGCTACCCTGCAATTCCTTCTTTGGTTATTGTAAGTACTCTTGGCGGGATCGTAGCAATTATCGTACAAGGTAATAGCGTAGGTGACGTCATGAACGCTATGACGAGTGGCTATCAAGGAAACACCGACTCAGAGACGTTAAATACTCTACTTAGCCGTGGAGGCATTACGTCGATGTTAAACACAATCGGATTAATTATTATCGCTACAGCTCTAGGTGGCGTATTAGAAGGAACTCAAGTCTTCACTACTCTACTAGAGAAGTTAATTGCAAAAATAAAAAGTACTGGCTCTCTTATTTTAACAACAGTACTTTCTACATTAGTTGTCGCATATTCTAGTGGTGAACAATTCATGTCGATTATTTTACCATCACGCGCGTTAGTAGATACGTATCATGAAAAAGGGATAGACCCGAAGAACTTATCCCGTTCCGTTGAAGCAGCAGGAACTGTCGGAATTAACCTTGTACCATGGGGTGTGACCGCTGTATTCGTTAGTGAAGTACTTCAAGTAAGCCCATATAACTTTATTCCATTCATTTTCTTCGCCTATTTAGTTATTGCGTTTAATGTGTTCTATGGTTTTACTGGATTTACCATCACCAAACTACCTAATTCTAAATAAAAATAAAAAAAGCCTGTGTTCTATTTTTAAAGGACACAGGCTTTCTTACTATTTAAGCTCATTTCGATATTGCTTCCACTCTTTTTTCACAACGAAAGTAAGAGCTAACACAGCAATAATATTTGGAATTACCATAAAGGCGTTAAACGTATCAGCCACTTCCCAAATAAGTTCTACTTGCACTAAAGCTCCTAATACGATACAAATCAATACCAGCCAGCGATAAATTGGAACAGCACTTTCCCCAAACAAGAAGCGAACATTAACTTCACCAAAGTAAGCCCAACCTAAAATGGTCGTAAACGCAAAGAACAACAAACATATAGCAATAAACGGCGTTCCGAATTCTCCTAATCCTCTCGCAAAACCTTCTTGTGTTATAGCACTTCCTTGTAAATCGGTTTGATGGGCATCGGTAACTAATATCACCAACGCCGTTAATGTACAAATGACAACCGTATCAATAAATACCCCCACCATAGCTACTAGACCTTGCTGGGCTGGATAATGCACATTGGCTGTGGCATGAGCATGAGGAGTGGAACCCATCCCAGCTTCATTAGAAAACAGCCCACGAGCAATACCGTAGCGAATGGCTTCTTTGACGGTTGCTCCAAGAACACCGCCAGCTGCCGATTGCGGAGTAAATGCCGCCTCAATGATTAGTGCAAATGTAGAGAACACTTCATCCGCATGAGACATTAAAATAATTAAACTCCCAACAATATACAACAGAGCCATTACAGGAACTACATTACCTGCGAACGTGGAAATACGTTTAATTCCCCCCAACAATATCAAACCAATGAATAGTGCAATCCCAATTCCCAATCCTAACCTAAATAAATTATGATCTACTTGAAACGTTTCAACAAAAGCAACCGTAATTGCATTGGACTGAACCATATTCCCAATAAAACCAAGAGCAAATATAATAGCAATGGCAAAAAAACTAGCTAACCAACGACTCCCTAATCCTTCTTTTATGTAGTAGGCTGGACCGCCAACATAATGATCTCCCTTCTTCACCCGATACACTTGCGCTAATACACCTTCAGCAAAAATAGTTGCCATCCCGAAGAAAGAACTAACCCACATCCAGAAAATTGCCCCAGGACCTCCGGCTGCAATCGCCGTGGCAACGCCAGCTAAATTACCTGTCCCAACTTGAGCGGATATGGATGTAGCTAGCGCTTTAAAAGAATTAATACCATCGCCTTTGTTTTTCTTAAACAACGGAGCAAATGTGTGCTTAAACGCCTTCCCCATATAACGAACTTGAACGAAGCCGAGTTGCCATGTCAACCATATGCCAGCACCTAACAATAGCAAAATCATCGGAACTCCCCATAAGAAAGCATTGATCCGTTCAAATAGTTCCAATACGTTATCCACTTGCAAACCCTCACTTCACTAATGTATTGATATAATGTACTAAAATATGATCCCATGCCTTGTTTCTCTCTTGCAAATATCACGAGAGAAAACATGAACAAAATATAATTTTATTTGTTTATTGTACGTGATTAGCGCGGCATTTGCAATGTTACATTCTTACATCGTTCGTATCACAAGCAAAATCATAATACTACTAGAAAAAGCAAAAGCCCCGCTGTTTATAGCGAGACTTAAAATAATGAATTTTAATAGAAGTATGGAAAGAAGAAGCTGCGAATTCCAAAGAACGGAAAGCGATAACGACGGAACCGGCGGAATCGACGAGGGTATCCATAACCATATCCCCACCCTGGACCATAACCATATCCATAACCAAACTGACGATTTTGTGAACCTTCCATTTCTTCTTCTTCGTCACCAGCAGGCATTAACATGTATACATGATTATCATCCATATCTTCAATAATACCTTCATATTGCTTGCCATCATTCATTTCAATGATAACCATATAATACATATGTTGATGACAATAATCTTTCCATTGTTGTTTATTATCTTGGTGAGGATTGACATGGTAACCATTCATGGACATAGACGTTTGCCCATTTTCTGGCATACTATTCCCGTAAGACAGATGCATTTGGTTCGGCTGTTGATACATAAACATTTCTCCCCTTTAGTTATAAATGAGTCAATGTTAGTGTATTCAACTTGTAGGTATTTGTTACGGTGTAAAGACATATTCACGAAAGGTGATCGTCTATCATTATCTCGTACTCCTTTCTAGTCATTGTCTCTATAAAGGAAATATTCCATTGATCTTGCTTAGCTTCATAAGTAATTGATTGGACCGCGTACATACTAAACGAACTAGTATGACTGGACTCAAGCGCTAATCCTAACGCCTCTGCTTCGGTTAAATCAGCACCTTCAGGCATTGTTGACGGAACAATGTTAATCTCCTTAGCCTTTCCATGCCCTGGATATGATTCCGCTATTCCTTCATAAAACCATACTTGCACTTTCTCCCCTTCTGGAACTTCCGCTTCACTTCCACTTACCCAGACAGCATTATAAAATTCGCTCACACCACCGGTTTCACTATAATCAATTGGTGTATCAGACACAACAAGAAAATTATTATCTTGTCTATCCATTACATAACCGGTTAAATCAGGTGATTCTTTTGCAATACCGCACCCTGTTAAGAGGCTAAAGACAAATACGAGTATAACGTACTTCAATTAACCACTCCTTATTATGTATCTATCATTTTTTTCGTTTTATTGTTTGAAACCATCTCATGATAATATACGAGAAACATAAGCAAATTGTTTCATACTTATACACAAATTCATTACTAAAATGCCCTTTTTTAATAGGAGCAACCATTAAAAATGGACTTTCAAAGAAGTTTGCATACACTCCTTTGAAAGTCCAAAATATAACGCTTTCATTCTTGTAACTCTTGTATATTCTACATTTCTACTGGCAATATAATGGTAACACAAGTACCTTCACCAAGTTTACTATCATATTGAATCGATCCACCGAGACTTTCCACAAATTTGGTGGTTACCATAATACCTAGCCCAGTCCCTTTTTCTTTCGTTGTAAAAAATGGCTCGCCGATACGACGTAATTGTTCTACGTCCATTCCTTTCCCGTTGTCTTGCAGCTTGATTACGATATTAGATTGAATTGAATTATATGTAGTGGATATAGACAACTTCCCTTCTTTATCCATTGCTTCTAGTGCATTCTTCACAATATTGATAAAGACTTGCTTTAGCCGTTTAGGGTCGGAATGAATAACAGATACATCTGCATCAAAGTTCGTTTCTACTTGTATGTTATGCTTATTTATTTGATGAGTAAATAATGATAATGCATATTCAATTATTTCCGTAACATTCGTTTCTGTATAAGCATCCATCTCATTTGGTTTCGCAAGTAGCATGAACTCATTTACAATTGTTTCAATTCTTGCTAATTCCGAAAAGATAATATCATTATACTGACTTTTGCTAGAAGAATTGGACATCATTAATTGCAAGAATCCTTTAATAGAAGTAAGAGGATTACGTATTTCATGAGCAATACCTGCCGCTACTCTCACTACCGTTTCATATTGATCTGAGCGCACTTGCAGCTCTTCTTTTTCTTTCTCTTCTGTAATATCCTCATCGACACCTACGACCAAGGTTTTAGTCATTTGCTTTAATGGATATCCTTTCGAGCGAATCCATCTCCATTCACCCGATGATAGTTGAAAACGATAATCTACCGTTGCTTTTTCCACACGCATTTTTTTAAAAGCATCTATTACTTTGGAACGATCATCTTTATGAATGCGCTTCAGCAATATCGTTGGCTTCTTTAATAATTGCGATATAGATAAGCCAAAGATTTTCTCAAAGCTAGGGCTAATATATTCCCACGTGTGATACTTAGTCGTACTTATCCAAAATGCTTCATTCACATTTTCCGCTAACAAAGAGAAGCGCTCCTCTGTCTCACGAAGGGCCTCTATATAGGATTTCTCTTCCGTAATATCTTGAACGAATAATATTAGCTCCTCTTCATAAGGATAAGCTGTAATGTCTAACATCTTCTCTACACGGTGCAAGTACTCTTGAAAATGGACGACTCGCTTCGTTTTTATTGCCTTCATATAATTCATATAGAAATTATGGTGCTCTTCTTTTGGATAAACATCCCACATGTTCACATTATATACATCTTGTAATTTAAGACCAATAATGCTTTCGAGCGTCGGATTAATATAAAGGGCTCGCCAATCCTTCCCAATAACCGCAAACCCGTGGGGGATAGTTTCAAATATCCCTTTCATGCGTTGATATGCACTATTTGAATGAGGATGATTATCTAAAAAAGCAGAAAGAGATTTATCGTTCTTCATTGAAGGATCCGTTTCCATCCGCCGATTAATTAAGGAAAGCCATGTCATAAAATAATCAGAGTCGTTCACTTGTTCTTGAGGTGATTCCTCCTGCACGTCCGTAAATTCTCGTTCTTCCCCAATAATGACTGATTTACTTTCAGATAAATTCATCAAGGTTACATATACCCATCTCTCACAGTCATTGACTAACAAACGAACTTGTAAATCTTTCGTTTCATTTATTTCATTATTTCGTAAAAGCAACCGAAGCACCGCGCGATCTTGTTTATGAAAATTACATAACCAGTCTTCTAACATTACACACTCAGAATCCTCTTCTACTATGTCAAGGAATTTATCGTGACAAGCAACCAAGTTATTCTCTCGATTGAAGATACACCCCCAATCACCTAATGACTCTACTAATTTAAAAAAATCATGTATAGAAGGAGTAGTCTTATTTCCGCTTACACGAATCACAATATAATCTCTCCTTATTTTCCGTCTACAATTAACTATACGACTCATTTTATACTATTCTAGTTAATTTTTGTATATATTCTTCTATATAATACAAATTTCTTTTACATTCGACAAAAACCGCACAGTACACGTAGAACTCACTCTTTGCTCATCATTCCTCATGAAATGAACTCCAAAAATCTCCATTACGTTTAATTATATCCATTATTTCTACAAAAGGAATAGTAAAAGTAACAAAGCCTGCAACATATGGGGCAATTTCATACGGATTAAAATAAATATACAAGTGCTCTTCGTCCACATAAAAAGGTTGATTAGGACTTATCCCTTGGTAGCTACCTGGAAACACATAAGAATAATCCCCAGACTCGATTTGTTGTGCAATGATAGCACTTAACACTTCCACATAATTGCTACCTGTCTTAAATAAATCTTTTAATTCATAGAACACACCGCTAATCAAATCAATATTTGCAAACACTTTTGTCGGCATCGGATGAGCTGCACCAAAGTAATACAAAGACCCATCTAGTTCGAACACCACCAGTTGCTTACGAAAAAAGAACACATCAAAATCACCAAAATACGTGTATTCTAGTTGTTTTTCCTCATCAACTGGCTTTACCTGAGATAAATCCCTTAGTTGATGATTTACCTCTTTCTCTATGTTTACATCCGGCATTCCACCAATCATTGGATAGTAAACGAGATAATCACGATTCGGATGATACGTGCGCCGAACAACACGATATTGATTGTTTAAACGAATGGTTTTGTTCGGTTTGTAAATGGTCGAACCATCTCGATTCACATAAATTGTTTCGAAGTTAACAACAGCTTTAATAATTTTTCCTGATAACGAAAGGAAACCTTGTCCTTGTAACTTCGGCATTTGCGGAGAGGCTGTCCCTTTTCGATTAATAAAAAAAGTCTCATCGCCAGCTTGAACCGAGGCTAATCCTTGATCATATGGCAACACATTTTCATACACATAATCCGTTAAAAATACACCATTTGTCGTTGCTATCGCGTATCTCCTTCCTAAAAACGGTTTATCCTCCACAAGCGCTTTGCCAGCTGCGACTCGATTCTCCCCTAATAACTGAATATCATCATAGATCGGTTTCATTATATAAATGCCACTCTTATCAATTAGGCCGTCATTATACTTTCCATCCACTATACGATATACAACTGCACGACCTCCTTGAAAAGCTTGTGCTCCATCAAAAGACGGTTTTATAATTATTTTCCCTGCTTCATTTACATAGCCATACTTCCCGTCCTCTTCAGCTTGAAATACGAGCAGCCCGTTACCATATTGCCCTACAAATGGATAGCGATATGTGTGCAGTTGTTTACCTGTTTTACTAATTAGCGCATACACTTGCTCCTCTATTTGGACGATTGCTTTACCGTCCACAAATGGAGTAGCTGATACAAACTGAGCCGGAATCGCCTCTTCCCCATTTTTATTCAAATATCCATAGCGAGTATCTTGATTAAATACAGCTAACCCTTCATGATAAGAACCAATATAGTCATACAATTGAGTTGTAACAACATTCCCATCGCTATCTAACACACTGGCACCATTTGTATGTGACGCAATTGCTCTCTCATCTTGATAATCTGTAATATATTGATAGAACGGACGAACGATGTAACTTCCTTTTCCATTAATAACACCGTAAAGATCATCCTTCATGACAACAGCTAAGCCATTTTGTTGATAATTACGCGCTTGTCCCCATTGTGGCGAAATACGAAATATACCATTATTCCCTATATACCCCCACTTTCGTCCACCGACTTGATGCACGTATGCAGGAAATAATTTAGAATACATGAACCGCACACCTTCTTCCTATGACCGTTTCACCTAAGTATATGAACAGAAATAGGATTTATGATGATAGAATAACTTTAATTTTTTCTATTTATATTGTAGTTAGCACATTATTACCGTGCTTATTCCTCCCGAGTACCTACTGTTCTTTAGTTCTCCCTCTTATTCTACAAGAAAGGGAATTTATGATACTTCCGTCGATTGAAACAATGCTTGAACTTGTAAACATAATTCCTCCACATATTGTTCGATTTCATAAGGGATAGAATCTCTTCTTTGCCAGTGAATCTCACGTCCATTTAGCATGCGTGATCTACTAGAAGCGAACATCCACAGTAACTTATTTCCTTTTATAAAAGCAGTCCATAACCATTCTTCTTGTTCATCCTTACTTATACCAATCAACGTATGACTTGCTTTACGATTTTGGCTTTTTTCAATCGTTTTTAGTTGATGGATCAATGCCATGCCCCTCTCCTACATAAGTCGTTAGGTATAGTATGGGCAGTTAATGATAGCTATATAACTTCATTTATCGACCTTTTTCCATTATTCATACCTATAAAAAGAGGCTGGGACGTAACTATCCTCAACTAAAAAAGTTCTGTATTCAATACAGAACTTTCGTTTTTAATGCAAAGCATCTATTAATTTATGCAATTGTTGATTTAACTCCTCCATTGGCACAAATCGTGCTTTACGGAACATTTCTTTCCCGTCGACAGATACAATAAGAACAGGAACAGTAAAAATTTCATATTCTGCAGCAATCGAAGGTATCTTCTCTGCATCTACATGTAAGGAAGCAATATTCGGATATTGTTGCAGCAATTGCTCTACTTGAGGCAGTAACGAGTGACAAACAGAGCAATTCTCACGCGAAATGTAAACTAATGTGACTTGATTGTCCTGCACAAATGAGCGAACTTCTTCTATTGTTTGAGCTTGATTCATCTTTATCCACACCTTTTATTTTTTGCTTCTACTAGCATACCAATTTAGATGCTTATTTACCCGAAATTTGCCTACCCCATAAGGTATCATTTCCCACAAGATACAGAACCGTTCTTTTGAAAATATTTCTGATGATACTCTTCTGCTTCATAAAAGGCGGTCAATCCGATTACTTCCGTTACAATCGGGTTCGAAAATTCGCCTTTTGCGTTCCACTCTTTTATTTTTTGTTCAGCGATTTTTTGTTGCGCTTCATTCGTGTAAAAGATAGCAGAGCGATATTGTGAACCAACATCTTCTCCTTGACGATTACGCTGCGTCGGATCATGACACTCAAAAAACTGATCAATTAACGTTTCATAATTGATTATTTGAGGATCAAACTCCACTTTTGTCGTTTCCACATGACCAGTCTTACCTGCTTTCACTTGTTCATAGGTCGGATTCGCAACCTGTCCACCTGTATAGCCAACACGAGTTGCTATGACTCCATCCAACCTTTCCAAAAAAGCCTCCACACCCCAAAAACATCCTGCACCAAAATAAGCAATTGTCATACTCTACACCCCTTTAAATAGACCCCTTTCTTGATCAAGAAAGGGGTCATGACATATGTGCATGCTCCTCTCATCTCCCAAGGAATGATACCTTGCAGGATTTGGCACCGTTTCGACTATTCGAATGGTTGCCGGGCTTCAAAGGGCCAGTCCCTCCGCCTCTCTTGATAAGAAATAAACAATAGTATTTGATTTTTTTATATTCTACACTTCCTTGATTTCATTGTAAAGAATTTTTAGATATCTTGTGTTATGCTTAATACATACAAAGAGTAAAGGAGCTATGCACGATGTTCAAAACCATCTCAACACATAAAGCCCCAGCAGCCATTGGACCTTATTCCCAAGCCGCCGACGTAGGAAACCTTCTATTTATTTCTGGGCAAATTCCGCTTGATCCTGAAACACAAGCATTCGTATCATATGATGTGAAAGACCAAACAGAACAAGTAATGAAAAACATCGGAGCCATTTTGGAAGAAGCCGGGTTAACATACAACCATATTGCCAAAGCCAACATTTACTTAGCGAACATGGATGACTTTACGACAGTAAATGAAGTGTATGCCAGTTTTCTAACAGAACCATATCCAGCTCGCGCAGCTATCGAAGTAAGCCGCCTACCAAAAGGAGCTAAGGTAGAAATAGAAGCCATCGCTGTAAAGGAATAAAAAGGGAAGCGGAGCAATTGGATATGTTCCACTGCTCCGCTTAGTCCTCATCCTTCACATCGATATCTTCTGGAATTGGCTCATTTAATATTTCTTGAATATATTCGCGATACTTTTCCAACTGCTCAATATGTGTAGTAAATTGCCCTTGAAAAATTAAATGTTGCTTCCCATCAAATACCGTTCGAATTCGCTTATGATGTACAAGCTTTTCTATGTACTCCACTGGTAATTCTAAATACTCTGCTGTTTCTTCTATTGTTAAATACATGCTGCAATCCCCTTATCTTGCATTTTCATCCATATGTGGAAACGGCAAATCCGTATCCACCTCGCCTGTAATCGTGCGAAGGCCACAATCATTGCCTGATAACCAGTTGCCAAAATCGAACACTACCGGCTCCTGATCACCACCTAAAGCAAACCACGCAACCCTGTCTTTCGGAAAATAGGCTGATGTATGTATCGTACCGGCCCAATTTTTATATTCCTTTGAAAAAACACCTTGATTCGTATCATTTAACAAGCGAAATGCTTGCTCTGCTGATGTAATATCGCCTCTAGCCTCTTCCATCGTATGTAAACGTTGATACGAATCCGCTAAATAGTTCCGATTTTCATCTTTCATTCGCTCAAAATGATTGGTACACACATTCGACTTCCGTACTTCTACACCGCGCGGACACGTTTCCACAACATACGTGACCCCACTAGGATCAAGCACAATATAACTAAACGAGTGACGATGCGGAATCTCCCGTAGCATAGCTACCGCTTCGGCTACATTCGCACAGCTCTCTAAAATCAGCCTACCAATCATACAACAAATAAAGCCATTTCCCGGTTTTTTACGATGCATAAAATTATACCCTATTGCGAGCCCTTTTTCATTCATCCCATCCATTCTCCCAGTAATACGCTGGGTTGGGCCAATGATAGCATACCCTTGATCCGTTGGCTGAAACAAAGCAAATCGTCCTTCATACGTCTTCGGCTGATAATCATAATTTCGAATCATATAATCCTCACCAGTCAAAATCGAACAACCCGATTTGACATACTCCAAACGATAGCCTCCAAATTCCATTAGCACCCGATTCATCGTCCAACCCAATGCATCCCGAAGCCCTTCTAGCTCATCCCAAATCCCGGGCGCAAAGCGAACAATCGCCTGCTTCACCTCTGACTCCTCAATTGAAAAACGCGGTTTACGAAGCTTCCACTGCTTCTCTCTATTTTTTATCGTAAGCGAATCTTGGATAAGCTCCCCTTGCATATAACCAAACGCATAATGCGTACCTCTAAACTGAATAATATCACTATAAATTTGCTTCATCTTATCCCTACTTTTTACATTAATCCTAACCGATATCACTAGTCACAAGCAAATCGTAGCATTTTTGAGGAGAATCCCCTGAAGGTTCGCGCACAAATCTCAGTTTTCGAGCGCAAACTCGGGGGGCCCGCGCACAAATCTCAGTTTTCGAGCGCAAACTCGGGGGGGCCCGCGCACAAATCTCGGTTTTCGAGCGCAAACAAGGGGATCCCGCGCACAAATCTCGATTTTCGAGCGCAAACTCGGGGGGGCCCGCGCACAAATCTCGTCTTTCGAGCGCAAACTCGGGGGGCCCGCGCACAAATCTCAGTTTTCGAGCGCAAACAAGGGGGGGCCCGCGCACAAATCTCGGTTTTCGAGCGCAAACAAGGGGATCCCGCGCACAAATCTCGATTTTCGAGCGCAAACTCGGGGGGGCCCGCGCACAAATCTCGTCTTTCGAGCGCAAACTCGGGGGGCCCGCGCACAAATCTCAGTTTTCGAGCGCAAACAAGGGGGGGCCCGCGCACAAATCTCGGTTTTCGAGCACAAACAAGGGGGATCCCGCGCACAAATCTCATTTTTCGAGCACAAACAATATTTTTTGAGCAGAACCGATTTTTTTCTTAATCTTTACAGGATAATAGTCACTGCGCGTCTAATCATATACATATCCCCATAGGAAAGGAGCAAAACGTTTGATAGTTAAAACGAACACTATCCCCCCTCTATTCCTTCAGCAGCTAGAATCACTTAGCCACAGATTGCCTCCTCATCATGAAAAGTATGGAGAAGTCATCCGAAAATACCGAATGCATGCTGCTGGTTATGCTGGTGAAAAATCTCTTTTGTACCCGTTTCGTTATATCAATTCACCCCACGCTATCTTTTTTGACCTCCGCTTACGTGATTCCATTCAACACTACTTCCAAATGGACGCTCTTTTACTTACTCCGACATGTTGCATTATTTTTGAAGTGAAAAATATTTCTGGTACTATTTATTTTGACCCTCATTTTCAACAATTAATCCGTAAAGACACCAATCAAGAAACATCACTTCCCGATCCACTTTCTCAAGTAAAACGACAAAAACAACACTTATCTCATTGGTTTATCAGCAATCATTTTTATCATATTCCTATCGAAACAGTTGTAGTTGTCACCAATCAATCCTCTGTTATACAAGCACCAAGTACACATAATGATGCCTATAATCAAGTTGTACGAGTGGAAAATTTGCTCGGTAAAATAGAAGGAATTTTAGGTCGCCATCAAGAGAAAAAGTTATCAAATAAACAACTCACCAACATCAAAAAAAGCTTGCTAGATCAACATACCGACTATTGTCCTACAATCATGAAAATGTTTCATTTAAAAGAAGACGATCTATGCAAAGGAATAGCTTGTCCTCAATGTCACCATAAGTCTATGTATCGCAAAAACGGTAAATGGAATTGTATTAAGTGCGACACTACATCAAAAACCGCCCATGTTGCAGGAATAAAAGATTACGCTTTGCTAATAGGACATAGCGCTACAAATGCAGCATTACGAGATTTCCTAAAAATAGAAAGTCGTCATCTGATGCTAAGAATTCTTCATGGCTTGCATTTACCTCAAACAGGGGCACAAAAAAATAGAATGTATTCCCTTGCTCCTTTTTTAAGCAGAAATCATGAGTTTCCGCGCACAATTCGTGATTCTTGAGCAGAAATCCGTGATTTTCGAGCACAAACACGGAGATTCCGCGCAGAAATCCGTGATTCCCGCACATAACCCCAGATTCCCGAGCACCAATTGAGAAAGAAAAACGGCTAAGGCTTATCACCTTATCCGCTTTTCACTTCTTCTTTCGTTCGGTCTACAATACGTATGGCTTTTCCTTGAGAGCGTGGGATAGATTTTGGAGCCATAATGGTTACGTCAACGGAGATAAGACAGCCATTTTTAATTAGATGGCGAATAGATTTGGATAATTCTCGAATGCTAGCATGATTCATGTCTTGCTTACTTTCATTATATAGCTTGTCTGTCATTTCGACTTGTAGTTCAACGTGTTGGAGACTGCCTTTTTGATGGATGTGTAGTTGGTAATGAGGAGCGATTTCTTCAACGGTTAGTAGATAGTGTTCCATTTCAGATGGAAAGACGTTGACACCGCGTATAATGAGCATGTCATCGATACGTCCTTTCACTCGGGACATGCGTTTGGTCGTCCGGCCGCACTTGCATTGTTCCGTTGTGATAGATCCAATGTCACCAGAGCGATATCGAATAATCGGAAAAGCTTCTTTCGT
Organism: Pontibacillus litoralis JSM 072002; assembly: GCF_000775615.1. Classification (GTDB taxonomy): domain Bacteria; phylum Bacillota; class Bacilli; order Bacillales; family BH030062; genus Pontibacillus; species Pontibacillus litoralis. The sequence continues at coordinate 99,408 of NZ_AVPG01000003.1, forward strand.
TAAGCTCGTAAATACAAGTTCTCCGTCTTCCCCTTCTGGTACTGGTTCTAGCGTATCAGGATCAATCACTTCTACTAGGAAATGGTCTTCTGCAATGTGTAAGCCGTTTTGACTTTCATGGCACTCCATCGCTACTCCGGGCCCCATCACTTCACTTAATCCATATATATCACATGCTTTTACATCAAAAATTCCCTCAATGGTGCGTCGCATCTTCTCTGACCATGGTTCAGCACCAAGAATCGCATACTTAAGCGATGATTGGCGTGGATCTCTTCCTTCTGCTTCCATCTGTTCAGCGATATTAAGCAAATAAGAAGGGGTACTACAGATTACGGTTGGTTTAAAATCTTCAATTAACATCATTTGCCGATCTGTGTTACCACCTGAAACTGGAACTGTAGCCATGCCAAGTTCTTCTCCACCATAATGAAGACCTAGCCCCCCTGTAAAAAGCCCATAGCCATAAGCATTGTGCAGTATTTCTCCAGGCTGACCTCCCCCTATAGTAAGCGCTCTTGCTACGATTTCAGACCACACTTGAATATCCTTTCGCGTATACCCTACAACAGTCGGTTTACCGCTCGTACCTGACGAGGCGTGAATTCGAATCACCTCACGCGCATCTGCAGCAAATAAGCCAAAAGGATAATGATCGCGTAAATCCTTTTTTGTTGTGAATGGCAATTTCTTCACATCACTTATTGTGCTTACATCTTCCGAACTGACACCTAGATGGTCAAACTTCTCCTTATAAAAGGGCACCTTAGCATAAACTTTTTCTACTGTTTCCAATAGCCTTTCTAATTGTACTGCTTCCACCTCATACCTTGAAGCGCTTTCAATTTGGTGCAAAAACATACTCTTTTCCCCCTATTACATTATTCATCTTGGAGTCTATCTTGTATGTCGTATATACTACGGAAGTTCACCTATTCGTTATAGCTTCTTCTAATGTATCGCGAATGGAAACTATAGTCAATATAATTATCTGAAAGTTTCATATTTTCGAAAAACAAATTTAATGCTCTATTCTTTTCTATATTTAAATCAAAGAATGTCTATTATCAAAATAAACCTAAAAAGGAAGCTACCTAAAATTCAATAAGGCAGCTTCCTTTTTAGGTTTATTTCATGCGATTACACTAACACCGCTTCCTCTATTGGAATCCGTTTTACAATTTCTTTTCCGATTTCCAAGGAAGCTGTCGCCGCTGGGGAAGGGGCGTTGCAAATATGAATGGAATGCTTTCCGGGAATAATATAGAAATCATCAACTAATTGCCCGTCTGCTAACATAGCCTGAGCGCGAACGCCTGGTTTTGCAGGGATAACATCTTGCTCTTGGATATCTGGAACTAATCGTTGCAAGCTTTTGACAAACGTTTTTTTGTGGAAGGAACGGAACATCTCTTTCATCCCTTCTTGCATATTGCCACTAGCCATCCTCCAAAAACCTGGATAAGACAGAACATCAAAGGCATCTTTCATATCAAATGATGTCTTGTTATACCCTTCTCGCTTCAGACTTAACACTGCATTTGGTCCAGCATGAACACTTCCGTCAATCATTCTTGTTAAATGTACGCCGAGAAAAGGAAAGTCTGGGTTAGGAACGGGATAAATTAATCCTTTTACGAGGTGTTTCTTCTCTTCTGTTAGAGTGAAGTACTCTCCTCTAAAAGGAACAATTCTTAAATCCGTGTGTATCCCGGCCCTCTTCAGCATACGATCACTTTGAAGTCCTGTACAATTAACAAGAAAGCGTGCTGTAAACGTCTGTTGATTCGTTTCAACGTGAACTTTATTATTCATTTCTTCGATTTCCATTACTTCTGTATTCAGAAAAAGATCTGCACCTGCCTCGGCTACTAAAGAAGCTAATTTCTCTGTTACTACCTTATAATCAACAATACCCGTTGCATTTACCTTCAAAGCGCCAAGGCCATTTACATGAGGCTCAATCTCTAATAGTTCTTCTTTGGATAATTTCGTTGCTTCAATTTGATTCTCATTTGCCCGCTTAAACAATGCTTCCATTCTTGGCAATTCTTCCTCTTCTGTTGCCACGAGCACCTTGCCACACACATCATGTTTAATATCATGTTGCCGACAAAACTCGACCATAGAAGCAGCGCCTTCTTTTGCCATACGAGCTTTCAAACTACCAGGCTTATAATAAATGCCAGAATGAATAACACCGCTATTTCTACCTGTTTGATGAGTTGCCCATTCTTTTTCCTTCTCCATTACAGCTAGACGTACGTTAGGATGCTTCTCCATGAGTGCATATGCCGTCGATAAGCCGACAATACCACCACCGACAATTACAATATCATACACCACGTCTTCCCCCTTTTTCTGCAACAACTACTTAGCAAATCGTCCTCGTTGTCTTAATAACTCTCTATGCAATTGCGTATTATGTTCAAACGCCTCTCTACCGTGTAACCAGAAGCGATTGTTGAGCATGACTAAATTTCCAACTGGTAAATCTAACCCTACTGTTGATATACTATTCTCCATGGAACAAGATAAATCCTTCAAATATTTAGATTGCTCGATGGTTTCAGGAAAAACGAATTGGTCAATAAAGCAAATGCATGGCTTATTCTGTTGCTCATAAAACGTTTGACGCTTTACTTCTTGTTCTACATTTTTACTTGCTGGTGCTTTATACGTAAATGGATGAGAAGCAAGTGGTTGCTTATAGAAACGATCCAGGTCCTCCCAATCATCTAGATGAAGCAATCTAGAGCGCCCGCCTATCGCATTTTCCTCAGAGAATTTCATCATTAACAGCCAATCTGTCGGCTCGTCTACGTACGTTCCATCTGTATGAAGCGTAAACAAACGATACGCTTGTCGTAAATACGAGTCACTTTTATCTGTATGCTTCACCGTAAAACGAGCATAATATTTTCCTGACATTGCATCGAAGTTCGGCGTTCCAACTAAATGCGTTAATGCCGTTGAGAATTTTACAAAGTCTATTGGATCCTGTGTTCTCTCTTGAAGCCCAATAGTAAATCCACCTGTATTTCGGTCGTGCAAAATATTACGAACCGCTTCACCAAAAGCCTCATCGGTTAGTTCTAACAACTTCGCCGCAACGATAAAGCGCATATATGGAATATACTCCAATTGTTCATCGCTCACATCTTGTAACACATCTAGAAATTGATCAATCACTTCATTCTCCAATTCAATATGATACATACGCTGGTGACCAGCATGTTGCTTAATCGTATACCCCTTCCCCTTCGTTCCTACTAATTTACCGCCTTTCACCTCAACTATTGACATTCCTTATTCCCTCCTAATTTATATGGTTTTGTGTATTAAACAGGCCCGTTTCAAACACAAAAAGCCAGTAATCCCCTATACAAAATAGGTTCATACTGGCCTTAAACTGCGAATACTCTCTGGAGCGCAGAGGTGTAGCAGTCTTAACAGTAACATTCATTATTTAAGTTCTTGGTATCGCCAACCTGAATGTAAAAGAGATTATCTTTCTAATAGGTTGTTTGTAATTAGAAGTGTACAATAGAATAAATTTTCTGTCAACTTTTTGTTCTCTACAACTTTCCAATGTGTTACAGTGTTATTAACAAATTCAAATTATTCTAACTTAAGGAGGGACAATCAGAGCCTTATGAATACTTTATTTGTAGCAGGCCATTCTAAACTCCCCACTGGCATGGCGGCTAATAACATTTCAGACACACTTACCCTAACGCTTGAGGTGGATAAGAAATACGGCGTCATTCTCGAAGCCTCTTGCACGTTAGCAACCGAACACAGCAAAGAGTATGTGAATCACCTTCTGAAAGGATATAGTTTAAAAGAAGGTATTGAAGAACCAATAAAGAAATTAAGTCTAGGCTATCTCGGAAAAGCAGGCAAAGCATTAGAAGCTTCCTTGAAAGATGCTTATAAGCAATATCAGCTAACATAAAAAAAACGACAATCGCCGCGGTGGTGATTGTCGTTTTTTTCTATTTACTTATTCGGAGTCCATGATACCGTTTTATGCTTGGTGAAAAACTCTTTTGCTGACTGGCCTTGCTCATGTGCACCAAAGCTTGAAGATTTCGTACCACCAAACGGCGCTTGTGGTTCCGCGCCACCTGTCTCCCCATTAATTTGCACCATGCCGACTTCACTTTCACGCGTATATGCCATCGCTTTTGTAAGGTTATTCGTAAATAAAGACGCACTAAGTCCATACTTCGTATCATTTGCAGCTTGAACTGCCTCTTCATAATTTGCTACCTTTTTTAAACAGATAACAGGTCCAAATATCTCCTCTTGCATAATGGTCATTTCTTGCGTAACATTCTCAAATACAGCAGGTTCAACAAAATATCCAACCCTATCTATTTGCTCACCACCATATAACAACGAAGCTCCTTCTTCGACCCCTTTACGAATGTAATGTAGAACAGATTCTAATTGACTCTCCGATGCAAGTGGTCCGATATCTACTTCCTCATGCAAGCTATCTCCTACTACTACATTACTTACCCTCTCTAACACTTTCATTTTAAAGCGATCATATACATCTTCTTCAATATACACTCTACTTGTAGCTGTACAACGCTGCCCTGTTTGTTTCATAGCCCCATCGACAACAAGTTTAGCAGCATGATCTAAATCAGCATCTTGAAGCACGATGGCAGGATTTTTTCCACCTAACTCCAATTGCAGCTCCATTCCACTAGCTATCGCTTGCTGGGCTACTTGTTGGCCAACTATGTTCGAACCGGTAAACGTAATACCGTCTATTTGCTCATTTGTCGCTAAAGCACCACCAACAACCGACCCTCGTCCTGGAACGAATTGAAGCACGCCTTCTGGAATCCCTACATCGTGAAACACTTTGGCAATTTTTTGAGCTGTAATGACCGTTTCAGAAGCCGGCTTAAATAAAACCGTATTACCATAAATAAGTGCCGGAGCAATCTTCCAAACAGGGATAGCAATCGGAAAATTCCACGGTGCTATAACTGCTACAACCCCTAGCGGCTCGCGCATGTAATAAAGCAATGTATCCGCTTTACTTGAAGGCAGTACTTCTCCTTTCATCCGCATGCCTTCTTCCGCATAGAAACGAAGAATGTCTGCTCCACGTTTCACTTCTCCTTTCGTCTCAACGAACCTTTTTCCCATTTCTTCCGTTGCACATTGCGCAATATCATCCATTCGCTCTTCTAATAATTGAGCAGCTTTACGCAAATATACTCCCCTTTGTACTGGAGACGTGGCAGACCAGTATTTTGAAGCCGCTTTCGCTTGTTGTACTTTTTCCCTTATTTCTTCTACCGATAATGCAGAAACACGACCAACCAATTCTTTCGTAGCAGGATTATAGCTTTCAATTCGTTCACTCGTTTTAGACACCGCCATCTATATCCACCTCGCATTTATTTATTTTCCGTTATGGCTTCATCTACAATAGCAAGCCCGCGCTCGAGATCCTCATCTGCTATTACTACGGGAGGTAAAAATCTTAGCACATTTCCATACGTACCCGCCTTTAACGTCATCAACCCTTTATCCCAACATGCTTGTAAAATCGTAGTAGTTAACCCTGGATTCGGTTGCTTGAAATCCTCAGCTTCAATGATTTCTATCGCACACATTGAACCTAAGCCACGTACATCCCCAATAACGTCATGACGCTCCTTCATTTCCTGCAATAACTTCATCATCTTTTCACCTAACACTCGGCTTTTGTCCACCAAATGCTCTTCCTTAATCACATCTAGAACAGCGTTTCCTGCTGCACAAGCAACAGGACTTCCACCGAATGTTCCGCCGAGCTGACCAATCTCTGCGGCATCCATGACATCTGCTCGCCCTGTAACAGCACTTAACGGCATCCCACCAGCAATAGACTTAGATAATGTCGTCAAGTCAGGTGCTATATCAAAGTTTTCCATCGCAAACAACTTTCCTGTTCTACAGAAGCCTGTTTGAATCTCATCTGCAATAAAGAGGATATTATTTTCTTCGCACACTCGTTTTATCCCTTGAACAAAACGCTTAGATGGCACAATAAATCCACCTTCCCCTTGAACAGGCTCCATGATGATAGCACCAATCTCATCTGGACTCGCTTCTAACATTAAGAAATGGTTAAACTGCTCTACAAGACGGTCATCGTACTCCTCATTAGATAAGAAGGAATCCTTACGATAATAATACGGATAAGGTAATTTATACGTATTATTCGCAAACGGTCCAAAACCATGTTTATACGGCTTTACTTTACTCGTTAACGACATCGTCAATAACGTTCTACCATGATAAGCACGATCAAATGAAATGACACCTGACTTACCTGTAAACTTCCTAGCTATCTTAATTGCATTCTCAACCGCTTCGGCTCCGCTATTTAACAAAATCGTCTTCTTCGCAAAATCACCCGGAGTTAACGCATTTAAGCGCTCCGCTAACGTAATGTAACTTTCGTAAGGAGCAACGTGAAAACAAGGATGTATAAATTGGTCAACTTGCTCCTTAATGGCAGCTACGACTTTCGGGTGATTATGACCAATATTTTGAATCCCAATCCCCCCAGCGAAATCGATATATTCCTTCCCCTCTACATCTTGCACCTTTGCCCCTCTTGCTTTGTCTACATACACTTGTGAAATGTTATACGGCGCACGAGGCACAGCTCTCTCCCTTCTCTTGTGTAGCTCCACATTCTTATTCACCTGCTTATCCATCATTTTCATCTTATAGCCTCCTTTTCATTTTCGTGGTTAATTCTTCAATCTATAAAGAAAAGCCAGCATTATCATACAGCTACATGATAATACTGGCTTTGATCTATGGCATGCTTCGAAATAGTCGCATAGATTCATCAGTCATCGTTTATGATTATATTCACCTTTATGTAACATTCTCATTGACCATGAAAGGGCTTCTCTTTCTAGGATATGAGTTCATTTATTAAATTCATCATAAACGAGCCTCTTTTAAATTGTCAAATAATTTAGTTAATATTTATATAGTTTTTTATTTTTCTGAAAAATTACTTTTCTTTTTCGGGAATGTACGCTATAATGCCTCATATCGAAATTGTGTACAATTTGTGAATACAAAAAAGTGGTGAGCCAATGAATCAACAACGGAAACAAACAAACGAAGAAAAGGCGTATGAAAAAATAAAACGAGCCATCATGCTAAAAAAACTCATACCAGGTCAAAAAATAACAGAGGAGTGGTTAAGTCATGAATTAAATATGAGTCGTACCCCGATTAGAGCCGTGTTGAAGAGGATGGACAAGGATGGATTATTAGACGTCATTCCGAATCGCGGAGCCTTTGTCCACAATCCCTCCAACAAAGAAATTGAAGACGTCTTCCACGTTCGTATGGTATTAGAAGGATATGCAGCAAGAACGGCGATTAAGAACATAACAACCGAACATATTACAGAGATGAACCAGTTGCTACTTGAAGAAAAAGAAGCGTACCAAACCAATGACTTTGAAGGCTTTCTTAAAATTAACGGACTCTTTCATACATACCTAGCAAAAATAACAGAAAACGATGTACTTATTGAAAAAATCGAATCCCTCAACCAATGGTCTGATTGCTACCTCATACTGAAAGACGAATTTTATCAAACCCCTATCGAAGAAGTGAAAGCGATTGCAGAACATGAAGCCATTGTTCACCATTTAGAACAAGGAAACAGCATACAACTAGAAGAAGCTGTTACCTTTCACTTACAATCGACATTACAGTATTTATCTACTCGTCCCTCTATCTTTGATTAATGCTTGACATGTAAAGTATTAAAGCGGGTTCTCACTTTTATAAGTCTGAATATTCAATCTTTTAATACCTCCTTAATGTAATCATGCATAACACCAAGACGTTTCCACACTCGATGATTCTTTAAGGGTTATTGTGTTATGAACAAATGATATGGAGGTTATAGAAATGACGAATGAAAATCGACAACTAAAAAAAGTTCTATCTAAATTTGATTTATTGTTTTTAGCACTTGGAGCGATGCTAGGATGGGGATGGGTTGTTCTCTCAGGTACGTGGATCACCTCCGCTGGCTCTATCGGAACCATAATTGCTTTTGCAATTGGAGGTATTCTTGTCATTTTTGTTGGGTTAAACTATGCCGAACTTGCATCAGCCATGCCAAAAGTAGGTGGTGAGCATGCATATGTTCACCGCGGCCTCGGTAAAAAGGCATCCTTCATCGCATCATGGGCAATCACATTGGGCTATGTATCTGTGGTGATGTTTGAAGCGGTAGCCCTTCCAACTGTCATCGACTATTTAATTCCTAACTACCAAGCCGGATATCTTTGGACTATTGCTGGGTGGGACGTACATTTAAATTGGGTACTCATCGGATCGATTGGCGCATTAATCATTACTTTTATTAACTACGTCGGACTAAAACCAGCCGCGGTTATGCAAACAGTTTTCACTATTATTATTGTCAGCGTCGGATTGCTGCTCATTTTCGGCTCTGGCGTATACGGAGACACATCTAATTTAACACCATTATTTCATGACGGCATGGCAGGAATAATGGCCGTACTCGTCATGGTACCGTTTATGTTTGTTGGCTTTGATGTCATCCCGCAAGTAGCAGAAGAAGCCGATTTACCGACTAAAAGCATCGGAAAATTCCTAATCATATCGGTCAGTGCTGCAATTCTATTCTATTTGGCCATCACCATTGGCGTATCCTTAGGCTTAACCAATAACCAACTCGCATCCACCGATCTAGCAACAGCAGACGCAATGGGTAGCTTATTCGGGTCAGAAGCATTCGCACAACTATTAATACTAGGCGGGGTAGCTGGTATTATCACTAGCTGGAATTCCTTCGTCATCGGAGGAAGCCGAGTCCTATATGCCATGGCCTTATCCGGAATGATTCCAATCTGGTTTGGCAAATTACACCCCAAATACAAAACACCCTCAAACGCTATACTATTTATCGGAGTACTATCCATGCTCGCACCTTTATTAGGCCGATCTGCCCTCGTCTGGATTGTCAATGCAGGTGGCTTAGGAATCGTCATCGCCTACTTCTTAGTCGCTTGGAGCTTCATAAGACTACGCAAACAAGAACCAAACATGCCAAGACCATTTAAAGCAGGTAGAACACCCATATACGGATACGCCGCCCTAATCTTAAGTCTATTTTTCATCGCACTATACATGCCCGGTTTTCCAGCAGCGCTCGTCTGGCCTTACGAATGGATCATGGTTGCTCCTGGTTCTTATTAGGAACATACTTTTTTGTCCGTATGTCCAAAGGCATGTACACCGAAATAGAAACTTATGAAACGATCGTAATGGAAGAGAAAAGCGTGTAAAAAATCCCCCCATCTCCTTGTCATCAGTGATGCAGGAGGTGGGGGGATTGAAGCAAGTGTGATGATGTAGAATCAACTAGCTGAGCCTAATTTCAATCCACGTACCCACTAGGAGTGCGACGTTATTGAATTGAAAGAGATGGAAGTGCGTGAAGAATTTCAATCCACGCACCCACTAGGAGTGCGACAAATTGCTTGAGGATGAAACATTTTTAACTGCTGACATTTCAATCCACGCACCCACTAGGAGTGCGACTCACAATGGTTTTACAATTACAAAGATGCAGATATTTCAATCCACGCACCCACTAGGAGTGCGACAAAAGTTAATGAGAGATTAAGCACAACAAACGCTATTTCAATCCACGCACCCACTAGGAGTGCGACAACTTAGAAACATTATGCATATACCATCACAATGTATTTCAATCCACGCACCCACTAGGAGTGCGACTTAAATGAAGATAACGTGCCAACTAGATCAGGGATTTCAATCCACGCACCCACTAGGAGTGCGACGCGCAAAGTATTCGACTTTATTTCGGACTACGCACACATTTCAATCCACGCACCCACTAGGAGTGCGACGCTGGATATACATGATAAAGTGTACACAATAAAATTTCAATCCACGCACCCACTAGGAGTGCGACCCACGGACCTTACCCAATGCACGCTTAGTACGTTATTTCAATCCACGCACCCACTAGGAGTGCGACCTGTAACCGATTCTAGTGCTTTTTTATACTCGTTATTTCAATCCACGCACCCACTAGGAGTGCGACCGCTGAATCCGTTGCAGAGTCTGGCTTTACGGAAATTTCAATCCACGCACCCACTAGGAGTGCGACCAGAAGACATTCGTCTTTTACTAGTCGACACACCAATTTCAATCCACGCACCCACTAGGAGTGCGACTTCGTGGTTCGGGAATTCTTTTGAAACAGCATCAAAATTTCAATCCACGCACCCACTAGGAGTGCGACATCGATTTTTCTGACATTAAACAAAACGTCATTATTTCAATCCACGCACCCACTAGGAGTGCGACGCGCACTATATATACGGCATGAAAGTGCGAATGGATTTCAATCCACGCACCCACTAGGAGTGCGACGGAGATTTAGAGGGTTTCCTCGAAAAAGGCTTATTTCAATCCACGCACCCACTAGGAGTGCGACCTTTGATGCGGAATTTTCCCTTGTCTTAACAAAATTTCAATCCACGCACCCACTAGGAGTGCGACTTTTTAATGATGGATATTTGGAATATGGATACACAATTTCAATCCACGCACCCACTAGGAGTGCGACGATTTAATCAAAATATCTCAAATTAGTAATTTGGAATTTCAATCCACGCACCCACTAGGAGTGCGACTTAAAAAAACTATCAAAAGATGCGGATGAAGCAATTTCAATCCACGCACCCACTAGGAGTGCGACAGCATACGCAGACGGTATCGTAACAGAAGAAGAATTTCAATCCACGCACCCACTAGGAGTGCGACGCTAAAATAACCACTAAATTTCCTATATAAGGATGTTTTGTGGTCAATATTTACATAACAAATACGGTATTGTTAAAAACCGAGGTTCATATTCGTTCATAACACAACATATTTACATTAAAATTAGTGCGAACCCCCTTAGGAATTTATGTGAGCTTAGGGTTCGCACCTAAACTAAAAAATCAAAGGTTCGTCAATGTCATATGAATTATTCACGCCAATATGATCAACCTTAGTTTTGTAATTCTTCCCTAGATTATAAAACCTTAAGCTATCTTTATCTTGATCAATAATCTCTGTTAATTGTATTTTTAGCTGCTTTAATTGTGTTGAATCTAATACACATTCAAATACGGAATTTTGAACGCGTTGTCCGTAATTTTGACATGCTTTTGATACTTTCCTCAACCTTCTTGCTCCACCTTGACTTGTTACATTAACATCATATGTAATAATAACTAACATCAAAGCACCTACTTCCATAGAAATGGTGGGTACTCATCTAAATCTCCTCTAATATATCTTGCTAACAATAAAGCTTGTGCATATGGCACTAGTCCCCATGCAATCTTTTCTTTTAAAAATGGGTGTTGAATCTTTTCTTGTTTCTTCTGCTGCCAAGCTTTTAGTACCGTTTTTCGAGTATCGTCGTCCATGATAACCGCACCATTTTCTTTCTTAGAAAAACCTTTTTCGTTCACTATTTTCTTGTTTATTAATGAAAGAACAAAACGGTCTGCGTAAACAGATCGAAGTTCCTCCATTACATCTAGAGCTAGAGATGCTCGTCCTGGTCTATCTCTGTGCAGAAAACCGACATATGCATCAAGTCCTACCGCTTCTAGTGCAGCTTTCATATCATTTGCTAGTAATGTATACACAAATGATAATAACGCATTGACATTATCTAAAGGAGGTCGCTTATTACGGTTATTAAAATAAAAATGCTCTTTTTGTTGTAGTATTAAATAATCAATTACCCCATTATATTGAACTGCAGCATTACCTTCTAATCCCCTTAAAATCTCCAAGTCTTGTACTTGTCGTATGCCTATCATCGTGGAAGTCAAGTTAGAAGTAGCTGATTTAATTTGCTCAACATCGATACGCAAAGGATAATCACGGGTGGCTCGTTCTAATACCCATTTACTATTGTATACTTTACCTGTAATAAAGTTTCTAGCTATAAGCGCACTTCTAGTCTCATCATCTGAAATGCGGTATTGTTCTTTTCTTAACGTAACATTCCCTCTAGATTCCCCTATCACTCTGGCTAAAAAACTACCATTCTTCGTTAAGAAGGCAATAGAAATGTTTCGTTTCGCACAATACCCCATTAATGCAGGACTTGCACCTGTATACCCAAATGTCACCACAGACTCTAGATTATGAAGAGGAAGTCTACCTAACTTCTCTTGATCTTTTAACAACACTATATTATCCCCATCTAATGATAAATAAACATCAGGCTGAGTTACAAATAAAGTATTTAGAAACTGCTTCATTCATATATCTTCCCTTCAATATAACTTTTAACAGAATGTTTATTCATAAGATTGGGTACACATATATGTTGAAGAGAGCAACTTTTACAGAAGGACCCTGTTTTCACTTTAGGAGTATATCTTCGTTGATAATAATGATGCATTTCTTCGGTTATACTCTTTACCTTATCCTTAAGTTCCTTTGTTATCGGCACTTCTATTCTGTGTTTTATCTCATTATAAAACATATAGGCCGTATTTATTTCACACAACAGCATTTCTTCTAAACACATCACCTGAGCGGTTAATTGGAGAACATCGGCATCATTCTTCTTTGGTTTCCCTCGCTTATATTCAACCGGATAAGCCATATAAGTGCCTTGTTCCCCGTTTAACTCAATACCATTTTTATCATGAATAAATTCAACCACATCACAAATACCAGTTATCCTTAATTCTTTAGATGCAACTGGCATCGCTCTAACAATAAGTCTGTTTCCCCTTTTCTCTCGTATAAAGGGGTTATCTGCTTTTTCATGAAGGTGGTTTCCTTCAACGGTTTTTACGTTTTCTTCCCATTGTTGTTCAATGTGAATTAATGCCCACTGACGTTTACAAAATTCAAAATGCTGAATACCCGACAACATTAAGGAAGATTCCTCCAACCTACTGTCCATCTATTACATCTACTTGTAAACCTTCTAATTCTTTCAAAGAAATCTCATAGTCTTCTATATCTTTTGGTTCTTCCACTTTTGATCTTACATCTAATGTTTTGTGTACTTTTGCTGATGAATATTGCCCCATTTTGGAATTATGCTCCCACCAGTACACTTTATTGATTTCCATACTTCCATCTGGTCTAGCGGAAGAAGCGTCGTTTTCAAATAATGTTATCAGTGTTTGTTTAATTTTCTCTGCATCATCATTTGTAAAACCCGTTTTTTCTGCTAGTTGTGTATTGATGCTTCCTTTAAATACATATACCCCAAAATCTACGCGATGTTTCATCCCCATAGTGTCGGACCCTTTTTTATCGCCCGTAACCGAGTTTACACTTTTTGTGATTTGTGTACTGGTAATATCAATTGGGTCAACACTTAAAGCAGCATGAATGGAAACTGGACCTCTAACGCCTACCGATACATGTGTTCCTTTAAAGGCAAATACTTGACCAAATGAGCGAACGTCAATCCATTCTTCACAGGATAATCTAGCAACTTCATCGGCAGAACTATTTTTAGCAGTTAATAATTTTTTTAGTTCAGGTATAGACTCTGCACGATCTTTTAAACTTTTGAATTCATCCACTTTGCGGTCATTTGATTGAACAAAAACAGCCTCTCCCATATCAAGCAAGCGATTTCTTATCTTCCTTTTAATTGCGACGTCAGAGATTTCCCCATGCCCTTCATAGTTTTGTCGTGGACGATTCCCATTCAACGGATCCCCATTTGGATTAGCATTTTTTACAGTAAGAATAACAGCAAAATCAACTTTATGATCTAAAGTAGTCATTATTCATTCTCCCCCTCATTTGTAGTCTCTTTCTTTTTTTTCTGATACAATGCTCTACGCTGACTATAAAAACCTAATAAATATTTTCCGGAAAGTGGTTTATTGTTGAAGTCTTCTATTTCAAATCTAGAAGCCACTTCATCAATTAATTTTGATAAATCCAGTGCTTTAGTCCCTAACCTTGCTTGGTACGGCTGCAAACTAGCTTGTAACGTAGTCCAAGTTCTCTCAGGGTGTTTCGCAAACGAGTTCATGTATCGAATTGCGTTTGTGGCACGTGTTTCTTCTGGTCCAAGCGCTCTTCTTTCTAGAACATCTGCTATTGCCAACAACCGTCCAAACAAGTAGTCACGGTTATTAATATCATCATTTAACGCCACACCATATCCCTCCCTCTTATTAATCAATGCACATGTAATGCTAAGTGTTTTCTCCCATTCCCACTTGTCCATCGATACTGGATTCGATGTACGATAAAAACAATTTCTTTCAATATCCTGTGGAATTTTACGCCCATCAATAATGCAACTATACATCCGGGTCATTAACTCCTTTTGAAGCTTTTCGTTTGCTTTAGATCCATATGCCGCAAACGCAATATCCTTCGTTGCGGGAGTTCCGTAAAAGGAAACATATTTGTTATCTTCATTTTTACGATAACGATGCACCCATACACAGGTTTGATGCCATTCGTTTAATCGCTTTAAGTAAAGTTCTTTATTCATATTCCGGTAATATAGCACTGCTAATCGTCCTGTAGTGGCTGAATCTAAAACTAAAATATTGACTTTGGAGTGCGTAGATAGATCATTTCTATATCCATCCATTGCCTTTGATATCTCATTAGCATAGTTTTCAAGCGTATTCGATTTTATCTCTTGTTCACTTAAATCTACAGGAAAAAAAGAAAAAGTATCTTCATGCAAATCCGGGACGTCCTCTTTATCATTTCCCCAAATAAGGAAAACTCGCTGATCTATCATTCTTCCTTGACGATGAATAAGCCATTTCAATGCATTATGAGCTTTTTGAGAAACTTCATAGCTAATCGATACAGCTTCACCACTTTTATCAAAGCGACCTCTATAAGTGAATCCAGATGAATCATTTGAAGAAATTAACTTCGCTTTGTCCGCAGCATGCCTTATTTTGTTTGCATGCCTTTCCGTACTTGGTAAAACTTGACCAGATACGAAACAGATATCTGCATCTTTAGCAGATTGATTATAAAATTGAATGAATGAATCATAAACGCTTTTGTCATTCCACACTTTATCTAACAATTTTGTAGGTGAATACACATTAAAACGAACGAAAGCGCTTTCCTGACCACCGGTAGCTACCCCGAATATTTCGGGTTTTTCACCGTGTATTTTTTCATAATTTTTATTCCATTTACTTATTAAGTTGCTAGCCTCGTCCAAAAAAAGTATTCCCTCATTCACCAAATCTTTAATAAGCTGCTTCTTATTAAGATATGTAAAAATACTTACTACCTTCTCATGACTATAAGGAGAATGAACCCACTCTTCTAATTGTTGAATGTACGTTTCGTATTGTTCTTTTTTATCAGTAGCCCCACTATAAGCAACATAGTCTCCCGCTACATAACTCAATTTATCATGCAATGGATAAGGGGCTACTTTCTTACCAGACCTACTTGCTGAAGACTCTGTACATGGGATAAGCGTACTTGCATGATTCTTATCTATCACTCTAGCACTATGAAATTCGCCATCCTCCGTTATATCAACTTCAATATGAGCGTTTTGTGTAGTATGGGAAATCGGCAACAACGTATATTCTTGTCCGTTCCTTTTCTTTTCCACTTCTCCAATTCTATCTACATTAGAATTATACGTCTCATACAATTCATATAACCAACTCATCTACTTCACCTCCTCATCTACTTTTCTAGAAAGGTCTTCTGCAGATTCTACATTCGAGTTGTCAAATAGCTTTGGTTTCATTTCCTTGATTTCTCGAACTTGATTACACTTTTCAGGTCGTATAAACGTTATAATCCCATTTTTCATAATAGGTTGCCATAATCGAACTTCAAGTTGGTTGCGCCCTGTTTCATCAGGATAATTAATGCCATGAACCATCGTACCGAAATGAACTTCCGGAATACTATCATAAAAACCTATTCCTTCGTCAAAAGCACACGGTTCAACATACCCTTGACACTCTCTAGTCCCAAGAAAAATGTCTCTTCTTCCTCCAGCTTTAACGGATCGTTTCAAGATATTGTAGTGCTTACCTTCATTGCGATCGAAAGCCATATCAGGTCGATTTAAATTAAATTCAAAGTGCCCTTTCACTTTATATACGACGTCTCTTAAATACGTATAGTTGGCTAACGTATTTCCACCACTATATTCAATAGGTCTAATTCCCTTAGACTCCATTTGTATGGGATTCATAATACGCACTTCATCCACATAATTTATAATTGTAGGCTTCCAATATATGGAGTCCATAATCCCTTTTAAAGATTGGTATGTTGGAACTTGATACGTCATTTTTTCCCCACCAATTTTCGTAAGCGGATCTGTAAAAAGGGCATAATCTCCACGTACTTCAAATTCAATACTATTACGCACTCTTCCACTCCCTCCCTGCATTTAATATATTATCCAATTATTTTAAGTTAGTCAATATATAATAAAACATTATATGAAAATGTTAATCTTTTTTTCATATGTTATAATAGAAATTCGCTTGTTAGCGCGGATTGAAATATATATTGTTTTATTTGGGAACCTATCTTTACAATACAAGATAGGTTTTTAAAATAATTCTATCCCAGACGAGCTTTCATTTTCGACATCTAAGCCAAACGTTTTATCGTACGCACTTTCTTTCAAAGCAAGTATTTTTCCGTCAAAATAGCTCACCAGCCCATTACTGCGATTTAAATAATCTTTTTCAAAAGGATATAGGTTCACAGTATAATGTTGTGCTTTTTTCAGAAACGTTGATAACTCTTCAGTTCGGTAGTTGCCGTTAAGCTCCGCGATAATTTCTTTTCCTTCCCCATAAGGTACGAGCACAGATGTTGTCCGATCCTCAATTACTTGAAAATGTTCAGCAGCTGTGTAATAACTATTCGTAATAAATATAGGTGGCCATTTTTTATACTTACTATAGTAATCCTTCACAAAGGATGATTTATGTTTAGGGGCCATTAACAACTCCGTCATTTCTTTCTTTAATTCAGGAATAAAATAATTTAGGTCTTGGGTGAAATCAGTATAGAATTCTTTAAAATAACGCTCCATAGCTTGATTCGACAAAACACTTCCCCCATGACTCGTTTCATCTTTAGACAAATCAACTAGAATTCTTTTGGAGATTTGTTTTCCAATCGCAATTTCTCTTAATCTTGTAAGGTTCTCTTGCTTATGATCAATTACATACACTTGTTGAATGTCCTTCTCGCCATGTCTGTTGCAACGTCCTGCCGCTTGTGCAATAGAATCTAAACCGGCTAATGAACGAATAACACAATCAAAACTGACATCTACTCCCGCTTCAATTAACTGCGTACTAATGCATATAATTTTGTTCCCTTGTTTCAAATGCTCTCGGACTTCACTCAAAATAGCATTTCTATGGGCAGCACACATAGTAGTACTTAAATGATAAATAGGTATATTATTTCGCATTTCTGTTAAGTATTGATACAACGCTCTAACTGTTTTCTTCGTGTTTAATATGACTAAAATGCTATTGAGTTCCTCGATCTTATCATTAACAAATTCAGCTAATGTACTGGTATCCATTGGTTGATTTGATGCCTTATCAACAATTTCTACTCGCTTAAAAGCTTTCATTACCCGTTCTAAATGATTGATTATTTCACCGTCTGGATCCATTTCTAATTTATGCTCAACAAAATCTAAAGCAGGCTGAGTAGCAGTACATAAAAGGATGCTAGAATGACAATTGTCTTTGAGGAAGTTAATAGCTTGATTAAATAAAGAAACGCATTTAATAGGAACCTTTTGCACTTCATCAAAAACAATCACTGCATCACTAAGGTTATGCATTCTTCTAATACTTCTCGTCCCTTTACCATAGAAAGTATCTAGAAATTGAACCATCGTTGTAAATATGATTGGTGAATGCCAATTATCTTTAGCAAGTTTTAATTTTTGTTGTGTGCTCATTATTCCATCTTCATTTTCATCATCGTCATGCGTATCCTCAATTACATTGGAATGATGCTCCAAAATATTCTCATCATCTTGTAAAATTTTACGTACTTCTTCTGCATTTTGTTCAATAATAGTTGTATATGGCACAACATAAATAATTCTCTTTTTATTATGAAGTAAAGAATGTCTTAACGCATAACGTAAACTGGCTAACGTTTTCCCACCACCAGTTGGGATAGATAATGTATATACACCTGAAGGATTTTCTGCGAAGTTGTCACATTGATTTGACATTTGAGATCGTAATTTGTTTATTGGATGTTCAGCAGATGGATGATTCTCAAATGATTTAATTTTTGCAGTTAATCGACTATAATACACTTGGAATAATTCTTCATAGTTCACTCTTTCTTCTATAGAGTCTTCCTCAAATTGTCTAGTATTTGTCCGATCAGCATCAATCAATGCACTAAAAACGAATTTCGTGATAAACATTAATTGTTTTGAAATATCTTCCCTATTAATATGTCCTAATAAAGACACTATCTCTTCACATGCTTTATCTACGTACTTGTAAAACAAATCTTTCTCTATAACATTTTCAAAAAAATATGAAACAGTAGTATCGAAATCTATCAATTCTTTTTCAGATACTCTTATCAAATACTTCGAGTTTAATTCTGGGGTTATAAAATCTTGAAGGTAAGAGTGATGAGAAATTATAGCGTTTCCAACCACTTCCGCAACAATCGCTCTGTTTGGGTTTATTTTTCCAGTGTGAAAAAAGTTGTAGAGCAGTTTACCTCCAGCAGTTGAATGATCTACGCTCCCTCTTTTTGGCGGATTATCTGGATTACGAACAGCTTCTAATATGTATTCTTTGAATTCATTACCGCATTTTCCGAGGTCATGTAACATCCCAGCAAGACCTGCCAAATGTTTCATTCCTACTTTGTCACCATGCTGTTCGGCTAAATTTTTCACTTCCAACAAATGCTCTTTTACCGTCTGTATTTCTTGATCACTTTGGCGAATATGTGCAATGTATTCCAATTGTCAAACCTCCCTAAAGAAGCTATACTAAAAACAAATCAATATACCTAAATATAACTGTTTTAAAAACTATCTCCACTATAACAATTATACTATTTAATAGGTAAAAAGTATTGATGAACAGAATATTTTTACAAAGTTTACAAAAGGCATAGCTTGTTGTATAAATCATTCTCTTAAGACTACTGTATCAAAAATGGTGCACATATTTTTGTACACCCCCTAATTAAATTTATTAACAATGTAAAAACACTTTTTGAAGTGCGAATCCGAAGCTCACATGAAATCGCTAGAAGGTTCGCACCTGTTTTATCATAGTTTTAATACTAGATATCATGTATAATAGTAAATAAACACCAAATGAACCAACTTACTTGCGATTAATAATAGGATATTTTGTTTTTTCTAGGGAAAACCTATATTTTTCGCTGTCGCACTCTATATGGGTGCGTGGATTGAAATCCATCTGTAAGTGGCGGTGGTTCCGGTGGTTCTATTGTCGCACTCTATATGGGTGCGTGGATTGAAATGTAATAGCAATCCTAATTTTGCGAATTATGTTAGGTCGCACTCTATATGGGTGCGTGGATTGAAATAACAGGGGAAGGAGACAAACCGATCTCTGATAATATCGTCGCACTCTATATGGGTGCGTGGATTGAAATTCCATTATCCAAGTCCTCAATAAGCGCTTGCATGGTCGCACTCTATATGGGTGCGTGGATTGAAATTGTGACAGCTTTGTCACCTACCATTGTATACTTGTCGCACTCTATATGGGTGCGTGGATTGAAATTTTGCTACGGATCACTACTACATTACGTCATCGAGTCGCACTCTATATGGGTGCGTGGATTGAAATTGCTTTGGTTCAGCAGGCGTAGGCTCTTCTTTAGGTCGCACTCTATATGGGTGCGTGGATTGAAATAAAGCTATATGCTCGGCTCCTACCACACCTCTCACGTCGCACTCTATATGGGTGCGTGGATTGAAATATTTCCGCCTTTAGCGACTTGCTTACCCCATTTTTGCGTCGCACTCTATATGGGTGCGTGGATTGAAATAACTTTTAAACATTGGTCAAAAGGGCATCGTGTAACGGTCGCACTCTATATGGGTGCGTGGATTGAAATTTGCTTTTTTAGCACGCTCTAACGTGCTAAATGGTCGCACTCTATATGGGTGCGTGGATTGAAATTTAATCTTATACCATTCATTCCTCATTGTGTTTAGTCGCACTCTATATGGGTGCGTGGATTGAAATCTTTACTTTTTGGAGCATTTTTATAATTCCAATAGCGTCGCACTCTATATGGGTGCGTGGATTGAAATGACGCTCTCATTTAAAATGTAATCTAGTTGCATGTCGCACTCTATATGGGTGCGTGGATTGAAATCTTGGTTATAGACAACGGCAGTTAACTCCGTTTGTCGCACTCTATATGGGTGCGTGGATTGAAATCTCTCTATCAAGCACTTATGCCGTGCTTGATTGAAGTCGCACTCTATATGGGTGCGTGGATTGAAATTTTTGAGTTTTGTTCTAGCTTCTTTTGCGTTCTGTCGCACTCTATATGGGTGCGTGGATTGAAATCTCTTGAGATTGAGCCAATTCTTGCATTGAGCCGGTCGCACTCTATATGGGTGCGTGGATTGAAATTTAAGCGATTTTAAAGTAGTTAACATGGAAACTGAACCGTCGCACTCTATATGGGTGCGTGGATTGAAATAACATCGACACCGCATTCTTTAAATCTTTTAAAGTCGCACTCTATATGGGTGCGTGGATTGAAATCGTCAGTGTATATAAGCGTTTATCAGTCATATCCTTGTCGCACTCTATATGGGTGCGTGGATTGAAATGGGTATGTTCTATATATATCCTCAAGTAGTCGGGGTCGCACTCTATATGGGTGCGTGGATTGAAATTTTTAGGTTGTGATAAATGCCTCTTCTTGTGGCGTCGCACTCTATATGGGTGCGTGGATTGAAATTATTTCTACGGTAGTGGATTTGACAAACCGTCAATAGTCGCACTCTATATGGGTGCGTGGATTGAAATGTGCATACTCAACGTCAACATCTTTTGACTTACCTGTCGCACTCTATATGGGTGCGTGGATTGAAATCACCTCATAGTCTATCCTAGCCAGCTGGCTGTCCCGTCGCACTCTATATGGGTGCGTGGATTGAAATATCCATTGTTTTAGCCATTATGATTCCTCCTCAGTCGCACTCTATATGGGTGCGTGGATTGAAATACAAATTTTGGCTCCACGTTTACGGAGGCTGGTGAGTGTCGCACTCTATATGGGTGCGTGGATTGAAATCTTTAATACAAAGAGTTTCCGTAATATCTTTAACGTCGCACTCTATATGGGTGCGTGGATTGAAATCCGTAACCAAAGCCGGATTATCAATGTCTTTTTGAGTCGCACTCTATATGGGTGCGTGGATTGAAATCTGCCGTACATATCCCTACGGACAAACTAACGGGGGGTCGCACTCTATATGGGTGCGTGGATTGAAATAACGTGTGAAACATTTTTAAAAAAAGAACAAAAAGTCGCACTCTATATGGGTGCGTGGATTGAAATTGCAATATAAAACGTAAATTTACGCCCTTCTCGCGTCGCACTCTATATGGGTGCGTGGATTGAAATCTCGATCCGTGGGTCAGCGATATTTTTAGCTGCGTTAAGTCGCACTCTATATGGGTGCGTGGATTGAAATTAATGTAGTATCAAGTCTTGCATACGGCGCAAAACGTCGCACTCTATATGGGTGCGTGGATTGAAATATGGCACCGCGAGCATATTTCCAGCCCGCGGTAAGTCGCACTCTATATGGGTGCGTGGATTGAAATACAGCTTCGCTATGGGACTTGTCGTTTGATAACGTCGCACTCTATATGGGTGCGTGGATTGAAATTTCGACCCATGGCTCTCCTTCGAATGTTTTGCCGGTCGCACTCTATATGGGTGCGTGGATTGAAATATCTAGTGTGGTTTCGAAAGTCTTAGAACCTAACGTCGCACTCTATATGGGTGCGTGGATTAGAATTTCACCTATACCTCATATATAACCAAAACTATTACCGCCCCCATATGAGAGCATAAAGGAATTTATGTTCAATCATGTTTACAAATGGTAAGTCAGCAGTAAACATGCACACCCAAAAAGCCCTAACCAAAAAAGTTAGGGCTCTCGCTTAGTTACATTAAATATTCAATCCTTCTCTATTTCCTTTACTCGCCCAACTATACCACCTTCAAGCATTACTTTAATGCCGTGCGGATGCTGTGAGGAGTTCGTCAATATTCTAGAAACAACGCCTTCTGTTAATTTACCGGTTCGTTGATCTTGCTTTTGTACGACCTTCACGTTCATGCCTGGCTTGATATTTTCTCGTTTTGTTCCTGTCAATTTCAGTGCTCCTTTAAGTAGTATGTTATTTTCATTCACCATAACATAGCTCGCTTTTTTATCATCTACTAATATGGAAAAGGGGAAAAATTATTCTCTCATTATAGCATTGAAGCCGTAAGATTATAAGTCACTCCTCCAAAACATACTAGGCATAATATCAATGTCCGGCTTGCCAGGGCCTCGGAGCAGAGGGCACACGTTTCTTTGAATTGGGTAAATCGGTTCGGTTCACAACACGTGGCTCCATACCACGTTCCATTCTACTTTTCACTTTGTTATCCATTTGATTCGTCATGGGCGCCCTATAAACGCGTTTACTTAATTGATTGCATTTGGCGCATTCCGCTTCTTGATGACTTCCTCGCATATGGTTATACCAAAGTGTAAATTCACCACAGTCTGGGCACAAAAATGTATAGCTTGGCAACTGGAAGCCTCCTTATTTCGGCATGATATCAAATGTAAATATATCTTTAGGAAGTGCAATCGTACAGCAAGAATTAGGAATATCGACAACTCCCGCTAAATGCCCTTGAACAGGTGCAGAACCAAGGAGCATATAGGCTTGTTCACCAGTAAATCCATGTGCTTTCAGAAATTCAATCGCATTTAAACAGGCATTGCGATAAGCTACATTGGCGTCCATATACGTTTGCTTTCCTGTAAATTCATTTACCGATACCCCTTCAAATACAATATATTCATTATAGTGAGGATCCATTGGACCTGGTCGGAAAGCAGGGTTCTTCTTAATTTGATACTTTTCCATACCACCTTTGATAACTTCTACGTGTAAATCGATCCATCCAGGCATTTCAATACCACCGCAGAAGGTGATTTCTCCATCTCCTTGCGAGAAGTGTAAGTCACCTACGGATAATTTTGCTCCTTCTACAAACACGGGGAAGTAGATTTTTGAGCCGCGTGATAAGTTTTTAATGTCACAGTTCCCACCATTTTCTCGTGGTGGCACTGTACGAGCACCTTCTCTCGCAACTCGGTCAAAGTCTTCTCCTGTCAAGGTCCCTAAAACCACACTATCTTTATCTGGTAGATTGGCTAATGGTGGCACACGCTTCGGATCTTGATCGACAAGTTCTGATTCACGACGGTTCCATTCATCAAGCAGCTCTTGAGAAGGGGCAACTCCAATTAGACCTGGATGAATAATACCTGCAAATTTAACGTTAGGAACGTGACGAGAGGTTGCATAAATACCATGGAAATCCCAAATTGATTTTGCTGCCTCTGGATAGTGGTCCGTTAAAAAGCTACCACCATTTTCTTTAGCAAAAATCCCATTAAATCCCCACTCGTGTGCACTAAATGTACCAATGTCGAGAATATCAACAACAAGCAAATCACCTGGCTCTACACCATTAACATACACTGGACCACTTAGTACATGGACACGATTCAGATTGACATCCCGAATATCGGAAGGGTCATCATTGTTACGAATTTGTCCATCCGTCCAATCCAAGCACTCCATTCGGAATGATTCACCTGGATTCACCGAAAAAGCAGCAGGAATATCGGGATGCCATCGGTTGTGTCCCGGTACATCTTGCTTATCCATCGTCTTGTTCAAATCCACTTGAAATAACTTTTTTGGCATGTCCTCTTCATCCTTTCAAGATTGAGGTATCTTAGTGTAAATTCTTAGAAGCCCCACACAAAATACAAAAGAATTTAGCTTTAGCTTATCTTAAACTTTTGTAATTTTCAATCTATTTTAACCAATAAAATGCCTACAACAATTTACTAAAGAAGCCCTCCATCATTACGATAACAAAAGGCTTCAAGTATGATGCTCTCTACAAGATATACGTGGCAATCAACCGATCAAGCTTACGGACATCTACTTTTCTATTTAAATTCAATTTAAAATTCCCCGCTCTTGTCCACAGTTCAATTTCTGTATTAAGGTCAAACTTCCCACTATTTTCAGTAGAATACATCGTAATCGACTTAAAAGGAATCGTGTACATTTCAACCTTCTTTCCTGTAATTCCTTGGCGGTCAGCAATAATAAAACGCTTATTCGTAATAACAGCTACATCACGTACCGTTTTATAAGCTAATACCGCCTTTTCTCCTTCTACTAACATATCTTGCATGTCATTGGGAACTTCCGTTTCTTGATCAAATGTCCATGCCATGATTTCATTTACAGATGCCATGTTACGCCCTCCTGATTGTATACAATTTTGTTCGCAAATATATATTCGACATCCTATTAGAACATTCCTTCTCAAACAGATTCATTTGGATTTTTAGCACCGTGCAGTACAATAAGACAAGAGGTGACGAAATTTGAGTGAGCAAAACAATCTAGGAATTAAAAACAATCTATTACCTTTCTTTTTATTAGTATTTATTAATTTCTTCGTCGGGTCGATGGTTGGACTAGAACGAACCGTTTTACCCCTTATAGGTGAAGAACATTTCGGTATGGTTTCTGCTAGTGCTAGCATTTCTTTCATCGTTAGCTTCGGTTTCTCTAAAGCAATTGTGAACTTTTTTGCTGGGAATCTTTCTGATCGTATCGGTCGTAAACAAGTTCTTCTACTCGGTTGGGGAATCGGGATACTAGTTCCATTCTTTATCATCATTGCCGAGTCATGGTGGGTCATTGTATTCTCTAACGTTTTACTAGGTCTGAACCAAGGTTTAACGTGGTCAATGACTGTCAATATGAAAATAGATATAGCGAAAAGCACCGAAAGAGGCATTGCTGTTGGTCTAAATGAATTTGCCGGTTATATAGGAGTTGCTGTTGCTGCCATTGCATCAGGGTATGTCGCAACAACGTATTCCTTAAGTCCAGAACCATTTTATATTGGCATTGGGATTGCTATTATAGGCTTTTTCTTATCTTTATTCGTTCAAGAAACAAGTACCTCTGTGTCGAATCGCCAAGCACAATCCAAAAATCAGACATTATCCTTGAAAGAAGTCTTTCATTTAACCACTTGGAAGAATCGAACTTTATCCATTATTAGCTTAAATGGCATGATGACTAATTTTAAAGATGGCATGGCTTGGGGATTATTCCCTTTATTCTTTGCTTCTAGTAGTCTTTCAATTAACCAAATCGGAACTATTATTGCCGTTTATCCAGCAGCTTGGGGGTTCTTTCAATTATTTGTTGGTGCTTTAAGTGATCGCATCGGTCGCAAGTTACTCATTACAATTGGGATGTGCACACAGGCATTTGCTTTGTGGGGAATACTTCTCGTAGATAACTACGCTTTATGGCTCTTTTTCTCTTTCCTACTAGGGATTGGTACGGCCATGGTATATCCTACCCTTATTGCTGCAGTGAGTGATGTCGCTCACGCTGACTGGCGAGCTAGCTCATTAGGAATTTACCGCTTCTGGCGAGATAGCGGATACGCATTTGGAGCATTAGCGGCAGGATTTTTTGCTGATTTGTTTAGTATCGAATGGGCGATTGCTATTGTAGCCTTATTGCCACTCTTAGCCGGAATACGAACTGCATTTACAATGGAAGAAACACTAAAAATATAACAAAAGAATCCACCAAGCATTTTTGCTAACTGGTGGATTCTTTTTGTCACTATTTCTCTCGCGCTAATAAATATAAAAAGTATGGTGCACCAATAACTGCGACGACAATACCAGTAGGAATCTCGGTTTGAAAGATAGAGCGCCCGATCGTATCTGCTGCAATAACAAGTAAGCCACCTGTTAAAGCAGATGCAGGTAATAGAAATTGCTGCCTTGCTCCTACAAGTTGTTTAGCCAAGTGAGGACCAATCAATCCAACGAAACCAATTCCACCACTAACCGCTACGCTTGCTCCTGCTAAGCCGACAGCAGCAGCAAGTAACAATCGTCTTTCTCTTTCTACAGCGACACCTAGCCCATTTGCCATTTGATCACCTAAATAAATAACATTTAACGTTTGCGCTTTTAAAAATATATAAGGGAGTAATAGCATAACCCATGGCAACAATGCAAGAACAAAATCCCAATTCGAACCCCAAATACTTCCTGCTAACCATGTTGCCACAAATTGATAGCTTTCTGGTGTTAAACGAAGAGTTAATACAATCATTGCTGAACTAATACCTGCTGCTACTGCAACACCTGTTAAAATTAATCTTGTAGGTGAGATTCCTTCTCCTTTTTTATATGCCAATCCGTAAATTAAAATTGCAGCTAGTCCTGCACCAATAAATGAAAGAAAAGGTAAGAACATAATTGACATAAAATTCTTTTCTGGAAAAAATGTAATATAAAGGACAACCATTAATCCCGCACCCGAATTGATGCCAAGAATGCCTGGATCAGCTAAAGCGTTTCGGGAAATTGTTTGCAAAATGCACCCAGATACAGCTAATGCCATTCCTATCAAAACAGAAATAACGATTCTAGGCAAACGAAATTCAAACAAAATAACCTCTTGCTTATCCGTCCCTTTCCCAAATAATGTTTCAAATACTTCTAATGGAGAAAGTCGAATATATCCTGTATTCATACTAATAATAAATGCAACGACAATGAGAACAACGAGTAGCCCAATCACCAGAACCTTCTTCATATTTGTTTTTTGTTGTTGATTTTTCTTAAAGGTCGTGTTCATTACAACTCTTTACCTCCTTTCCTTGCAATATAAAGAAAGAAAGGTACACCAATCACGCCAATTAATGCTCCTATTGGCGTTTCATATGGAGCGTTTAAAGTTCTTGCTGCTAAATCGGCAAGAACCAATAACAAACCACCATATACCATTGAATTTGGAATAATCCAGCGGTAATCATGCCCTACAATTGCCCGAGTAATATGAGGAATGATTAGCCCAACAAAGCCTACACCACCGACGACAGATACGGCAGTACCCGCTAATACAAGTACAATCATCATTCCAACCATTTTAACGACCTTCGTACGCTGCCCGAGTCCAACAGCTACCTCTTCCCCTAAACTTATCATCGTAATAGACCGAGAAATAATCCAAGCACTGGCTAATGCCACAACTGCAATAGGGGTTATAATCTTCAAATGATACCATTTGGCACCAGATACCCCACCAGCATACCAGAACGCTAAATCTTGACTAACATTAAAATAAATCGCGATTCCCTCACTTAAGGCTATAAATAAGGAACTTACTGCTGCCCCTGCTAGCACTAAACGCATCGGTGTAAGACCATTTCTTGTCAAAGAGCCTACCCCAAATACGAGGCCAGCTCCTATAGTCGCTCCTAGAAAAGAAAATAAGATGATGAAAGAATAAGACAACCCTGGAAGAAAAGCAAAGCAAAGAGCTAATACAAACCCCGCACCCGCATTTAAACCTAACAACCCTGAATCCGCCAGTGGATTTCTTGTCATCCCTTGCATCACAGCTCCAGACACGGCAAAGCAAGATCCTACAACCGCCGCTCCTAACACTCTAGGTAAACGGACTTCTTGAATAACTTGGTGAGCCGTCACATCTTCATTATAGTGAAAAATGGAATTCCACACTGTCTTGAAATCTATATCCGCTGCACCTAACGAAATAGAAGCCATAATAGATAATATTAAAGCAATGATTCCTCCTATGAATAAATAAAGACCCACCATAGGTCGTGAAATTTTTTCCATCTCTATCTTTTCCTCATATGTCTCTGATGTTGACATGGAGAATAAGCCTCCTTAACCACAAACCTTTATTGATAATGAATTTCATAATCATTTGAATTGTACCAAATGCTGAACGATAATTATAGATGAATTTTCAAAAATCTAATTTTCTTCTTCCCTATCTGTATTTTTATTTTTTACTTTAGGATTGACCTTTTAAATGAACACGTGTATGATTACTTTTGTAATTGATAATGAATTTCATTTTCATAATATGAAAGGAGAAAGCGCATGCAAAATAATACAATAAGATTCATACCATTCCTTCTATTGTGCTTAATATTTATCATTA
This sequence comes from Pontibacillus litoralis JSM 072002, assembly GCF_000775615.1. GTDB lineage: Bacteria > Bacillota > Bacilli > Bacillales > BH030062 > Pontibacillus > Pontibacillus litoralis. The sequence continues at coordinate 127,886 of NZ_AVPG01000003.1, forward strand.
GTGGATGTAGCAATAGTAACGAGGCACAAGGCAGCGAAGAAAAACAGAATAATAAGGACAAGGACACTACTGCTGACGTTCGAGAATACGAAAGCTTAAACGGAACAATAGAACTTCCAGCGAATCCAGAGCGAGTGCTCGTAGCTGTACAAGATTATGTAGGAGATGTACTTGCATTAGGGGTGGAACCAGTTGGAGTAGCTGGGTGGATTTCTGAAACCTCGCCTTATCATAAAGATTTAATTAAAGGTATTGAAAATGTCGGAGAAAATCGAGAAGTAGATGTCGAAAAAGCAATGTCTCTTAATCCAGATGTCATCCTTACATATGACCCCAACATGTATGATAAACTATCCAAAATTGCACCAACAGTAGTCATTCCATTAGATTATGGCTACCACGATCGAATTACTGAAATTGGAAAAGTTCTAAATAAACAAGAAGAAGCAAACAAGTGGATAAAAACGTTCGAGTCAAAAGCAGAGGAGAAAAAGCAAGCATTAATTGATGCTAACAAAGGGGATATAAAAGTTGCGATTGTTGAACTGAGTGCGAAAGATATCTATTTAATGGGAAAAACATTTGGTAGAGGTGGACAAATCATTTATGAACTTCTTGAGCTTGAAGCACCAAAACCTGTAGAAGAAGAAGCATTTAAGAAAGGATGGGCAAGTATATCCGAAGAAATGATACCCGAAATTCTTGGGGAAGCAGATCATATCCTTTTAGGTGTTCGAGGCGATGCAGAAAAAATGGAAAGCACGATTACAGAAAGCTCATTGTGGAAAAGACTACCTGCTGTTCAAAGTGGCAATGTTCATCCATATAGCGTTGATGCACTTTATTATAGTGATGCAATTGCATTAGAACATCAATTAGATCAAATCACAGCAATGTTCTTAAAATAATAGAAATCTAAAGGAAATAGAACCCTTCCTTCGACACTAACACTCAATCGGAACATCTGATTTATCTGTTATTAGTACCGCCACCTACTGTATGTTGTTGACTACTTTATATTATTGAATAGCAAGGCACTATTTCCACAAAACAAGTTAACTACATACTATTACCTTCTAGTAAGGATAATAATTAAGCATGAAGAGAAGTGAGGAGTTTTGCCCCTCACTTCTTTACTTTACCGGATACTTTTCTCGATTCTTCGCCAATTTAGCAAGTACTTCCTTTTCTAAATCCATGTCCATTTTATCTGCCATTTGAATTAAGTAAATAAGAACATCCGCCATTTCCTCTTTTATATTTTGTTTCGACTCTGCAACAGCTTCTTCACTACTTCTCCATTGGAAATTCTCCAACAATTCATTTGCTTCAAGCGAAATAGAAAGAGCTAAATCTTTCTCTTCATGGTACTGCTTCCAATTGCGCTCATCACGGAAGCGTAATACTTCTTTATAAATGCTATGCATATTCATTGCTCCTTATATGGTTGTATCGATTATTTTATCATAATTAAAGTTCAGTCATTGGTTAGAAACGGAAAAATCCCTGCCCGTTAACACGGAACACCTAAAGGGACAAGTGTGCATTCACCTTATATAAAATGGCAAGTAGCGCCACATCTTCACACTACACTATCTCTCCACCACTTCACGTACGCCTTGCTTCATAACACTTCCACACAACGGACAATCTATCCATTCCTGTTTTGCCTCTTCCGGTTTATCCATTCGTTTCCAAGCAATGCAGTCGTTGCTTGTACATTCCCATGCACGGACAGACACCCTTTTTCCTGTTCTCTTTTGCTTTTTTTTCTGTGGCTTTTTATATTGTAATTGGCGTTTTTTAATTGGATCAGTAAATACATCCATGATAAATCTAGATATGCTCGTCTGATTGCCTTGGTTCAAGCGTGGGGAACTGATATATAACGACTGTTGCGCTCTCGTTATAGCTACATACGCTAGGCGGCGCTCTCCTTCTATTGCCAGCTCTGTTTTCTTCTGTTCATTCACTACTATATCCTTTTTGGCATTAGCCTCTAGAGCGGAACGATGTGGTAAAACATTTTCTGATGCTCCAATTAGATAGACAACCGGAAATTCTAAACCTTTTGATTTGTGAATCGTCATTAGCTTCACTACGTCAGCTTGATTGTTTCGGCGAAGTTGGTCCATTTGTTTGTTCTTTTCAATAATTTCATCGACAAATGTAATAAAATCGGCAATTGTTTTGTACCGGCTTGCTGAAGATTCAATTTCAGATAAAGTATCTTTTATCATTTCTTTATGCATAGTTAAATTCTTCCGTTTATCGGCATCTACATACGCATCATATAGTTTTCTAACTTCACGTACTGCTTCTAGCGCGGTCATTGCTTTCAACCGCTTCAACAGGCTAATCCGTTCCATAATATGCTTCTTTTGAAATGGTTTAATGTTCGGTAAATCAAGCGTATGAGCTAGCAAGTTGTGTTTAGGGCTTGTCATCTCTTTTCGCATAATGAACTCTGCTGTTTGTTCCCGGTTCAAATAAAGAGACGGTAATATTCCTGTAACAGCATCCATTTGATTCCCATCTAAAGCCAATCGTAAATGATCCATAACAGGTTTAACTAACGACTGTTCATAGAAGGTATTCTTATCCCCATACGTAACAAAAGGCACCTCTTGTAAAATGAACTGTTCATAAATAGCCCGGCTATTACTATTCGCGCGGTACAATATAGCATAATCCTTGTAAGCACGATCACCTGCTTTGACATCACGTATAATTTGCTGAACGATTTCCTCTGCTTCCTCATTCACATCATTCGGGCGTAAAAAATGTGGAGAAGCCTTTGCTTCATTAACAGCTTGTAACGTTTTATCATGGCGTTTCTTATTGAAAGCAATTACTTTATTGGCCAATCCAACAATACTCGTTGACGAACGGTAATTAACGTCAAGCTTGTACGTTTTCGTTTCTGGATACTGTTCACTGAAATTCAATATAATCGAAGCATCAGCACCATTAAACTCATAAATCGTTTGGTCATCATCCCCTACGACAAATAAATTATTTTGCGGAAGGGCAATCATTTTAATCAACTCATACTGCACCGGATTCGTATCTTGCCATTCATCACACAATACGAAAGCAAAACGATTTTGCATCATTTGACGCATGCGTTGATTTTGCTTCAATAAAAAATAGCAGTCCAGTAAGATATCGTCAAAATCCATATACCCATAGTTACGCTTCACCTTTTCATATTCTGTTAAAATTTGCTTCACTTCTTTGTCAATCAGCGTTTTTACTGGTAAACCTTCAACAGGTACCATGTTGTTCTTATAATGGGACAAAATAGCCAACAACGATTCTGGCTCATAATTATCTTTATAGCCAAGTTGCTTCATAATCTTTTTGAGATAAACATGCTTTTGCCGCTCATTACTCAAAATGTTGCGAGCATCTCCTTGCCCTCTTAATAATCTCAAAAAAATTGAATGATACGTCCCACTCGTTACATTTCTTACTACACTGGGCGATAAACCAGGCAACAACGCGAGCCGCTCCTTCATTTCTTGTGCAGCCTTCTTTGTAAAGGTCAGTAACAATATATCGCTTGGATCTACATGGTGAAAGGAGAGTAAATAACCAGCTCGTGACGAGAGCACTCTCGTTTTTCCGCTTCCTGCCCCAGCTAATACTAAAGCCGGCCCCTCATAATGACGCGTTGCTTGCAACTGTGGTTTATTCAACCAAATCCCACTTCTTTCAAGTGCACGAAAATAAGAAGCATCACTATCATCAGCCGTGACTAAATCAAACGTCGTCATCGCATTTGCCATTTCCGCCTTAGGTATAACGTTCCTCGTAGCCCCTTCTGGAAGAGTAAATGAAGCGCCCCATTGTTGAATAATTTTACAGGCGAGCGAACGATTGACTTCCCTATTATCATTAGCAAACCACCATTTACCTTTCTAATATCATCCTCCGTAATCGTTAGCTGATTTTTAGGAAGCGCCAATAAAGCTTCTAATATATTCTCACGTAATTCCCCGTTAGATGAATCAATATGTTGGAGCAAATACGGAAAAGCTACCGCACATTCCGCCGGATATTGCACCACCAACTTCCTAATCGCACAAGCAGCTAACCCCTTGTCCTTTTCCGAACCTTGTTGTAAATATCGCACTATATATTTAATAGCTTCATTACTATTACTCTCTCCTAATCCATAGGGCGACATCCGTTCGAAATCCATCATGATTCCCCCTCTATCAAAAAAACTCCTTCCCTAGTTTATCATTTTCCCACAACAAAATCCCCCTCCCTAATATTAGGAAGAGGGATTTTGTTGTGGGGATTTCTAGTTTAAATCAAATCTAACATTACATAATAACTGCAAAAAAGCTAACACTTTGCGAAACAACGTTATCTTTTTAGTGAGATTAGTGGACGAAGTAGTAGAGTGATAACAAGTAATATACTCTCATTACAATCTTCGTTTAGACGTATTTCATTCGTTTTTATACTCTAGTATATCACCAGGTTGACAGTCTAAAGCCTTACATATTGCATCTAATGTAGAAAATCTAACAGCCTTTGCTTTGTCATTTTTTAAAATGGAAAGGTTCGCCATTGTAATTCCAACTTTCTCCGATAATTCTGTAACGCTCATATTTCTTTTCGCTAACATTACATCTAAATTAACTATTATCGCCACAATTTCACCTCAAATTGTTAAATCATTTTCTGTTTTCATTTGTACTACCCCATTTAATAATTGTTGAAGCACAGCCGTGAATAGCATAATAACTATTGATGAAAAAAGGATGACCAACCCAATGATTGCTATACCAGGATGCAATGCACTTTGGGTCATAAGCGCAATCATGCCGATTACATAGAACGTGCCGATTATACCTGCACAGTACTTTATCCGACCCAAAGCACTTATCGATAGGGTTGAAAAAGCATGATTGATTTCAATATTCTTTAGGAGCCGCCAAGCTTGAATTAACGCAAAGAAAAATGGAATTACAGTGGCATACAAACCAAGGAGAACCGGATAATGTAAATAAGCAAACTCTGGATACAACTCTGCTGTATGAGTAGCAAGTGGCGGTAATGCAAAGGCACACAAACTACCTACAACGATCCCAATAACAACAACAGCTACTTTCAAGAAAATCACCATTCCACGTTTCATAAAGCACCTCACTTATTATTGTTATTTATATCCTATACTATATTTTATTGTTTATCAATAAATATGGGCACAAAAATCTGTAAATAAATATCAAAATGTAGGATTAAGCAACAAAACTCTGGGGAGATGCTCTATTTTTAAGTCCTAAATCCCCTTAAAATTAGCTTAGTTAATCGTTTAGTCATTCGAATTACTTCTTCTGTAAATTTTTTTACCGCTTCCTTTAATACGTATTTCAAGTGGTCAATAAAAATAAAAACTAAACTGTGAATAATGAGCTCATACTCATTTTTTACACAGTTTAGTTTGATCTCTTTAAATAAAGAAACTTATATGTTATCAGATTTTAATTTTGAATAGATATTTAAATCAACAAATGTTCCTTTTGATTTCTCCGCTTGTCTCATTGTTCCTTCATAAATAAAATGAAGTTTGTGTAGAACTTTAATGGAGTTTACATTCTCAGGTTCAACTTTCGCTTCGATTCTATTAAACTCCAAAGAATTAAATGCGTAATCCATTAAGGAAGCAATCGCTTCTTTAGCATATCCCTTCCCCCAATGCTTTTTAGCTATGTCATATCCGATTTCGGCCTTCGCATTTTCAAAGTCTATGAAATTATAACCGCAAGAACCAATGATTTCATTAGAGCTTAATTCTACTATGGAATAACGCAATGCTTCATTGTTTTGACTTAATTGATCAAGATGATAAATCATTTCTTTTGCCTGATTTTCGTTAGTAAAGTTACTTACATTCATATACCTAGTAACATCTGAATCAGACCATATGTCAAACAAACTCGGTGCATCTGAAATCTTCATTTTTCTTAAGTGCAATCTTTCTGAATATAAATCTGTAATCAATACCTTTACCTCCATTTTATCCTGTATTCTATGTTTATAGGTAAAAAAATATTGATATCTGCGCATCGTTCATTCCTTTCAAATTTGAAGTAATTAAATTGTATATTGTTTTTACCTTTCATACAAGATATAAGTGGAAGTACTCCACTAAAAAAACTGTATGAGCAAGAGCCATACATATTCTTACTTACACAGTTAAAATTACATTATTCTTACTACTAAAACCAAGATCTCAACCTTATATTTTCATAGATACCTTCATACATACGATCGATTTCCATAAGGTCGATTTGGTTTTCTTCAAATCGCTTTATGAGTACTTGATTCGCTTTTCCATCGAAGCTATGTTCTAGTTTATTGATGATATCTCGATGCTTTTCAGAAAGCGGTTGAACCGCATAACAATGGGCAAGATATTGCTTAAAGAATTCTATGCTTGCTTCTAACTCATTTTCTTGCCTATTCACTTCTAAGTAATTGTGCCACCAGTCAGTACTATCCTTATCTTTCATTTAATTCACCGATATCCAATAACATGGGCAATCCTTCTGGACCAACACCTGTTAAATCACGGAAGATTTCCTCTACATGAGAAGCATTTAACTTATCATACTTGCCAAAACCGACAGCATTGATGTATTTGCGCTTCAACTCTGTCATCGTTGTTATATAGTCATCGAGAAAATGTGTCAACGCCTTTCTTGTGGCTGAGATTTGTTCCTCACTTTCCTTCATCTCGATAACATAACCATCCATTAAACTGGACTGGATACGAATATGAAAGTCAGAAACACCACTATTTTTCAAGGCTAAAGGAGACATCTTTAATTGACCTTGTATCTTTTCATCGTATAATAGCCGTGGCAAGAAATAACCTTTCTCATCATACATACTATTGTCCATATAATTGTTAATACCGTGGCTACTTAATCCCCAGCATCCTTCTGCCGGATTACCCATATAGTAAACAGAACCTATTGAATCTTTATAGAATGTTCCTACAGCATCATCCGGGTAGGTGTAAGAAATGACATTATCCTTAAACTCACCACTTAATGCTCGCTTTTGATTTTCTTCAGATAATAAATCAAAGACATCCGCCGCAGCGAAGGTAATAGCATTTGAATCATATTTCACAGCATAATATTGAGCAAGTCCACCGCCTAATGAGTGACCAACAAAGGTAATATTATTGGCTCCATATTTCTGCACATATTTATTTACAACGTGATCTGCTTCGGTGAATTGATTTTTATTGGTATACGTGATGGTTTGATTGTTGGGGTTTAACTTAGCCTTACCAGTGGCGAGAGCTGCATCTTGCGAGGGTCTTGTTGTGTAGGGTGTTGTTCCATATTCCTTTTTGCTATAATTGGAATTACCAAGGACAATTCCCTCGACATCTTCTTGAACATCTTTTGCGAATTCGGAAAAGTCCGTGTCTTTCGTTTCATAAATCAGATTACCATCTTTAAGGTCGATGATATCTATCAAAGTCCAATGGGAGGATTGACCGTTGATGGCAGTGTTAATGAAGGAGTTGCTGACTTTTCGGCAGGGGTTGAAAATGATTATACTGTAGGGAGTATAGGGTTGAGTGAAGGGTTCCCCCAAAGGAAGGAAGAATGTAAAGAGCAAGCGTGCAAATAATAAACAGGACGGTATTCAGAATGGGGAAATATCTCAGCGATACCATGTAGGTAGGTTGCTTCATGAAGATGGCGTCTATACATTTTCATACGAAACAAAAGGATATAGAAGAAAATTGAAAGAAGCTATGGACAACGGCTATCGACCTCATTTAGCATTTCCAGATACCAATATGACATATACTTCCAATGTTCTTTTTGGCCCGTTTGCACGCCGTCTACCAGACTCACGAAGGCCGGACTACTCATCTGTGCTTCGAGAATTAGGCCTTTCGGCAGAGTGTACAGAGATGGATGTTTTACGTGAAAATGATCATGACAATAAAGCAATCGTCGTTATGTCTGTCAATGAAGAGAAGCTAGGATATATTCCTGCTTTTTATAGTAGTTGGATGTATGAAGTGATCGAGAAAAGCTGTAACTACCAAGCGAAGGTATGGGCAGTTCATCCACAAGCGGTTCCACATCGCAAAGTCAATATTTCGATTGTCGGCGAGATAAATCATTTTATGGACATTCAGGAATTGTTAAATGATAAAGAAGAATTACGGCTAGTGATGTGTTAAAGAACCAAAAAGCGTGCACTCATCCAAAATCGATGAGCGCACGCTTTTTCTATGCCCCAACCTCATCAAAGAACTTGAAACTGATTAAAAATAAGTACACATGAGTTAATGTGATTCATTTTTTTCTACCTTTTAGGGAGTTACTCCATTTCTCTATCCCATCAACGTTGTTTTCCGAAGGTGTCCAGCAATGCACGCACTTCATCTGTTGATTTCGTGTTCATCAATTGATTTCTTAATTCAGCAGCTCCTGGAAATCCTTTTACATAAATTTTAAAAAAACGATGCAGCGCTGTAATGGAACGTGGAAGTACTTCCGCATATTGATCTTGAAGGTCAAGCTGCAGTCTTAAAAGGTCTAGGTATTCTTTACTGCTATGCTCTTTTGGCTCTTTTTCAAAAGCAAAAGGATTTTTAAAAATACCTCGTCCGATCATAACGCCATCAATACCATATTGTTCAGCAAGCTGCAGCCCTGTTTGGCGGTCAGGAATATCTCCATTAATTGTTAGTAGCGTATTTGGTGCGATACGATCACGTAATTTTTTAATCTCCGGAATGAGCTCCCAATGCGCATCTACTTGGCTCATTTCCTTTCTTGTACGTAAATGAATAGAAAGGTTCGCAATATCCTGTTTTAACAGATGCATTAGCCACTTCTTCCACTCATTTACATCCTCATAACCAAGTCGTGTTTTCACGCTGACAGGCAGTCCACTTATCTTTGCTGCTTGAATAAGCTCTGCGGCAACATCTGGACGTAAGATAAGACCACTACCTTTTCCTCTCGTTGCCACATTCGGCACAGGGCAACCCATATTAATATCGATGCCTTTAAAGCCCATTTCTGCCATACCAATACTCATTCGACGGAAATATTCGGGATTATCCCCCCAAATATGCGCTACCATTGGCTGTTCATCCTCTGTAAAGGTCAAACGGCCACGCACACTTTTCATACCCTCCGGATGACAATAGCTATCCGAGTTTGTAAACTCTGTAAAAAACACATCCGGTCGACCGGCTTCACTTACTACGTGGCGAAAAACAACATCTGTTACATCTTCCATTGGTGCAAGTACAAAAAATGGTCGTGGTAAATCACGCCAAAAATTATCTATCATTTCAAACTCAAATCCTCTCACTATGAATACAACTTAAAACTCTTGGTCAAAAAATAGAAAGCCAAATAGTCCACTTCTATATACACTTATATCATGCTTAATAACTTATTATCAAATACAAAAACATTTGGACATTTATAATTTAGTGCAACAGCTAAAAAAATAGAAAGTCATCGTGATTCCGCGTATAGTTTAGGTTGACCAAAACACAAAACATACGGCGAGAATTCACGATGACTCAGACTCATTCTAACACGAAAAAGCGTACCTATACACATCTAACCGATATATTTAGAATACGAACTGTCACTGAGGACTATTGGAGAGAAAGTGGAGCACGATGTAAGTAACATCTCACGTGAAAAGAAACGAGGTTGCGTCCAACAAATCGATACCTTTTACAAACCTTTCATGAAGTATTTTCCATGAATGCCGCGGACCATGGCAAGAGTCTCTAATAACTTAAATTGGTGCGTGTTTTTAATCTTTTAGTAAAATCGCGGTCAAGTGGTCAATTTAAAATCACCTATCGAATTTATAAACGATAAGGGCTAATGCTTGCTATTCATCATACGGACGATATTTTTTCCTAAGTTCATTTAGTTCTTCTTTTTTATCCAAAATGACTGACTTCAAAAATACCTTTGGCTGATCTTTTGCTGGCTGTAGTTTACCGCTTTTCATTAAGTGACCAATACGAGCTTTGGATACATCTAATATTTCAGCAGCTTCTGCTGCAGATAACAATTCACGATTTAAAAAGGTTAATAACTCATCTGTAGATTCAAAGTGATAAGCCATACCTATCCCCTCTTTATTTTTATTATAATTAAAATTACCCTTACAAAGTGAATTAATAGTAAGATTCCGTATAATACATAAAATAATTTGTTATATATAGACGGTTGCTCAACATCTATAGTTCCATAAAGAAAATACGTACAGATAGCAAGCATCATTAAATTTGTATAACCAAACCTTTTAAGCATACTTTTTAGTGGATGTGTTACAATGTAATTGGGTAGGGAGGTTTTACCCTCCCTGTGTGTTTTTTTCGGCGCTTCTTTTTAGGAGCGTCTTTTTTGTTTTTCTTACGTTGTTCCTGCTGTATCACTATATCTTGTATGTCTTTCATGCTTGATGTGATTGCTTTGAGTATTCCTGATGCTAAAGCGATAAGCCCTAAAACCTTTTCTACATCCACTTTGTTTCCCCCCTTTCTATAATCTATTATAGCAAACCTATTCAAAAAATCGAATAGATATTCCTATCTTTAAATGTTAATTTATTGTAAAGAAGAAGGTAATAATATCTATTATGTCGAATTATTTAGTTAAATTAATTTGGAAAAGGAACTTTTAAGTATTTTTAAATATTGGGAAAGTAAATTAGAAAAGCATGAATGGTATTTTATAGATTCTTATGAAAGCATTATTAACGATCTAACTTCTGAAGATGCATTTAATAGCATCCCAGAAACAGTCTCTGTACCATTAAAATTAGAAAATAGCTTTCTAATAGGTGAAACAATTGATTTTATACATGAAATATATAATATAGCGGATATCACAGAAATACATCCTTATTTAGAAACTCTCATAAATAACAAACGAAAGGCAAATGGATAAAGCATTAGAGGAAATGGAATAACTAACAGCCTCATCCAACTAAGGACGGGGCTTATTAAATAGTGAAAATTCCACCTTATTGTTTACGTTGTAAACAATAAGTGTTATAATATAAATTATAAATATAGAAAGAAGGTGAAGAAGTGGAATACTTAGGAACCTCACTGAGTATACCACAAAATTGATGGAAATATTAATTATTATCATGCTGTCTATATCGGCAGTACTTGGCGTGTATCAGTTGTTCTTGCTAAATACTAAAAAGAAATTGCAAGCAGAAAAAGAAAGACTAGAAAATAAAAAGTCTAAAAGATAAGGAACAAATATTTTTGGAGTGAATAAAATGACGAACCTACCTAAGTTATACTCTAAAGCTGACATTGCTCGGCGTTGGAACGTGAGCAGACAAGTGGTTAAAAATTGGGAGTTAAGACACGATGATTTTCCTCAGCCAGTTATGTGGGTGCATGATAACTCCCTCCCTCTTTATTTAGAGGAAGACATTAAAAAATATGAAGTAAAAAGAGAGTTATTCAAGAAGTGAATCCATGAAAATAGATATGCGGAAACCAAGATTTTTAATATATCAATACATTTCTGATTTACGCACCTATGATATAATACCATCGAGCAGTACTCGATGTAATCTTTTATAGACTTTATAAGCAACAGTCTGTAAAGAGCTAGCGATTCTCCTTACAGTTACTATAACTGTTTAGAAGGGCGTTTAAAAATGACATTTATTTTGGCTCTCTCATCTTTTATTATTTCCTTAGCTACACTATTTATAGTTTTAAAAAAGAAATAAATTAATCAGATTGGCATGTTTTGTACATTACTCGCCCCCTCAAACTAAGGACGGGGCCAATTAATTTGCGAAAAGTGTATTGGAAGAGACAAGTCAATAAAGCAAAAAGCGGTGAGTAACATTGAAAGAGGAAATAAAGCCCCCACAAGCGTGAGGGCTTTATTGTTTTAATTTAAGCGCAGAATATCTCTCTAAAACCTAGATTTGAACAAATCGAAAAATTAGATGTTCTAGTAATTATTCATATTAAAAACCATTTAAAAGAAGGGGTAGAATTAGACTGTTTGAAAATATTAACACTTTTACATGAAACTCTAACACCTTTGAATACAAAATATGATATACAATTAACCTTATTTCCAGACGAAAATAGACTAGATAGAATATCAATTTAAACAAAAATGACTATATAGCTTTAAACAAGAAACTAGAAACAGGAGATATAAGCTAAGAAAAACATTTTCCCACTTATCAATTAAATCGATAAGTGGGAAAATAACTCAGTTCTTAACAAAATAATTTTTCCGTTTCCAATTCTACATAGCAATAATGGAATATCCATCTTCATCAGCTTTTTCATCATTATCTGTATGAACCAAATCACCATCTTCTGCATCATCAAGATTTAATTTTTTATGTATTTCCTTCAACAAACCACCATAAGAGGGCGGACGATGGGTATTCTCCCCTTTGCTATTTGAGTAGATATTCTATCTGGCAATAGTGGAGGAAAGCCTGCTCTTTCCGCAAGACGTAAAAAACGATTGCAGATTACGGGCTTTAAATAATATTTCAGTGGCACGAAATCCTCCAAAATCTGCCACGAGGAAGATACGCCTTCTTCTTTGAGCAAGTGTGGGCCTTCCCCAATATTGGGCATCCAACAATCGTCAAGCGATATCAACATCATTCCCACGGACCATTCCGGCGTTTGCCCAGAATTCAGAATCAGGCATTGGAATTTCGGTATTTGTAAACGAGAAGGTCTTACAGGAAGTCAATCTAGTTTATTTTATCACGCAATACGAATTATAGAAGAAATGAGGTATGCAACGAATGGAACATATCCAGTTATCGCTGTTTTGGAAAACGTCATGGGAGCTTTTTCATCAAATAACTGGCTGGATTTTAAAACCGTGCTTGAATCGTTCAGGTACTTTTTCAATTTCACTTGCCCATATTGGTTGAATCCCATAACGAGAAGCAGCTAATGGAAATACACCAATCCCATAAAATAAACTTCCTAAAGTTAGTTTTGTCATATTCCACCTTCTATTCCCCGTTTTTAGGCGTAAAAAAAAGACGTTCATTTTATTTGAACGCCTTACAATATTTTCACTCTATTATGTTCCCACACCCCAGATCAATTACCACTGAAACGGTAATGTGGTTTTTCAGTACTTTATTTCTCGTTTTTTCACCTTCTCCCACAAACACGAAATGCTTGTGAAAGTGTTTAAAACTAAGGATTTCTATATAGTTTCTCTTTGTAGCAACGATACACACTCCACATGCCCCGTCTGCGGAAACATATCAACTGGCTGTACTTCTTTCGTTTCAAATCCACCATCTTCTAATATGCGTAAGTCTCGTGCTAATGTGGATGGGTTACAGGAGACGTAGACGATGCGTTCTGGTTGCATGTCGATCATGGCGTTGAGTAAGGCTTCGTCGCATCCTTTGCGGGGGGGATCGACGACGATGACGTCTGGGCGTAGGCCTTGGGCTTGCCACCATGGGAATATTTTTTCGGCTTCGCCAACGTAGAATTCGGCGTTAGCGATGTTGTTTAGTTTGGCGTTTTTCTTAGCGTCGTCGATTGCTGGGGCAACGATTTCCACACCTAGTACTTTCTTGGCTTGTTGGGCGAGGAATAAGCTGATTGTTCCGATGCCGCAGTATGCGTCGATGACAGTTTCGTGTCCTTGTAGATTGGCATATTGTAATGCTTGGTCATATAGTTTCTTTGTTTGGGTAGGATTGACTTGATAGAACGATTTCGGGGAGATGTTGAATTTAATATCTCCAATCGTATCCATAATGTATTCATCGCCCCACAGGACAGTTGTTCTTTCTCCCATGATGACGTTGGTGCGTTTGTTGTTTACGTTATGCACGATGGATTTAACGTCTGGGAAAGTTTGGCGTATTTCTTGCACGATTGCTTCTTGATGTGGTAATTTTCTTGTTTTTGTAATAATAACAACCATGATATCGCCAGTTGTTTGTCCAGTGCGTACCATAATGTGACGTAGTATGCCGCTATGGTCTGACTCTCTATACGGTTTTATTCCGTATTTTTCAGCGATGCGGCGGACCGTTTCTACCATGCGGTTGTTGTGTTCATCTTGAATCATACACGTATCCATATCGATGATGTCATGGCTTCGTTTGCGGTAAAATCCTGTTTTAAGGTTTCCATTTTTGGATTCGCCAAACGGGATTTGGACTTTGTTACGGTAGTTCCATGGATCATCCATGCCAATAACGGGATGTACGGCTACGTGTCCTAAATGTCCAATTTTGTGCATTGTATCTTGGACTTGCTTCTGTTTCATTTGTAGTTGTAAGTCATAGCTCATGTGTTGAAGCTGACAACCCCCGCATTGTGTGTACACATCACACGGTGGGTCAACGCGTTGTTCGCTTGCTTCTTGTACGTCCACCAGTTTGCCGATGGCGAAGTTTTTCTTTACTTTAATTACTTTCACTTTCCCTGTTTCTCCTGGAAGTGCGTATGGAACAAACAGTGGATAGCCATTTAGCTTACCGACACCATTTCCTTCATGTGTCAAGTCTTCAAAGGTAAGCTCGATTGTTTCATTCTTCTTTACAGGTGGTTTTGACATTGTTACCTTCCTTTACCGTTCAAAATACTGTTCGCATTATATCATAGTTTACCCATTGTTGTTGGTTTTCTTCTCAAAGAAAAAGACAGCCATTATGACTGACTGTCTTCCTCCCAATGACTTCTCGGAACAAAAAATTGGATATGGCGATGTAAATTGACAAATTCCCCGGGTAATAATCCGCCATATTCACCGTCAATATTGAGTTGCATCTTTTCTTCGGTGTGGACTTTAATGCGGTTTGCTTTGGTATATATAATGTTGGGATCGTTTAAGTGATTGCCCTTCATCGCTAAAGTAGCAAGGCGGATGAGTTCAGGAATGTTCACTTTTTTCACAATTAATAAGTCGAACATGCCGTCATCTAGAATAGCATCTGGAGCTAGTTTTTCTAATCCGCCTACGGAATTGGTAAGAGATATAAGAAAAACCATTACTTCTCCTTCAAACCATTTCCCATCGTATTCAATTTCTACATAAGTTGGGCGGATAGACGGTAGCATTTCTACACCCTTTAAGTAATATGCTAATTGTCCTAGTGCTGTTTTTAGTTTACTTGGCACTTCATAAGAAAGTTCTGTTAATTTACCGCCACCAGCAATATTGACAAAGTATTGATTGTTAACTCGGCCGATGTCTAATTCTTTGGAACAACCTTCTAATATAATGTCTACTGCGCCTTTTACTGTTCTAGGGACACGGAGTGCTCTGGCAAAGTCGTTTGTCGTTCCTACTGGGATAATTCCTACTTTAGGTCGATATTCTGATTCTGCTAGTCCATTAATGACTTCATTAATCGTTCCATCGCCACCTGCTGCTACGACAAGATCGAAATTACGTTGTGCGGCAAGTTGAGCAGCTTTTGTCGCATCGCCCTCTCCTGTTGTTGCATGAGTGGACGTTTCGTATCCTGCTTGTTCAAATCGTTGTAATACTTCAGGCAATTCACGTCTTACTGCTTCTCGACCTGACGTTGGATTGTATATGATTCTAGCGCGCTTCATCGATTTTCCTCCATCTAAGCCATATTTCCTATTATCAACACAGCCTTTTTCTATTGTTTGACCATTCACTTCTCACTATGCAAACTGTTAACCTTATCCCCTTAATCACTTACCCATTATTATACAAATAAAACATTATATATCCTACTCATGGTTGTTTATTCATCAATAAATCCTGCTACATCAGAGTAGCAGGATTTACTAGCTTTGTCTATCTTAGCGTTTGTTCATTTCTTCCATAATAATTTTATTTACCATTGGTGGGTTTGCTTGTCCTTTGGTTGCTTTCATCACTTGTCCTACTAGGAAGCCAAGTGCTTTGTCTTTACCGTTCTTAAAGTCTTCAATGGATTGCTGATTATTATCCAGAATACCTGAGATAATATCGCGCAGTTGACCTTCGTCGGAAATTTGTCCAAGACCTTTGTCTTTCACAAACTGTTCTGGTTCTGTGCCGTTTTCTACTGTTTCCGTAAAGACTTTCTTAGCAATTTTAGAAGAAATCGTACCATTTTCAATTAGTTGAATAACTTTTGCTAAGTTTTGTGGTGTTAATGCAAGTTCTTCTAGTTCTTTTTGTTGCTTATTCATATAGGCAGACACTTCACCCATTAGCCAGTTGGATGCTTGCTTGGCACCTGCACCTGTTTGAATAGTTTCTTCAAAGAAGTCAGATAGTGCTTTGTTGTTTGTTAACACTTTAGCATCGTATTCTGGTAGTCCTAATTCATTTACGTAACGGGCTTTTCTTGCATCTGGAAGTTCAGGAATTTCATTACGTACACGTTCTTTCCATGCTTCGTCAATGTACAATTGTACAAGGTCTGGTTCTGGGAAGTAGCGATAGTCATCGGAACCTTCCTTCACACGCATTAGAATTGTTTCCTTCGTTTGCTCGTCATATCGACGTGTTTCTTGAAGAATCTCGCCTCCGGAAAGAAGTACTTTTTCTTGACGCTTTTCTTCAAATTCTAGTCCTTTTTGTACGAAAGAGAAAGAGTTTAAGTTCTTTAATTCTGTCTTTGTACCGAATTCTTTTTGTCCGATTGGGCGAATGGAAATGTTAGCATCTGCACGAAGAGAGCCTTCTTCCATCTTACAATCAGATACGCCCGTGTATTGAATAATATTCTTTAGCTTCTCTAGGTACGCATATGCTTCCTTCGGTGATGCAATATCTGGTTCTGAAACGATTTCTACAAGTGGTGTACCTTGGCGGTTGTAGTCCACTAGTGAATAACCATCTTTACTGTGAGTTAATTTCCCTGCATCTTCTTCCATGTGCAGGCGAGTAATTCCGATACGTTTCGTTTTTCCATCTACTTCGATGTCAATATAACCGTTTTCGCCAATTGGTTGGTCAAACTGAGAAATTTGATAGGCTTTCGGATTATCTGGATAGAAATAGTTTTTACGATCGAATTTCGTATGCGTTGCAATCTCACAATTTAAAGCCATCGCTGCTTTCATGGCAAAGTTTACGACTTCTTCATTTAGAACAGGTAAAACGCCAGGGTAACCTAAATCGATTGGGTTTACATTAGAGTTCGGTTCGCTTCCAAATTCATTCGGGCTTGGACTAAAGATTTTAGATGCTGTCTTTAATTCTACGTGTACTTCAATACCAATTACTGTTTCGAAATTCATTCGTTAGCACCTCCCAGGGACGGTTTGTGTGTATGATGATCTGTCGCCTGCTCGTATGCATGCGCCGTACGATAAACTGTGCTTTCATCAAAGTGTTTTCCAATAATTTGTAAACCGATTGGTAGTCCTTGTGAAGAGAAGCCACAAGGTATGGATATTCCTGGTACACCAGCTAAGTTCACTGGGATAGTAAGAATGTCATTGGCATACATCGTTAATGGATCTTCTGTTTTTTCGCCTACTTTAAATGCTGGAGTTGGCGTAGTTGGTCCAATAATAACATCATAGTCTGCAAAAACTTTCTCGAAATCTTGCTTAATGAGTGTACGAGCTTTTTGAGCTTTTTTATAATAAGCGTCATAATAACCAGAGCTTAGAGCAAACGTTCCAAGCATAATTCGACGTTTTACTTCCTCACCAAAGCCTTCACTACGGGAAAGCTTGAACATATCAATCATGCTTTCTGCTTTTTCAGAGCGACGACCGTAACGTACACCGTCGAAACGAGCAAGGTTCGCAGATGCTTCCGATGATGATAGTAAGTAGTACGTAGATAGAGCATATTTGGAGTGAGGTAATGTCACTTCTTCCCATGTTGCGCCCATGTCTTCATATACTTTCAATGATTGTTGAACAGCTGCTTTTACTTCCTCAGATACACCTTCACCTAGGTATTCTTTCGGAACGGCAATTTTCAGACCTTTTACATTTCCTGTTAGAGCGTCTGTATATTTCGGCACTTCTACATTGGCAGAAGTGGAATCCATTTTGTCATAACCTGCAATTGCCTCTAGTACGTATGCATTATCTTCTACATTACGTGTAATAGGACCGATTTGGTCAAGAGAGGATGCAAAGGCAATTAAACCGAAACGAGATACACGTCCATATGTTGGTTTAATACCTACTACTCCACAATAAGCTGCTGGTTGGCGAATGGATCCACCAGTATCAGAACCTAGTGAAAATGGCACTTCCCCTGCCGCTACTGCTGCTGCTGACCCACCACTTGATCCACCAGGCACATAATCTGTGTTCCAAGGGTTACGTGTTGCAGCATAGCTTGAGTTCTCATTGGAAGAACCCATCGCAAATTCGTCCATGTTGAGTTTCCCTACAGACACCGCTTCTTCCTTATTAAGCTTCTGAACAACATGAGCATCGTAAAGAGGATCGTTTAAATTATCAAGAATTTGACTTGCTGCTGTCGTACGAACGCCCTTCGTTACGATATTATCTTTAATACCAATTGGCATACCGAATAACAAGCCTCTTCCCTCTTCTGTTCCACGAAGCTCATCCAATTCAGTCGCACGAGCTCTAGCATTTTCTTCATCTAATGTTAGAAATGCTTGCACTTCTCCGTCTACTTCTTCGATGCGCTTGTAGGCTTCATCAAGTAGATCATGGACACTAATTTCTTTCTTATGTAACATTTCTTGAATGTCAGACAGTTTATGATCAAATAAAGACATGTGTCGTTTCCCTCCCTATTCCAAAATTGATGGTACACGGATTTGTCCATCTTGTGTTTCTGGTGCATTCTTTAATGCTTCTTCTTGTGTAATCCAGTGCTTCGGTTCGTCTTTACGCATCACATTTTTCAAATCTAATACGTGCGTTGTTGGTGCAACATTATCTGTATCTAATTCGTTTAATTGTTCTGCAAACGAAATAATATCGTCTAATTGTTTCGCAAACATGTCCGCCTCGTCCTCTGTAACATGTAATCGAGCTAAATTGGCAACGTGTTTAACTTGTTCTTTGCTAATTCGTGACATTGATTTACCTCCATTCATTTCGAACTCACATAATATTAGATGATACCAAACTTACTACCTAACAATCAACGTTGAGCCGATTTCTTTACAAAAAAACAGTTGAATGTTTAGATTACAAGTTTTCCTCTTGATGTAACATGAATCATCTATTCACATTTTATCACTTCAGCCAAATAAAAAACATCCTAGCACACGTTTCCAGTACTAGGATGATCTTTACGCTAGCGTACGATGACGAATTCGTAAAAGCGACGAGAGAACTCACAAACCGACGCTCACGAATTAAGTACACAGCTTTTCTGTGTCACCTCTGTTTCGCTTTCCAGCACCATTATTTCGCTTTTGCTTGCTCAAACTCTTGTTTAATTTCATCTGTTGGTTCTTTATCCAGTAAACTAACGACAATTGCTACGAGTCCACATAGAAGGAAACCAGGAACAATTTCGTATAATGGGAAGAATGGTTTTACCAACTGATCCCATGCAATAACGGTAATAGCTCCGACAACCATACCAGCCATGGCACCATTTCTCGTAAGTGATTTCCAGAATAAAGATAAAATGATAATCGGGCCGAATGCTGCTCCGAATCCTGCCCAAGCATAACTAACTAAGTTAAGCACCGAACTTTCTGGATTATACGCCAAAATGATGGCAATTAATGCGATAACAGCAACGGAAAGACGTCCAACCCATACGAGCTCTCGATCCGTTGCATTTTTACGTAATATTGCTTTATAGAAATCTTCTGCAACGGCAGATGAAGATACAAGTAATTGGGAATCAATCGTACTCATGATGGCAGATAAAATGGCAGCTAATAAAATACCTGCAACAATTGGGTTAAACAATACTTGTGAAAAGGCGATAAAGATTTTCTCTGGATCACCAAGCATTTGAATACCTGCATCACTTGTTACTAGTTGCACACCGAATTCAGATAGTTTTGCTGTGTTTCCTTCATCTGCAACATATGCTAAGCCGACGAAACCAGTAAAGATTGCTCCGTATAAACCAAGCACCATCCATGTAATACCGATAAATCGTGCTTTTGGAACATCTTTTGCTGAACGAAGTGCCATAAAGCGTGTTAAGATGTGTGGTTGACCAAAGTAACCAAGTCCCCATGCTAAGGAGGATATAATAGCCACTGCACCAACACCTTGTACCATATTCAAATGGTCTGCATTAATTTCCCCAACTGTGTTAACGACTTCATTCCAACCGCCGAGCTCCATAATCGCAACAATTGGCACAATAATTAATGCCAAGAACATTAATATTCCTTGAATGAAATCTGTCCAGCTTACCGCGAGAAAACCACCTAAAAAAGTATAGGAAATAATAACAATAGCTCCAACCCATAAAGATGTTTCATAATTTAAGCCAAACGATGCCTCAAACAACTTAGCACCAGCAACCATTCCAGAAGAAGTGTAGAAGGTGAAGAAGATTAAGATGACCAAAGCAGAAACAACACGTAACATGTGAGAGTTATCTCGAAAACGATTTTCTAAAAAGTCTGGCACTGTAATGGAATCATTGGCTACTTCCGTATACGAACGCAAACGACGTGCAACGAATTGCCAGTTTAAATAGGCTCCAATAGCAAGACCAATTCCAATCCAAGCCTCTGAAAGCCCTGATGCGTATATAGCTCCAGGCAATCCTAATAGCAACCAGCCACTCATGTCAGATGCCCCTGCACTTAAAGCAGCCACTCCAGGGCCAAGCCGGCGTCCTCCTAATACGTAATCAGATAAGTTGCTCGTTAATCGATAAGATGCGATCCCTATCCCTAACATTCCTAATAAATAAACTACAAATGTAACTACTGTAGCCGTTCCCATATTCTATTCACCTCTCCTCTTTCCTAGTGTAGCAATACATAAAATAATTAAAACAGGCATCGGAACAAACAACCAAAACCATGTTGCTCCCGTAATCGCAAATTCTTCGCCCATTATTCTCCCTCCTTCTAATGTTATACTTGTATCCATACTCCAAAGCCAAATGAATTATTCAAAAAAATTAATAGAGATACACGCCATCAACAATTACTTTTTCGAATATTATAAAAATTATAATAATGGTGATTACGTTCATTATACATGAATCCCTATCATTTTTGTTAAGGATTTTGCTATTTCATTATAGAATTGAATTCCTTTATTACCGTTCCCGTTATGTCTAAGAATATCTCTTCTCCAGCAAAAAAAGGTTAACGAATTCGTTAACCCCGTAATGCTTGATCGATATCTTCTTTTAAATCTTCAATGTCCTCTAATCCAATCGAAACGCGAATAAGGCCATCTGTAATCCCCAATTCAATTCGGCGCTCTGTTGGAATAGAAGCGTGTGTCATTTTTGCTGGAACGGAAATGAGGCTTTCTACTGCTCCAAGACTTTCAGCTAAGGTGAAATAACGCAAATTGCTAAGTAGTTGATTAGCGTTCTCCTCACTTCCGACGTCAAAGGAAACCATGCCTCCTGCTCCTCTTGCTTGTTGTCTATGAATCTCATAACCTTCATGAGTAGGTATCCCAGGGTAGTAGATGTTCGATATTTCGGGATGAAATTGAAGATGTTGAATAAATGCCTGTGTATTCGCTTCGATTTCTTCCATTCGAACTGCTAATGTTTTTATTCCTCGCATAAGTAACCATGCGTCTTGTGGGCCAAGCACGGCTCCTACTGAATTTTGGACATAATGCATTTCTTCTGCAAGAACCTCATCCTTCACCACGACTAATCCCGCCACAACATCACTATGACCACCTAAATATTTCGTAGCACTATGAATCACGATATCTGCACCATGTTCGATCGGATTTTGCCAATATGGTGTGCTAAACGTATTATCGACAATATATCGTAATTGATAGTCCTTCGCGATTGTTGCTACAAGTTGTAAATCAGTAATTTTCAGTAGTGGATTTGTCGGCGTTTCCACATAAATAGCCCGTGTATTCGGTTGAATGGCATTGCGAATTGCTTGTTCGTTTGCCGTATTTACAAACGTTACGTCTATTTGAAACCGCTCAAGCACATTGGCAATCAGTCGGTACGTCCCACCATACACGTCATCAGTACAAATAATATGATCTCCACTTTTCAGCAACATAAAAATGGAAGTAATAGCCGCCATGCCAGAACTAAATGCATAGCCTGCTACTCCACCTTCTATTTCAGCTATGAGTTGCTCTAGAGCATGTCTCGTTGGATTTCCTGTTCGAGAATATTCATACCCTCTGTGCTTTCCTACCTGATCTTGTTTGTACGTGCTTACTTGATAAATGGGAACTGAAACCGCTCCTGTATGATCATCTCCTGTAATACCGCCATGAATAAATGCTGTTTTCCGTCGCACGTTCTCACTCCTCATATATGTGTTGACTCAAGTATCGTTCGCTGCCATCTGGAAATATCGTTACAATGGTTGTGCCAGGTGGAGCCATTTGTGCTTCTTTCATGGCCGCTACAAATGCTGCTCCTGAAGAACTTCCTACTAGCAATCCTTCCTTCAAGGCTAATTGCTTCACAGCTGCAAATGCCTGTTCGTCCTTAATTGTATGAATGCCATCAAAGTAACGTCGATCCATAAATGGGGGGATAAACTCCATCCCAATTCCTTCTGTGCGGTGTGATGTAGGTGCACCGCCATTTAATATGGATCCTTCTGGTTCGACGATAACCGTTCTTGTTGATTCATTATGCTCCTTAAAATAACGAGCACATCCCATAAACGTCCCGCCAGTTCCTCCTCCAGCGACGAAAATATCCACCTGCCCCGCTAACGCCTCATAGATTTCTGGAGCTAGCGTTTTGTAATACGTGGAAGGATTAGCTTCACTAGCAAATTGTTGAGGGCAATAAGCATTTGGTATTTCACCCATTAATTGCTTTGATTTGCGTATTGCACCTTCCATTCCTTCTTCTGTTGGTGTATTGATTACCTCAGCCCCTAAAGCACGCATTAATAGTTGCTTTTCGACACTAAACTTCTCCGGTGTAACAAATAGAACATTAAATTCTTGACCGACAGCAGCTAAAGCTATCCCTATCCCTGTATTGCCTGCTGTCGGTTCAATAATCGTTCCACCAGGCTTGAGCTTACCTGTTGCAACCCCATGCTGGATAAGTGATTGACCAAGACGATCCTTCACACTACCACCCGGATTCAAATACTCCAGCTTTGCAAATATTCGAATATTTTCTGGTACGTGTATATGCGTTAATTCGATTAAGGGGGTATGACCAATTAATTGCTGCACATCGGTTACATAGTTCATCCTCATCTTTCCTCAGCAAAAATTTGTGTCCATTCATCTTGTTGACGTAGCATTTCTCTCGCTAACGCCTGTGCCCCTTCTAAACTATGACTAGCAGCAAAGCCACATTGCACCTCGTTACAAGCTGGTACTTCCGTTGCTTGCAGGACGTCTTCTAATGTCTGCTTTAGCATCGTTAATATCCCTTCATAAGAGTCATCATTAAGAATTGAAATATAGAACCCTGTTTGACACCCCATCGGACCAACGTCCACTATATGATCGTGATGATTACGACTAAACTCTGCCATCATATGCTCCAATGAATGAAGAGCAGGCATATCCATATAGGCTTTATTCGGTTGCTTAATACGAAAATCATATTTGTAAATTTTGTCACCATGAGTGCCTTCCATAACACCTACTAGTCGAACATATGGAGCTTTGACTTTTGTATGATCTAAATTGAAGCTTTCTACGTTCATTGGCACATCCATCACTCCTTTATCTTTTCTTCGCTACCATTAACCACACGTACGTATTTAACTGCTGAAATGTCACATCGAACCCTTGATTTCGACAAATGTCGGTTAACGTCGGTATATCGCTATAATATTCGGTCGCTAAATCATCTGCTAAATCATGATGGTAAGCAGCGATTGCCCTTTCTATACTATGCTTTTTCGCCTTCTCCGATTCAAAAACCGTATCAGCAAAAACAACAACACCCTCTTCTGGCAAAATATTTGCATACAACTTCATTGCTTGTTCTTTTTCCTCATCGGTTAAATGATGAAAGGCATAAGAACTTACAATAGAATGAACGGGTACTTGAGGTGTCGCAAATTGAAGAAAGTCCCCTTCTTGAATAATTGCTTCTGGAACCTTTAATTGGCCAATTCTTAACATCTCAAACGAAGGCTCTACACCAAATACTTTATAATTCGCGTTGATTAGTTTACGTGTTAAATTACCTGTACCTACTCCAAATTCAAGTACATTCGCACCGTCCGTATAATCCACAACTGCGTTTAATATATCATCATATCCAGCAAACACTTCTTGATACTGGACATTCTCACCAGCAACCGTACGATCATAAGACTCAGCCCAACCATTAAATAAATCAATAAACTCCCTACCCATCCGTTTGGCCCCTCTCTTTTTCATTATTCCTATAAGTTTACTTGGTTATAGAATTGTTATGATTATAGCATAACGTTTCAAAAGTAGTAAATAGACATTTGCCCAATTTGTGGATAAATTTCATTATTTAGATTGGAAGAGGGCAATATCACCATTTAAAAACGCACGACCTTCCAAAACTAAACCAAATACTTTAAACTCTAAAAAAAAAGACCTGTCCCACTATTTTAGTGGAACAAGTCTTCTCTCTTTATTGTCCATATATGTGTACAAACGGTTCTTCTTCGTCTGCTTCTCTAGATATTAGAGCTTCTTGGCCGTTGTGTGATTCGATGTTCACTTCTAAGTCAAAGTAGTTCGGGAAGTTCTCTAATATAATGGAATAGACGTATTGGGTTAATCCTATTACTTCTGTTTGTCCTTTAAATTCGATCGGGATGGTAATAGAAAGTTGTTGTAAATCATCTTCTATATAAAACCCTTTACCGACAACACCGATATAGTTCGGAAAATATTTCGCTACATCGTTTTGTAGGTTGTTCATTAATGAAGCTTCTTCTGGGTATTCGTCCTCTGCTTCTTTAGATGGGAATAAAATGTAGTCCTCGTCGATCCTATCCCATTCACCAATTTTCACTTTGTCTGCTTTCACGGTTGTTTTAGCAACGTAGTTCCCTGGTGTCATTGCGCCTAGTTCTTCTTCACGGTAAATAGCTACCATAATCGGCACATTTGGTATCGCTTCGTCTTCGCGAATTCTGTCTACTACTGTTTGTGCCATTTTCTGACCTTGCTGCAGCATTTCTTCCTTACTAATATCCTCGTAGCGGTATGGTTCACCAAAGTCTGTTTGAAAACGATATTGAGATTTCATCGCAATTCCAATGGACATTCCTTTTAACTGAACTTCGCCGTCTTTACTCGCCTTTAAGTAATCTTGCTCCAGTATATGGGATAGGTATTTCGGATTCTCTCTCATCTCTTTCTCTCCGGCACCATCTTGGAGTGATGGATTTAATCCGTTCTCTGTCCCGCCATTACCATTTTTATTATTGCTGCGGTCAAGCCAATCATAGAGCATATCTTCTGTTATATATTGGCCTTCTTGAAAAAAATAATCCTTCGGGTCAAAAGCATCTTTCGAATGACGGCGTAAGCCTTCTTCCATTTCTTTAATGTCTAGGCGATTCCCTATTTGATTTGTAATTACGCCTCTTGATTTACTAGGCTTATATTCCTCCAGTGGGCGGTAATATTCATCAGAGATATTATATTTTGGAACAATCGCTTTATCATTTTGACTATTGTCATTCGTTTCCATACCGACTTGCTCATTTTTTTCATAGACCGGAGCGCATCCTGTTATGATAACAACAAGGCTCAGCATGAACAATGCGATCCGTTTCATAATCGTACCTCCACTTCTATTGTGATAACGCTTCTTTCATACGTTCTTCATCCCATATTTCAATGCCTAGTTGTTGTGCTTTCGTTAATTTGGAGCCTGCGTCTTCTCCAGCAATTAAGAGGTCGGTTTTCTTACTAACACTGCCCGTCACCTTACCACCAAGTGCTTCTACACGCTCTTTAGCTTCCGTACGGCTAAATGCTTCCATCTTCCCTGTAATGACAACGGTTTTGCCAGATAGGATGGAATCGATGGACTGCTCCGACTTCTTCGGCCCTAGATACGCAACATTTAAACCGAGATCACGTAATTCTGTAATCAGCGCTTGTACTTCCTCCTGCTCAAAATATCGTACGACAGAATCGGCAATTTTTTCGCCCATTTCATGAATTTCAATCAACTCATCATACGTAGCACGTTGCAAGCGATCAAGTGTGTCAAAATGTTGCGCTAACGTTTTGGCTGCTTTAGAACCTACGAAGCGTATGCCTAAACCGAATAATAATTTCTCTAACGAGTTCGCTTTTGAGTTTTCTATAGCTGTTAATAAATTATTTGCTGACTTCTCGCCCATGCGATCTAAGTTCAAAAGCTCTTCTTTACTTAACGTATATAAATCAGCAATCGTATGCACAAGCTGCTCTTGGAACAGTTGAGCAATCACTTTCTCACCTAAACCATCTATATTCATAGCATTTCGTGAAACAAAGTGAATCAACCCTTCTCTCAGCTGAGCTGGGCAGTTTGGATTAATGCAGCGTAGGGCTACTTCTCCTTCTAAACGTTCTAAAGGACTGTTACACTCCGGACAATGGTCTGGCATCGTAAATGGGGGCTCGTCACCGGTTCGTTCATCCATAACTACGCGCACAACTTCTGGAATAATATCGCCAGCTTTGCGAATGACGACTGTATCACCAATGCGAATATCCTTCTCACGGATAAGATCTTCATTGTGTAAAGATGCACGTTGCACCGTTGTTCCAGCAACTTTCACAGGTTCTAACACTGCTGTTGGGGTAACAGCTCCTGTACGTCCTACACTAAGTTCAATATCTGTTAATTTCGTTATCGCCTCTTCTGCTGGGAACTTATACGCAATCGCCCAGCGCGGACTTTTGGCTGTAAAACCTAATGCTTCTTGTTGCTCAATGCGATCTACTTTAATCACAATGCCATCAATTTCATAAGGCAGGTTTGCGCGTGCTGCTGTCCATTCGTTCACATAATGGATGACTTCATCAATCGTCGCACACTTACGCCACTGTGGATTCGTTTTGAAACCAAGATTGTGTAATTGTTCTAGTCGACCGCTATGAGTGGATACTGGGTCTGCTTCCCAAACACCAATTCCATATAGAAAAATATCCAAATTACGACTAGCAGCGATTTTAGGATCTAACTGACGTAAGGAACCAGCAGCAGCGTTACGTGGATTCGCAAAAGGTTCTTCTTCCTTCGCCTGCCTTGCTTCATTTAAAGAGATAAACGACTTATGCGGCATAAACGCTTCCCCGCGCACTTCAATTGTCGCTGTTTCCGGTACGCGCAATGGAATACTGCGGATTGTACGTAAATTAACGGTAATATCTTCTCCTGTCGTCCCGTCTCCTCTAGTTGCACCTTGAACGAAAAGGCCATCTTCATAACGAAGCGAAATAGCCAGTCCGTCTATTTTTAATTCACAGACGTACGTAACACTTTCCCCGATAGCCTCTTGCACGCGGCGATCAAAGTCTCGTAAATCTTGTTCACTAAATGCATTCCCTAAACTAAGCATAGGAATTGTGTGCTGCACTTTCTGAAAGGCATCCAATGGCTGACCACCAACACGTTGACTTGGTGAATCAGCTGATTGAAGCTCTGGAAATTGTTCTTCTAAAGCGAGAAGTTGTTGCATTTTCTTGTCGTACTCGATGTCAGAAATACTCGGCTCATCGAGTACATGATATTCATAATTATATTGATCAAGCTCGGTTCGTAATGCTTTTACTTGCTCTTGTGCTTGTTGTTTGTCCATCTACTCACCTCTATTACGCTTTCGTGATTGGGGCGAATTTCGCTAGAACACGCTTAATCCCCACCGGGGCAGGAAATGCAATATCTAACTCCATCGAATCTCCATCGCCTTGAGCTTTGACAACCGTTCCTTCTCCCCATTTTTTATGAATCGCTTTATCGCCTGTTTTCCAAGCAACGTTATCAGCACCTGTTCCCGCTTTGCTTCTCATTGTCGTCGCTTTGCGTTTTGGTTGAGCTTGACTAGATGAAGTAGCATTGAAGCCGTTTGGAAGCGGATCATTGAAGCCACCGCGCCCTCTAGGGGAAAAGGAGCTAGGTTCCGCGCGCCCTTCTATTAAATCTTCTGGAATCTCACCGATAAAACGACTAACAGGGTTCATATTCGTTCTACCAAATAGTGTGCGCATTTTTGCATTAGTTAAAAATAGTTGTTGCTCCGCTCTCGTAATTCCTACATAAGCAAGCCGACGCTCTTCCTCCATCTCTTCCTCTTCCATAATTGAACGGCTATGCGGGAAAACGTTCTCCTCCATTCCAATTAAGAAAACTGCCGGAAACTCTAGTCCTTTCGCAGAGTGAAGCGTCATTAACGTCACTTTATCATCTGCGAATGGGTCGTCATCTACTTGATCAATATCAGCGATTAGAGCTAAATCAGTTAGAAAGGCAATCAGCGTTTTATCTTCACTCGTTTCTTCAAAATTCTTTGTAACAGATAGAAACTCATTTATATTCTCTAACCTACTTTGTGCTTCGAGCGTTTTCTCTTTCTTTAGCATATCTTCATATTCTGTTTGCTTAAGCACTTCTTCTACTAAATCCGTCGCAGATAAATACTCCTGTTGTTGCGTCCAATTCTTTATCATCTGTCCGAATTCTTTTAGTGCGTTGGTCGCCTTTTTGCTTAAACCGACGAATTCTATTTCCTTGACCGCATCGTAGAACGATATATCATGCGTAGCGGCATACATTTGCAAATTCTCCATAGAGGTTTTTCCAACGCCACGCTTAGGCACATTCACTACTCGTGTGAAGCTAATATCATCATGCGGGTTCGCAATTAAACGCAAATAGGCCAGCAAGTCTTTGATTTCCTTACGATCGTAGAATTTCGTACCGCCAATAATTTGATACGGAACATTCGCTTTGACGAACGTTTCCTCAATTGTACGGGACTGGGCATTCGTACGGTATAAAATAGCAATATCCTTATAGTTAAGCTCACGACTGCGTACAATCTCTTCAATTTTATTCGTCACATACAGCGCTTCATGACGTTCTGTCGGAGCTTCATAGTATTGTATCTTCTTGCCGTCATCATTGTCTGTCCAAAGATTTTTCGGTTTACGGCCTGCATTATTTTGAATGACTTCATTAGCAGCTTTCAATATGCTTTTCGTTGAGCGATAGTTTTGCTCTAGCATAATGACTGTGGCATTCGGATAATCTTTCTCAAACGATAAGATGTTCTGAATATCTGCCCCACGCCAGCGATAAATCGATTGGTCAGAGTCACCGACGACGCACAAATTCTGAAAACGATTCGCCATTAATTTCACGAGTTGATATTGAGCATGGTTCGTATCTTGGTACTCATCAACATGAATGTATTGAAATCGTCGTTGGTAATATTCCAGCACTTCTGGAAGACGGTTAAATAACGTCAATGTTTGCATAATTAAATCATCAAAATCGAGGGATTGATTTTTTCGCAGCTTTTTCTCGTAAGCTGAGTAAACATTCGCCACTTGCTTCTCATAATGATTTCCTGCTGTTTTCCCGAAATCGGCTGCTGTTTGTAATTCATTCTTCGCATTGCTAATAGACCCAAGCATAGCACGAGGGTCGTATTGCTTCGGATCAAGATTTAAATCTTTCAAAATTTGCTTCATCACAGACAATTGATCGGACGTATCTAAAATAGAAAAGTTTCGATCAATTCCTATTCGGTCAATATCACGACGTAGTATGCGTACACACATGGAGTGGAATGTAGATATCCACATATCATTCGCTTCAGGACCAACGATAGACGCCACACGATCCCTCATTTCACGTGCCGCTTTATTCGTAAATGTAATCGCTAGAACGTTTCGTGGCGCTACGTCCTTCTCTCCTAATAAATAAGCAATTCGGTGCGTTAAGACACGGGTTTTCCCACTACCTGCACCTGCCATAATTAATAATGGGCCATCGGTTTTCTGGACGGCCTCTTTCTGTTCTTTGTTTAAACCTTTTAATAAATCGTTTGTTAACGGGCTCAAAGGAGACACCTTCCTTTATTCTCGTTCTTTTACTGCTCGTACTGTTTTTAAGGCAGCTTTTTTATTCTCATAAATGACATTACCGACTACGACAACATCTGCATACTGTTTCATTTCTCTCGCTTGCTCTTCAGAAGCAATACCTCCACCGTAGAAAAGCAGCGTATGCTTCAGCACATGCGACACTTGCTCGACAATTTTTGCATCACCATACATCCCACTATACTCCACATAGAAAATAGGTAGCTTAAACATGTGCTCCGCCATTTCCGCATAAGCAATAATTTCTTCCTCATTAGGCATGTCACAATTCGTTCGCTGATACGCTTTTGATTCTGGGTTTAATATGCAGTACCCTTCTAACATCATTTCGTCCCAATCTATCATCGCACCATATTGCTGTACCGCCTTATGATGCATGCCCATAGTCCACTCTTTATCCGCACTATTAAGCACAGTTGGAACAAAGTAATAATCGTAACCCGGTGTAACGGATTCCATATTCGATATTTCTAATATAACAGGAACCGTGAACCTGCGAATGCGCGCAAGTAAAGATAATACTTGATCCAGTGTCACACCATCCGTTCCACCGACCATAATGGCGTCGGTACCTGATTCACATATATCCTCTAAATCTTTATCATTAATTTCTTTATTGGGATCAAGCTTAAACACATGCTCCCACTGATTTATATCATACATGCAGTAATCCTCCGTTTTACATTTTCCATCAATTTATTATATCAAAAATTCATCCATAACATGAGAGAGAAGGGTATTTTGTTTTTTTAGACTAGACTTGTGAACCTTTATCCGCTATGCTACTATTAGATAACAAACAACATATTTAACCATATGATGACGGAACAATAGTACTTATCACCCTCTTCCTTTAAGCGATTCAGGGATAGTGAGAGCCTGAAGAATGGGATAAGGAAACGGCACTCTAGAATATGGACACATAAAGTGGATGCAACCGTTATGCATCAAGCAGGGTGGAACCGCGGGTAAACCTCTCGTCCCTGGGATTAGTCCCAGGCGCGTGAGGTTTTTTTGATGCATCCATTTACTACTATTAAGGAGGAAAAACGTATGTCAACTACAATGGAACAATTAGTATCACATTCAAAGCACCGTGGCTTTATTTTTCAAGGATCTGAAATTTACGGTGGTCTTGCTAACACTTGGGACTACGGTCCATTAGGTATTGAATTAAAGAATAACTTAAAGCGCGCTTGGTGGCAAAAGTTCATTCAAGAAAACCCAATGAACGTTGGTCTAGATGCAGCTATTCTAATGAATCCAAAAACATGGGAAGCTTCCGGGCACCTTGGCAACTTCAACGACCCAATGATGGATTGTAAAGAATGTAAATCACGCCATCGTGCAGATAAATTAATCGAAAACAAATTAGAAGCAGAAGGCAACGAAATGATTGTCGATGGACTTCCATTCGAAAAAATGGAGGAATTAATCCAAGAACATAACATCGTTTGTCCTAACTGTGGAGAGCAGAATTTCACTAACATTCGTCAGTTTAACCTCATGTTCAAAACACATCAAGGTGTAACAGAAGGATCAACCGATGAAATTTTTCTACGTCCTGAAACAGCACAAGGTATTTTCGTAAACTTCAAAAATGTTCAACGCTCTATGCGCAAGAAGCTTCCGTTCGGTATTGGTCAAATCGGTAAAAGCTTCCGAAATGAAATTACACCTGGTAACTTCATCTTCCGCACACGTGAATTCGAACAAATGGAAATGGAATTCTTCTGTAAACCAGGCGAAGAACTAGAATGGCATCAATATTGGAAGGATTTCTGCAAAAATTGGTTAACAAATCTAGGCGTGGCAGAAGAGAGTATCCGCCTACGTGAGCACGATGAAGACGAACTATCACACTATAGTAATGCGACAACAGACATCGAGTATAAATTCCCAATGGGTTGGGGCGAACTGTGGGGAATCGCATCACGTACAGATTACGATTTAACGCAGCACGCGAACCATTCAGGTGAGGATTTCCAATACATCGACCAAGAAAGTAATACACGCTACATCCCATACGTCATTGAACCATCACTTGGTGTTGATCGTTTAGCACTAGCATTCATTGCCAATGCATTTCAAGAAGAAGAACTAGAAGACGGCTCAAGCCGCACTGTTATGAAGTTCCACCCAGCCGTGGCACCTTACAAAGCAGCTATCTTTCCACTTTCGAAAAAATTAGGCGGGGAAGCACAAGAAGTATTTGCTGAGCTAAGCAAAAAATTCATGGTCGATTACGACGACGCTGGATCTATCGGTAAACGTTATCGCCGTCACGACGAAATCGGAACACCTTTCTGCATCACATACGACTTCGACTCTAAAGAAGACGGTCAAGTAACCGTGCGTGACCGCGATACAATGGAACAAACACGTATGCCAATCTCAGAACTAAAAACATTCCTAGAAGAAAAAATGGCATACTAAATTATAGGAACACCCGATTTCGCACGCAGCGTAATCGGGTGTTTTTATTGAGATGAAGGTTGCACTCCCATTTCGTAGGTTCCACGCATAAACTCTGGAATTCCGAGCATCAATCTCAGAATCTGAGCACAGATTTCAATCCCGCCACTCACAAAAAAGCACGAAATCCACAATATGGGATTAAGTGCTTTTTTGTTATTCATTGCCTGAGATTCGTCCGAGTGCCATTGCGTATGCGTCGTTGCCGTAGTTTAAGCAACGTTTGACGCGGGATATAGTTGCTGTTGATGCACCTGTGCTTTCTTCAATTTTATGGTATGTGTGTCCTTTCTGTAGCATTCGAGCCACTTCTAGGCGTTGGGAAAGGGATTGGATTTCATTCATTGTCGCTAAATCGTCAAAGAATTGATAGCATTCCTCTATATCTTCTAGTGATAAAATAGCTTGAAATAATTGATCAAGCTCTTTTCCTCGTAATTTATTTATTTGCATGTCTTTAACTCTCCTTTGCTTATTGTGCGCTAATGGTAACAGATTGTTGTATGCCTGGTTGTTCAGGCACAACATTCACCCAAGTTTTTCCCGGCACAAATCTTAGTTGCTCTCCATCTTTATACGGAATAATGTGACCATTATCGTTTTGCCATTGTACTTGTTCCATTTGCCCATGTTGAATCAAATAGCCATTTCCCCCTACCTGTAAATCGATAGATCTTCGGCCTTGTTCATCGATGACGTGATGGGCGGCTTCAACGATAAATACGTTCTGAACAGTGACCGGCTCGTCTGTATGATAGTCTACTGTTTGTTCTCCATCATTGTAGCGAGTATAGTGGTGCTTCGCTTCATCATACTGATACTCCACTACTTCAGACTCCGCGTATGCTATTTCTACGTGAGAGGCACTTTCTCCATTTAGTTGGTTCACTTGTTCATCGTCTAAAAACGGTAGTGCTCTATGTTCAAATATTACTTGTAAGTCGTTTGCTTGGGCAGTATCGTAAACACCATGAAACTGTAAATACGAGTTATGAGGTGCTTCGCGAAAGTTCTCTCTCTTAAAGAGCGTGCCATTGTTATCGTACTCTTTCCCATTTAAATAGTCGATACCAAGCTGCTCGATTTCTTGTTGTATTGGTTTAGCTGCTCCATGATAAACGTAAAGAGCATTGAATCCTTGAGCTAACGTATAGTAATATTCCCGCGCCGAACGGACAGGACCGATAACATTTGGCAGTTCACTTTGAAATAATGCAAGAAATCGAGTAATATTTCCTTCAGCCAGTATTTCATAAACTACGTCTGCATCTGTGAGACCAGTTTGCGGTCGAGCTTTCGAATGATTATTAACCATTACAGCTACAATTCGATTGTCTACTGGTTCATTTGATACTTCTCCTGTTAAAGGGTACGTATAAGTTTTCTGTTCAGATTCTACGGATGGCTCTTTCTCCTCCTTTGCTTCCTGCGCTTTCTCTTGATTAGAGCAAGCGGCGAGGAACATTAATGTAAACAAAAGAAATAAACCTACACGTTTCTGCATCCTGAATACACACCTTTTCTTCATGCTTTTAACACATTTACATTTTACCGCATTATTGCAGGAAAGAGTACATCTTTCTTCTTTACATCAATAATTCCTTTCGGTGTAATGCGAATAAATGGTAAGTGAGTAGACGATAGGAACAACAACGTGTACACTGGATCATCGAAGGTAAATCCGTGCGCCTTCACGATTTCGTTATACTCCTTTACTTTCGCAATTAGGAACTCCATTGGTATATCCGTCATCATGCCAGCAACTGAGAGTGGCAATTCGAATACAATTTTCCCTTCATTAGCCAAGACAAGACCGCCACCTATTTCTTTCATCCGTTTAAAGGCTAACTTCATATCTTGCTTACGCTTGCCGATGAGCAAGATATCCATCGTGTTTGAGTAGGAACTAACAAGGCCACCTAACGTTTTTGTAAACCCTTTCAAGATGGAGGTTACTTTCCATTGACCATCGCGATCGACTAGCATTAAGAAAGCCTCATTGCCGGCGCATATATCATTTGTGCCTACATCTATGTTCACTTGATAAGGCTTTAAGATGACGTCATTGACCATTTCCAGTCCTACAGGTGTAGAAAATTGCCAATCATCATCGGTTAACTCCCAATCGAGATGTAACGGTCCCATCTCGTAAGAAGACCAATCAACCTGCCTAAAGATGCTCTCTACAATGCCGTTACGCTTCACCCATTTCCCCTTTGCCAATACAGAAATTGGGGTAGGATTGTCCTTCTCCGACAAGAAGTTAATATGAGCAACTCGGCCAGGTCCAATGCTTCCAAGCCGATGTTCCATTCCGTAATGCCTAGCTACATTGTAAGAAGCCATGCAAAATGCTTCCATCGCGGGGATACCATTATCTATACATATTTCAATACAACGGTTTATCATTCCATGCTCATAAAAAGCTGGTGTCGAGCCGTCTGTGGTCAGCATGATACGTTCATAATGATGAATATTTAACCTGTTCATATCTTGAATAAGCTGAGGTAAATCAGGACGAATGGAAGAATAGCGCAATGTAACGGAATACCCCATTTTCAACCTGTTCCACACTTCTTCTCCTCTCATTGCTTCATGATCTCCATCGGTCCCGAGCAACTTCATCTTCATTAACGTTCGCTCTGAAGCTCCTGGAAAATGCCCTTCCACCGGCTTTCGGGAGCGCTTCGTTTTCTGCATCCAGTGTAGCACATGATCATCATCTTGTAACACACTCGGCCAGCAAGTCAGCTCTCCACCTTGAACAACCGCGTCATGTTCAATCCATTCTTGAACTTTACGATCGTCTAACAATTGGTCTTCATCTTGTAACATGGACTGCGAGTCAAAACGGCTCCACCACAATAAGGAAACAGGTAACTCATTAAGCTCCTCCATTAAAGAAAACGCTTTCTTATTGTGTAATAAAAAAAGCAACACTAAGTTGTCATTAATCGTTGTAGTTGTTCCAGATTGAGATGCATATTGCGCTAATGTGTGGGGATTATATAACTGAAATGGATGGGCATGTGGCTCTATGTAACCTGGCACTAAATATTGGTCAGAGCAATCCACATATTCAATCGTTTCCTTATATTTAGGGAGTTCATCTCCAACGTAAACAATACGGTCACCATAAATCCAAATATGACCTGTCATCCATTTTCTTAAAAATACGTTTAAATACGTCGCATTCGTTAACACAATAGTTGGCGTTCGATGACCGTCTAATACTGCAACATGTTCACGTAGCTGTCGATTACGCCAGCGATAACGGTGTTCGTTCATCATTTCAGCCCCCATAAACTTTTTTTCTATTTTAACACAACCATTATGTAGTTAACATTGAAAGGATTGTGAAAAAATGGTGCGATCAAACATCGGAACATTAAATGCTTTCATCCGCATTACAATCGGATTTACGTTGTTAAGTTATACAACTGCTAAGATGGTGCGAAAACCTTGGAAGGAAAATTATGTATGGTGGATAATGATTGCTGCAATGAAGGTGGCAGAAGGAATTGTTCGTTATTGTCCAATTGTAGCCTTAATGGAAGCCATCAACAAAAATAATGACGAAACAACCATTAATCCTTCATAAAATGAAACAAAGCGCCCGGAATAAATCATCCGGGCACCTTTCACCAAAGGAGGGTATTACATTGAATATTATGGAATATTTGTCCGATATGACGTTTGTAATTGCAACTGTTATTGGAACCATTGTTGCGATTCTTTATATTTATATTAAGAAGAAGAAGACTTAATGCCTTTCGAAGCAATATCACTTCGATAAAAATAGCCACCCTCTGTATTTGCTTCTCCATACACTTCATATACATTTGTCACAGCTTGCTGTAGTGTTTGGGCAGTAGAACCAACTAATAACACTCGTCCTCCGTCAGCGACAATTTGTCCATTCAGCTCTTTCACCCCAGCATAGTTCATAAACACATCGTTTCCATCAATAGAAAAAGTAGGAACTAGATGACCTTTTTCATAAATACCAGGATAGCCACTAGATGCCAGTACAACACCTGCACAAAAATGATTTTGCCACTTAAGTTGTGGATCAACCCCTTGCAGTACATCTTCTAGCACTTGAACGAAGTCATTGCATAATAACGGCAATACGACTTGTGTTTCTGGGTCTCCAAAACGGGCGTTAAATTCAATCACTTTTGGTCCATTATTCGTTTGAATGCAGCCAGCGTACAATATTCCTGTAAAACTTCGCCCTTCCTGCACAAGCGCCTGAGCTGTAGGAACGACAATAGATGTCACTGCTTCTTCGATATCCGCTTTTGTTAAAGAAGGAACTGGAGCATAAGCCCCCATCCCGCCTGTATTAGGCCCTTGATCACCATCGAACGCTCGCTTATGATCCTGAGCGGGAATCATTGGATATACGTTCTCACCTTGAACGAAAGCCATTAATGAAAATTCCTCTCCTTCAAGGAATTGTTCAATAACGACACGGTGTCCGGCTTCTCCAAATTGATTATCCGCCATCATGCGGTGAATCGCATCGAACGCTTCCTCTGTTGTGGAGGCTACTGTAACCCCTTTTCCAGCTGCAAGTCCATCTGCTTTCACTACAATAGGTGCACCTTTCGCACGAACAACTGCTATTGCTTCATCCAACGTTGTGCACGTGTGGTAACTTGCTGTGGGAATGTGATATTGTTCCATCAATTGTTTAGCATATGCTTTACTTCCTTCAATCAATGCCGCTTCCTTTGTAGGTCCGAATACCGTTAACCCCGCTGCTTGAAAGGCATTGACAAGACCTTGTAAAAGAGGAACCTCTGGACCAACAATCGTCATATCTATTTGTTTTTCTTTCGCAAAGGATACGAGTTCCTCTTGCTCGGTAACAGCTATTGGAACACACGTTGCTTCTTCCATCCCTCGATTCCCAGGTGCACAATAAATCGTTTCTACACGACTACTTTTTTGAACTGCTTGTACGATGCTATGCTCTCGGCCGCCTTGTCCAATGACGAGAATGTTCATCCAATCGCTCCTTCCCATTAATGTTTAAAATGACGAACCCCAGTAAATACCATAGAAATTCCGTGCTTGTTACATGCATCAATTGACTCCTGATCCCGCTTCGATCCACCAGGTTGAATAATCGTCGTTACTCCAGCCTGAGCTGCCGCCTCTACCGTATCTGGCATTGGAAAGAAGGCGTCACTAGCAAGGGCTGCTCCTTGACACTTCTCTCCCGCTTGCTCAATTGCTATTTTCGCCGCACCGACGCGATTCATTTGTCCAGCACCAATCCCGATTGTTTGTTGACCTTCCGCTACGACAATCGCATTGGACTTTACATGCTTGACAACTTTCCACGCTAACTGCAAATCCTTCCATTCTTGTTCCGTAGGCTTTCGATCTGTAGCAACCGTAACTGTCGCATCAGCAAGTGTTGCTTGATCGACATCTTGCACTAACAACCCACCACGAACGGATGTTAGTTGCTTATCTACCCCTTTGTCTTGATTCATATCTACTTGTAACAGACGTAAGTTCGTTTTTTCTTCTAATACATGTAACGCCTCTTGTGAGAAGGAAGGAGCAATAATAATTTCCAGAAAAATCTCTTTCATCTTCCATGCTGTTGCTTCATCTAATTCTCGGTTTACAGCAACAATTCCTCCGAAAATAGACACAGAGTCCGCTTCATAAGCACGGTCATATGCGATTTCAATCGTATCCCCTATACCTACCCCGCAAGGATTCATATGTTTCACAGCTACAGCAGCAGGTTGCTCAAAATCTAACACCATAGATAACGCAGCGTTGGCATCTTGAAGATTGTTATAAGAAAGCTCTTTACCGTTTAACTGGGTAGCATTCGCAAGTGATACTCCTTTATACAGCGGGTCTACATAAAATGCTGCTTGCTGATGTGGGTTTTCTCCATAGCGTAATGTTTGCACTTTCTCAAATGTTGTCGTCCATTGATCTGGCGCACCTTCATGCTTCACAACCTCCGCAAAATAATTGGCAATGAGCGTATCATAGCTTGCTGTATGCTCAAATACGTTAGCAGCTAATTGTTTTCGATACGCTAGTGGAATATCGCCCTTCTGAAGGTAGGAAATAACCACTTGATAATCATCTGGACGGACTACTACCGTAACGTGAGCAAAGTTTTTAGCAGCGGCACGTAGCATCGTTGGGCCACCAATATCAATATTCTCAATCGCCTCTTCCTCTGTCATAGAAGGCTTCATGATCGTTTCTTTAAATGGGTATAAATTGACGACAACGAGATCGATTCCTTGAATACCTAAATCCTCCAGTTGCTTTACATGGTCGTCGTTTGTCTTTTGTGCTAATAGTCCGGCATGGATATGTGGATGAAGTGTTTTGACGCGCCCTTGTAGAATTTCTGGAAATTCCGTAACTTCTGATACAGAAATAACAGGAACCCCAGCCTCTTCTAAAGTACGTTTCGTCCCACCTGTAGAAATGAGCTCATACCCTAATTGAACTAACTGCTGAGCGAATGAAACAATGCCCGCTTTATTAGAAACACTAATGAGTGCCCGCTTATGCTGTGCCACTTTATATCTCCCCTTTTACAATTTGTTGAATAACTTGTGGATAAAGACGATGCTCCATTTGTTGTATCTTTTTCTGTACAGCACTTGCGTCTTCCCCTTCTTCTATACGCAGTGCTTCCTGTTCAATAATTGGTCCGGTATCCATTCCTTCATCAACGAGATGAATCGTCACACCTGTTACTTTCACGTTCGCTTGAAGTGCTTGTTCAATAGCATCTTTCCCTGGAAAAGCAGGCAGCAACGACGGATGAATGTTCAGAATCTTCCCTTCATATGCTTGTAACAACGTCGGGCCAATCAAACGCATATACCCCGCTAACACAAGCAACTCCACATCCGCTTCATGTAATACATGCAAAATGTCCTTCTCAAAGTCTTCCTTATGCTCATAATTACTCGGCACAAAACGGAAAACAGGTACACCTAGTGCTTGCGCTTTCTGTTGTACAGGTGCATGTTCTTTGTCACATACGAGTAATTTCACCTTTACATCTAGAATTCCTTCTTGCGCTTGACGAGCAATAACATCGAAGTTCGAGCCACTCCCAGAAGCAAACACAGCAATATTCATCGGTAAAACACTCCTTGCTCATTCGTCACTGTACCAATCACAAAGGCTTGTTCACCAACTTGTTCAATCGCTTTAGTCGCTTCTTCTACATCCTCTGGAGCGACAGCCAACACCATCCCAATCCCCATGTTAAAAATACTCATCATATCATAATCGTTCATGCCGCTTTTCTCTTGGAAAAACGAGTAAACAGAAGGAATGGGCCAGCTATCCACGTGAATGTCAGCCCCCAGGTTATTAGGTAACATGCGTGGTAAATTTTCCTGAAATCCACCACCTGTTATATGAGATATCGCCTTCACCTCAACTCGTTGTAAAACACTCTTTACTGGCTTTGCATAAATTTTTGTTGGCGTTAACAATACATCTCCTAATGTTTGTTGAAAGGTTTGATTGAGACCAGGATAGCTTTCGTGTAAGTCTAACTGAAAGTCTTGTAACCATTTACGCACAAGGGAAAAACCGTTGGAATGGATGCCACTAGAGCAAAGACCGATTAATACATCACCCGCTTGGACATTGTCACCCGTAATGAGCTTCTCTTTTTCTACAACGCCAACGACGAAACCTGCTAAATCATATTCATCTAGTTCATACATGCCAGGCATTTCTGCAGTTTCCCCACCAATAAGTGCACAACCTGCTTGCTCACATCCGTCCGCTATCCCTTTCACGATTGCCTCTATACGACTTGGATCATTTTGTCCACACGCAATATAATCTTGAAAAAATAGCGGCTGGGCTCCTTGGGCTACAATATCATTGACACACATGGCGACAGCATCAACGCCAATCGTGTCATGACGCGCCATTTCGAACGCGAGCTTCAGCTTCGTTCCTACGCCATCTGTGCCAGAAACTAAAACAGGCTGTTCATACGGAAGGCTTGATATATCAAACAAGCCTCCAAATCCTCCTAGACCTCCTAGCACTTCTTGTCGAGTAGTACGTTTCACATGTTGCTTCATCCGCTCCACCGCTTCATAACCAGCTTCTACATCAACACCAGCTTGCTTATATTGATCTCTCATTACTTAGCCCCCTCTTTCTCATGTGGATGGATGGTGCTGTCGTAAATTTCCGTCGGATAGTTACCTGTAAAACACGCATTACAAAAGCCGTGCTGGATGGAATCATTTTGCTTGCCGATTGCCTCCTCCATCCCTTCTACAGATAAAAAGGATAAACTATCTGCACCAATAATTTCACGCATTTCTTCAATACTGTGACTACTTGCAATAAGCTCTGATGACGTCGATGTATCTATTCCGTAATAACAAGGGTTTTGAATAGGTGGCGCGCCAATTCGTACGTGTACTTCTGTCGCACCAGCTTCTTTTAACAGACGAACAATTCGTCTACTCGTTGTACCACGAACAATCGAATCATCAACCATAACGACGCGCTTTCCTTCCACGATGCCTCGTACAGCAGATAATTTCATCTTCACTCCTTGTTCTCGTAATTCTTGGGACGGCTGGATAAACGTTCGCCCGACGTACCGATTTTTGATCAAACCGAGTTCATACGGAATCCCTGTTTGCTCCGCATACCCGATTGCCGCAGATATGCTGGAGTCTGGGACACCTGTGACAATATCTGCTTCAATCGGTGCTTCTACTGCGAGCTGCTTACCCATTCGTTTTCGCGAGGAATGTACGTTAATACCATCGACATTACTATCAGGACGGGAAAAATATACATATTCCATTGCACACATGGTACGTTGTATCGGAGCAGCGAAACGTTCTGACACAAGCCCGTCATCATCAATTATTAATAATTCTCCTGGTTGTACATCACGTACATATTCCGCTCCAATCACATCAAAGGCACACGTTTCAGAGGAGACAACATACGCATCGCCTAATTTTCCGAGCGATAAAGGTCGTAACCCACGCGGATCTTGAGCGATGAATAACTGCTTTTCAGTCATAAAAACTAACGCATAAGCTCCCTTAATCATCGATAACGATTGCTTAATGCTATTCTTTAATGGCATGTGGCCACTTCGTTTAATTAAATGGGCAATGACTTCTGTGTCCGAGGTTGTTTGCAATATACTTCCTTGTGCTTCTAATTGGTTTTTTAACGCATGGGCATTTACGAGATTGCCATTATGAGCGAGTGCTAATCCGCCTGACTGAGAGCGAAAAAGAAGCGGCTGAACATTCTCATAACCGCCATTTCCTTGTGTCGCGTACCGTACGTGCCCGATTGCTTTCGTCCCTGGTAATTGCTTTAGCCTTTTCGCTTGGAACACTTCCGTTACTAAACCGAGTCCTTTTTCCGCATGCAGTTTTTCACCGTCAGAAACAACAATACCTGCTCCTTCTTGACCTCTATGCTGCAAGCTGTGTAAGCCGTAATAAGTAACTTGTGCAGCGTCCTCATGCCCCCAAACAGCAAACACACCACACTCTTCGTTTAAGCCTTTGATTTCAGCTGGCACGGTATCGACTCCCTCCAAGCTTTTTTCATCTCACTCGTGGATAAAGCGATAACTTCTTGTTCATTCACATGGACATGCATAGTGCCAGAATCCGTTACTTCCCCTAAAACATGTATGTCAGAAACGATTTGTTCAAAAGCTTCTTGGTGTTGCTTTGAAACCGAAACGATAAATCGTGATTGTGTCTCACTAAATAATTGTGTCGTTGCATCACCTGTTAGATGAATAGCACACCCGAGTTCATTGGCAAACAAGCTTTCTGCCAAACTTACTGCTACACCACCTTCTGCTACATCATGAGCGGACCGGACGAAACCATTCTGAATTGCTGCTAACAATTGCTCTTGCCTTTGTTGTTCTAGTTCTAAATCAATAGAAGGGGCTTTACCGAAATACGATCCTTCTAGCACCTTCTGTATTTCGCTACCTCCAAATTCCGCTTTCGTTTCCCCTATCAAATAAATAACATCGCCTGCTTGTTGAAATGCTTGCTGCGTAATGTCGTCTAGTTTTTCAACAAGTCCAACCATACCGACAACAGGGGTTGGGTAAATGGATTGATTGTTCGATCCGTTATATAAGGATACATTTCCGCTAATAACAGGTGTCGTCAATTGATTACAAGCTGCACTCATTCCATCTACTGTCTTTGCCATTTGCCAATAGTTTTCCGGAATATCTGGACTACCGAAATTCAAGCAATCTGTTAATGCCATTGGTTTAGCACCTGAACACACGATATTACGTGCCGCTTCTGCTACCGCAATCTTCCCGCCTGTTTCTGGGTCTAAATAAATGTAGCGTGAATTACAATCCGTCGTCATCGCGATTGCTTTTTCCGTACCACGCACCCTGACAATTGCTGCATCTGATCCAGGCGTGACTACTGTATTCGTTCCAACCATTGTATCGTATTGATCGTACACCCATTCTTTACTAGCAATAGTCGATTGTTGTAGAAGCTGTAATACCATTTCTTCTTCATTATCTACAACTGGAACGTAATCGGGCTGTTGTTGAAACGTTGTAAAATATTCTGGTTCCTTTGATTCAGGATAGTAAACAGGCGCTTCTTCTGCTAATGCATCAACTGGTACTTCAGCTACTGTTTCTCCTGCAAATTGAAGCCGAAGTACTTGCTCTTCCATTACTTCCCCTATCGTACAAGCGCTCAAGCCGTATTTCTCTACAATTGTTTCTATTTCTCGTTCTCGACCTTTTTCAACAATTAACAGCATACGTTCCTGTGACTCTGATAACATAAGTTCATATGGTGTCATTTGTTGTTCGCGCTGTGGTACTTCGTCTAAACGCATTTCAATACCTGTTCCAGATTTACTAGCCATTTCACTCGCTGACGACGTCAAACCTGCTGCTCCCATATCCTGCATCCCAACTAATGCATCGCACTGGGTAATTTCTAAACAAGCTTCAATTAACAATTTCTCCATAAAAGGGTCTCCTACTTGAACAGAAGGACGCTTACTTGCCGACGAATCCGAAAGCTCTTCCGATGCAAACGTAGCACCATGAATTCCATCACGACCAGTAGGGGCTCCCACATACATAACCGAGTTGCCGATTCCTGTGGCAATACCTTTCTGAATATCCTCTTGATCAATAATACCTACACACATTGCATTTACGAGTGGATTACCTTCATAGCAAGCATCGAATTGCACTTCGCCACCAACCGTTGGCACCCCGACACAATTGCCATACCCGCTTATGCCATGGACGACTTCACGAAACAAATATTTCACTCGTTCTGTTGTTAACTCCCCAAATCGCAACGAGTTTAGTAATGCAATTGGACGAGCTCCCATGGAAAACACATCTCGCAATATACCGCCTACACCAGTTGCTGCACCTTGATAAGGCTCGATTGCAGATGGGTGATTGTGACTTTCAATTTTGAACACAACCGCTTTCCCTTCGCCAATATCAATAATCCCAGCACCTTCTCCTGGACCTTGTAGAACATGAGGAGCCTTCGTAGGAAACTTCTTCAATAGCGACTTGGAGTTTTTGTAGCTACAATGCTCCGACCACATGACAGAAAATAATCCTGTTTCTGTATAATTTGGTTTGCGTCCTAATATTTCTTTAATAGAAGCAAACTCATCATCTGACAATCCCATCTCTTTATATAATT
Source organism: Pontibacillus litoralis JSM 072002 (assembly GCF_000775615.1). Classification (GTDB taxonomy): domain Bacteria; phylum Bacillota; class Bacilli; order Bacillales; family BH030062; genus Pontibacillus; species Pontibacillus litoralis. The sequence goes on from NZ_AVPG01000003.1 coordinate 172,343, forward strand.
GATCTTGTTCTATTTTGTCCGTGCTAATGTCAAGTGTTGAGTACATGAGATTCCCTCCAATTGCTTACGATTGATTGAAATAACGTTAAACCGTCTGTTGATCCTAATAAACTTTCTACCGCACGTTCAGGGTGTGGCATCATGCCGAGAACATTCCCTCGTTCATTACAAATACCAGCAATATCTTGAACAGAACCATTTGGATTATTGGAGTACGTGAATAGTATTTGATTATTGCGCTGCAATGCTTCATACGTCTGGTCATCACAGAAGTAATTCCCCTCACCATGAGCGATTGGCAATATAATTTCTTCCCCTTGCTCATATTTGCTTGTAAACATCGTGTTGTTACGTCGTACTTTAATGCCAATATTGCGACAAATGAAGGAAAGAGATTCATTACGTAACATAGCACCTGGCAACAACCCTGCTTCTAGTAGTATTTGAAATCCGTTACAAACGCCAAGTACAGGTTTGCCTTTGGCCGCTTCTTGTTTCACCGCTTGCATAATCGGAGCTGTTGCCCCCATCGCCCCGGATCGCAAATAGTCCCCATGGGAGAAACCACCCGGAAGTAAAATGCCGTCATATGGCGATAAATCTGTTTCTGTATGCCAGACAAAGCTTGCTTCTTCTTGCAACGCATCGGTAATCGCATGAAGCATGTCTCGATCACAATTAGACCCCGGAAAAACCACTACCGCAAATTTCACTAGCGAACAGCCTCCTCAATTTCATAGTAATAATCTTCGATAACAGGATTAGCTAACAACTGGTCACACATTTCATTGATACGCTTTTCTAACTCTTCACGCTGCTCAACCATAAGTTCAATATATTTACCAACACGAACTTCCTCAACTTCATCATAAGAAAGAGAAGCTAATGACTGCTGAATGGCTTTACCTTGTGGATCTAATACACCTTCTTTTAACGTTACGAACACCTTTACTTTAAACATGAATATCCTCCTTTAGTCGGTTCCAAATAGTTTCATAGACTGATATTAAATCCCCATTACCTTGACGAAACACATCTTTGTCCATTTTTTGGTTCGTTTCCTTATCCCAAAGCCTACATGTGTCAGGTGATATTTCGTCAGATAACACAATCTTTCCATCATGCATGCGGCCAAACTCTAGCTTGAAATCGACTAACGTACAGCCAATCTCGTCAAACATCTGTTGTAAATGGGCGTTAATCGCTTTCGCTTGCTGCTTTAAAAGCGTAAGATCTTCATCCGTGACGCCTGTTAACAACTTGGCATGTTCCTCATTCATCAGCGGATCATTTAATTCATCTTTCTTGTAATAAAACTCCACAATAGGCTGGTCGAACGCGCTTCCTTCTTCAATCCCAAATCGCTTCGTCAAACTACCTGTCGCAATATTCCGAACAACAACTTCAATTGGAATAATGCACGTATGGTGAACGAGCTGTTCTGTTTCTGATAATGAATCAATAAAATGAGAGGAAATACCTTGCTGATGCAAGTATTGAAAAATGTGCGATGAAATGACATTATTCAATCGACCTTTACCACGAAATACTTCATGTTTCTTGCCATTAAATGCCGTAGCGTCATCTTTGTACTCTAAAATCCGTTGGTATTCTTCGCCAAGAATCGTGTAAACCTTTTTTGCTTTTCCTTCATATAACATTGTGCCCTTCACAATTTACCCTCCCATATGTTATTCAACAACGAGGTTCTCCACATGTTGACCTATTTTCGTCACATGGCCCATTTTTCGTTTTGGTTTCACAGCATCTTTCCCGTATAAATGAACAAAACAATCTTCAAAAGCTTCTAGTTGTTGCAAATACTTGTGCATATCTTCGCCAATGACATTCGTCATCACTGCCGCATACGGTGTTTTCACTTCTAACAGAGGTAACCCACAAATTGCTCGGATATGTTGGCCGAATTGTGATACAGAACAAGCTTCTATTGTATAATGACCAGAATTATGCGGCCTTGGAGCCATTTCGTTCACATAAATTCCGTTATTTACAACAAACATTTCCACTGCAAATGTGCCGATAAATTGAATATGCTCCGCAATACGTAACGCTGCTTTCTTAGCTTTTTCTACAACATCCCCTTCCACACGAGCAGGTACAATACTCTGCTTCAACATATGATCCTCGTGGATATTTTCTGGGATGGGAAATAAGGTTATTTCACCAAATCGTCCTCTTGTCATGACAACAGAGATTTCCTTATCAAATGGTAACCAAGCTTCCAACACGCAGTTGCCATTTGTTTGAATCGCTTCTTCTGCTGCTTTTACATCTGCCTCGCATTCTAGCTTCCATTGCCCTTTTCCGTCATATCCACCACGCGTTGTTTTTAACACACATGGGTAACCAATTTCAGCAATCGCAGGCTGCAATTGTTCCGGCCGTTCAATCAATCGATAGGGAGCAACAGGGACACCCGCTTCTGTTAGTGCCTGCTTTTCATTTCCTCTATCTTGCGTCATTTCTAATGCACGATGGCCTTGTGGCAATTTCCCTCTAGCCTCTAATTCTTTAGCTAACTCTATATCTACATTTTCAAATTCATACGTAATGACGTCTGTATGTTTTGCAAGCTCTATCGCTCCATGGATGTCATCTAATGCGGCTTGTATGTGTATATCCGCAACTTGAGCACAAGGACCGTTTGGCGCAGGATCTAACACTGCAACTTGAAAGCCCATTAACTTCGCTTCAACGGCCATCATTTTACCTAACTGACCTCCACCTAGAATCCCAATTGTGCTACTAGGAAAAATACTATTCTTCATGTAAATCCCTCCTCATTTGTTCGACATGCTCATGTAATTCTTCTTTATATAGTGCGAGGCGTTTCGCTACATCTTCATCAAAAGCACCAATCACTTCTGCCGCCAATATACCAGCATTCTTCGCACCACTTGCCCCGATTGAAACCGTCGCTACTGGAACACCACCAGGCATTTGAACAATTGAAAGCAATGAGTCGTACCCGCTTAACTTTGTTACTACTGGAACACCTATAACAGGAAGTGTCGTTTTAGATGCAATCATCCCCGGCAAGTGAGCGGCACCGCCTGCACCTGCAATGATTACTTTAACCCCTCGCTCACGAGCTGTTTCTGCAAAGCGATACATTTCATCCGGTGTGCGATGAGCTGAGAGTATATCCTTCTCATATGGAATATCGAATTCCTCTAGCATCATGCAAGCATTCTTCATCGTTTCCCAATCTGAAATACTTCCCATAACAACACTAACTGTCGCCACCATGTAACACCTCTACTTTATTATTTGATTAACAAATTCCTTCCTATTTAAATAAACAGAATGAAAAAAACGTCTATTATCATCTCATTAAGAGAAGATAATAGACGTAACGCAAATAAATTTATGGAGATAGTAAACAATAAACACACTACCCCCTAAACGTTCGTATATCTCCCCTTATAGTCTGACAATTCATGGTCGTCAGGTAGAGACTTACGGGCCATATCCCCGAGATTATATAAGGTGTATTATGAATTTGTACCATTATAGTAACAGGTACCATCTACAATAGTCAACTTAAATTCGAACAATTATATAACAAATATCAGTTAATGTTCGTCAATTGAACTGATTTATAAATGGATTTAACAGCTATTTAACAAAATTTGAACAGTAAATTTATTGACGAATTTTGAATAAATGATAAAATTATATTCGGAATGAAACGTTTGTACAGTTTTTACTTCACAAAATGTACTAACTACTTGGAAGGAGATTACATGAAGAAAGTCTCATCTGTATTTTGGATATCGATAGCCATCTCGGCCATTTTTGTATTATGGGGAGTTATCTCTCCAGAAAACCTAAAATCCAGCACAGGAAACATTCAAGGTTATCTCACAGAGAAATTTGGTTGGTTCTACTTAGGAACCGTCGCTATATTCGTTATCTTTTCTATTTATTTAATTGTAAGTCCATATGGAAAATTACGATTAGGACAACCAGGTGAAAAGCCTGAATACAGTACACTAACTTGGTTCGCCATGTTATTTAGTGCTGGAATGGGAATCGGACTTGTATTTTGGGGATCGGCTGAACCAATTTCCCACTTTGCTACTCCACCAACAGGGGACCCTGAGTCAGCGCAGGCCGCTAAAGATGCATTGCGCTATTCTTTCTTCCACTGGGGAATCCATGTTTGGGCCATTTACACAGTAATTGCTCTCTCTATTGCATACTTCAAATTCCGCCGTCAAGCACCTGGAGTAATAAGTGCTACTTTCCAACCGCTTTTAGGAGATAGAGTAAACGGACCGTTCGGAAAGACAATTGATACTATTGCCGTATTTGCTACTGTATTTGGTGTTGCTACTTCCTTAGGACTTGGAGCAGCTCAAATCGCAGGTGGGTTATCCTACATTTCGGATATAGAAAATACGTTTATGACACAGCTTGTCATCATTCTTATCGTCACTGTTCTATTCATGCTATCGGCTTGGAGTGGAATTGGTAAAGGAATTAAATATTTAAGTAATGCTAACATCATTTTAGCTGTTGCACTTATGGTATTAACGCTGTTCTTAGGTCCAACAACATTTATTATGAATATGTTCTCTAGCACCATTGGATCTTATATTCAGAACTTGCCAATGATGAGTTTCCAAATGGCACCAATGAGTACAGAGCATAACGAATGGATTCAAAACTGGACCGTCTTCTACTGGGCTTGGTTTATTGCCTGGTCACCATTTGTCGGTACCTTTATAGCCCGTGTATCTAAAGGGCGCACCATTCGTGAATTCGTCTTAGGTGTGTTATTGTTACCAACAATGTTTAGTGCTTTCTGGTTTGCTATATTTGGTGGTACTAGCCTAAAGCAAGAATTAGATGGTACGAATCCAGGTTTAACCGAATTGCAACCTGAACAAGTTTTATTTGGAACGCTTGAAGGATTACCTTTTGGTCTCATTATTACCGTCGTTGCTATTTTACTCATAAGTACGTTCTTTATTACTTCCGCTGACTCTGCGACATTCGTACTTGGAATGCAGACGACAAATGGTAGCTTAAATCCACCAACAGTTGTTAAATTAACTTGGGGTGTGATACAAGCTTCTATTGCAGCTGTTCTTCTATCTTCTGGAGGATTAGATGCACTGCAAACAGCTTCCATCTTATCAGCCTTTCCATTTGCCTTTATTCTGTTGGCTATGATATGGTCATTGTTAAAGGCACTAAAGGAAGACACAGCTGAATTAAAGAAACAAGGGAAAATGAGAAGCTAATAGAACATTCCCTACAACCAAGACCTATGACGTACATAGGTCTTGGTTGTATATTTTAATCCTTTTTATGGAGAACTTTTTTCCACTTCTTTGCATATACTACTATCTCCTCATATTCTATCAAGTCACTTCATAAGCATAGTATTATAGATTCTTCCATCTTCCCTTCTGGCGAAAAAGATACATATAAAGGCAGGAGGTGAATACATGCATATTCGTTCCTTAATACTTTTTCTTTTATACAGTATTTTCGCATATTTGTTCCAAGCTACTTTCGATACAGAAGATACCATCGTTGCTGTACTTGATTCAGGCATCGATATGGATCATCCTATGTTCGAAGAGCGACTCCTTCAAGGGTTTGACTTAATCGACGGAGACCATATACCAAACGATGAAGTCGGCCATGGCACCCAAGTCACTGGTATCATCATGCAATTAACAGAGGATTCTCCAGTACAAGTACTACCAGTTCGGAAACTAGGCAACCCAAACAACACCTCTCTTGCTATCTTACTCTCCATTATAAGCGGTGCTGACATCGTCAATATGAGCTTCCATCAACCGTATAATCCCATTACACAAAAAGTAATCGAATATGGCGCTAATAAGGATGTTCTCTTTATCGCATCGTCTGGTAACGAAGGAAAAGACACGCTAACATACCCTGCGAAATATGAACACGTCATCCCTGTAGCTGCAACCAATAACAAGAATTCTATCTTATCAGGGAATTATGGTGAAGGAATTACTTACATTTCTCCTGGGATAAACGTGCTCAGCGCTGGACTCGGTGGTGAGCTTACAACAACTAGTGGTACAAGTATAGCGAGTGCTTATGCAACAGGAGTATTCGCATATTTAAAAGCTGAGTATCCACAAGCATCTAGTGAAGAGTTAGTCCAATATGTAAATCGTTATTCACGAACAATAATGTATACCATTGATGATAAGCATCTAGAATTAAAAACGCTCGATATGGCCAAATTTAAAGCTGTCACGAATAAAAATAGTTACATGTGGTTTTCTGATATCCATTGGGGGTCAGAAGAAACAATGGCTCCTTCTATTAAACTAGATGCCTATAACATTGATCGACTTTACTTGCATGATAAAGGAACATTTTATCAAACGTACACAGGCAACACGAACTCCATCATGCTACCATCACACGAAGGAAATCATGATGTTCGCATCCATTTTCATGACGGCGATACATGGCAAGACAGGCGCATCACATATGAGATTGACAGCACACCTCCAACCATTGAAACCACGATAACGAATAATGAGAGCGCACCTAAATTACATGTACAAATTGATGAACCAAATATAGCTAACGTCTTGATCAATGGACATCACCCAAAACACTATTTGGGCTACGGTCCAGTAGATGCTACGTTAAACCATTTTACTATTATTCGACCAAAAGAAACGATTGTCATTGAAGCCATCGACACCCACGGAAACAGCAACACGAAGATTATCCACTAAAAATAAAAAACGCACCTAATGAAAACAATCTCATTAAGCACGTTTCACTTTCTTTATAATCCTATTCGTTCGAATACATTGTCCACATTTTGCAAATGGTGCTTATAATCAAAGCACGCTTCTAGTTGCTCCTTACTAAGCGTGTTTTGAATGGTGTCATCTGCTTCTACTAGACTTCTAAAGGAAATACCTTTTTCCCATGCATCCATAGCCTTTGGTTGAACTAAATCATAAGCTTGTTCTCGCACCATGCCTTCATCAATTAACGTTAATAAAACACGTTGGGAGAATATGAGTCCGTAAGTCTTGTCCATGTTGCGCTTCATATTCTCTTCATAAACCGTTAAATTCTCTACAATATTACTGAAACGACTAAGCATGTAGTGTAAAGCAATCGTTGCATCTGGTAAAATGATGCGTTCAGCTGAAGAATGAGAAATATCACGTTCATGCCATAACGATACGTTCTCAAAAGCTGTAACCATATGACCTCTTATAACACGAGCCATTCCCGTCATGTTCTCCGATCCAATTGGATTACGTTTATGCGGCATTGCAGAAGAACCTTTTTGACCTTTAGCAAAAAATTCTTCCACTTCTCGTGTCTCTGTTTTTTGCAATCCGCGGATTTCAACGGCAAATTTCTCAATGGATGTTGCAATCAACGCTAAAGTAGAAACATATTGTGCATGACGATCTCGCTGTAGTGTTTGGGTAGATACAGGCGCAGGTGTTAATCCTAGCTTCTCACAGACGTATTCCTCTACAAAAGGATCAATGTTAGCGTAAGTCCCAACAGCGCCTGAGAGCTTCCCGAATTCAATTTGCTGGGCTGCCATTTCGAATCTCTCTAAATTACGCTTCATTTCTTCATACCATAATGCGAGCTTCAAGCCAAATGTAGTTGGTTCTGCATGAACACCGTGTGTACGACCCATCATCACTGTATATTTATGCTCCTGTGCTTTTGCAGCTATTACATCAATGAAGTGATGCAGTTTTGCACGAATCTTTTCATTTGCTTGTTTTAATACGTAAGATAGCGCGGTATCGACTACATCTGTAGACGTTAAACCATAATGCACCCACTTACGCTCTTCCCCTAACGTTTCTGAAACTGCACGAGTAAAAGCCACCACATCATGACGCGTCTCCTCTTCAATTTCATGAATACGAGCAATATCAAAAGAAGCATGCTCACGAATTTTTTTAACATCTTCTTGTGGTATGTAACCTAGCTCACTCCATGCCTCACAAGCTAATATTTCAACCTCTAGCCAAGCATTAAAGCGATTCTCATCCGTCCAAATAGCTCCCATCTCAGGCTTTGTATAACGTTCAATCATTTCCTCAACCTCCACAAAAATAATAATAATAAAACCTATGCACGTTCCTAAGGGGAGGTACACAGGCTTTACATGCTCACCAAACCTTTCATTCCCTCAAGCGAAAAATTTATATAATATATCGTATCAAGAGGGAATAAAAAAAGCAATAAATAACGAACAATAAATGTTGAATTGATGAAATCATTCGCTTTTAAAGCTTGAAAAAGTCACTCATCATACGTTCACCTGCTGGGTAGGGTTGCCATTAACCTCTACAACTTCATTTTCATTAATAGCGATGTGATTTCTTCTGAATGGTGTCCTAGTTTCTATTCCTCGTGTAATTTTTGATGCCTAAATTCCACCTACATTTATTCGCTTTTCACACCGTCAAAGATGATTTTTCTACCGATGGGTTCGACTTTTTTCTCACCGTTTATGATTCTCTCTTTAAATATTGGCTCTTCCACGCGACGAACGGGACGATACCCTTCCTCTTTCATCTGCTCTAACACTTGTACTATTGTCTTTCCTTCATCCACTGTAAATCTTTTCTTTTTACCCATTCTTCTTTAAACGTCCTTTCCTTACTTGCTTGACCCAGAAGCCTCCTCTAATTTGCTTCGGTTCATACGCGACAATAAACGCCTTAGGGTCTATTTCTTTAATGGTTTCATACAAAGCTAACTCATACTTCCTTGGTGTTAATATTTGCATCGCTAAACGATCGCCTTCCATCCCGTATGCAAACCAGCTCGTCACCCCATATCCTTTATCACGTAGCTGTTTAGTGAAATCAATATCTGGATTCGAAGAGATTACATTTACCGTAATATACCCAAGAGCTAACTTCTCTTCAATTTTCATACCGACAATAACACCTAAGCCGAAACCTAACGCATAAGCAATTATATTTTGAATTTGGTCTAAGTTTTCTAACACTAGCCCTAAACCAACAATATAAACTGTAATTTCGAACACGCTAATAAGAGCAGCCCAATATCGTTGGCCTTTTAAAGTAAATATCATTCGAATCGTAAGAAAAGATACATAAAAAATATTAACAACAAAAATAATGAGTACCATAACTAGGCTATTACTTAATAAATTCTCTACCATCCTTTTCCTTCACCCTTTCTTTTGCACACAAGATATATTACCTAAATCATTCACCTACTAAACAATTATGCATACACTATATCGCAAATGATTTTCTCTGTTCAACATTAAATTACACAAAATAATGGAGGAGGTACTCATATGGATCCTTTTCAAAATATGCAAGAATGGCGAAAGAACTTAGATAGATTTTTTGGGGAAGATTTTTGGGGTGAATTTGAAGGTGTTCTAAAGCCGAAAATACCTCAAATTAATATGTATCAATCGGACAATGAAATTATGTTGTATGCCAATATTCCTGGATTAGATGATGTCAATCAAGTCGATGTATACGTTTTTAATGCCACAATAGAGTTAAGAGGAGTCATCAATATCACCCCATCCCACCAACTTATTCAAGAAGAAATATTACAAGGGTCCTTTGAGCGAACCATTGAACTTCCTTATCCGGTAAGAAGTGACAAAATAAACGCCACCTATCAAAATGGTCTGCTTATTATTCAATTACATCGACTCATTCAACAAGATACAAATAAACAACGTATCCACATTCAATATTTAGAGAATACCTAATAATAATTTGTTAAGGAATCTATCCATCTACTATTCTTCTTAAAGCTCTTGTTTTCCTTTCCCTATAATAAAAAAACCCTTAGGATTGTTTACATTCCTAAGGATTGGTACAGTTTGCCTGGCGACGTCCTACTCTTGCGGG